>CAKRAK010000019.1 GCA_934294885.1 uncultured Lachnospiraceae bacterium | reverse complement strand
ACGGAACAGGAGGTAAACAGAATGTGTAATTTAGGTGAGGCCTTATATGAAGATGCAAAGCAGGAAGGAATTGAATTGGGAATCGAACGAGGAATTGAACTGAATTCAAAAGAAATCATTACGAATATGTATAAAAAAGGAATGGGTATCTCCGAAATAGCCGAATTGGTAGATAAGGATGAGGAATATGTCCGCAAGGTGTTGGAGCTGTAGATGGAGCTATCAGGTATCTAAGAATATAAAAAACAGAATGAACCTTTTCTTTATAAAGAGACAATTTCTATGTCATGAATTATTGCATGACATTATGAAATTGTCTTTTTTTAACAATTTATATATTTTCACATAAGCTATTCTTCGTTATACATGCTTCAACATCTTTTGCGCGTAAATACGATATGTCAAGATTCTTGACGTAATTATGCAGAATATTATAATTGATATATGTCAATATACTTATTCCAACATTATGTAATAAAAGAGGTATCAATGTAAATAAGTGTAATTTGTTGGGCGGAAACACGTTGATTTGGAGGCGGGGGGATTTTAACCACGGATGATTTTTCGTCCGCATATTAATGATATGTCTGCAAAATTTATTTAAATAATAAATTATGCATGATTTATGTCCAGTTTTGCATGATTTGATTTTGGGGCTATATTCTTTGCTATAATACAGTTTAGTATTGGACAAGAAACTTTATTTTATTAGGTGATAGCGAAACGCTCAGTAACCTACATTGGTTTGTGCGAAATTTAATAATATATATAAGCAGGCTCTTGTAGCACACCGGTACTTAACGAGGGAAAGCGTTAGCGCATCCCAAGTTTAGTACCGCTGTGTGCGGATGAAGCGAGAACGTGCCTGCGTTATATATATTAAATTTGCACAAACTATAAAGAGAAAAAAGCGTTTCGCAAATGTCTATTTATTTTATAATTATAAGGAGGGTACGAGATGAGGAGAAAGATTCTTGCAGGATTAATGCTGTTGTCAATGACAGCATCATTGTTTTCAAATGTTGGTTATTCAACTGTGAATGCTACAGAATACGAAAATACTACAACAACTTCTTCAGAAGCAGCATCTACAGAAGTTTCACCAAATAGTGAGATTCCAACAGACGAGAATACTACTGATTTTTTGGAGGAGGAAGTATTTGATGTATCCGAGGAGGGTACACCGGAAACTACATTTTCATGGTCTTTAGATGAAGATGGATTATTAAAGGTCAGTGGTACGATAACAAAACCAGATTCAGGATGGCCATGGAGCGATAAAAGAACAGATATCAAGAATGTAATAATCGAGGGTAGCGGTGAAGGAAGTCTTTCATCTATGTTTTATGAATGTTCAGTTTTAAACAGTATAGATGTGAGTAAATTTGATACTGGCAACGTTACTGATATGTGGGGAATGTTTAACGGATGTAAATCATTAACAATTCTAGATGTAAGTAATTTTGATACATCCAAAGTTACAGATATGTCCTATATGTTTGCTGGATGTGAATCATTAACTGAATTAGATTTAGGGAAATTCAACACTAGTAATGTTACGACTATGCAATATATGTTTTATGGCTGTAAGTCATTAACAACTTTGAATGTAAGTAATTTTAATACATCAAAAGTCACAGATATGTCTTATATGTTTGGTTGGTGTGAATCATTAACATCTTTGACTTTGAAGAATTTTGATACTTCAAAGGTTATGCATGTATCGTATATGTTTTATTGGTGTCAAGCATTATCATATTTAGATATCAGTAGTTTTAATGCAGAAAGTATTTGTGATATTATAATCAGTGATAGTTTATCTTTTTCGGGCGTTGAAAATATGTTTTCTGGTTGTTTTGCTTTAACAGAAATCAAGTCGCCTTATAATATTCCGGATAATATTGAGCTACCTGTTGATGTGCTATGGGAAGATGAAGATGGAACACTTGTGAAGGTAATGCATAAAAATCTTGAGAAATCTGTTACATACAAAAAAACAGAACCAAGAGAAAATGCCTTTTCCGTATCATATGATTCTGCTATACCTGTGGAACCAAATGACTCTGTAACATTAACAGTAAATGCATCCTGCCGGGATGGTGAATTGCATTATCAGTGGTCAATATCAACTGACAATGGTTATTCCTATTCCACACTTGATGGTGAAACAAAAAATACACTTTTTGTAGATCATGTAACAGCAGGTGCAGAGTATTGCTGTGAGGTTCGTGATGATTTTGGTAATGAAACTTTTGCTTTTATAAATGTAACAATCGAGAATGATTTAACATGTTCCGGAGAAGAAACACTTATCACAATTCAATCTGGAGAAAAAGCCGTCTTAAAAGTAAATGCCAGTTGTACAGAGGGAGCGTTAACTTATCAGTGGATGAAAGGCGATGAAATAATAGATGGAGATACGAATACACTGGAAGTTTCCCCATCGGAGAACACAGATTATTCATGTAGAGTACAAGACAAATACAATAACCGTAAACTTATAAATTTTCATGTTATCATAAAAAATAATCCGGATGAAGATTACGTTTATCTTATTTGTTGGGATGATGATAGTGCATCTTACTATAGCAAAATGATAGAAGTGGATCCTGACTTAAAAGATAAAGTACAAATTATAAATGCAAATTATGGAGGTTCTGATAATGCCTATACACAGGAACTGATATCATGTGCTAAGAATCATAAGATAATTGCAGCTGCCGATATTTCTATATTAGATCCTTTACTTTTATCTGACAATTTTGCCAATACGAATGAGATTGGTATTACAGAGGATGATTATAAAAATGCATATTCCTATACAGTAAGAAAAGGAACATATAATGGAAAATTAAAGGCATTAACACCTTTTGTGACAACCGGTAACTTGATTTATCGGGCAGATATTGCAAAAGAAGTTTTTGGAACTTCAGATCCTGATGAAGTAGAACAGTTATTGAACACCCCTGAAAAATTTTTGGAGTCAGCGAAGAAATTAAAAGCTGCGGGGTACTATGCTTTCTCCGATAACTTTTATTACGATAAAAGTAATCCGGAAAAAAGTTCCATTAATTACCGAGTTGAAACCGACGAGGAAAAACTAGCTGCTAATGAATTTGGAAAGAAACTGGATGAAAACGGATATACTCATGGAACAACTATGTGGTCTGATCAGTGGATTGCTGATATGAGTGATACCAGCAATGTTTTTGCATATAATGCCTGTACATGGTTTTCTGGTGTTTATGAAGGAAGGGGAAATTTCGATAAAGTTAATTTTTGTCAGGGACCATTCTCATATACGTGGGGCGGAACCTATTATCTTGCATCTACAGGCTGTAAGGACGATGAAATTGCACAAAAAGTATTAAAGGATTTATGTTGTGATGCAGACACCATGGAAAAAATCTGCGAATACAAGGGTACCATGCCGAATAATCGGGTTGCAGCACAGAAGCTTGCAGCAAAGGATAATGCTTTATGGTTTTCATTACATAATCAGAATGTGTATGCATTTTATGACAGAATTACCAGTTCATATGACAGAAATCCGTCACAGCAGGATACTTTTACGATTGCATATGAATTAAACGGTGGAACGAATCACCCGGATAATCCGACAGAATATAAGAGGGATGAAACGATTACCTTGCAGGAGCCAACAAAGGAAGGATTTACTTTTGGTGGCTGGTATATGGATAGTGCATTTACATCGGAAGCTGTTGTATCTGTTACAAATGAAGATGTAACCTTATATGCAAAGTGGAAGCCAATTTCTTATACCATCCATTTTGATAAAAATACGGCAAAATCCGGTTCTATGAAGCGTGTATATCCGAAGTATGGCAGAAACTATCGTTTGCCGGCAAGCGGCTTTCAAAAACCGGGCTATACATTTACAGGCTGGAATACCAGAAAAGACGGAAAGGGAACTGCTTATAAGAATCAGAGTAATGTAAAGAACTTAACCACAACAAGCGGAAAAGTAGTTGTTCTTTATGCTCAATGGAGAAAAGTATCAGTCTCTACTCCGGGAAAACCGACCCTTGGCAATTATGCAGCAGGACGATTAACGGTAACCTGCAAGGCAGTAAAGGGTGCAGACGGATATTTGATTCAGTATTCTACAAATAAAAACATGAAGAATGCAAAGACTGTCAGCAGCACAACTCTTAAGAAGAATATCTATAAACTTAAGAAGGGTACCACATATTATGTACGTGTCAGAGCTTACAAGGTAGATTCTGCCGGAAAGAAGGTTTGTGGCAAGTATAGTGGGGTACAGGCAAAGAAGCTGACGAAGTAGAGAAGAGAAGACTTGACGAATTTAAAATGTAAGCATTATAATATCCTTAATTATGCAGAAGGGGGGATGACATTATGGGATTGAATCCGGTTGGAGCAAGTAATCGTTATATTATTCCAATTTCAAATGTGAATCAGGTTACACCGGTCAATGCTGATAATACAGTAGACAGTGCTTCTAAGGTGAAGCCGATAGAATGTCAGACCTGCAAGAATCGTCGTTATCAGGATGGCTCGGATGAGATGGTTTCCTTCAAGACTCCGGGGAGAATTTCCCCGGAGGAATCTTATGGTAAGGTAATGAGTCATGAAAAGGAACATGTGGCCAATGCTGTTGCGGAAGGGTCTAAGCCCGGAAAGGAACTGATTTCGGCTTCTGTTTCTTTAAAGACGGCAATTTGTCCGGAATGTGGACGTTCTTATATTGCCGGAGGAACAACGCGGACGATGATGAGAACATATAAGGATGATCCCTATAGCAGGAATCAGAAGGCCTTTGAAGCAGAAGCGACAAGAGGTAATAAAGTAGATACGGTTGCATGATATAGTCAGTGGTTCTGTCTACTGACTATTTCTTTGGTTAAATTTAACTGAGGTTAGAATTAGGAGTAAAAGTATGAGTTACGCAGATGATTTGTTTATTAATATGTGCAAGGATATTATAGAGAATGGCTACAGTACAGAAGGGGAAAAGGTTCGACCAAAGTGGCCGGATGGAACAAGTGCTTATACCATTAAGCAGTTTGGTGTTGTAAACCGGTACGACCTGTCAAAGGAATTTCCTGCATTGACATTACGAAAGACCTATGTGAAATCTGCGGTAGATGAGATGCTTTGGATTTGGCAGAAAAAATCCAACAATATTCATGATTTAAAGAGTCATGTGTGGGATGAATGGGCTGATGAAAACGGTTCTATTGGCAAGGCGTATGGTTATCAGATGGGAGTAAAGCACCAGTACAAGGAAGGGATGATGGATCAGGTTGACCGTGTTATTTATGATTTGAAGAATAATCCATACAGCAGAAGAATTATGACCAATATATATGTCCATCAGGATCTTCACGAGATGAATTTATATCCATGTGCATATAGTGTTACCTTTAATGTGACACAAAAACCGGGACACGACAAGTTGACATTGAATGCAATTTTGAATCAGCGTTCCCAGGATATATTGGCTGCTAACAACTGGAATGTGGTTCAATATGCAGTTTTGGTTTATATGTTAGCACAGGTATGTGATATGGAAGCAGGAGATCTGGTTCATGTAATCGCAGATGCTCATATATATGACAGACATATTGATTTGGTTAAGGAACTGATTCAAAGACCGACTTATCCGGCTCCTAAATTTTCTCTGAATCCGGAAATTAAAGATTTTTATCAGTTTACAACGGATGATATTACGATTACGGATTATGAGGCAGGACCTCAGATTAAGGATATTCCCATCGCAATATGAGAATAGCAGCATTTCGTAAAGGTATATTTGATGATTAGGCGTTTGCGAAACGCTCAATAATCGACATTAATTGTGAAAATTTAATATGATATATAAGCAGGATCTTGCAGCACGCCGGTACTTAACGAGGAAAAGCGTTAGCGTATTCCGAATTTAGTACCGCTGCGTGCGGATGAAGCGCAAGCGTGCCTGAGTTATATCTATATTAAATTTTTACAAGTTGAAGAGGAAAAGCGTTTTGCAATTGCCTGTTAGGTGATGATGTTTAAAAGGAGGACAGAATGCAGTTAATTGTAGCAGTGGATAATAATTGGGCGATTGGTAATCGCGATAAGCTTTTGGTACGGATTCCGGAGGATCAGAAATTTTTCAGAAATACAACCATGGGACATGTTGTTGTATTAGGAAGAAAAACATTGGCAGGATTCCCTAATGGAATGCCGTTAAAGGGAAGAAAAAATATTATTCTAACCCATGATGAATCCTTTGAGGCAGGAGATGCAGTTATCGTTCATTCAAAGGAAGAATTGTTGGAGGAATTGAAAAAGTATGATTCTGACGACATATTTGTTATTGGTGGTCAGAGTGTATATGAAATGTTGTACGAATATTGTGATGTTGCTCATGTAACCAAAATTGACTACAGTTATGAAGCGGATGCATTTTTCCCTAATTTAGATGAAAAGGAGAACTGGGTCGTAACCGGCGATAGCGATGAGCAAACTTATTTTGATCTGGAATATTATTTTTACCGCTATGAAAACAAAGCTCCGAAGCAAATATAAGAAGAGAATTAAAATTCACAGATTGAGCAGGCATCCGGCCTGCTCAATTTTTCAATATGGAAGCTCCAGAAGACGGGTTGCATTTTTATACATAATCAGTTCTTTTTCTTCTTGGGTAATTGGAAGTCCTTCGATATAATCTGTCATTTCATTCTGCCGTATCCATGGATAATCCGTTCCATACAGAATTTTATCGGCACCATGATTTTTAATGATTCGAGTCATTTGTGTTTTATCTCCCAGCCGATTACAGTAAGCCAGATCAAAATATACGTTTTGTCCCACTAATAATCTTTCTACAAGTTCCCATTGAAGCATACCACCCATATGAGCCAATATAATTTTGGAATCTTTATGACAATCCTTTAATACTTCCTTTAACATCAGGTAAGTCTTGTCCGGAGGACAGTGAATGGGAATCGGTCTGCCAACATCTAATCCTGCGTGAATGACGACACATAAATCCAATTTGAGACATTCTCTGATAATGCGTATATAACGTTCATCATCAATATAGGTCGGTCCCTGATAGTCCGGATGGAGCTTGACTCCCTTTAATCCAAGCCCTTTGATGTAGATAAGCTTTTCTTTTATATCTTCACAGTCCGGATGGATTCCGCCAAAGGAAAGAATACCGTCTTTACAGTTGATGTTTTTTGCGTATTCGTTGAGTGAATCGAACTGAGATGGCTTTGTCATAACAGGTAAAATGACGCTATAGTCCACATTAAATTTTTCCATATCTTTTTTCAGACCTGTTAATGTTCCGGTTCCTTCTGCGGTGTTATGACTTTCCTGTTCCAATTTGTGTATGGCATCCTTTGCAATATGTTCCGGAAATATATGCGTATGAAAATCTATTATCATAAGATATCCTTTCTGAAAAATTATGTTATTTTTCATAAATTGTATTGTGAATTCCTTACAATAGTATATCAAAAACGGAAAAAGATAATACCTTTTTTCTTTTTTAGTGAAAAATACACAAAAAAATATGAAAAAAACTACAAATTATATAAAATGTAGTTGAGAAAACACTAAATTGTGGTATAATACTGACATATGTGTAGAGTATGGAGAGGGAAAACGAATCATTTGCGTTTTTGATTTTCACTATTACATTTACTTTTTTTGGGAGGATATGAATATGGCAGACATTATGTTAACATCAGGTAATAGCTTCGAGGGCTATGAGGTAGTTGAATATTTAGGGTTTATCAGCGGACAGATTGCTGTAAGTTCTAATTTCATTAAGGATGTATCTTCAAGTATAGCTGAATGGTCAGCTCAGGATAGTACAGCATTTACCAGTAAGCTGGAAAGTGCAAGTGCAACAGCTTTGGAGAATTTGGTTAAGGTAGCAAAGAGACAGGGGGCAAATGCTATTTTGGGTGTTGAATTGGATTCCACCGGTTTATCATCCAGTACAGTAGGAACGGTAGCAACCGGAACTGCTGTTATAATTAAGAAAAAAGCTGCGATACATAAAGTAGTTTCATCAGAGATTTATGTTTCTAATTATTATAATATGCTTATGCCAAGACCTGTTCAGGTTCATTTGGTTGGTGAAGATAATAATGTGAAGGTTGCACCGATTTTCTACAACTACAATCAGGATGAGATTAAGGCAGTTCGTTGTGATATAGAATTAACAAACTTCTATGAAGAGAAATTAGTGTTACAGGGTATTGATTTTGTATTTGAACGGAACAATGTTACAAAGCTTGTAGCTGATTTTGTTGAATGCAAGTTGCCGATGAAGGATATTCCATTGATTAAGGATGCAAAAGTATATGTTAAGAAGTATGTTACATCTAAGGGAGTGTTTGCTCCGGATGCAGATCCGATAGATGTTACTTTATCCTCAAAGCAGTTTGAAAACCTCAAGAACAAACGAGGAATCGATGCAGTTGAACGGTACAAATCAGACGGTAGCACATGGTTATGTAACTGTGGTTACATTAATGCAGGTGGCGATGAAGAGTGTGCGATTTGTGGCAGAAAAGAGGATGTTCTTAAGACAAACATTGGATTTAATTATGAGGCTATGTGTGACCGCATGAAAGGCCTTCCAAATGTATCTGCCATGAAGGATGTTTTGATGGAATACATTAAGCAGGGTGCGATTGATGCGAAGTACCGTATGGAATTGCTTGAGATTATGGAGTCTGGTCTTCAGTATGAAAAGACCCGTGGTGATATGACAGAGACAGTATTAGAGAAGATTCTTAAAGTGTTTGAGGATTAATGAACACTGACCGGAAAGTGGCTGGTTTCGATGATGAGCCGGGCACTTTCCTTTCGTTCATATATGGATATCGGATATTTGGGACTTCTTCTTTGATTTGTACAATATCTGAAGTCTTGGATATGCCATAATGGACAAATCTCTTTTTGGTTGTAAATTATAAAGGGGTATGATAAACTGAAAAGAGTTGATTTTATGAGGTGAAGTTTGTGAGTAAAGGAATTAGTATATCTAGTATTAATCAAATTAAAGAGCTGGCAGAAGAAAAAAGATATGCTGAAGCACTGGAAATTTTAGATACCCAGGATTTGAATCGCTCAATTAATCCACAGTTTTTGAGAATTAGTGGTGAGATTTTTCGAAAAAACAAACGATATTATGATTGCAGGCGTGTCTTGTTAAACGCACATCAGATGTCTCCGCAGGGAACTCGAATTATTTCAGAATTGATTCAACTTTATTTGGAGCTTGGGTATTTTTCTCTGGCAAACAAATATTATGAAGAGTACAATTTCTATGTCGGACCGGAAGATACCCAAAAGGATTTTGTTGAATATGTTATAAAAAAGGCAAATGGAGCTGATATTAAAGAGCTGGCATCGATTCTGATTCCAATTTTAGAACGTATGCCGGAGGATCATTGGAATTATGAAGCGGTTTTGCTTTATGACAAGATGGATCGAAAAGATAAAGCTTTGGATGAGAGCCGATTCATATTAGAGAATTTTAAAGATTCTGTTTATGTGGATCGTGTTATTGCGTATATTGATGACAAATTGAATGTAGATGAAGAGTTTTATGTTTATCCGGACTCTGAAAAAGAGGATGATGTGGAAGTCTACGGTGATCTGATAGAATTAGAGAAGAAACTTTTGGAAAAGGATTTTCTTGAAATGTATCCGCCGGAGGCAAGGATTGTTGTTGAGGTTGAGGATAAGGATGGCATTGATGCAAAGCCTGTAAAAGAAAAAAAACCGAAGAAAAAGATACGGTTGAAAAAGAATGCTTTATCTGAACAGGAGGAAACATCCTCAGAGGATAAAGCCGGAATATCGGTTGAAGCGGATGCTGTTGATTCGACTTCTTCTAAAATTGATACGGAGGATACATCTTCAGAGGCTCATATCGGAAATTCGGAATCTGAAAAAGATATTCAAGAACAGAAGGAAGGAACATCGGAAGAGGAATCCAAAACAGTGGAGGTGTCAGAGAAAACAGAGGATGTTTCTACGGATAAGCCGGAAGCTGAAGATACGGACAAAGAGAATCAGTCCATGGAAGCTTCTGAGACGGAACAGACGGATGAAGCTGCTGAGAAACCTGAATTAAGTGAAGAGGAACGGATTAAAAAGGACAGAGAAACCGCCCTTGATAAACTTTTATCCAAAAAATTAGATTCGGAAGCGATAAAAGAGTCTGCAAAGCAGCTTGCGGATGCAGTTAAGAATATTGATACCACAAAGGCAAAGGTTCAGGTAAAGGCTGTTACAAGCAGGGTTTCAGACAATGTAAAACGAGCATCAGATGTTATTGGTGAAGCCGTAGGTGCAAAGACCGTAATGGATTCGCCGGAGCAAAAAACCTTTGTACCGGAAACAGAAATGATAGTGGATGGTATCATTGAGGATGTTCTGGAACCACCGAAACAAACAGTTGGTCAGGTGGTTATGAACGAAGAGTTGGATTCGTTGGTTCCTGATTCCATTGAGGCAATGTCAGCGGATGAGATTGCGGATATTGAATTACGAAAAGAAGAACAGGAACGCTTGGAGTTAGAGGCTTTAGAGGCGGCTGTTAAGTTAGAGGAAGAGAAACGCGAAAAGAAAAAACGCGGAAAGAACGCAAAGGAATCCGAAGAAGATTCTTCTTATTCAGTTTTGAAAAACCAATTCATAGAGATGTATGTCAAGGAAGACCCGGTTGTGGATTCTCTTGGATTTATATCGATTGTTCATTCTGATGTGGATGAGACGATGGAAGAGCATATTCCGGATACTGCACAGATGTTACATCAGATGATTGATAATAAGGAATATTATAATGATGAGAATTCTTTAGGCTTTGAAACGAAAGACAGCTATAACAATCATGGTTTTGAAATAGAATCTTATGATGTAAAGGCAAATGAGCCGGAAGAAAAGTTTGTTTATGTAAGACAGGATTATAATTCTGATGTATATAAGGTTGAGGATATTTACACGGAGAAACCGATTCTTTCTTTTGATGATCTGATTCCGGACGAGATTGTACCTATGGATGATTATGTGCAGTCGGATGAATGGACACATAGAAATCAGTTGCTTGATGATTCGATTATTTCCATTGTGGATGGTGGCTTTGAATCGGTAGAGTGTGCAGTGGAATCTGATTCACAGGAAGAACCTCTGACTTCGGAATCTGATGAGGCTGCATATACAGCTGTGACGGAAGTTGAAAAGCCGGAACCGGAAGAGGTTTCCGATACAGACGAACCGGAAGATATTTTCGATATAGACGAGCCGGAAGAATCTGTATACGAAGCCGAGACAGAAACCGATTCTGCTAAGACTGAGGTTGAAAGAACAGAGGCTGCATATACAGCTGAGACGGAAGTTGAAAAGCCGGATTCGGAAGAGGTCTCCGATACAGACGAACCGGAAGAATCTGTATACGAAGCCGAGACAGAAACCGATACTGCTAAGGTCGAGGTTGAAAGAACAGAGGCTGCATATACAGCTGAGACAGAAGTTGAAAAGCCGGAACCGGAAGAGATCTCCGATACAGACGAACCGACATATACAGGCGAAACAGAAGAAACTGTGATTGGACAACAGTTATCTTTTGATATAGAGACACCTTCAGAAAAGGCTAAGAGAGCACGAGTTGAACTTAGAATGAGAATTGTCATTTCTGATTCAATGGAAAAAAAGTTATTGGCACTGAAGGAAGCAAAATGATATAATAAAACCAGTTGTTTGATTTTGAATGAATTATATGCTGATTGTGAAAGGAGAGTATAATGGCGTTAGCGGGGAGGAATCATTATTCCGGTATGGCATCGAATCACGAAGAACAATTAGCAAGATTAAAAGCATCGGAGGATCAAAGAGCTCGTTTTAGAGCAGAGGAAGAAGCAAAAATTGCAGAAGAAAGGCGGGTGCAGAAAAAAAAGATGGATCAAACAGAAGCTTTGATTGCGGCAATTAAAGCTCAGGTGGAAAAAGAAAAAGCGGCAAAAGAAGAGGCTGCCAAACAGGCTGAGCTGAAAAATGCTTCATCAAATAAAGCAAAAAAATCATCAAGTGATAATAAACCGAAGTTTAGAACCATTTCTCCTGAAGAGATGGCAAAGCTTGAAGAAAAAAGAAAAATGAAAAATGCCGGAATTATTCCTGAAAAAGACGACCAGACCACAGGTGGGGTTATCAATAGTGCGGATGGTCCGATTGAAGGAATTTCCGGTGGTGTGACAGGAGGATTATCAGGCGAAGGACCAAGCTTGTCTAATTTGAATGCAGGAGGTCCTACATTATCTAATCCAAATGCAGGAAAACAAACATTGAATGGTTCCATAAGCGGAGGATTGGGAATTGATATTACTGCAGTCGCTCCTAAACAGGAAACAAAAACAGAAGAAAAAACTATTACGTTGGATTCCAATGCGATTAATGCAGCAGTAGAAAATGATACGAAGCAAGGTGTAGCTCCGCAACCTGAGGTGAAAAAAGATGATTCACAACCAGAGGAGGAAATCCCTAAAATTAAAACAACTGTACCAAAACCACATACACCAACAATGGTTGTGGGAGATTCAAATACAATTGTTGTAGATGATGGGTCAGGTTGGAGTGAGGATAATGCAGGTGAGGATGATGCACCAAGCTGGGTTGAGACCGATGTTCATGCACAGAAGGTTTCTGCTCCTTACAAAGAAGAGAATAAGTCATTTGGAGAGACTATTAATGTTGTTCCGGTAAGAAAACGTCCATCTGAAAACAATGATGTCCATAGTGCATACAATATTGATTTTGATGACGACGACGATGATGATGATATTATTTCGTTTACATCCGGAGGACATTCAGAGGAAGAAGCGGCACGAAAAGCGGAAGAAGAAGCAAGACGTAAAGCGGAAGAAGAAGCAAGACGGAAAGCGGAAGAAGAAGCGGCACGTAAGGCGGAAGAAGAAGCAAGACGAAAAGCGGAAGAGGAAGCAAGACGGAAAGCGGAAGAAGAAGCAAGACGGAAAGCGGAAGAAGAAGCAAGACGGAAAGCAGAGGAAGAAGCGGCACGTAAGGCGGAAGAAGAAGCAAGACGAAAAGCGGAAGAAGAAGCAAGACGGAAGGCAGAGGAAGAAGCAAGACGAAAAGCGGAAGAAGAAGCAGCACGTAAGGCGGAAGAAGAAGCAAGACGAAAAGCGGAAGAGGAAGCAAGACGTAAGGCAGAGGAAGAAGCAAGACGGAAAGCGGAAGAAGAAGCAGCACGTAAGGCGGAAGAAGAAGCAAGACGAAAAGCGGAAGAGGAAGCAAGACGTAAGGCAGAGGAAGAAGCAAGACGGAAAGCAGAGGAAGAAGCGGCACGTAAGGCGGAAGAAGAAGCAAGACGGAAAGCGGAAGAGGAAGCAAGACGTAAGGCAGAGGAAGAAGCAAGACGTAAGGCAGAGGAAGAAGCGAGACGGAAAGCGGCAGAAGAAGCAGCACGAAAAGCGGAAGAGGAAGCAAGACGAAAAGCGGAAGAGGAAGCAAGACGTAAGGCAGAGGAAGAAGCAAGACGTAAGGCAGAGGAAGAAGCGAGACGGAAAGCGGCAGAAGAAGCAGCACGAAAAGCGGAAGAGGAAGCAAGGCGGAAAGCGGAAGAGGAAGCAAGACGTAAGGCAGAGGAAGAAGCAAAACGGAAAGCGGAAGAGGAAGCAAGACGTAAGGCAGAGGAAGAAGCAAAACGGAAAGCGGAAGAGGAAGCAAGACGGAAAGCGGAAGAAGAAGCAGCACGTAAGGCGGAAGAAGAAGCAAGACATAAGGCGGAAGAAGAAGCAGCACGTAAGGCGGAAGAAGAAGCAAGACGTAAGGCAGAGGAAGAAGCAAGACGGAAAGCAGAGGAAGCTAAAAGAGTTGCTGAGAGCACGGCATCTGTAGTTCTTCCGATGGGAGCAGAACAGTATCTTGGAAAATATTTAACTGTAAATTCTATTAATGATCAGATTGTTGAGACAATTCGATATATAAATGACAATCCGTCAGAACCACGTAATGTAGTAATACTTGGACAGTATGGATTCGGAACGACGACCATTGCAGAAGATTTTGCAAGAAGTTTTCATGCGTTGGGGATTTGTAAGACAAAGACAATTGCTAAAATAAAAGCTGCAGCATTAAACAGAGCAAATATTAGTGATGCAATCAGCAAATTACAGGGTGGATGCTTAGTTGTTGAAAATGCGGGTGTTATTTCCACAGAAAAACTGGATGAAATCTTCCAGATAGTAAGCAATCCGGCTAATGATGTTGTTGTCATTATGACAGGACAGATTGATACTTTGTCAAAGCTGTTTAAAGATAATGCAGTTATATCAACTCAGTTTAAGCATTTGATTCAGGCACATAGAATTACAGATATGGATGTATTTTCTGTTGCAAAAGAACATGCAAAGCAGTCGGGTTATCCGTGTGATGCAGACGCAGAGAATCAGTTAAGAAGAAGAATGCAGGAAGTTGAAAGCGGTAATCTGGACAGAGTTTTGAAAATTGTTGATAATGCGATTACAAAAGCACACAACAGAGAAATGAGTTCCGGTGATCAGGATCATAGGTTAACTGCAGCTGATTTTTAAAATTTGGTTTTAAAAGAGGAGAGATTTGTAAATCTTTCCTCTTTTTTATGAAGATGAAAAAAAGTAATTGTTTTTTTTTGATTTTTTGGTAGTATATATATTGAGTTTGTTTGAAGTAATGAATATGAATGTGTTATTTTACGAATTTGCCGGTGTTTTAATCGGTTTTCATAGATGGTGTTTGATTTGGAGGACGAAAGAATATGTTTGATATGGACATTGGAATAGATTTGGGAACCGCAAATGTGTTGGTTTATGTAAAGGGAAAAGGAATTGTAATTAACCAGCCCTCGGTTGTTGCATTTGAAAAAAAATCAAAAAAATTAATTGCAATTGGTAATAAAGCAAAACAGATGATGGGGAAAGAGCCGGATTACATTGAAGTGATTCGTCCTTTGAAGCAGGGCGTAATTTCTGATTATACGGTAACGGAACGAATGCTTAAAACATTTATAGAGGCTACGATGCAGAAAAAACGTATGTTAAGCAGACCCCGGGTTTGTGTTTGTGTACCAAGTGGTGTAACGGAATTAGAGCGTAGAGGTGTTGAAGATGCCTTGTATCATTCCGGTGCAAAGCATGTTGATATTATGGAAGAACCGATTGCGGCAGCAATTGGTGCAGGGATTGATATTGCACTTCCGAGAGGAAATATGATCGTAGATATCGGTGGTGGAACAACAGATGTTGCGGTTATCTCTTTGGGTGGTATTGTTGAAAGCAACTCTCTCAAGATAGCAGGTGATGATTATAATGATGCAATTATCAAATATATCCGGCGAACCTATAATCTTTTGATTGGAGAGCCGACAGCTGAAAAAATCAAGATGACAATCGGTACGGTTTTTCCGAGGGAAGAGCCGATTACAATGGAAGTAAAGGGACGTGATCTTGTAACAGGATTTCCTGCAAGGATTATTGTTTCGTCTGAAGAGACGATAGAAGCGTTTGCAGAGGTAACTGCGCAGATTTTGGATACGATCCATAATGTTTTAGAGATATCACCTCCTGAATTGATTGCTGATATAGCAGAGTCGGGTATTTTACTTAGTGGCGGTGGAAGTTTGATTTATGGCATGGATAAATTGGTCGAGGAAAGTACCGGTATTCGTGCGAATGTTTCTCCGAATGCATTGGAAGCAGTAGTTGTAGGTGCTGGAAAATCATAAGAATGAAAAGTGTCTTTAGAATGGTAGATGTTCTTTTGACACTTTTTTCGTGTTGTTATGTAGAATGGAGCGATTATGGGTTTTTTACCTTTGACAAGAAATGAAATGAAACAATTAGGGTGGGAGCAGCCGGATTTTGTATATGTAATCGGGGATGCGTATATAGATCATTCCTCCTTTGGATATGCAATCATAAGCAGAGTTTTGGAATCCAGAGGATATAAGGTTGCAATTATTTCCCAACCGGATTGGAAGGATGAAAAAAGTATTTGTGTTTTTGGAAAACCAAGATTGGGATTTTTGGTTTCTGCCGGAAATATGGATTCTATGGTGAATCATTATTCCGTATCGAAAAAAAGAAGAAGGGAGGATGCATATTCGCCGGGAGGCGTAATGGGGAAACGTCCGGATTATGCGACCATTGTGTATTGTAATCTGATTAAAAGAACCTATAAGGATACGCCTGTCATTATTGGTGGAATCGAGGCAAGTCTTCGCCGTCTGGCACATTATGATTACTGGTCGGATAAATTGAAGCGTTCCATATTACTGGATAGCGGAGCTGATTTGCTGATGTACGGAATGGGTGAACACTCGATTGTGGAAATTGCTGATTCTCTGGATAGTGGATTGACGGTATCGGATATAACCTTTGTAAGGGGAACGGTATACAAAACAAGGGAAAAGGAAAATGTATATGAAGGAATTGAATTACCATCATATGATGAGATGATAAAGGATCGCCTTCTGTACGCGAAAAGCTTTTGTACCCAGTATCATAATACGGATCCTTTTGTGGCAAAACCCTTGATTGAAAAGTACGGAGAAAACAGGTATATTGTCCAAAATCCTCCGGCGTTGCCGTTGTCAACTCAGGAATTTGATGATATATATGAACTTCCTTATATGAGAAATTACCATCCCTCCTATGAAAAACAGGGCGGGGTACCGGCTATTAATGAAATAAAATTTTCTCTGACCAGTAATCGTGGGTGCTTTGGAGGCTGTAGCTTTTGTGCCCTTACATTTCATCAGGGAAGAATTGTTCAATGCAGAAGTCATGAATCCTTGATTCGGGAAGCAAAGCAAATGATAAAGGAACCGGATTTTAAGGGTTATATTCATGATGTGGGAGGACCGACTGCAAATTTCAGGCATGCATCCTGTGAGAAGCAGTTGAAAATGGGAGTTTGTCCCAACAAACAATGTCTGTTTCCGAAACCGTGTAATAATCTTAAAGTAGACCATTCCGATTATGTGGAGTTGCTTCGGAAACTTCGAAATTTGACCGGAGTCAAAAAAGTATTTGTTCGCTCCGGAATTCGGTTTGATTATGTTTTGGCAGATAAAAATGATACGTTCTTGGAGGAGCTTTGTAAATATCATGTAAGCGGACAATTGCGTGTTGCACCTGAACATGTAGCGGATCCGGTGCTTAAGCTTATGGGAAAGCCTGAAAACAGGGTATATGAACAGTTTGTAGACAGATTCTATAAAATGAACAAAAAAATTGGGAAGGAACAGTATTTGGTTCCTTATCTGATGTCGTCCCATCCCGGTTCCGGATTAAAGGAAGCGATTGCATTAGCGGAGCATATCAGGGATCTTGGATACATGCCGGAGCAGGTGCAGGATTTTTATCCGACACCGTCTACCATTTCAACCTGTATGTATTATACGGGGGTAGATCCGAGAACCATGGAGAGGGTATATACACCCCATAATCCTCATGAGAAGGCGATGCAACGGGCTTTGATCCAGTATCACAAACCGGAAAATTATGATTTGGTGAAGGAAGCCTTATTAAAATGTGGTAGAAATGATCTGATTGGATTTGATAAATCCTGTCTGATTAAACCAAGAAAAATTACCCCCAAAAATATAGATAATAAGGCAAAGAAAAGGGAGGGCAAAAAGAAAAACAGAGATTTTTCCCAAAATCAAAAAAAATCGAGAAAAAAATATTAATATGTTATGTTTTTTTCAATGTACATTATTGTTATCCGGTTGCATGTTTTTTTAAATTATGATATATTGTTAGCAGATTGCGTGGGGATGGGCTGTTTTTTTATATGCTTTTATCGAACGCAAAAATTTAAACGGAGGATAGATAATTATGTCAAAAAAAGTTGTTTTAGCTGGCGCATGTCGTACAGCAATCGGAACTATGGGCGGTGGTTTAAGCACAACTCCGGCTCCAGTGTTAGGTTCAATCGTAATTAAGGAAGCTTTAAATCGTGCTGGGGTACCTGCAGATCAGGTTGATCATGTATATATGGGTTGTGTAATCCAGGCAGGTCTTGGTCAGAATGTAGCACGTCAGGCATCTATCAAGGCTGGTCTTCCGGTTGAGACACCGGCTGTTACAGTTAACGTTGTTTGTGGTTCAGGTTTGAACTGTGTTAACATGGCTGCTCAGATGATTATGGCAGGCGATGCAGATATCGTAGTTGCAGGTGGTATGGAGAATATGTCAATGGCTCCATATGCATTGGATAAGGCTCGTTTTGGTTATCGTATGGGCAATGCAACAATGAAGGATACAATGGTTAATGACGCATTATGGGATGCATTCAATGATTATCACATGGGTATTACAGCTGAGAACGTATGCGAGAAGTATGGTATTACAAGACAGCAGTTAGATGAGTTTGCTGCTAAGTCTCAGCAGAAGGCTGCTGCAGCTGTTGAGTCAGGTGCATTCAAGGATGAGATTGTTCCTGTTGAAGTTAAGCAGAAAAAGAATACCGTTATTGTTGATACAGATGAAGGTCCTCGTCCTGGTACAACAGCAGAGAGTATTGCAAAACTTCGTCCTGCATTTAAGCCGGATGGTATTGTAACAGCTGCTAACTCTTCAGGTATTAATGATGGTGCTGCTGCAATCGTGGTTATGAGCGAAGAGAAAGCAAAAGAGTTAGGTGTTAAGCCTATGGCTACATTTGTTGCCGGTGCACTTGGTGGATGTGATCCTGCAATCATGGGTGTTGGTCCTGTAGCTGCTACAAAGAAGGTTATGGCTAAGACAGGCTACAAGATTGAAGACTTTGATATCATCGAGGCAAATGAGGCATTTGCTGCACAGTCAATCGCTGTACAGATGGATCTTGGATTTACAGATGAGCAGTTAAATCCAAACGGTGGTGCAATTGCATTAGGACATCCTGTAGGAGCTTCCGGTTGTCGTATTCTTGTAACCTTACTTCATGAGATGGAGAAGAAGGATGCTAAGAAGGGTCTTGCTACACTTTGTATCGGTGGTGGTATGGGTTGTGCTACTATCGTTGAGCGTGACTAATTTTTTTGACAGGAATTACTATTAAGATATATAAAACAGAGAAAGGCAGACATACTTGTCTTTCTCTTGTTAGTAGAGTTAAAAGGAGATAAACATATGGAATTTATCACATATGAACAGGATGGATATGTTGGAGTGATTACAATCAATCGTCCAAAGGCATTGAATGCGTTAAACAGTCAGGTATTGGATGAATTGAATGCAACATTGGATGCTGTTGATTTGGATGCAACAAGAGCTTTGATCTTAACAGGTGCCGGTGAGAAATCATTTGTAGCAGGTGCTGATATTGGAGAGATGTCAACTTTGACAAAGGCAGAGGGTGAAGCTTTCGGTAAGAAAGGTAATGATGTCTTCCGTAAGTTAGAGACATTCCCGATTCCTGTAATTGCTGCAGTAAATGGATTTGCATTAGGTGGCGGTTGTGAGATTTCTATGAGCTGTGATATCAGAATTTGTTCTGAAAATGCTGTATTTGGTCAGCCGGAGGTTGGTCTTGGTATTACACCTGGATTTGGTGGTACACAGAGATTGGCACGTCTTGTAAGCCCGGGAATGGCAAAACAGATGATTTATACAGCTCGTAACATCAAAGCAGATGAAGCATACAGAATTGGTCTTGTGAATGCTGTATATCCATTAGATGAGTTGATTCCGGCTGCTAAGAAAATGGCTGCAGGTATTGCTGCTCAGGCTCCGATTGCAGTTCGTAACTGTAAGAAGGCAATCAATGATGGTTTACAGGTAGATATGGATCAGGCAATTGTAATCGAGGAAAAATTATTCGGTGATTGCTTTGAGACAGAGGATCAGAAAGCCGGAATGGGTAACTTCCTTGAGAAGGATAAAGAAAAGAAGTTAAAGGTTGTACCTTTCCAGAACAAATAAAAAGATTTTATCATATTTAGGATGGCCTTATGACCATCCTAAATGTGTGAAATAGGAATGCAGTACAAACAAAACGTATATGCGTTTGTTCTGTGATTCCAGGATAAACGATACAGATGCTTTTTGCATCGCCGGAAGTATTTGTTTATTAAAAATATATATTTAGGAGGATAAAAACATGAAGGTTGGCGTTATTGGCGCAGGTACTATGGGCCAGGGTATTGCTAAGGCATTCGCTATGGTTGATGGTTATGAGGTTGCACTCTGTGATATTAAGCAGGAGTGGGCTGAAGGTGGTAAGGACAAGATTGCAAAAGGATATGCAAGACTTGTTGAAAAAGGAAAAATGACTCAGGAGAAGGTTGACGGAATTCTTGCAAGCATTACACCGGGTCTTAAGGAAGATCTTTGTGCTGACTGTGATTTAATCGTTGAAGCAGCATTTGAGAATATGGATGTTAAGAAGACTACTTTTGGTGAGTTGGACAAGATTTGTAAGCCAGAGTGTATTTTCGCTTCTAATACTTCAAGTCTTTCAATTACTGAAATCGGTAATGGATTAACACGTCCTATGATTGGTATGCATTTCTTTAACCCTGCTGATCGTATGAAATTGGTTGAGGTTATTGCAGGTGTGAATACTCCTCAGGAGACAGTTGATACAATCGTTAAGATTTCAGAAGAAATCGGTAAGACTCCTGTTCAGGTTAACGAAGCTGCAGGATTTGTTGTAAACCGTATCTTAATCCCAATGATTAACGAAGCTGCTTTCATTAAGATGGAAGGTGTTTCTGATATTGCAGGTATTGACGCAGCAATGAAGCTTGGTGCAAATCATCCAATGGGACCTCTTGAGTTAGGTGATTTCGTTGGTCTTGATATTTGTCTTGCTATTATGGATGTTCTTTATGCTGAGACCGGTGATAGCAAATACCGTGCATGTCCATTAATCCGTAAGATGGTTCGTGGTGGTAACCTTGGATGTAAGACCGGTAAAGGTTTCTATGTATATAATGCAGACCGCACAAAGACACCGGTTGATGCACAGTAATTAGTTGGGTCTTATAGTTTGATTGTACAAACTTTAAAGTCGCAAAAATTAATTAGGAGGAAATAAACAAAATGGATTTCGCTTTAAGTAAGAAACATGAGATGGCACAGAGCCTTTTTAAGGAATTTGCCGAGAATGAAGTAAAGCCACTTGCTCAGGAAATCGATGAGGAACACAGATTTCCACGTGAGACAGTAGAGAAGATGGCAAAAGCAGGCTTCTTAGGAATCCCGGTTCCAAAGGAGTATGAAGGTCAGGGTTGTGATCCTTTAACATATGTTATGTGTGTTGAGGAATTGTCAAAGGTTTGTGGTACAACAGGTGTTATTGTATCTGCACACACATCTTTATGTGTAGATCCAATTCAGACATTTGGTACACCGGAGCAGAAAGCAAAATATATTCCTGATTTAGCTTCAGGTAGAAAGCTTGGTGCTTTTGGTTTGACAGAGCCAGGCGCAGGTACAGATGCTCAGGGACAGCAGACAAAGGCTGTATTAGATGGTGATGAATGGGTATTGAACGGTTCTAAGTGCTTTATCACAAACGGTAAAGAAGCAGATGTTTATATCGTTATCGCTGTTACAGGTAAGATTGAAAAACGTGGACGTATGCAGAAAGAGATTTCAGCATTTATCGTTGAAAAAGGTACACCTGGATTCACATTCGGTACAAAAGAGAACAAGATGGGTATCTGCGGTTCTTCTACATACGAGTTAATCTTTACAGATTGCCGTATTCCAAAGGAGAACTTATTAGGTGCTAAGGGTAAGGGATTTGGTATCGCAATGCATACACTCGATGGAGGACGTATTGGTATTGCTGCCCAGGCTCTTGGTATTGCTGAAGGTGCTCTTGAGACAACAATTAACTATGTAAAGGAAAGAAAACAGTTCGGACGTTCAATTGCTCAGTTCCAGAATACACAGTTTGTATTGGCTGATCTTGCTACAAAGATTGAAGCTGCTAAATTATTAGTATACAAAGCTGCATGTAAGAAGGGTGAGTACCAGAATGGTGCTAAGGTTTCTTATTCTGTAGAAGCTGCTATGGCTAAGTTGTATGCTGCTGAGGTTGCTATGGAAGTAACAACTAAGTGTGTACAGTTACATGGTGGTTATGGTTACATTAAGGAATACGATATTGAGCGTATGATGCGTGATGCTAAGATTACAGAGATTTACGAAGGAACTTCAGAGGTTCAGCGTATGGTTATTTCTGCTAATTTATTAAAATAATAGGAGGTACTTACCGTGAAAATCGTTGTTTGTGTAAAACAGGTACCTGATACTAAGGGTGGCGTTAAATTTAACCCGGATGGTACATTAGATAGAGCTGCAATGCTTACAATCATGAACCCAGATGATAAGGCAGGATTAGAGGCAGCGTTAAGATTAAAAGACCAGTATGATGCTGAAGTTACAGTTATTACAATGGGTCTTCCAAAGGCTGAAGAAGTTCTTCGTGAGGCTATGGCTATGGGTGCTGACAAGGGAATCCTTGTTACAGATCGTGTATTAGGTGGTGCTGATACTTGGGCTACATCTACAACACTTGCAGGTGCATTAAGAACATTGGATTATGACTTGATTATTACAGGTCGTCAGGCTATCGATGGTGATACAGCTCAGGTTGGTCCTCAGATTGCTGAGCATTTGGGATTACCGGTTATCTCTTATGCAAGAGAAATCAAGGTTGATGGTGACAGTGTAATCGTTAAGCGTCAGTATGATGACGGATATCATATGTTAAAGGCTAAGATGCCATGTTTGATTACAGCTTTAGCTGAATTAAATGATCCACGTTATATGACTCCGGGTGGAATTTTTGATGCATATGATGCTGAGATTACTACAATGGGTAGAGCTGATCTTGTTGATGTAGAAGATTCTAACCTTGGTTTGAATGGTTCTCCAACAAAGATTGCAAAGGCTTCGGATAAGGTACGTAAGGGTGCTGGAGAGAAGTTTACTCCAGATTCACCGGATGAAGCAGCAAAGATTATTGTAGATGCATTATTGACAAAGCACATTATCTAATAAAGAGGTGAATAAGATGGGCGCAATGAACGCAGAAGAATTAGCTAAGTACAAAGGCGTATATGTCTTTGCACAGCAGGTAGATAATAAATTAAGCGGTATCTCCTTCGAATTGATCGGTGAAGGTAAGAGACTTGCTGAGAAGTTAGACACAGACGTAACTGCAGTTTTGATCGGTTCTGGCGTTGCCGGTCTCGTAGATGAACTTGCAGAGTACGGTGCAGATAAGGTTATCGTAGTGGATGACCCAGAGTTAAAAGAGTATAGAACAGAGCCATATGCACATGCATTAGCATCTGTTATCAATGAGTATAAGCCTGAAATCATGTTAGTTGGTGCAACAGCAATCGGACGTGATTTAGGACCTACAGTTTCAGCCAGAGTTCAGACAGGTTTAACTGCTGACTGTACATTACTTGAGATTGGTGATTTCCCAATTAACCCAATTCCGGGAAGAGAGCAGAAGAAGAATCAGTTATTAATGACTCGTCCAGCTTTCGGTGGTAATACAATTGCTACAATCGCATGTCCTGACAATCGTCCACAGATGGCTACAGTTCGTCCGGGTGTTATGCAGAAATTAGATCCTGTTAAGGGTGCTAAAGCAGAGGTTATTAATTACAATCCTGGATTTACTCCTGATAATAAGTATGTTGAGATTCTTGAGATTTCTAAGGCTGTTTCAGACATTAAGGATATCATGGATGCTAAGATCTTAGTTTCAGGTGGTCGTGGAGTTGGTTCTGCAGAGAACTTTGCTATGTTAGAGGAATTAGCAGAAGTACTTGGTGGACAGGTATCATGTTCCCGTGCAGCTGTAGAAGCATTTGGTATGTCTAATGAATTACAGGTTGGTCAGACCGGTAAGACAGTACGTCCTAATGTATACTTCGCAATCGGTATTTCAGGTGCAATCCAGCACGTTGCCGGTATGGAAGAGTCTGATTTGATTATTGCAATCAACAAAGACGAAGATGCTCCAATCTTTGATGTTGCTGATTATGGTATTGTTGGCGATTTGAACAAGATTGTTCCATTGTTAACACAGGGAATTAAAGAAGCAGTTGCAAACAAATAATTAAATCGAATAAAAAAGTACGAGAGAAGAGCTGCCTCATGTAGTGATACATGGGGTGGCTTTTTTGTTATGGCGTCGAGGAAAAAGCACGCACTCACACGGTGCATTTGAAGACTGCTGATCAGAGTGAGATTTGCAGAGTGTATATTGGTATCTTATCTCTGTTTGCACGAAGTATAAAAAATACCGTAATTAAAATTTGCATTTTAATTACGGTATTTTGATAAGCTTATAAGCTCAATAAGGATTGATTAATATTCTTTTGCCGGTTCTTCTCCGTTCATAACTCGTAATGCACCCTGTGCAAGAGCTAACAATTCATCCTCTCCCGGATAAACAGTAATTGGTGCTAAGAAGCTGCAAGCCTTTGTCATGTGGTCAACGGTTTCCTGACCGTAAGCAATACCACCTGTTAAGATGATCTGATCCACCTTTCCGCCTAAGACAACTGCCATAGCGCCAACTTCTTTTTCTAACTGATAGTAGAACGCTTCCTCTAGTAATTGAGCTTTTTTATCGCCTTCTTTTGCAAGCTTGATAACATCGCGCATATCGTTTGTTCCCAGGTAAGCATTAAAACCGCCGTTGCCGGAAATCATCTTAGCAACCTCTGCCTGAGTATATTCTCCGCTAAAGCAAAGCTTTGCTAACTGTCCGGATGGAAGACCACCGGAACGTTCAGGAGAGAAAGGACCATCTCCGTCTAATGCATTTGCAACATCGATAACACGTCCGTTTTTGTGAGCACCAACAGATACACCGCCACCCATATGAACAACAATTAAATTAAGGTCTTCGTAATTCTTGCCAACCTCCTTAGCGTAACGTTTGGCAACAGCTTTTTGGTTTAAAGCATGGAAGATGGAAATTCTTTCGAATTTTGGATGTCCGGTTATTCTTGCAACATCCTGTAATTCATCAACAACGACAGGATCTACGATATAAGAAGGAACGTTGATTTCACTTGCGATTTCTTTTGCTAAGATACCCCCAAGGTTAGAAGCATGCTGTCCCTGCTTTCCAATCTTTAAGTCCTCTAATAATGCATCTGAAGTTGCATAAGTACCGCCAGGGATTGGCTTTAAAAGACCACCACGACCAACAACAACATCAATGCTGTTTAAATCAACATTTTTTTCTTTTAATACGTCTAAAATTACTTTTTTGCGGAAATCCTTCTGGTCATAAATGGTAGCGTACTGTGCGATTTCCTCTGTTGAATGACGTAATGTTTCCTCCATAAGCTGTGTTTCGTCTTCATACACACCAATCTTAGTAGAGGTTGAACCCGGATTAATAATTAAAATTTTGTACGACATTGTCTATCCTCCTAAATTATTTTAAGTTTTCGGCTACGATAGCACCAACTGCAATTGAGTTTACCTTTGTTTCAAAATCATCAGAACGAGATGTTAAAATAACAGGTGCTTTTGTTCCGGTTAAGATATTTCCGTTAATAACCTTTGCGTTATGTACAAGTGCTTTGTATGTAATGTTACCTGCATGAATATCAGGGAATAATAAAATGTCAGCATCGCCAACAATCTTACGATCTGTAGCACCTTTATGTTTTGCTGCTTCCGAATCAATTGCAAGGTCATATGAGAGAGGACCGTCAACGATACATCCTGAAATCTCGCCTCTTTCGTTCATCTTTGTTAACTCATCGGCATCCACGGTAACAGGCATCTTTGGATTTACAACCTCAACAGCAGCAAGTGGAGCAACCTTTGGATTTGGAATGCCACATGCATGGGCGATTTCTACTGTGTTACGGATGATGTTTGCTTTTGTCTCTAAGTCCGGATATGGAATAAATGCCACATCACTTAAGAATAACAATCCATCATGACCTTCGATATCAAAAATACATACATGAGAAAGTGTCTTATCTGTACGAAGACCAACTTCTTTGTCCAATACGCTCTTTAAGAAGGATTTTGTATCGATTAATCCCTTCATGTACATATCGGCTTTTCCGTCATGTACTAATTTTACGGCTGTAAGAGCAGCCTCATAGTTATCTTTTACATCGATGATTTCGTAGTCAGACAAATCCAAGCTGATAGATTTTGCAACTTCTTCAATCTTTTCTTTGTCACCGACTAAAATTGCATTTGCAATACCACGTTTTTTAGCTTCGGCAACTGCCTCTAAAACAGCGTCATCCTGAGCAACGGCAACAGCAACAGTTTTTGTTGGACATGCCGCAACTTTTTCAAGTAATTCGTTAAATGTTTTTGTCATTTTTGTATACCTCGTTTTATTATTTTATCAGGTAAGTTTTACTATAAATAATATAAACATAACCAAAAACATAGTACCACCCAAAGGAAAATTGGTCAAGGTGGTTACAATGATAAACTTGAGAAAACTGCGAGTTACAGGTGAAAAGAATTCATGATAGAATAGAACCCCCCAATATATAGTAGACTCAAATCGGATTTACCTAATAAATTGTGAAAAAAACTTTTCTTTTTATACTATATATGGTATACTTATTTCAAATAGTGCGTATTTGCGTCTATAACTATAAATTTTCATAAGATGTGTTTGAAAACAATATATGGATTGCTCTGCACGAACTAAAATATTACATAGAATGCGTCGATATATATAGTAATTTGAATTATTTATGAGGTGATGGAATGGATATGAAAAACAGACTGACAGATAAGTTATTAAAGGTTGCAAAAAAACACAGGATATTAACCTATCCGGTGCTGGCGTTGATTGCATTAATCAGTGTCATCAGTTATTTCTTCAACTGGAGCACAGGAGCCGGAAAGCGGGTTGTTGCGGTTGTTATGGTTATGGTTTTGTTAGTATCCCAGTCTTGCTTTTTAACATCTTCTGCAACGGAGGTTACAGATGAAACCTATGTATCTCAGTCAGAAGATGAGGCGATGCATTCATCAGAAGAAATAGCAGCCGATACAACCGGTGGGGAAGAAAGCGGTACAAATGAGTCTGTTCCATCCATAGATCCTGTTGAGACTGTAACGGATGATGCTGCCGGTGAAGATATGATTCCGGAAGAAAATTTTGAAGATCAGGATGATTCGGCAGATATACCGGATGTTCAGGCTGCTTCAGCAGTTGAATTAAAGGTGATTTTTGATTATGTTGATTATAATGGACAGAATGCATATCCCATGTCTACGGAATATACGGTTACTTCGGAAGCAGATGGAAGCAAATTTAATCTGCAAACATTAAAGGCCAATTTGGAATCTGCAAGAAACGGTATTGATTCCGGAGATCAGTGTTACAAATATTCCGGTTTATATCTGGATGCAAATTGTTCTATGGCTGTTCCTGATTCTTTGGATGTCACCTCTCCATATATTGTAGATAACGGAACATCAAAAACCTTGGTTATTTATTGTCTGAGAGAAGTTGAGAATTATGAAGTTACCATTGTGACAAACGGTTCCGGTGATTCTTCGGATGTAATTTCTTATAATACGAATGTGAACGGAAGTGTATCGGATACTCCGGCTACCGTATATGTACCGGCTTTTGGTGATGCGAATAACAAATCAGGTTCATTCAAGCTTACAGCTTTGAACCGATATGGCTATGATGCGGCTGCACCAAGTGTATCTGACAATGGTTCCGGTGTGTTAACTGCCGATAGCGAATATGAGATTCAGTTGGTGGGACAGAATTCAGCCAAGAGAGAGGTTGTCCTGAATTGGACCGGTAAAGAATATCAGATTCGATACTGTACAAAAAAGAATACCGATTCCACGATTACGGATGCGGATTACACAACTCAGACATTAACCTATGGTTCGGATGATACATTTTATTCCCAGGCTCAGGTTGGAGCAATTGATTATCCGGGTTATGATTTTACCTCATGGACATTAGGTTCTGCTACCTGCGTACCGGGAACCGGAATCACTATGGCGGAACATCATGAGATGTATCAGCCGTCCCAGTCCACACCGGTTACACTGTATCCGAACTATACATATGTTGGTATTGATGTAGATACGACGGAATTATCCTTCCAGTTTGGTGTGGCACAGTCAGAAACCATTCGTGCAGTATACAAATACCAGTCTTCATCAAAGGATAAGAACGGTAAGTTTACATATACATTAGATAACGGTGATGTTACTGCTTTATCGAAGGTAGGTATTAATGTATCTCAGGATCAGGATGGTATTTATTTAAAGACAGATGGTCCTACAGCAACAACCTTGACTACAAAACAGGAATTAAAATTCACGGTAATGGATGATAATAATATTCCTACAGAGACGATAAAGGTTTCCATTGTAATTGCTCCCCAGACGGTTTCCGTTGTGATTCCTGAAAACTGGAAGACAAAGGACTATGATGGCAATGAAAATGTAAATACCTATTTCACGGATACCATTCCTACTAATCAAAAGTATCCGAATGGTGTGGATATTACCGTATCCAGAACAGGAGCACATTATGATTCGGCTTCAGCCGGTAATGATAAGACAATTACAATTACAGGCTGTGCATTAAAGAATGTTCCGGCGGAATATGCAGGCTGTTATGTTTTGGATGCCAGCGGAGGAACTATATCCGTTTCCGGTTGTACCATTAAAAAGAGAACAATTATCGTACACACAACATCAAAGGTAAGTGAGATTCGTGCCGGTGAACCGAATCCGGATGAATCAAATTTTGATATTGTATTAGATGATGGAAGCTCATTTGTTGGTTCTGACGGAAAAGAGGCATTAGGTAAGATTGTGTATACCATTGAGCCATCCAGAGAAAATGATTTAGAAGCCGCACAGGATAAATGTTACGTTATTGCACATGCTGCAGAAAACTCAAACTATACGGTAAAATGTTATAAAGATGATTGTGCATATTTTAAGGTTACAAAGGAAACGCCGGTTTTAGGTGTGAATTATACAATTTCTACAGATGAGAACGGAAAGAATGGTGACTGGTATGTTTCAAATCCTGTATTTACACCAATCACAAGCAGCGGTCTTTTAGGTGGTGGATATAATCAGATTCGTATCTCTTATGACGGTACTCATTTTACGGATTGGGCAAGTGCGGTTACCCTTGATTCTGATCAATACATTGCAGGCGATATTAAAGTGCAATTGAGATATCGGGATGCAAATGGACAAGGTGATATCGGCGCGATAACATCTGTTGGAAGTGTGAATGTTTCTTATGATGGTGCCAAGCCACAGTATTTAGGTTATAGTTTTACCGTAGATGGAGATGACAGTATTTCCTATGATTGGGATAATTCTGTAACAGCCGGCAATGGTGGATTGTATTTCCCAAGTCGTGGTGGTGTATTAAGCTTTGGTACCTATGTGAATGCAACCATTCATATTAAAGTTCGGTTTGCAGATGAGGGATCCGGTCTTAAGAACCTGAATTATGGAATCCATACCTCTGATATCAGCAATGTTACTACCTTTGACGGTAATGGAGTTGCCACAATAGAAGTATTACAGAATCTGGTAAAGGATGGATATGGTGTGATCAAGTGTCAGGCAACGGATATTGCAGGCAATAAGAGTGATTTGATTACCCTTCGCCCGTCAGGTAATACCAATGATAACTATGAATGGAGCGTGGAGACAAGAGAACCGTCCCGGTGTGATATTTCCGTTTCTTACGGAGACAGATCCGAAGGAGGAGTTCGGGGACATGTAGTTAATAATAGCGGAATTTATTACAGAAACTGTATTGCAAATGTATATGTTGTAGAATCTGAATCAGGAATTAAAAATGTAAAATGGTATGTAAATGATACATTGGCAGATACCCAGTATCCAAATGGTGCATCAGAAGTGCAGACACCGAATTCCAAGATTACAAGTGGTGATTTTACTTTCAGTAGTGATAATATTCTTGTAAGCAGTAAAAAGCCATATACCGTTTATGCTGTGGCAGAGGATAATGCAGGCAATACAAAGACTTCTGATAAAGTAACATTTTTGGTTGATAACGATTCACCGGAATTAAAGGTAGATTATGTTGAAGATGAAAATAGTTGGACAAGTGACCAGAGTATTACATTTACAACATCAGATGCAGTCAGCGGAGTCGCTTATGCGAAGGTTTTAAAGAGTGATGGAACAACAACAAATATCCTGTTGAGTGATCCGGCAGAGGGTGGTGTATATTCCGGTTCCTTTGCAGTAACGGGAAGAGGAAAATATACGGTAATCGTGTGTGATAATGCAGGCAATGAACATCGTGAAAGCTTTAATGTTCATAATGTTTCCATAGAACCGCCGGCGTGTCCTTCAGTAACGGTTTTACCAGAGGTTGAGAATTCTGACAGTGATGATTTCTGGTATAACAGCAAGACCGGTGCACCAACCGTTCAGTTGTCTTATGATACGGTAACAGGAGACGGAGCTCCGGTAAGTACATATTATCGTCATCACAAAAATGATGAAACTGTTTATGATGATGCTTTAGTTGACGATGATAGCGGAGTGAAGCGTATTTCCATCGGAGAAGAGGATGAAGCAGTACACTACTTTAATTTCTGGAGTGTCAGTGCATCGGGAGTTACCTGTGATGATTCTAAGAATCATATGAAGGTTGTACGCTATGATAAGACCGCACCGGAAATTACAGTTACAAATGTTCCTGAAAAATCATCAGATTCTTCGGTATATATTGAATTTAGTATTACAGATATGGTCAGTGGAGTTGACAGAGATTCTATCACTATATTAAAGAACGGAAAACCATTTTCCGCAACAATTGAGGAAACAGACAGTGGCTATACAGGTTCCTTTGTCGTTGAAGTATCCGAAAAAGGTAATTATGTAGTAATGGCATCTGATATTGCCGGAAATGAAGTAAGTGTTGCAGGATTTACTCCGATGAGTATAAAGGTTAATCCAATCAGCAATATTACCACTTCAAAGGCTACATTGTCTGCAACCGTAACAAGAGGTACTGCGGAGGTTTCTGCTGCCCCTGTTGTAATGATAAAAAAGAGTACAGATGAGGAATATACAGAATGTAATAATGCTGTTGCAACACAGGATGAGAACGGCAACTGGACAATTTCCAACGTATTCGAAGAGTTAGACGCAGATACGGTTTATGATTATAAGGTTCGTGCTGTATCGGATATTAATGAAGTGCTGGAGTATGAAGGTTCTTTAAGAACGTTATCGTTGAATGACGAAGGTGGAATCGTACGTGGTACGGTTGGTTACGGAGAAGGGATGACGTTACCAAGCTGGAACAGTACCGGTATCATTACGGTTGGTTTGTTTGAAGGTAATGTGTGTGTTGCCGCAACAACTGCGGATGCCGGTGGAATGTTTGCATTTACCAATGTTCCGGATGGTATTTATAGTATTGTAGCAACAGATGGCGTGTATAAAAAATCATTAGGTATTACAATCAGTAATCATATTGTTGTTAATCCAAGTGGCGAGCTTTCCCTTATCCTGACAGGACGGAATACATCTGTTGTTATATTAAATCCTGGAACACCGAATATTACTGCGGATAATATGGATTCTATATTTGCATATGATCATATCAATTTTAGTGATGAGGATAGTTCTATAATCGATCAGAACGGAACGGTTGAATTCAGACTTTGTGCTTCGTTGGTAGATGTTACCAATGTTACAAGTGATGAACTTTCCGTTATTGGAAGAGTACAGTCTAAGAATAAGGTTGTCAGAAAGTATTTGAATCTTGCATTATATAAGATTGTAACAGACGAAAATGGTATTCAGGAACCGCCGGTGCCGGTTACAGAGTTGTCAAATGGAGCAAGTATTACAATTACAATTCCATTGCAGGACTTAGCAGGTACAAGCGGAATCGAAGTGGTTCGTGTTCATAATGGTTCTTCCGGTTTGGAAGGATATCGCTATGAGGTGGATATGGATAGTAGTCCAAGTACATTTACGTTGACGTCTAATAAGTTTTCTACTTATGCAATCCTTGCACCAAAAGCACAGGATCCGACAACAGAGCAGCCAACGACACAGCCTGCAACCTCAACGAGACAGCCGATTTCGGAAATTACTGTAAATCGACCGACAACAGAGCAACCATCAACATCACAGCCGACAACATCATCTGCTTCCAACGGAACAAATGGTACATCGGGAACAACAAGCTTTAGATCAGTAAGTAGTGGTTCGGGTGGAGCCAAGACCGGTGATGCTGCACCGGTTGCGGGAATGATCATTCTTATGATCGCATCTGCCGGTGGTGTCATTGGTTTAAAGAAAAAAATAAAAAAAGAATCATAAAATAAATATTTGTGTTAGCTTGAAAAAATTTCCATTATATTATTTTTTCCCTTGCAAATAATATAACCAAGACAATCAAATGTCTTAATAAAATAGATTTGGAGGAAAAAATTATGGCTAACAATGCTAAAAAGTCAGACGCTATGAACAAGTTCAAAATGGAGTGTGCATCAGAAGTTGGTGTTAACTTAAAGAACGGTTACAACGGTGATTTGACATCAAGAGAGAATGGTTCTGTTGGTGGTCAGATGACAAAGAAATTAGTAGAAGCTCAGATGAACCAGATTTCAGGTAAGTAATCGGTTTTTGATTTAACTATTTTCTTATAGTAGAAATCACTTGATTCAGAAAAGGCTGCAATTTATTTTCAGAAAAATAAATTGTAGTCTTTTTTTATGAAAAAGTAAATTATGGTTATAATAAAATTATTATTCCGTCAAACATGAAAAAATATAGAAAATACTAGACATATATCGTTTTTACATGCTATAATTGTGAAGTTAGTGCAGAGCTATCTGAATGACTGCAAAAGATAATAATGATATATATTTAAGGAGGAATTGTTAAAGATGAGTTTAACAGTAGAAAAATTAGAGAAGAATATGGCAAAGCTTACAATTACTGTTCCTGCAGCAGATTTTGATGCTGCAATTAAAACAGCATATAATAAGCAGAAGAAACAGATATCTGTTCCTGGTTTCCGTAAGGGAAAAGTGCCACAGGCATATGTTGAGAAGATGTATGGTTCAGGCATTTTCTATGAAGAGGCAGCTAATATCTGTATGGAACAGTCATATCCGGGAGCTCTTGAGGAATGTGAATTAGATGTTGTTTCTCGTCCGGAAATCGATGTTACTCAGATTGAGAAGGGAAAAGACTTTATCTATACTGCATTGGTAGCTGTTAAACCAGAAGTAACATTAGGAGAATATAAGGGCATTGAAGTAGAAGCAGAGGATACAACTGTTACAGATGAGGACGTTCAGGCTGAGTTATTGAATGTTCAGAAGCAGAATGCACGTACTGTTCCTGTAGAGGATCGTGCTGCACAGATGGATGATGAAGTAACAATTGACTTCGAAGGTTTTACGGATGGTGTTGCATTTGAAGGTGGAAAGGGTGAAAACTATCAGTTAAAGCTTGGTTCTCATTCTTTCATTGATACATTTGAGGATCAGATTGTAGGTAAGAATATCGGTGATGAATTTGATGTTAATGTTACTTTCCCTGAAGAATATCAGGCAGAGGATTTAGCCGGTAAGCCTGCTGTATTCAAATGTAAGTTAAATGGAATTAAAGAAACAGAGCTTCCAGAATTAGATGATGAGTTTGCATCTGATGTTTCTGAATTTGATACTTTAGATGAGTACAAAGAGGACTTAAAGAAGACTCTTGAGGTAAAGAAGAAGGATGCTGCAAAGCGTGAGAAAGAAAGCAAGGTTGTAGATCAGGTAATTGAGAATGCTTCTATGGAGATTCCACAGCCAATGATTGAGACACAGAAAGAACAGATGATGAATGAATTTGCTCAGCAAATCAGCTATCAGGGTCTTTCTATTGAGCAGTATTTCCAGTTCTCCGGTATGTCAAAGGAGCAGTTTATGGAAACAGCAGAACCGGAAGCAATCAGAAGAATTAAGTCTCGTCTTGTGCTTGAGGCAATTGCTCAGGCAGAGAACATTGAAGTTTCTGAGGATGAGGTAACTGCTGAGATTACTAAGATGGCAGAAACTTACCAGATGGAAGCTGACAAGCTGATCGAGATGGTCGGAGAGGAAGAAAAGAAAGCAATCAAGCAGGATTTAGCTGTTCAAAAAGCAGTTGATCTGATTACGAATGCTGCAGTTGAAAAATAATTTTGACTGCTTTCAAAAGGAGGAATTAATATGAGTTTAGTGCCTTATGTGATTGAGCAGACAAGTCGCGGGGAACGTTCCTACGATATTTATTCCAGATTATTAAAGGAAAGAATTATTTTCCTTGGAGAAGAAGTGAATGATACAACGGCAAGTCTTGTAATTGCACAGTTGTTATTCCTGGAATCTGAGGATCCTACGAAGGATATTTATTTGTATATTAACAGTCCGGGTGGATCTGTTTCTGCAGGATTTGGTATTTTTGATACGATGAATTATATCAAATGTGATGTCTCAACAATTTGTGTCGGTATGGCAGCCAGTATGGGTGCGTTCTTACTTGCAGGTGGAGCACCGGGTAAGAGAATGGCATTGCCGAATGCAGAGATTATGATTCATCAGCCAATGGGCGGAATGCCGGGAGGCAGTCAGGCAAGTGACATGGAAATTACAACAAAACATATTCTTCGTACCAAGAGAAAGATTAATGAGATTTTGGCAAAAGAAACAGGAAAATCTGTTGAAATTCTTGAAAAGGATACAGACCGTGATAACTGGTTAAGTGCGCAAGAAGCAAAAGACTATGGACTGATTGACGTTGTTGTAGAAAACCGTGATGCAATCAAATAATAAGAGATAGAGGTGTAGCCATGGCAGGTCGTGGAGATGAGAGAAAACCTTTGCGTTGTTCATTTTGTAACAAAACACAGGATCAGGTTCGAAAGCTGATTGCCGGACAGAATGTGTATATTTGTGATGAATGTATTGAGGTTTGTTCCGAGATAATTGAAGATGAGTTAGATGATTTTGACGAATCTACAGATATTAATTTACTGAAACCAAAAGAGATTAAGGACTTCCTTGACCAGTATGTCATTGGTCAGGAGGATGCAAAAAAGGTATTATCTGTAGCGGTGTATAACCATTATAAAAGAATTTTGTCCGATAAGGATTTTGATGTTGAATTACAGAAAAGTAATATTTTAATGGTTGGACCTACCGGTTCCGGTAAAACATACCTGGCACAGACATTGGCAAAATTATTAAATGTACCTTTTGCTATTGCAGATGCGACTGCATTAACGGAGGCCGGATATGTTGGTGAAGATGTTGAGAATATTCTTCTCAAGATTATTCAGGCAGCCGATTATGATATTGAACGGGCTCAGCATGGTATTATTTATATTGATGAGATTGATAAGATTACCAAAAAGTCGGAAAATGTATCGATTACCCGTGATGTTTCCGGTGAAGGTGTTCAGCAGGCACTTTTAAAGATTATTGAAGGTACTGTTGCTTCAGTTCCGCCTCAGGGAGGAAGAAAGCACCCTCATCAGGAGTTTATTCAGATTGATACTACGAATATTTTGTTTATTTGTGGCGGCGCGTTTGATGGCTTAGAGAAAATCATTGAGAACAGAATTGGTAAAAAATCAATTGGATTTGGAGCAGAGCTTGCAGAAAAATCAGAAAAGAATATTGGTGAATTATTAAAACAGGTAACGCCAACTGATTTTGTAAAGTATGGCTTGATTCCGGAGTTTATCGGACGAGTTCCTGTTGCAGTTACATTGGATTTATTAGATGATGCTGCTTTGGTAAGAATTTTGACGGAACCAAAGAGTGCTGTTTGTAAACAGTATAAGAAGCTGTTTGAGTTAGATGGTGTAGAGCTTGAATTTACAGATGAGGCTTTGACTGCAATTGCCAGGGAAGCGACGGAACGTAAGACCGGTGCAAGGGGTCTCCGTTCTATCATAGAGAAGGTTGTTATGGATCTGATGTATGAAGTGCCTTCCGATGAAGAGATTATCCGTTGTACCATAACAAAGGAAGCAGTGGATGGAACAGGAAAGCCGGATATTGTAAGGTCTGATAAACCAAGACAAAAGAAACCATTTACAAAGCATCATTCCAAGAATCATAATGGTGAGATTGCTTAAGTTTGATTTTCCATATTGTAATTTAGGAATCAGCGTATAAGATGATCCCCTATGAATATTTATTTGTGAATATCCATAGGGGATTTGTTTTTAAAGAGTTTATTTACAGTCTTTTGAAACATGTATTGCATACAATGGGGTAGACCGATATAATAGTTGCAGGAGTATTACAAAAGTAGAAAAAGAGGTAGTTAGATGGAAGATAAATTGAATTATTTTGTACCGATAATTGTTATAAATGATTTGGTTGTTATGCCCGGTTCGATTATACATTTTGATTTAAAAAATGTTAGTTCAACCCAGGGAATTGATGTCGCATTACAGGAAAATACGGAAATTTTTGTGGCACTTCCTGTAAAGGATTCGTGGACTTCTCCTTTGACACCGGAACAGCTTTATCCCATTGGAACCATTGCTAAGATAAAACAAACTTTAAGGTTGCCGGCTGATGGAAGCATGAGAATTATGCTGGAAGGAATCCAACGGGGAAAGCTTACGGAAATTTATTCGGAGAAGGAATACCATCGTGGGGTTATAGAACCTTGTATTACGGAACCTTTGTCGGATGAAAATGAAAAGGAAGCCTTGCTTCGTTCCATTAAGTCAATTTTAAAAATCTGCTTTTCCTGTAAAATGATACCGCAAAAAAAGGCATTTCAAATGCTTTATCAAATGACGGATTTGGAATTGTTGATTGACTTAACCACGGAGGCAGTTTCGTTATCCTTTGATAAAAGGAAACAAATACTGGAGATTCTTGATATAAAGGAACGAAGTGAATTTTTAATTACTACGTTGTTAAATGAAATTGAAATTACAAAAATCCGTGAAGACCTTGCAGAACGGTTGAAGGATTGTGTGGATAAGAACCAAAGGGAATATGTTTTAAGAGAACAGCTTAAGGTAATACATGAGGAGCTGGGAGAAGAGGATGCCGATACAGAAGCAACTCTTTATGAAGAAAAACTGGAGCAGGTGAATCCTCCTGCTGAGGTAAGAGAAAAGATACAAAAAGAAATCAACCGGTTTAAAACCTTGTCTTATTCATCTTCTGAAAGTGGTGTTTTGAGAAATTACATTGAAACGGTTTTGGATTATCCGTGGAGTGTATCAGGAAAGGATAATGTTAATTTAAAGTCAGCCATTAAAGTATTGGAAAAAGATCATTATGGATTAACAAAAATAAAAGAACGAATTATTGACTATCTGGCTGTTCGTAATTTGAGTGGAAGAAAAGATGCACCAATCATATGTCTTGTGGGTCCTCCGGGAACCGGAAAAACATCCATTGCCAAATCCATTGCCTCCGCACTTCATAAAAAGTATGGACGTATTGCATTAGGTGGTGTACGGGATGAAGCAGAGATACGAGGACATCGTAAAACCTATATCGGTGCCATGCCGGGAAGAATTGTATCCGCAATTACTAAAACAGGAGTAAATAATCCGTTAATTTTATTGGATGAAATCGATAAAACCGGAACAGATTACAAAGGAGATACAGCTTCTGCGTTGCTTGAGGTGTTAGATGGTGAACAAAATGCTTATTTCACAGACCATTTCTTTGAGGTTCCTGTGGATTTGTCTAGTGTTTTGTTTGTTGCAACCGCCAATGATGTATCCTCTATTCCGGAACCGTTGCGGGATAGAATGGAACTGATTGAAGTAAACAGCTATACGGAAAATGAAAAGTTTCATATTGCAAAGCTATATCTGATAAAGAAGCAGCTTCAGATAAACGGTTTGACAAGAAAACAGTTTCAGATCACGGATGCTGCAATTTATAAGCTGATTCGCAATTACACAAAGGAAGCCGGCGTTCGGGGCTTGGAACGTGTACTTGGTAATCTGATGCAAAAGACGGCACGGGGAATACTGACTGAGGAATGGAAAAGCATGAGAATTACACCGGAAAAGCTGTCAGATTTATTAGGAGTGGAAAAATACAGCGAAGATTCCCATGACGATTCCGACAAGGTCGGTGTTGTAACAGGTCTTGCATGGACAAAGGTAGGTGGAGATACACTGAATATTGAAGTGAATCTTTTGGATGGAAAAGGTGGTTTGAAGCTTACCGGAAATTTAGGCGATGTTATGAAGGAATCTGCCCAGATTGCATTGTCCTATGTCAGGACATTACCGGCAATTAAAGAATTTGATTCGGATTTCTTTGAAAATCATCTGATACATATTCATGTTCCGGAAGGAGCAACGCCAAAGGATGGTCCTTCCGCAGGAATTACAATTGCTTTGGCCATTTATTCGGTTCTGACCAATCGTCAGGTTTCCGGACGGGTTGCCATGACCGGTGAAATCACATTGAAGGGGCGTGTTTTACCTATTGGTGGATTAAAGGAAAAACTGCTGGCTGCAAAGAATGCAGGTATGGAAAAGGTTTTGGTTCCTTCTGATAATAGGAAAAATGTAGAAGAATTGGAATCGGAAATTACGGAAGGCATGGATATTGTATATGTTACAACCATGGAAGATGTAATCGCAAATGGAATTGTAAGACGTTCCTTTACTTTGAAACCAAGTAAGGATGGACTGCCACCGGTATTTCAGAATGTCTGAACATAAATAGTTACAGCTTATGTTTGATGTAACCGGGATGAACCGGATAAGTACATTACAAATGTTTGAAAAAGAAGAAGGAAGAGAAAAAATGGTAATTAAAAGCTCAGAATTAGAAACTGTATGTGGAATTTCAAGTAAGTTCCCTGATAATCAGGGAGTAGAAATTGCTTTTGCCGGAAAATCAAATGTCGGAAAATCATCTTTGATTAATGGACTGCTGAATCGTAAAGCATTGGCAAGAACTTCATCCCAACCGGGAAAGACCCAGACGATTAATTTTTATTGTATTAATAAGGAATTTTATTTTGTTGACCTTCCGGGTTACGGATATGCGAAAGTATCTGCCGCAGAACGGGAAAAATGGGGTAAAATGATTGAAAATTATCTTCATAGCTCCAAACAGCTTAAGCTTGTGTTTTTGCTGATTGATATTCGCCACGAGCCCTCACAAAATGATGTGATGATGTATGACTGGATCTGTCACAATGGCTTTTTCCCGGTTATTATTGCTACGAAGGCGGATAAGATTAAGCGGTCGCAGCTGCAAAAGAATATAAAGATTATCAGAGAAAAGCTGGGAATGAATAAAGAAGATTATATATTCCCATTCTCTGCATTATCAAAACAGGGAAGAGAAGAAATATTGGATTTTATTGATGAAATTGTTCATGAGTCTCCTACGGAAGCTGAATAGAAAAAGCTTATAGAATGTAAATATGGCAGGCGTTATGCCTGCCATACTTGTGTAATTAAATATTGATAGATTTCTTCGTTTTTTTCTTTCCAGGAATCGCATATGTGAATTGCCTGTTCCTGAGTAGGAACTGCAATTTTGATTTCTAATAACGTCTGATTTCTTTCTTTTATACTGCACTGTGCAATATATTCATTGTTTGACGGATAGTAGTCGGAAGAAATCAGGGATTCATTTCGTAATTCAATTTTCTGATCCTTTAAGTAATTCAAGATATCCAGCTTAATAGGATCGGATATCTTAAATTCAAATAATTCGATTGCTTCCTTTCCCTGTTCCGTAATCTCATAGAGAGAATGATTCCTTTCCGGTGTCGGACGAATAAAGTCAATTTCAACCAGTTCTTTTATTGCAATCTGCAAATTAAAATAATTGGTATATCCTTTATCCAACACAAACTGGGAAATCTGGGATTCTGTAAGAGGGAAGTCTACCCGGTCTAACATGTATAAAATCATTAATTTGTATAACATAAATGTATCACTAGACATAATTATTCCCTATTTCTGAATATGTGATTTTACCGCAGCACTTACCGTATCGGCAACTCGTTCATCAAATGCTTCCGGCATAATGAAGTCATCATTTAACTCTTCATCGGAAACCAAATCTGCAATTGCCTGTGCAGCGGCAAGCTTCATTTCTTCTGTAATGATGGAAGCGTGTCCTTCTAATGCACCCTTGAAAATACCCGGAAAAGCGATTACATTATTTACCTGATTTGGGAAATCGGAACGTCCGGTTCCTACAATACGGGCTCCGGCTTTCTTTGCCACATCCGGCATGATTTCAGGTGTTGGATTTGCCATGGCAAACAGGATAGAATCCTTGTTCATGGAAGCAACCATTTCAGGAGTTACGATACCGGGAGCAGAAACGCCGACAAAGATGTCTGCACCAACCAATGCATCTGCCAAGGTACCGGACTGATTGGATAAATTGGTAACCTTAATCATTTCCTCCTGCATCCAGTTAAGCCCTTCGTAATCCTTGTTGATGATACCGTGACGGTCACACATGGTTACATTTTTGAATCCGTATGTAAGAAGCAGCTTTGTAATTGCAATTCCTGCAGAACCTGCACCGTTAACAACTACCTTACATTCTTCTTTCTTTTTACCGGTAATTCGCAGTCCGTTAATGATTCCGGATAAAACAACGATTGCAGTTCCGTGCTGATCATCATGGAATACCGGAATATCCAAAGCTTCATTTAATCTGCGTTCAATTTCAAAACAACGTGGTGCAGAGATATCTTCCAAGTTAATACCGCCAAATGCAGGTGCAATGTTAATAACGGTTTTAATGATTTCTTCTGTATCCTGTGTATCCAGACAGATTGGAACCGCATTTACATTTCCGAAGGATTTGAATAAAACAGCTTTTCCTTCCATAACAGGCATGGCGGCAGCGGCACCGATATTACCCAATCCCAAAACGGCGCTACCATCGGAAATAACTGCAACAGTGTTTCCTTTTTGTGTGTATTTGTAAACGTCAGAAGGATTTTCTGCAATTTTTCTACATGGTTCGGCAACACCCGGAGTATATGCTAACGAAAGGTCTTCCCTTGTTTTCACCTGACATTTTGGCTCAGTACTCATTTTACCTGCCCATTGCTCATGTAATTGTAATGATTTTTCATAAACGTCCATAAATTAACCACCTTTACTTTTTGTTTGTATTATAATTTAAGAAAATTCTTTTCTTAAGCAATCATTCCTATCTTATCATTATCCAATATGTTGTGCAAGGAAGAATACGAAAATAATAAAATTGTGTCGATTAATATTTTTCCTTTCTTTCATTTTACAATTTACATTCTTGTTTTTTATGATATAATAAGGAAGCATTTATATATTCGATTGATCTGGTTTCAAATGTTACCCAATAAGAAAAACTTAATATCAAAGGAGTTAAATATGAATTATCAGGAGATGACTTTGCTTCAGTTAAGAGATGTAGCAAAGGAATTAGGCATAAAAGGAGTTACCGGTCTGAAAAAAGGAGAACTGGTAGAATTACTTTCGAATGCTTCAAAGGTGAAGAAGAGACCGCAGACTGAAGCAACTACGCAGGAAACAAAAGCAGAAAAGAAAATTATCCATAAAAAACCGGAACAGCCTGTCAATAAGGCAGAGGAACAGACAGATAAGAAACCGGCAAAGGTTACAACCATTGACCCTTCTCTTGACAGTGGAAAAGAGGCAAACGGAATTTTAGAGGTTATGAATGAGGGATATGGTTTTATCCGTTGTGAAAATTATTTGCCGGGAGAGAATGATATTTATGTATCACCTGCACAGATTAAACGCTTTAATTTGAAAACAGGGGATATTATTATCGGTAATCAGAAGGTAAAAACAGAAAAAGAAAAATTTGCTGCGTTATTATATATCAAAACCATTAACGGTTATTCTCCGGAGGATGCAGTCAGACGTAAGAATTTTGAAGACCTGACCCCTATTTTTCCGGACGAAAGAATTCGTTTGGAAAATGACAATGCAAAGGGTGTATCCTTAAGAATCATGGATTTACTTGCCCCAATCGGTAAAGGACAGCGAGGCATGATCGTTGCACCGCCGAAGGCAGGAAAGACAACCTTATTAAAGCAGATTGCAATCAGCATCAGCAGAACCTATCGTGATATGCATTTAATTGTTTTATTAATTGATGAGCGTCCGGAAGAAGTTACGGATATCCGGGAATCGATTGAGGGTCCGAATGTGGAAGTGATTTATTCTACCTTTGATGAATTGCCGGAGCATCATAAGAGAGTTTCTGAAATGGTACTTGAACGCGCAAAGAGATTGGTAGAGCATAAGGAAGATGTTGTGATCTTGTTAGATTCCATTACACGTCTTGCAAGAGCATATAATCTTACGGTACCGCCAAGTGGAAGAACATTAACCGGTGGTCTGGATCCTGCGGCACTTCATATGCCTAAGAAATTCTTTGGTGCGGCAAGAAATATGCGTGAAGGTGGTTCTCTGACTGTTTTGGCAACTGCATTGGTGGAGACCGGTTCTAAGATGGATGATGTTGTATTTGAAGAATTTAAAGGAACCGGAAATATGGAACTTGTTCTGAACAGAAAGCTTTCGGAAAAGAGAATTTTTCCTGCAATTGATATTGCAAAATCGGGAACAAGACGGGATGATCTGTTACTTAGCAAGCTGGAACAGGAAGCTGTTTATGCAATGCACAAGGAGTTATCCGGAGCCAAAAGTGAAGAGGCTACGGAGGAAATTCTCAAATTATTTGTCAGAACGAAAAATAATGCTGAATTTTTAGAATTGATTAAACGGTCATTGCTAAGAAAATAAAAAAATGCTTGCATAACACTATACATTATGGTAAACTGTAGAAGTTGTTTAGGCGGGTTGGAATCTGCCAATATATTTTGAGAGGTGTATAAAATGAAAGAAGGAATTCATCCAAATTATTATCAGGCAAAAGTAGTTTGTAACTGCGGTAACGAGTTTGTAACCGGTTCAACTAAAGAAGAGATTCACGTAGAGATTTGTTCTAAGTGTCATTCTTTCTATACTGGTCAGCAGAAGGCTGCACAGGCTCGCGGTCGTATTGATAAATTCAACCGTAAGTACGGAGTTAATCAGGCTAATTAGTAACGTTATTAAGGTTGAGATTATGAATCTCAACCTTTTTTCTTTTTATACAATAAGTCGGTAGAGTAGAGGTATGTAAATGGAAGATAGATTGCCAAAGGGAACATTAGGTGGTCAGGCTGTAATTGAAGGCGTTATGATGAAGGGACCGGATAGTTATTCTGTAGCGATTCGACGACCTGACCGGAAGATACAGGTAAAGCTTCATAAGTACAAATCCTATGGAGAACGTCATGGATTTGCGAAGATTCCGTTTATCAGAGGTATTGTGAATTTTGCGGAATCTTTGATAATCGGTATGAATACATTGAATTATTCTTCTTCCTTTTATGAAGAGGAGGAAGAGGAGACAAAAACAGATAAGCTCTTAAAAGGAATCTTTAAGGAAAAAGCGGAGAAAGTAATTATCGGTCTCACCGTTTTTGTTTCTGTTATGATAGCTGTTGCTTTGTTTATGCTGTTACCTGCAGGAATTGCGGAGTTTATAGGCAAATGGGTAAAGAGCCGTGTTTTGCTTGCCCTAATCGAGGGTGTAATCCGGTTGATTATATTTATTGTGTACATTCTGTTGATTTCCCAGATGGAAGATATCAAGCGGGTATTTATGTATCATGGGGCAGAACATAAGACAATTAATTGTTATGAATCAGGAGAAAAATTAACACCGGAAAATGTTGCACATCATTCAAGATATCACAAAAGATGTGGCACAAGCTTTTTGTTTATTGTTATGATTATCAGTATTTTCGTTTTCATGCTGATTACGGCAAAACAGATATGGCTTCGATTAATTTTGCGTATTTTATTAGTTCCTGTTGTGGCAGGTATTTCTTATGAATTTATTCGTTTAGCAGGCAGAAGTGATAATATTGTGCTTAATATTTTAAGTCGTCCCGGTATGTGGATTCAGAGATTGACCACAAAGGAGCCGACAGAAGAAATGATACAGGTTGCCATTGTTTCTGTGGAGGCTGTTTTAATGGGTCGTGCGTATGTAGATGCAGTAAATGAAGCACAGGGAATCCGCAAATCCGAATTTAAGGATGATGAATCCTATGATGATGATTTTGCTTCGGAGGAAATGTCAGATTCTGTGGATGATTCTTTATTAGATCACTCTGAGAATACCGAAGAGGAGTCGTTATGATGACAGTAAGAGAGATACTGCAATACGGAAAACATGCATTGGAGGACAGCAGAAATGAATATGCCAAATATGAGAGCAGAGTTCTGTTGGAAGAGGTTCTTGGTATAAAATATATGCAAATGCTGGTAAATCCGGATGCCTCTGTTTCATCCGAAGCAGAGAACAGATATAAGGAGATGCTGGAAAAAAGAAGACAGCATTATCCGTTGCAGTATATACTTGGGTACGCCCACTTTATGGATTATACTTTTATAGTGAATGAGCATGTGTTGATTCCCCGTAATGATACAGAGGTTTTGGTGGAGACGGTGGATCAGCTGCTGAATTCTAAAGCCTTTGAAAGTCGGAGTGTTTCTCTTCTTGATCTGTGTTGCGGTTCCGGTTGTATCGGTATATCTTTAAAGCTGTATCATGATAACGTGAATCTGGCTTTATGTGATATATCAAAGGATGCCTTGGAGGTTGCATCCCGGAATTTAAAAAAATACCAATTGGATGCAGCTTTATTGGAAAGTGATTTGTTTACGAATGTAAAGGAGCAATATTCCATTATCGTATGTAATCCTCCGTATATTGAACGGGATGTGATTCCGACCCTGATGCCGGAGGTAAAGGATTATGAACCGATGCAGGCATTAGATGGTGGTGTGAGTGGTCTGGACTTTTATCAGGCAATTCTTGCAGATGTACATCAATATCTGAACAGGGACGGTTATCTTTTCTTTGAAATTGGTTATAATCAGGGACAGGCAGTGTCCGGACTTATGAAGAATGCCGGATTTTGTGATGTTTGCGTGAAGAAGGATTATGCAGGTCTGGATCGTATTGTATACGGTCATTTGTAGCGATATGGTATGATTTTTAGCATAAAGGGATGTTATAAACTTAAATGATTGCGAATTTGCAAGCCTATGAATGCATGGGTTTGAGGCACTTAATACATTATTGAATGAGGTGAAGGAAATGTTTGATAAATTAGATGATTTGCTTGCTCGTTATGAGTCTGTATTGGAACAGCTAAGTGATCCGGATATTTTAAATAATCAGGAAAAATACACATCTTTGATGAAAGAGCAAAGTGATTTAGCTCCAATTGCAGCAAAATATAAAGAATATCTTGCGGCAAAGCAGGCAATTGAGGACAGTCTTGCAATGCTGGATGAAGAAAAAGATGAAGAGATGCGGGAGCTGGCAAAAGAGGAATTAAATGAATCAAAGGCCGCAACTGCCAGAATTGAAGGGGAATTAAAGGTATTGTTAATTCCAAAGGATCCTAATGATGATAAGAATGTAATCGTAGAGCTTCGTGCCGGAGCCGGCGGTGATGAATCTGCCTTGTTTGCGGCAGAGATTTTCCGTATGTATCAGAAATACGCAGATAAAATGAATTGGAAGACAGAATTGATTTCCTTAAATGAGAATGGAATTGGAGGATTCAAAGAATGTTCCTTCATGATTAACGGTAAGGGGGCATTTTCAAGATTAAAATATGAAAGTGGTGTGCATCGTGTACAGCGTGTTCCGGAAACGGAATCCGGTGGAAGAATCCACACCTCTACCATAACCGTTGCAATTATGCCGGAGGCAGAGGAGGTAGATTTTGAATTGGATTTGAACGACTGTAAATTTGATGTGTTCCGTGCATCAGGTAATGGTGGACAGTGTGTTAATACAACAGATTCGGCTGTTCGACTGACCCATATTCCTACCGGAATCGTTATTTCCTGTCAGGATGAAAAATCTCAGTTAAAGAACAAGGATAAGGCGTTAAAGGTATTGCGTGCAAAATTATATGATATGGAATTGCAGAAGGCACATGATGCCGAGGCAGAGCTTCGAAAGAGTCAGGTAGGAACTGGAGACCGTTCAGAGAAAATCCGGACATATAATTTTCCTCAGGGAAGGTGTACCGATCATCGAATCAAACTGACACTCCATCGGTTAGATCAGATTATGGATGGAGATTTAGATGAAATCATTGACAGCTTAACAGCAGCAGATCAGGCTGCTAAGCTTGCAAAGATGCAGGAAATGGAAGGTTAAATGAGGTGACAGCCATGAAACAATGGGAAAAAAACATTAGAAAGGTTGTTCCTTATGTGCCGGGTGAACAGCCAAAAGAAAAGAATGTTATCAAGTTAAATACCAATGAAAATCCATATCCGCCATCCCCAAAGGTATTAGCTGTAAAAGGGGATTTGGAAAAACTGCGGTTTTATCCGGATCCTACGGCAAAGGATCTTGTGGATGCAATTGCACAATACCATGATTTACAACCGGAACAGGTATTTGTGGGTGTTGGTTCGGATGATGTTCTTGCAATGTCTTTTCTGACTTTTTTTAATAGTGATAAGCCGATTTACTTTCCGGATATTACATACAGTTTTTATGATGTATGGGCAGATTTGTTTAAAATCCCATATGAAACGAAAAAATTAAACGAAAGCTTTGAAATTCAGAAAGAGGATTACTATACGCCAAATGGTGGTGTAATTTTCCCAAATCCCAATGCTCCAACAGGAGTTTTGGTTACATTGGATTTCATTAAGGATATTTTAGACCATAATCAGGATGTTGTCGTTATTGTAGATGAAGCCTATATTGATTTTGGCGGAGAAAGTGCACTTTCTCTTATTTCTCAGTATGAAAATCTTTTGGTTGTCCGTACATTTTCAAAGTCCCGTTCTATGGCCGGCCTTCGGATTGGATATGCCATGGGAAATGCAGAGCTGATCAAAGCATTAAATGATGTAAAATACAGCTATAATTCCTACACGATGAATTATCCGTCTATTATATTAGGTGTGGAAAGTATAAAGGATGATATATATTTTAAAGATACGGTTCAAAAGGTAATTGAGACGAGACAATGGTTTAAGAAGGAATTAACAAGACTTGGATTTACTTATCCGGATTCTTATTCGAATTTCGTTTTTGCAACCCATGAACGGGTTCCTGCAAAATACATTTTTGAAAAGGCAAAAGAGAACCGGATTTTTGTAAGATATTTTAATGCTCCCCGTATCAACAATTACTTACGTATTTCCATTGGAACCGGAGAAGAGATGGAAACTTTCGTACAGTTTTTGGAAAAAGTATTGTCTGAGGCATAGTTTGGAATTGTGACGATAATACATTGGAAGATTTTTTTGTTATTTTTATGAAAAATGAAAAATCAACTTGACCTTAAGTGTAGTTTTATGTATAGTAAAGCTACACTTAACTATTTTAACTCAATTTGAGCCGGGGCTCATTTCTGTTATCTATGATATCGAATTTTTTTCTCCTTTATGGAAAAGGAGAATCACATGAATTATCAGGAATTTTTAAATTATATCAAAGAAAACTTTTTAGACTTTTTTATTCCGTTTCAAAAAAAGAGGGTTTGCCAGGGCGAAATGACAAGCGAATGGAAGGAAAAAGATATGGATGACTATGTAATAGAAATCCATCAGGTCATTAAAAATAACGGAGTTAAGCTGGATGGACTTGTAATTCGGAAAAAACAGGAGTACGTCAGCCCTAATATTTATTTAAACTCATATTTTGAAATGTATCAGATGGGTATGCCTATTAATAGTATTATGGAAGAACTTGCAAAACAATATATGGCAATCCGAAAGAAGGAGGAAATCAAAATCCACAATATCCTTGATTTCAATGAAGTAAAGAATCACATTATTATCCGTCTTGTAAACTATGAGAAAAATCGGGAATTGTTAATGAATAGTCCTTATAAACGATTTTTGGACTTGGCGGTAACATTTCGTTATATGGCAAATCATACAGCAGACGGTCTGGCAAGCTCCTTAATTGGAAATGACGAATTTTTAAACTGGGGTATTGATGAAGAGGAGTTATATCGGATTGCATTATTTAATACAATGCGAGAATTTCCCTGGCATATGGAATCCCTTGCCAAGATTATCATAAATTGTCTAAAGAAATCAATTCCCCAGGAGGAACAGGATGGTTTTGATCTAGAAGAGCTGGAACGGGAGCAGGATCACATTAATATGTTCGTGTTATCCAATGAATCCGCATTAAATGGGGCATCCTGTATGTTATATGATTCCGTTATCCGGAATTTTGCAAAGGTACAGGGGAAAAATATTATCATTCTGCCGTCCAGTATTCATGAGGTGATTCTTGTGCCGGAGCAGGAGGATACGGATATTGAATTTTTGCAGAACCTTGTGATTGATGCAAATAAAAGTGCAGTTGGGCTGATTGATCTGTTGTCTGACAGCATTTATTACTATCAGTTAGAGAAAGATGAGATAACGATTTATGGGAAATCCATAACGTCACAAAACTAGATAATTTGTTGACAAATGTATAACCATGTCCTAAAATATCTGATATGGGTGAATAAAAATTCACAATGTGGGGGTAAATATATGAATACAAGTTTTATTAATCGGAAAGACCGAATCGTTGCTTCTGCAGTTGAAATTATAAGCGAGGCCGGGTTGGAGTCTTTAACAACGAAAACGCTGGCAATGAAGGAAAATATGTCAGAATCTTTGCTTTATCGTTATTTCGGCGGGATAGATGAGGTTTTGGTTGAGGTAGTAGATACTTTTACCAAATTTGATAATAGTATGATTGCTACGATTCAGGCGAAAGATATTTCTCATTTCTCAAAGGTGTCTGAATTTCTCAACACATTAGGAACCTATTACGGTGGCTATAAGGATATGGCAGCGATTGTATTGAATTATGAAGGCTTTCTTCATAATGTAAATACAAGAGATGCAATTGCAGCATGTATCTATAACCGAACAAGCTTTGTACGGAAGGAATTGAAAGCTGCCATGGAGGAGGGTGAGATAAAAGATATCTTTACTCCGGAGGAATTATCCAATATTTTATTAGGTGCTGTAAGCAGGGATCTGTTAAACAGAAGAATCGAAACAGACAGGCAAAAGCATGATGTAGTTGCGGCAACCATTATTTCTAAATTAGAGTCACTTTTACGGACAGAACAATAAGCATGAAGATTATGATAAAATCAGATATATAAGGACATGGAGGATGTTATGAGAATTTTAATTGCTGATGATGATTTTGTGAATAGAAGATTTTTAGAGAAAATACTGGAAGAATACGGTGAAGTAGTTGCTGTGGATAACGGCATGTCTGCGGTGGATGAAGCTTCTGTTTCTATGGAGGAACAACAATTATTTGATTTGATTTGTTTGGACATCATGATGACAAAGCTGGATGGATATAAGACATTGGAAGCCATTCGGGAAGCTGAGAAAAAGTATTGTGTGAATCAGGAAAATCGTGCAAAGGTAATTATGATCAGTGCATTGGATGAGGTTGCGTTGGATAATATTCAGGTATGCAGCGATTATGATGCATATATTTGTAAACCGATTATTTTGGATAAGTTTCATGGATTATTGGAACGGTTAGGCTTTTCAAAAAAATAAAGCCAAGGGGTAAGGGTTATGGATTTGTTTGACTATATGAGAGAAGTGAATATGGAAAAGGAATCTCCTTTGGCAAAAAGATTAAGACCAACAACTTTAGATGAAGTTGTTGGTCAAAAGCATATTATAGGGAAAGATAAATTATTGTATCGTGCCATTCAGGCAGATAAATTATCTTCCATTATATTTTATGGACCGCCCGGAACAGGGAAAACGACTTTGGCAATGGTGATTGCCAATACTACAAGTGCTGATTTTAAGGCAATCAATGCAACAACAGCCGGAAAAAAAGATATGGAGGCTGTTGTAGAAGAGGCAAAGAACCATTATGGAATGTACCAGAAAAAAACAATTTTATTTATTGACGAGATTCATCGGTTTAATAAAGCGCAGCAGGATTATCTCCTTCCCTTTGTTGAGGATGGCACAATTATCTTAATTGGAGCAACAACAGAAAATCCCTATTTTGAAGTGAATAAGGCGTTACTGTCCCGTTCCCACATATTTCGTCTGGAAGCATTGAGTACGGAAGATATTAAGGAATTAATCAAAAGGGCAGTATATGACAAAGAAAAGGGGATGGGCTCCTATCATGGCGAGATCACAGAGGATGCATTGGAATTTTTGGCGGATGCAAGTAATGGTGATGCCAGAAATGCATTAAATGCAGTTGAGATTGGAATCCTTACAACCCCACCCGGTGAGGATGGAATCATTCATTTTACCATAGAGGTGGCACAGGAATGTATACAGCAAAGAGCAATCGGCTTTGATAAGGATGGTGATAGTCATTATGATACCATTTCTGCTTTCATTAAAAGTATGAGAGGTTCAGACCCTGATGCAGCGGTATTTTATTTGGCTAAGATGTTAGAGGCAGGCGAAAGTGTTACATTTATTTCCAGAAGAATCATGATATGTGCCTGTGAGGATGTTGGTCTGGCGGATCCTCAGGCAATACAGGTTGCGGTAGCATGTGCTCAGGCAGTGGAGCGGGTAGGAATGCCGGAGGCTCAGATTATTCTTGCAAATGCAGCAATTTATGTTGCAGGAGCACCCAAATCAAACGCAGTTGTAAATGCGATTTCTGATGCAATGAATATGGTTCGAAGTCACAGAACAGGAGTTGTTCCACCGTATCTGAGGGATGCTCATTATGACGGAGCAAAGGATTTGGGGCATGTTGGTTATCTGTATCCTCATAATTATGAGGAAAATTTTGTGTTACAGCAATATTTGCCGGATGAGGTAAAGGATGCATCCTTTTATCATCCGTCAGAAAACGGATATGAAAAAAATGTTAAGGAACGTTTGGAACATTTGTATGGTAAAAAATTTTAGGAAAACAGAGGATATGTATGGAAAAATATAATAAAATCAGACGAATCATTGCATTACTTACCGTTGTTGTTATCGTTGCATGTATCGTTGCAATGGTTGTTATGGCATGTATCGGTAGTAAATTATTTCTTATATTTTTATTTTTAGCCATTGCTTTGCCGGTTATACTATGGATTCCGTTATGGTTTATGAATATATTAAAGGGAAACGATGATGACCAAAAGAAGGATGAGTAGAATCCATAAGAAAGGGCATGAGTTTAACAGATGGAAAATGTAATGGGATAAACCTTGAAAAAGGTGATATGGTTTGTTATAATCTAAAAAGTTGTATACTTATACGACATTATACTTTATTTTGAAAAGGATGGTAAAACAAATGAGTTTATTAAAGGACTGGCGTGAATATGCTTATGGACAGATGGATGATAGAACAAAAGCCGGACAGCAGTTTTGGTTTAATTATTTTAATGTAGAACAGGGTATTTATAAGCAGTTGTTATCAAATCCGGAAGAGGTTGTTACAGGTACGGTAAAGGAACTGGCTGAAAAATACAATACAACCATTATGTTTATGACCGGTTTCTTAGATGGTATTGATGAGAGCTTAAAGACATCGAATAATATTGAAGAGATGACAGAGGATACCGTTGTATCGTTGGATTTTGATTTAGAAAGCTTATATCGTAACATGGTTGGTTGTCAGGCTGACTGGTTATATAATCTGGAAGAGTGGAATGCTATTTTTGATCAGGAAAAACGTGATGAATTATATAAGACAGAAAAGAGATCGAAAACAGTTGTAAAACCACCTAAGATTGGAAGAAATGACCCTTGTCCATGTGGTAGTGGAAAGAAATACAAACAATGTTGTGGTAAAAGAGCATAATGGAATGTAGCAAATTAAAACTTAACGTTGTCTGCAACGTTAAGTTTTAATCAGTTTATCGTAAATTTAAAAGGATAGGTATAAAAAATGGCAAAAATAAGAACAAGATTTGCACCAAGTCCTACAGGAAGAATGCATGTTGGTAATTTGAGAACTGCATTATATGCATATTTGGTTGCAAAACATGAAAACGGAGATTTCATATTAAGAATTGAAGATACAGATCAGGAACGTTTACAGGAGGGTGCAGTGGATATTATATACCGCACCATGAAGGGAACCAAGCTGATCCATGATGAGGGACCGGATAAGGACGGTGGTGTCGGACCATATGTTCAGAGTGAACGTGTTGCTCAGGGAATTTATATGAAATATGCCAAGGAATTAGTAGATAAGGGAGAGGCATATTATTGCTTTTGTGATAAGGAGAGACTGGACAACCTAAAAGAAGAGGTTGTTGATGGTAAGTCTATCCGCAGATATGATAAGCATTGTCTCCATTTAAGCAAGGAAGAGGTTGAGGAGAAGCTTGCATCAGGCATGCCTTATGTAATCCGACAGAATGTTCCTACAGAGGGTGAAACCAGCTTTGATGATGAATTATACGGAACCATCACAGTTCCAAACAGTGAATTGGACGACATGATTTTAATTAAGTCGGATGGATATCCAACCTATAATTTTGCAAATGTTGTAGATGACCATTTGATGGGAATTACCCACGTTGTAAGAGGACAGGAGTATTTGTCATCCTCACCAAAATATAATCGTTTATATCAGGCATTTGGATGGGATATTCCTGCTTATATCCATTGTCCGACGATTACAAATGAAGAGCACCAGAAGCTTTCAAAGCGTAGCGGACATTCTTCGTATGAAGATTTGTTAGATCAGGGATTTGTGACGGAAGCGATTGTTAACTTTGTTGCCCTGTTAGGATGGAGTCCGGAATCTAATCAGGAGATTTTCTCTTTAGAGGAATTGGTAAAGGAATTTGATTATCATCATATTTCAAAGTCACCGGCTGTATTTGACATGGTGAAGTTAAGATGGATGAACGGTGAGTATATAAAGGCAATGGACTTTGAACGTTTTAAAGAGATGGCTATGCCATATCTGAATGAAGTTGTTACAAAGGACGTGAAAAAGGATGCAATTCTTGAGCTTGTAAAAACCCGTATAGAGGTATTTCCGGATTTGAAGGAGTTGGTTGATTTCTTTGAGGAATTACCGGACTACGATGTAGCTATGTATACCCACAAAAAGATGAAGACCAATTCGGAAAATTCACTGGAAATATTAAAAGAAGAGTATGAAGTATTAAAGACAGTTGAGGATTGGTCTGTTGATACATTACATGATACGTTAATGGAATACATTGCAAAGAAAGAGATTAAGAATGGAACCGGTTTATGGCCGGTCCGTACTGCGGTATCCGGTAAACAGATGACTCCGGGTGGTGCCTTTGAGATCATGGATATTCTTGGAAAAGAGGAATCTTTACGAAGAATTGAGGTTGGTATCGCTAAGTTAGAAGAGGCAAATCATGCCTGAGTTTAATGCTTCTCAAAAAAAGGCAATTCAAACAGTAAAGGGACCTGTATTGTGTCTTGCCGGTCCGGGAAGTGGTAAGACCACCTCTATGGTGTATCGTATCAAATACATGATAGAAAAGGCGCATATTACCCCGGCACATATTCTTGTTATTACATTTACCAGGGCAAGTGCAAGGGAAATGCAGGAACGTTTTTATCAGATCACAAATGGAAGTGTCAGGGGATGTACCTTTGGCACTTTCCATTCTGTTTTTTTCTCGATTCTTAAAACAGCATATGGTTATACTGCTGATAACATCCTTCTGGAAGAACAAAAATATAATATGATTCGAGACATTATCCGTAATATGGAATTGGAATATGAGGATGAAGAGGAGATGGTTTCCTCTCTGATTGGAGAAATCAGTATGATGAAAGGGGAATTGATCGACCTGTCTCATTTTTATTCTTCCTGTGTTGGGGAAGAGGTATTTCGTGATATTTGCAGACAATATGATGCCCGGAAGAATCGAATGAACAAACTGGATTTTGACGACATGATGATTTATTGTTACGAGTTGTTATGCCAAAGAAAGGATATTTTGAATGCGTTGCAGCAAAAATACCGGTACATTCTGGTAGATGAATTTCAGGATATCAATAAGATTCAATATGAAATAACCAAGCTGCTGGCGTTACCACAGAATCATTTATTTATTGTTGGTGATGATGATCAGAGTATATATGGTTTTCGTGGATCCAAGCCGGAGATTATGCTGCATTTTAAAGAAGAATATCCGGATGCTACAGAGATATTATTAGATACCAATTACCGGTGCAGTAAAAATATAACAGAAGGCTCTTTGCAATTAATTCAGAACAATCGGGTTCGTTTTCCTAAAAAAATTGTAAGCTCATCAGAGTATGTTGAACCCATAAAGATACATCATGTAAAAAACATAAAAGAAGAAAACAGTCATGTATTGCAGGAAATTTTGCAGTATAAAAAAGAAGGGATTGCTTACCGGGATATGGCGGTTATCATGCGCACAAATGTACAGGCAAGAAGCATTATTCAGACCTTGATGTCTTATAACATTCCCTTTCAGGTAAGGGATAGTGTCCCATGTATATATGATTATTTTGCCGTCAGAGATATTTTGGATTATATAAGGGCGGCAATGGGAATCAGAGACAGAAAAATCTTTTTGAATATCTTAAATAAACCAAAAAGGTACTTAAAACGGGATTTGTTAATGGAGGAACAGTTTGATTTTGATAAAATGACAGCCCGTGTAAAGGAAAAGGATTGGGCAGTGGAGAATTTAGAACAGATGGAATATGACCTGAAGATTTTATCGGGATTAAAGCCTTTCGCTGCCGTTCATTTTATCAGAAAAGCAATCGGATATGATTCTTATGTAGAGGAATATTGTGATTACAGGCGTATGAATCCGGATGATATATTTTGTACATTGGATGAATTACAGGAGCTTTCAAAGCAGTACAAGACCTTTGCCGAATGGTTTGAAGGAATAGATGCCTACCGCATTACATTTCAGGAGCAGGTTCAAAAGACAAAACAGGAAAAACATGGAATCACGGTTACCACGATGCATAGTGCAAAGGGGCTGGAATACGAGGTTGTTTTTCTCATCGAAGCCAATGAAGGGATGACTCCATACAAAAAGGCAGTGAAGCCGGAAGAGATAGAGGAAGAACGAAGGATGTTTTATGTTGCGATGACAAGAGCAAAGCATCATCTTCACATATATGACGTAAAAGAATATTTCAACAAGGAATTAGTACCATCCAGATTTTTATCGGAAATTGTCACAAAGCCCCCCGTTTTAGATCACAAATAATCCTGCAGCAATTGATGCAGCTCAAGCCTTCCTGCCCCCTGCATATAGGCGGGAAGCCGGTTCGCCGGTCTGGCGGTGTTCATGAGATGATATTTGATTTCTTCGTTTGACAGATCGGGATTTAGCTGTAATAGCAGAGCAATGGCACCGCTGACAAAAGGAACAGACATGGAAGTGCCGTTTTTTATCTGATATCCGGAATATGGTTTTGTGCTTAAGATATGATAGCCGGGGGCAACAATTTCCGGTTTCGTAATGAACGGGCTTCTTTTACCGGCTGATGAAAATCCTTTTCCATCATAAGAACCTACCGTGATTATCTTTTCACAGTTTCCCGGCGCAGTGATAGAATTAATGGCAGGACCATTGTTTCCGGCAGAACAGCAAATAATAAGACCGGCCTGCCATAACCGGGTTACCCATTGGTTTAAAATACTGTTTTCTTCTTGATATTCTTTTTTTGTTGTACCGATGGATATATTTACAATTCGGATATGATAATGTTCGTGGTATCGTAACAGCCATTTCATACTTTCCGTAAAGCTTTCTACGGAGCCGTCCCCGTTTTCGTCCAATATTTTCATGGGAATGATGGTTGCTTCCGGGGCGATTCCTATTTTAGACGATGCAAGAATACCGGCTACATGGGTGCCGTGACCACAGTCATCATATGGATAGGACCTGTGATGAACATAGTCCTTTGCCACAGGAATATTCTTTGCCGCAAAATCAGGATGTGGAGCAAGACCGGAATCCAATACGGCTACGGTTACATTTTTGCCGGTTATTCCAAGCGTATGAAAATATTTGGCTTTTAGGATTTGGGATGGAATCTTAACGGTCGCTGACATAAAACCTCGATACTTTACAAATATAACAATGTCGATTATAGTATCAGTATATGTAAAATAAAAAGTTTTGTTATGAAAAGAATATTTATAGAAAGAAATGGGGATTTTTATGTTAAAAAGATCGGTTCGTATAGAATTGGAAAAATCATTGCATGATATGCAGATTAATTTGGAAAATAATTATAAAGATCTGGCACATGATGCCTTACGGGAGCTTCATGAGAAATTAGAAGGGTTTCACAATGATGGTTCTATGAAGGACAAAGACTATCTGAAATATAAAAAAATTGCGGATGATTATTCAATGCGATTGCAGAATTATCATCATTAGAAGGAGTGGAATATGAAACGAATTATAATATTGGCTGTTATGGTCTGTATGTGTATTGTTTTAGGCGGATGCAGCCGGGCAGGTGCAGATTCTTCCGGATTCGAGGAAAAAGAAAAGCTTTCCGTTGTTACTACCATTTATCCCATGGAGGATTTTGTAAAACAGATTGGACAGGATAAGGTTGAGATTATTAATTTGGTGCCGGCAGGAATGGAACCTCATGATTTTGAATTGTCTACAAAGGATATGGGGTTGTTGGAAACCGCAGATGTTTTGGTTTATAATGGTTCGGGAATGGAGCATTTTATTGATAAAACCATTCAGACCATGACGAATGAATCCGTTATCATTGTGGAAGCATCAAAGGATGTGGAACAGATTACGTCGGAGGATGGGAAAACAGATCCTCACACATGGTTAAGTATTGAAAATGCAAAGGTAGAATGTGAAGCCATCTGTGATGCGTTATGTAAGGCAGACTCTGAAAATGAAACCTTCTACAAGGACAATTTAAAAGCCTATGAAGAAAAATTAGATGCATTATACGATGAATTCAAAGAAGGCTTGAAGGACTGCAAAAAGGATACCATCGTAGTTGCTCATGAAGCCTTTGGATATTTGTGTCATGAATTTTCGTTGAATCAGGAGGGAATCGAGGGTCTGATGGCAGATTCCGAACCGGATTCCGGTCGTATGAAGGAAATTATTGAGTTATGTAAGGAAGAAGATATTAGGGTTATCTTTTTCGAGGAGCTGGTAAGCCCAAAGGTTGCCCAAACCATTGCAGCTGAGACCGGGGCTACCACTATGGTTTTGAATCCCATAGAAGGCTTGACAAAAGAGCAGGAAGAAAATAACCTGGATTATATCGGACTGATGAAGGAAAATCTGGAGGCTCTAAAAGTTGCTTTACAGTAGACAATGCCTTACGG
>CAKRAK010000018.1 GCA_934294885.1 uncultured Lachnospiraceae bacterium | reverse complement strand
TTAGTACATCCAAGTGCTGAAACCCTTGATTTTCCTGCATTCTTACTTATCAATAGACTTCATTGTCGGGAACAACAGCACATCCCTTATCGCAGGGCTGTCTGTCATCAACATACAAAGTCTGTCGATACCATATCCGATACCACCTGTAGGTGGCATGCCGATTTCAAGTGCATTTAAGAAGTCCTCATCGCAATGCTCTGCTTCCTCGTCTCCCGCTGCAGCATTTGCATCCTGCAATTCAAAACGCTCTCTCTGGTCAACCGGGTCATTTAACTCAGAATATGCATTACACATTTCCCAGCCGTTCATAAACATCTCAAAACGCTCTACATAATCAGGATTATCCGGCTTTTTCTTTGTAAGCGGAGAAATCTCAATCGGATGATCCATAACAAAAGTAGGCTGAATCAGGTGCTCTTCTACGTATTCTTCAAAGAACAGATTCAGAATATGACCCTTCTTATGCCACTCTTCATATTCGATTCCACGTTCCTTTGCCAAAGCCTTTGCTTCCTCATCGGTCTGAATCTCATTGAAATCTACGCCGGCATACTTCTTAACTGCATCTAACATTGTAATTCTTTCAAATGGCTTACCAAGATCCATCTCAATTCCCTGATATGTGATGGTAGTTGTACCAAGAACCTCTTTTGCGATGTGGCGGTACATATTCTCTGTTAAATCCATCATTCCGTTATAATCTGTATATGCCTGATATAACTCCATTAATGTAAATTCCGGATTATGTCTTGTGTCAAGACCCTCGTTACGGAATACACGTCCGATTTCATATACACGCTCCAAGCCACCTACAATCAGTCGCTTAAGGTACAATTCTAAAGAAATACGAAGCTTTAAATCCTCGTCTAATGCATTGAAATGTGTCTCAAATGGTCTTGCGGCAGCTCCACCCGGATTTGCAACAAGCATAGGGGTCTCTACCTCCATAAAGCCCTGTGCATCCAAAAACTGACGAATAGTGCTAAGAATCTTTGAACGCTTAATAAAGGTATCCTTTACTTCCGGATTCATGATTAGGTCAACATATCTTTGACGATAACGCTGATCTACATTTGTAAGACCGTGGTACTTCTCAGGCAGGATCTGTAAAGACTTGGAAAGCATTACGATTTCATTTGCATGAACAGAGATCTCACCGGTCATAGTACGGAACACATAACCCTTCACACCAAAAATATCACCAATATCGGACTTTTTGAAGATTGCATACGCTTCTTCTCCAACAGAATCCTTTGAAACATAGATCTGTATATCCCCCTGAATATCACGAATGGTTCCAAATGATGCCTTACCCATTACACGCTTGAACATCATACGTCCTGCGATACAAACATCAATTGGCTGAGCATCCATAATGGCACGACGTTCATTATAGTCAGCTTTCTTTGCTGCTCTTGCCTCCTGCTCGTCCATACCCTCTACATTAACCTCCAAACGTCCGGCTAAAAGCTCCTCCTCATGAGGAATATATAGATTCTTTGCTTCTGCCGAATGATGGGTTACATCATACTTTGTTACGACAAACGGATCCTTTCCTTCTGCCTGAAGATTCTGTAACTTTTCCCGACGAACCTTTAATAACTGATTAATATCCTGTGAACTCTTATTCTGATTATTCTCTGCCACGTCTTCTCTCCTTATCGATTATTCATAGAAAAAGGAATAGCGGGTGCCATTCCTTTTCACTCATTATTCTTCATCTAAATTGATATCTAATATCTCTATCTGGAATGAACCATTCGGTGCATCTACTGTAACAATTTCTCCAACCTTTGAACCCATCAGTGCGGAACCGATTGGTGACTCATTGGAAATCTTATTATTCAAAATATCTGTCTCTGTAGAACCTACTAACTTGAAATGCTCCACAGAACCCGTCTTTAAGTTCTTAATGGAAACGATACAACCTACGTTAACCTTTTCTCTGTCGACCTCGTCTGTGTATACGACTTCAACATTCTTTAAAATTGCTTCTAACTCTTCAATTCTTGCTTCTATATCTTTTTGCTCATCCTTAGCAGCATCGTACTCAGCATTCTCGGACAAGTCACCTTGTTCTCTGGCCTCTTTGATTTTCTGTGCAACTTCTTTACGTTTTACTACTCGTAATTCCTGTAATTCGTCTTCTAATTTTTTTAGACCCTTGTCAGTTAAAATATTTTTTTTCTCTGCCATCTTTGCACCCTTCCATCTTATTATATTATGCAGCCTCTACCACCGCATTAGTCTCTATATTATACATTAGTAAATTCAAGCTGTCAATTCTCTAATACAGAAGAAAAAAGAGACTGTCACCCTGACAGTCTCTAATCATAATCTTTATTTTGCTTCTGTTGTCTCAGCCTCAGTCGTAGCTTCCTCTGTTACATCATCTGAATCCTTCTTTGAAGAATCCTTTTCTTCTGTTGTAGCTTCTGTATCACCCTGCACGGAAGAATCTACTGACTGACCATCTTCAGAATCCGCTTCCGTAGTCTCCTCTGTAGAATCAACCTTCTTTGCGTTCTCCATCAAGAAATCCATTACCTTCTCTGAAAGGATTGAAATCTCAAAATAATCTTCTCCGAAGTAATCATAAACCTCATCCTCTGTCTTTACTGAATAAGTATCCATGTATTCCTTTACTTTACTATCAATCTCTTTGCTGGAAACCGTAATGTTTTCTTTGTCAGCGATACAATATAAAACCATCACCTGATTCAGGTAATCCTTAACATACTGGGTAATTCCTTCCTTCAGCTCGTCCTCAGAAGAATAACCGTTTGATGCCAATACATCTTCATAAGAATATCCATATGACTCATATGTCTGTGCAGTCTCTTTGAAGCTCTTGAATTCCTTATCAATCAGCTCATCCACTTCTTTTTCGTCATAACCGGTAATCTCTGAATTATCCACAACCTTCTTAAATACGTCTGATTTTGCCTGCTTGGTTGCTGATTCTTCATTACTTGCTGCCAATTCCTTACGAATAGACTCCTTATAGGCATCAATCGTATCATACTCTGTATTATCTGCTACTAATTTATCACTTAAGGTAGGAACCTTATTTACACTGATACTGTTAATCGTAACCTCAAAATTAACATCCTGTCCGGCTAAGTCCTTTGACTGATAATCCTCCGGAAATGTCAGGTCAAGAGATACCTTTTCACCAATCTCATGTCCAATCAGACCATCCTCAAAACCATCAATAAATGAACCGGAACCAATCTCTAAATCATAACCTTCTGCAGTTCCGCCATCAAAGGCCTCACCATCTTTTGTTCCCACATAATCAATGTTAACCGTATCACCCTTCTGAACCGCACGGTCTGTAATATCTTCCGTCTCCTTAAGACCATCCAGAAAAGAATCAATCTTAGAGTCAATATCATCATCTGTAACCTCGGCGACATCCAATGTGTATTCCACTCCCTTGTAATCACCAAGCTTCACATACTTGCTATACTTTTTTGCCTTTCCACTACTACAACCTGTCATAGAAAGCACCATAACTCCTGCCAATAAAACAGCACCTATTCTTTTCTTCATTACCATTTTCCCTTCTATCTTTTATTCTTGACTCCGGATATCCACAATCATCTTCCGATCCGCACACCCGGTAATCTCTAATGTATTAAATTAAGTACATTACATATATATACCATAAACATGGATAAAAATAAAGTGATTTTAAAAAAGTTCACAGAATTACCACTAATCTGCCATAATCTATCAGAAAATACAAAGTATATATATACAAAAAGTTCTACAATATATTGTTTTTTTATCATTTACAAGCACCATATAGGGTGTTATAATGAGATTGTTGTCGACATTTGTCAGGAATGTCACACTTATATATCAATGGTAAATGAAGCTTAACATGAATCGGCTTCATTTTTCTTATACTTTTTACAAAGGAGTTACACATGAAAGTTATTAAGAGGGATGGAACAACTGTTTCTTACGACCGCAACAAGATCAAGCGGGCAATTCAAAAAGCAAATGCAGAGGTTGAACCTTCAGAAAAGGTTTCTGATGAGACAATTGAATATATTATCTCCTGCATTGAGACAAAGAATCGTGCCCGTATGCTGGTAGAAGATATTCAGGATATTATCGAACAAAAGCTCATGGATGAGAAAAAATTTGTTCTGGCAAAGACCTATATCATCTACCGTTATTCGAGAGAATTAGTCCGTAAAGCAAACACAACGGATGATTCCATTTTAAGTCTGATTCAGAACCGTAACAAAGACGTTATGGAAGAAAATTCCAACAAGAATGCAACCGTTGCTTCCACACAGCGGGATTTGATTGCCGGAGAGGTTTCAAAGGATCTTACAAAACGTATTCTTTTACCGGAAAAGATTTCCAAAGCACATGAAGAGGGCATTTTACATTTCCATGATGCGGATTATTTTTTGCAGCCAATCTTCAACTGCTGTTTAATTAACATCGGAGATATGTTAGATAACGGTACCGTTATGAACGGTAAGCTGATTGAAAGTCCAAAAAGCTTTCAGGTTGCATGTACCGTCATGACACAGGTAATCGCTGCAGTAGCATCCAGCCAGTATGGTGGACAATCTGTAGATGTACGTCATTTAGGCAAATATCTTCGTAAGTCTTATAACAAATTCAAGACAAAAATGCTGGCAGAATACGGAAACGAAGTATCGGAAGATGTAATTGAACAAATGGTTCAAAACCGTTTACAGGATGAATTGCGTTCCGGTGTTCAGACCATTCAGTACCAGATTAACACATTAATGACAACAAACGGACAGTCACCTTTTGTTACATTATTCCTGAATCTGGATAAGGATGATGAATATATCGAGGAAAATGCACTTATTATAGAAGAAATCCTTCGTCAACGTTTAGAGGGAATCAAAAATGAAAAGGGTGTTTATATAACACCTGCATTCCCAAAGCTTATTTATGTATTGGATGAGCATAACTGCCTAAAGGGAGGAAAATACGACTATATCACGGAGTTAGCGGTAAAATGCTCTGCGAAACGTCTCTATCCCGACTATATTTCTGCCAAGAAAATGCGGGAGAACTATGAAGGTAATGTCTTTTCATGTATGGGCTGCCGAAGCTTCTTAACTCCTTGGAAGGATGAAAACGGCAATTACAAATTCGAGGGTCGTTTTAACCAGGGTGTTGTAAGTCTGAATCTTCCTCAGATTGGAATTATCGCCGCGGGAGATGAAGAAAAGTTTTGGGATTTATTGGAAGAACGTTTGCAGCTTTGCTACGAGGCATTAATGTGTCGCCACAATTCCTTAATGGGTGTCACTTCTGATGTCAGCCCTGTACACTGGCAGTACGGTGCCATTGCACGATTAGAAAAAGGACAGCCCATTGACGAGTTACTGTTAAACGGATATTCAACCATTTCTTTAGGATATATTGGATTATATGAAGTTACCAAATTAATGAAGGGCTGTAGCCACACCGACCCTGTTGGTCAGGATTTTGCATTACGTGTCATGAACCGGTTACGTGCCGCTACTGACAAATGGAAAGCTGAGACCGGAATCGGTTTCGGATTATACGGAAGTCCCGCAGAATCTCTTTGCTATCGTTTTGCACGAATTGACCTTGAGAAGTTCGGAAGTATTCCGGATGTTACAGACAAAGGCTACTATACAAATTCTTATCATGTTGATGTCAGAGAAAGTATTGATGCCTTTAGCAAATTCCGTTTCGAAAGTCAGTTCCAGAAAATATCCTCCGGTGGTGCGATTTCCTATGTCGAAATCCCGAATATGCGGAATAATCTGGATGCACTGGCAGAGGTTGTCCGGTTTATATATGACAACATTCAATACGCAGAATTTAACACCAAATCCGATTACTGCCACGAATGTGGATTCGACGGAGAGATTATAATCAACGATGATAATGAATGGGAATGTCCACAATGCGGTAACAAGGATCATTCTAAGATGAATGTAACCAGAAGAACCTGCGGATACTTAGGAGAGAACTTCTGGAACGTAGGAAAGACAAAAGAAATAAAGGCACGAGTTCTTCATCTGTAAAAACAACTGCCGGAAAGAAACCGAAATTCTGAAAACGAAAGTATTTCATGAAATTTCAAAAAATAATCAGGGTGAGAAAAAAAATGAATTATGCAACAATTAAAAAACACGATATAGCTAACGGTCCCGGTGTCCGGGTCAGCCTCTTTGTAAGTGGCTGCTCCCATCACTGCCCCGGCTGCTTTAATCCCGAAACATGGGATTTTAACTACGGTAAGCCCTTTGACAGCGATGCCATTAATGAGGTACTTCAGGCAATGGAGCCTTCCTATATCCACGGTTTTTCACTACTTGGTGGCGAACCCTTTGAATTAAAAAACCAACAAGGCGTTTTACCTCTTTTAAAAGAAATCAAATCCAAGTTTCCAAACAAAGACATATGGTGCTATACAGGATATGATTTTGAAAAAGATATATTGGAAAATATGGCAAGTGCATGGGACGAGACAACAGAAATGCTGTCTTATATCGATATATTGGTAGATGGTGAATTTGTAGAAGCAAAAAAAGATGTATCTCTTCGGTTCCGCGGTTCTTCCAATCAAAGAATTATTGATGTAAAAGAGTCCCTCAAGCAAAAAAATATTATTTTATGGGATGACTCCCATGATTTTTCAATCTATTAATTTTCACGGAAGCAAGAAAGGAGATACAAATGCAAAATACTATGGTTTCCATAAAGAAATTAAATGCGGATGCAGTTATCCCAACCTATGGCTCCCAATATGCTGCCGGAGCAGACTTGTATGCCTGCATTCAGGAACCGGTTACCTTTCAGCCCGGTGATACGATACTGATTCACACCGGTCTTGCTATGGAGATTCCGGCAGGTTATGCCGGATTGATTTATGCAAGAAGTGGTCTGGCCTCCAAAAAGGGACTTGCTCCTGCCAACAAGGTTGGTGTTATTGATGCTGACTACCGGGGCGAAATTATGGTTGCCCTTCATAATCACAGTAATAACATTGTAACCATCGAGCCAAAGGAACGAATTGCCCAGCTTGTTATTACACCGTATTTGACTGCCAGCTTCATAGAGACAGATACCTTAAGTGATACAGTAAGAGGAGAAGGCGGCTTCGGCTCCACCGGAACCAAATAAATTATATACATTTCACTGATTTTATATCTGTATGTTTTTTACATGTTGAATACTTAAACAAGCAAAGAGCTCCCTGATACCGGATTCCGGTATCAGGGAGCTCTTATTCATTCTCATCTATTCCATTATCAATCCCAGATAATACGTGCAGCCGCACATGGGGTACGATATCCAACATTCGATACAATAATACCGGTTCTGCTGCTACTTGCATGTACAACCTGACCGCCACCGATATACATGGTAACATGTCCGATTCCACCGCCACTGTCACGATAGAACAACAAATCACCCGGCTGAATCTCACTTAAATCAACATGCGTCAACGCATTACACTGGGCTGCCGCTGTTCTTGGAATACCGTAACCAAAATGCTCATAAATACGCATCGTAAATCCGGAACAGTCAATACCACCGGTTAAGTTCGTTCCTCCATATACATAAGGATAACCAACATACTGCAATGCAAAGTTAACGATATTCTGTCTCTGAGTACTGGTCATCTCTGCAAGACGGGCACGCTCTGCCTCTTCCTCCTGACGACGAATCTCTTCTTCCTCCGCAACCGATAATGCGTGGGAAAATCCATAAGAGATATCTACATACTCAGAAGATACATATCCTTCAATATCCGAATCCACCTTGATATAGGTCCATGCCGGATCATCACTTTGTTCCTTTACAACCTCATAAGACTCACCTTCCGGAATCATAGTAAGACATTCCGAAGACTCATCTTCTTCTGCTCGAACATATAATGTGGTTGTCTTAACAGTTGCAACCTTCGGACAGGTTGTCTCTGCGTAAGCACCTGCGGTATCACCAAATAACAGGAAGTCATTCCTTACATATCCAACGGTGATTCCTGATTCAATCTTTGTCCATTCGTCACCCTTTTCTACTACATTTGCAATACCATGAACCGGAAGACTACCGGCTCTCTCTGAGTCCTCATTCGGCTCCGTACGTACATTAACCGCCTCATCTACGTATGCAAGACACTTTCCCTCAAATTCCGGATAACGACAGGTTGCGGTTTCTGTCGTTGCTGTCTCCTCAGATTCTTTTCTTTCATTTATCTCAATATTATCCACATAACGATCCAATGCATATGTCAAACCCACATCGGAATCATCCAAAATCTGTGCCTGACTGTTAAAGGATGGTGTTACAAGACTCGCCAAAGTAACTGCTGTAATAGCAACATACGACAATATCTTTCTCATCATTTTCCTCCTTAAAATATTAAAATCTAACAACGCTCACTTACAATATAACAAAGGCTGTATCCCTTTGTCAACCAAAAGCATGTGTTTTTGTAACATTTTTGTAACAATTGATTTCATTGTAATCTGACATTAGAAAAAAATACATCAATGCACTGCACTGACGTATTTTATTCTTCTTATAATCGGATATCAATATTCTGTCCTACCATAGGATTCACAGAACGTTCTAACATTTGTGTTAATGCTTCTCCTGCCACCTGATCCGCATCCAATGCTTTATTTAACATAGCCATACCAACAGCTGACTGCGGATTCGCATTAGCAAGAACTGTTGTTGATAACCCTAATCCCTGTATCTCCATGTTTTATATCTCCTCATATATACACATATCTTCTCTGTTATGTATCACCGAAATCTGTTTACATAACTACTTTTCTATTATAGACCATATACCAATATAAAGTCAATAGAAAAACACCACAATATGGTTTACATAAGTTGTTTTTTTGGCTTCAAACATAACATTCCGATTGGAGTAAATATAATGGAACAAACCACCATTCCAATCATAAGCGGAACCCCGTAGGAAGCATCATTCAAAAATGAAATCCGTTCACCGTAATACAGGATTCCAATTGCAACTGCATTATTCAGGAAATGAAGCAGTGAAGATGCCACAATACTGTCTGAACGGTCTCTTACATAAAATAAAGCACAGCCTAAAACTGCCGTTGGAATTAATTTGATCAGACTCATATGGCTCAAGCCAAACAGCAGGGAAACGCAGACCATGGCAGGAACGTACTTAAGCTTTGATTTAAATGCGGTATAAAGGTATCCACGGAATAACAGTTCCTCCATAAACGCAGGAAGTAACGCCATTAACAGCAGACCTCCCAAGAAGGGAACTCCATCTAATATCTGGTCATATTCATTGGACAAATCAACACCGGACTCCTTGAATATAAAGGAGGATAAATTACTAAGAAACATAACAAAGCTGCCGACTCCCAAATACATACAGACAGAACCAAGCAAATGTTTTGGTTTTGGAAATCTTAATCCAAACACTTTTTTCATGTCCCCCTTTATATAGAGACATGCCAGTATCGGTAATGCACCGATAAACACCTGCTGTAATATGATTCCGACAGTCATGTTTTTAACGGATACCACACCCCCTGCATACATCATTAACAACAATGCAACTACTAAGATCAAAAGACCTTCCTGAATTGTGGGTACACTTCCCTTTTTAATATTCTTTCTTCGTTCAAATAACTTAATACCACTGACAGATTCACCAAACAGAATGGACTCACTGTTATACACTCTGCCCAAAAACCAAACTGCCACAAAAGCGTAGATCATATTACTGAATAAAACGATCAAAATCACAGACAGGTCGTATTTGAAGATCAAAAGATTCTTCATAAGAAGACAAATATTGGCCACCGGAATCAAAGCCGTTTTGGCATTTAACTCAATATTAGGAATAAAACCAATATAACCGGTAAGCATCACCACTAAGGTAAGAGGTGTCACATAATTATTTGCCTCCTTAAAGCTCTTAGCAAACGCACATACACACATTACCAAAGCGCTCATAAACAGTGCAAATACAATTACACATACCACACTGATCAATGCCGCCGGCAGGAAGGATGATAAATGAAAGCTTCCCAATCCATCCGACAGGGCACTGATGGTTGTATACAGATACATCGCCACGATTCCCATAGATATCACATTAATAAATACGGAAACAACCGCTATCGTTGCAACGGATAGGAATTTGCTCATGATAAGCTCCATATTTCCGATTGGCAGGGTAAGAAGGGTTTCTAACGTTCCTCTTTCCTTCTCCCCCGCAGTTGCATCAATCGCCGGATACATGGCACCCATAAGGATTGCCGTTATCATCAGGAACGGAATAATACCACCTAATATACTTCCGATAGAGCTTTCACTGCTGGAATGATCCTTGTAAGTCGCTTTGACCGGATGCAGCGTAGCCTTTACTTCCAATCCCTTTTCCTTCAAATTCTCTTCTGCCAGATGATTGCTGTAAGCATCAATTTCTTCTTTTAAATATGTAGATGCTGTGTTGGAATTGGAAATAGCCGACAAATAATGAATCTCATATACAATCTGACCATCTATTTCTTTGGAGGTTACATAGGTATCAATGGTTTCATCTTCCAGTTCCTTTTGAGGATTCTCAGAATCCACACATTTAAAACTGTAATCCAGTCCGTCCTCATCTCCCAATATCCATTGATTCAGTTCCTTTTGCTGTTCTTCTGCCACATTTTCATAGGCAAGCAGATAGGTCTGCTCCTTCTGGGAGGTCTGAATGACCGTTAAAACCTGCATAATAATCAAAAACAGCAGAGGATATAATATAATCGGCAAAACAACCATCGTAAGGATTGTCTTTTTATCCCGGAGCACATCCATAATTTCTTTTTTGTATAGTTGCTTTAACTGTTTATAATTCATCCCTGACACCGTCCTCTATACATGCAAAAAATGCATCTCTTAAGTTTGTGGTTCCCGTCTGCGCTTTTAATTCATCAGGCGTTCCCTCCGCAACAATTTTTCCTTTATTCAACATGATAATCCGGTCACAAAGGGCATCTGCCTCCTCCATATAATGGGTCGAATACAGCACACTTTTACCCCTTGTCTTTTCCTGTTTCATAAAATCAATAATGGACTTTGAACTAATTACGTCCAAACCCAGTGTCGGTTCATCAAAAATGTAAATATCCGGATTATGGATCAGGCACCTGGCAATAGAGGTTCTCTGCTTCTGACCGGTGGATAGCTTTTCAATTCTATTATCAATAAACTCATCCATCTGAAGCACCTCATTAATGCTTCCAATCTGCGTTTCCAGTTCTTCCCCGGAAAATCCATACAATTCTCCAAACACGGACAACAGCTCTCTTACCGTAAATCTTCCATAAAGCTTCGTATTCTCGGACAAATAACCTATATGTTTTTTTCGTTCCTGCTTATCCGTAATGGGTTCACCGGATGCATCTATAACAGATACGGTTCCTTCCGTAGGCTCCATCAAGGCACCAAGCATCCGAAGCAGAGTTGTCTTGCCGGCACCATTCGGACCTAATATTCCCACAATCTCACCGGGCTCGGCAGAAAAAGATACGTGATCCACTGCAAAAAATTCTTCTTTTTGTCCCTTCTTTTTTGTTCGTACAAATTGTTTTGAAAGATTCTTAATTTCTATCAAATGATATACCCCTTCCCTGAACATCCTCTTTTAAATCCGGTCATATTCTGCTAACTGCAGCCTTCACCCCATCAGTGCCATCACAGCAGTTATCAGACAGAAAATCCAGCCAAGCACCAACGAAACGGTTACCGGCTTCACAACAGAAGTTATTCGCTTATCCCCTAACATGGATTGGAACGTATATTCTCTTCCGTTTATTTTTGCAATTGCCTTTAACAGCAATATAGTCAACACAAATCCCGCAACACCAAGCGGCAGATAAATTACCAAAGATGCCATCAGTTGTCCGGTGGTAGGATTATTACTGACAAGTTCCGTCATATTCACATTTCCGTTGGAATCCAGATACATATCCGCCACTTCCTTAGAAAATAAGGACAGAAAACGCAACAGCTTTGGTAACAAATACAAATACATGGTATTCATTCCGTTAAACAGCATATGCAAAATCATAGTGGAACAAATCGAACCGGTTGCCTCTACCAGCAGCGCAAATACGACACCCAGATAGATTGCATACAGTATCTGGTTAAAATTCATATGCATTAATCCAAAGCTAAGGGCACTGACCACAATGCCTGTCATAACAGAACGTTTCCGAAATGCCTGATACATGATTCCACGATATATCGTCTCTTCTATAAATCCCGGCAGACATCCGACTACTATAACACCCAGCCACATAGGCAGCTTTTCCGATATCTCCAGTATTGCCTCACTTGTGTTGTTCTTCGCAAAAAACTGGCTAATCAAATTAAAAACCGTAGCCATTGGTGATGCTGTTATCAGTACAACCAGTGACAAAAAGAAAGTAGAAATCTTATACTTTTTAAATTGTAAATCTGCCGTAAACCGTTTTTTACGAATAATCAAATAAATAATGGCACATACAAGCAGATAACCTTGTGTGAACAAAATCGACACAAGATAATAACTGTCCGGACTGATTTGCTCCCGGATTGCATAGATTACAAACGAAAGGGGAATTTGCAGCAGTAATATAACGAAGAAGAAAATTCCTGCATATTTCATCTCCTTTTTCGCCAAAAAAGCTTCCTTTATCGTCTCCTCATGCATCTCTTCATGCATCTCTTCATTCAGCAGTTCATTTGATTCCATATCATTCTCCTTACAGAATTACCTGTATCATTCCTATTTTTTAAGCGCAATGGCTTCCATCTCCAATAAAACATCCTTCGGAAGACGAGCTACCTCTACACAGGAACGTGCAGGGAAATCACCTGTAAAATAAGATGCATAAATCTCATTTAAAGCTGCAAAATCGTTCATATCCTTAATAAATACGGTTGTCTTAACAACTTCATCACAGCCTGAACCTGCTGCCTCTAATAAAGCCTTCATACTGTCAAACACACGAGTTGCCTGAACCTTAATGTCACCCTCTACCACATTACCGGTTGCAGGATCAATTGGAACAACACCTGATGTAAATACCATATTATCCACTACAATTGCCTGTGAGTATGGTCCGATTGCTGCCGGTGCTTTTTCTGTACTGATTACTTTTTTCATTTTCATTTCCTCCTAATATATAACATTATTTAGGTTTTTAAAAAGCCTAATAAAAAACATTATTTTGCAACGATGGATTTCTCATGAATCTCAATCTTACCTTCTTTTAACAGCCTGCCTACCGCACGCTTAAAAGCATTCTTACTAAGTCCCATCTCCCGCTCGATAATCTCAGGAGATGCTTTATCCGTAAAGGGAAGCACACCTTCATAATCCATGATTGCCTGATATACCATCTCGCTGTCCTCTTCCATCTGCTGATAAGCCGGACGGGCAAGAGATAGATTTAACTTACCGTCTTCTCTTACCTCACTGACATAAAAGGAAGTCATATCTCCGATAAACAGTCGTTTGTGAAGCTGCTGCTTCGGAATCATTCCCTGATACTTACAATCAACGGCGACAAAGGCACCAAGCTTTTCATTCAGCTGATATACATATCCGGTTACGGAATCTCCCTTTTTGTATGGGGACTCCGTAGACAGATGCTCATAAACTCTCATGGAAACACAAGGTCTTCCGCTTTTGTCCAGATACATATAAACCAGATATTCTTTTCCTTCTCTTACTTTTCCAACCATCTCTTTAAAAGGTAACAGAATATCCTTCTCTAATCCCCAGTCCATAAAGGCTCCGATTTTCCCTACACTGGCACAGCGTAACAAAGCAACTCCACCTAGTGTAATGAGTGGTTTGTTTACAGTTGCGATGGGGCGGTCCTCTGAATCATGATATACAAAAACTTCAATCTCACCACCCGCCTTCAAACCTTCCGGAACCTGTTTTCTTGGTAGCAGCACAGCATTTTTGTCCTGTTCATCAACTCCCAGATAAATACCAAAATCCTTACTGCGGATTACCTTTAACTTCTGCCATTTTCCAATCTCAGCCATATATTCTCCTCTTCTTCACAATCCAATCCGGATATTTACAATCATCATAAAAAGCTACAACATCCGAATTTATGTGTATTTTATCATTATATTTTGTCCATATCATGAACATCTGCCTCATTATAATACAATTTGAAAAAAAATAATATATTTTTTTAAATTTTCACTTGCATTTTATTTTGAAATGTGTATAATAGTGTCTTGTGAGTGATTCACGCACAGTAATGGGGTATCGCCAAATGGTAAGGCAACGGACTCTGACTCCGTCATTTCAAGGTTCGAATCCTTGTACCCCAGTTTAAAATAACCGATGATATTTCATCGGTTATTTTTTTATTTTTTCTCTTCCATTCGTTTTTCTGCTTCTTCTATTAGTTGACACTGCAACCATTCCGGTTTCAGTACCGTTACTTCCGGTCCGTATCCCCGAATCCAACGAATTACATCCTGAGCAATGGCTGTCTTCTGATAAAAATGAAGCCCATCTTCTTTTTCCTCTAATCGAAGAGCCAATGATGCTTCATATTCTTTTACATAACGGATGCTGTCTCCTGTAAACAACAGCTCCAGTTCTTCTTCCTGTCCCCCTGCCAGCTTCAAAAATGTTTTAGAAACCGGTATTTCCAAAGACTCACCGATTTCAAACTTTTCATCTGTAAGTTCTAATGCCTTAATTCTGGAAAGACGGAACCGCCGCACCTCTTTCCGAAGCTCACAGTATCCTTCCACACTGATATATCCGTCTACCATTAACAGCTGATAGGGATGAATCACACGCCTTGTTGTTTCATCACTGGAAAAGCTGTAATAATCAATGATAACCTTACGCTGATTATCAATGGCATTCTGGATTTCGTGCTCTATATTCCCGTCCACATGATCCATTACCGTCTTTCTGCCGCCAATCTGCTTAAACTGACCACACAGCATATCAAATTGCTTCTTGTTAAAGGTTGTAGATGTGTCCACCATCTTTTCCAACAGAGAAACCGCATGCTTTCCCATGTTATAATTCATATAGCCGGATAATATTTCTCTGGCAAATGCAAGAGAAGCCAAATCCTCTATGGTCAGATCTACATTGCGCAGAGTATACTTATCCGCATAGTAATAAGTCTTTCCATTCCGCTCCTCTTCCCCAATGCCGTAATTTACAGACAACTCGTCAATATCTCTGGCAATGGTTCTTTTCGCCACATCGATTCCCCATAATTTAAGACGTTCCCGAATCTCATCTACAAGATAACCCTTTGGATTCTCAGAAAGCAGGGACAATATATAAATCTGTCGTTCCGCTTTATTGGTATCTTTCTTTCCTGTTTCCTTCTCACTCATATAACCTGACCTCCACTATCGTTTCCATAACTTTATCCGATTTGCAACAGATGCATGCTTCCAGATGGATTTTCTAATTATCTTTAATGCGTCCCTGATTTCCTGTAAATACTTATCATCCATCAAATCTCCACTATAAGATATCCGTTCCAGTTCTTCACACAACCCATGGATATCCGCTGTGTAATACTGTTTTTCCTTCATATAAGTAAGCTGTTCCTTATGACTCTTACACCGGTTAAATTCCTTATCGCAGGTTCTTAGCATATCACAGATATCCTTATAACCGGCAACCAGTCCTTCCCGGCGGTTTCTCTGATGAATGGTCATAAAACGCCTTATTTTTCGGACAATAACAAGTAATATCCGTACCAACAAAACGGCTAAGAATACACCGAATATAATATAAAGAATCCAGATATACCGATCTAATTGTAAGGTCCCGAAGTTATTACCGCCGCCCCGGGTATCCATGTCGGAGTTTGCCAGCATAGAACGGAATGCGCTCCAGAAATCATCATCATCCACAACCTCATTACTACCCGGCGTAACCTCCACCGGTGTCCAGCCAAATCCATCTATGTAGATTTCCACCCATGCGTGTGCCATGGAATCATCTACCTCCACATCCAACACCGTAGAACGGCCAAAGGATGCATAACCCTTGAAATAATCATCATAGGAAAGATCTGCATTTTCATCCGACGCAAGAGCATTCTCCATAGAGAATGCGTAACCCTCAACATAACGTGCCGGAATTCCCATCTCCCTGAAGATTAAAGTGGCAGCAGATGCAAAATGAGCACAATAGCCCTTTCGGTTTTTTGTCAGAAAATAATTAATAAAGTCCTCACCATCCGGCACAGACCCCGGCTTTAATGTATATGGAATGTTTTCCTCAAAATAATCCCGGACATCCGATACAATGGTTTCCACACTCATATCATTCTGTAACCCGATCCGGTCACATTCATTTTTGATAACATCCTGATTCCCATCCGGTACATCCAAATACACCTCATCCACCTTAGATATGTCCATATCTGCAGGCTGCTGCTGATACAATTCTTTATCCCACTGCTGTTTCGGATAATATTCATAATCCTTTGTCTCCCGTAACGGGATTCCCCACTTGGAAAACATACTCTCATTCACAGAAAACCGATAATCCGATAACAAGGTATAATATGGCAAATAAGAATAAGACGAATTGGCACCAACATTTTTAATTGACATTTTTCCCCGTGCACTGTATTCCTCATTTCGGAGCCAGTCATTTTGCAGCTCAAATGCCTCATCCTTCATACACATATCCCTATAAGTCTCATCCACAGATGTCATATCCGACTCATCAAAAGGATCCAGCCACTGATTATCCTGATATCGCCCTCCGGTATAACCCTTCAAATATACAGCTTCTCCACTGTATGGTGTGTAGGTTACTATCAGATCCGTCTGATAATCCGGACGGACATTGGAAATACCACCCAGCTTGCCTTCTGCCAGACCACCTGTAGAATCATATCGATTATACATTCCGGAAAAACCTAACAGTAAAAAATTCCCGATTGTATCTGCTGTATTGTCCCGTAATGTATCCTTTTGAAACAGCTCCTCAAAACGGTTTGCCGGGAAAACTCCTCCAATCAGAGTTATAATACAGGTTCCCATTATGGCAAGACTCAGTAATACATGAGAAAATACCTTGGAATCCTGCGTGTAATTTAACTTATCCTTTGCCAGTCCCTTCACCCGAAAAGGAGCATCCCAGGAAAACGTAACAAAATGTCCGTTTGCCTTAAATACCAACACAAGAAGATAACCGGATATCAGACAAACCAGATACAAAGAATCCGGCACAAGCTTCATATATAACGGAATCAATAATATGGGAAATGTCAGCAGGATGGTCCAGAACAGACTCATTGTGGAGCTTAACCATATATTTAATAAAATAACCAATACAACACCAATAAACATGGCAAATATAGCAATGGTAAAATATTCATTGGAAATCAAGACATCATATTCTCTGACACCGGACAACTGAAAGAAGGTCTTAGCATGACTTAAAATAATATTAACAAGGCTGTACAATCCCGAATTGGCATAGGAACGAAATACTGCCACCACACCAACAAAAACAACAAAAAAAGCCATATATCCCAGATCCCGATAGATTAATTTGTGGGTAGAATACAAAAAAGAAAAATACAAAGACAGCACAATATATGCCACAATGACCAATATATAATTATAGGACACGGAAAAGCAGGATAAAAAAGAACCTACACATCCAAACGCCAGCATAAAGGTTATAATACTCCTCAAAAAGCAGTTCATTAACACCTTTCCATTGTTCATCATAGGTTTTTTCAGATAAATTCCATTTGCAAGTAAGATATCTCCTTTGTGCAATTCCGGCTTTCTTCTTTTGCCAAATAACATTATCCCACTCCTATCATCACATTTTATATCCTTTTTAACTGTGCAACGCTATTTCCCAATTCAGCAATCACATTTTCCCCATCATTACAAGTTCCAATGTATAGATACGCCCCCTGGGGATATTTTTTTTCATAAACATCTCCAACCAGACCTGCCTCCTTATAGCTATGATGATATAAGATCAGTTCCATACATTTTTTTCGTTCTTCCTCATTATTCACATCTGTCTCGATTAATTCCGCATTTTTCTGGCTGTAGAAAATCACGATAACCGGCAGATTCCACGCAACAAACCCGCGCATCACACCGTCAAATAATTCTAAACTGTCTTCTAAACACATATGCTCGTCATTTAACAGATCCAGAACTACATTTAACTGCTGGGAAGATATCGTTACCCGTTCCTTAACCATTAAAAGATCCCGTTTGGAAGACAATTTCCAATGAATGTTTTGTAACTTATCTCCGGGAATGTATTCCCTGATGCCACTAACTTCGGAAAAATCATATCCCTTGGCTTTGCTTTCCACTGCTTCCGTCATACCCTGCTGGTACAAAGTCCCTGCCTCCCGGGACATAGCAGTTCCGTGGGGCACAACGAGACACTCCTTTTCCAATGATAACGGAATGGTCATTTCATAAATACCGGTCAAATCCCATAGCTTAATCCGGGATACAGAAACAACAAATCTTCCGCAATATTCCATCTCAATGGGATATTCCACTTCCGTAACACCCTTTGCCCGCAAAGGAACATTTAAAGTGTGCTCTCCGTAGTATTGATAAAACCGGTTTTCCACCATAGTGGTCAGATTCCCATTTAAAATGGGAAATACGGTTTCATTATGAATCAGAAAACATACCTGAAAAACGGATTTTTTTTCCATAGGCTCATGGGGCAGTTTTACTTCGAGTTTCAGGTGGGATGCCGCCATCCTCACACCAATTACAGAATAAACAGGGAATAGGAGCAACGCAATCAGAATCAAAAAATTAATATAGCTGTGAAAGGTAACCATCATAAATACATCCAACGCTATCACAATGATATATCTGAAAAAATTACGAACGCGTTTCATTCCATACTCCTTTCACATAAATAAATCTCTGAATACAAATTCCGGTACATCCTTTCGTAAATAGCTATACCAATCGGATTCGCAGACAAGTGAATGGTGTCGTTATTTCGAAAACGATGCACTAGGTTCTTGGAACCTTAATATCACAAAACAGCTCCATCAATGCCGTTGCAACGGTTTTGCCCTCTGCCCTTGCTTTTGTACTTAGTTTTACTCGATGTCCCAATACATCCGTAAGCACATCCCGGATATCCTCGGGTGTCACATAATCCCTACCATCCAAGGTTGCCATTCCCTTTGCCATACGCAACAATGCAATACTTCCTCTCGGACTTGCTCCCATAGAAAACAGAGGATGCTCTCTTGTTGCTTCTACAATGGAAACAATATAATCATAAATCGAATCATGCACATACATATCATTTGTTTTCTTTCTAAGCTCCATAAATTCCTCATTGGAAATTACATTGGTCAGCCGGGAAAGGGGCCTTCCTGCATTTTCCTTTAAAATGTCCACTGCTGCATCATGCTGAGGATATCCCATGGAAATACAGATTAAGAAGCGGTCTAACTGGGACTCCGGCAGCATCTGGGTACCGGAAGAACCAATCGGATTCTCTGTTGCAATTACAGTAAACGGAGTTGGCAATGAACGGGTTTCTCCATCCACCGTTACCGTACCCTCCTCCATTACCTCTAACAGCGCAGACTGGGTTTTTGGAGAAGTACGGTTAATCTCATCCGCAAGAAACAGATTACAAAATACCGCACCGGACTGATATTCAAACTGTTTGGTGTCCTGATTATACATAGAAAATCCAACGATATCACTTGGTAGTACATCCGGTGTAAACTGAACTCTCTTGTAGCTTAATGACATTGATTTTGCTATAGACATTGCCAGTGTTGTCTTACCGACTCCGGGAATATCCTCTAACAGGATATGTCCCCCCGCCAGCATAGCTGCTAACACCTTATCAATTATCATATCTTTTCCTTTAACAGCTTTTTTTATTTCTTCTTTTACACTCTGAATCTGATTATTCACAATCTTCCTCCTTCTAATATCCGGCGGTCAAACCACAAACGTAACGATATGTTTTTCGGTGCATACTATCTGGTATGTTTATTAACATACATTGCTTTATATTTAGAATAAACAATGGTTTGATCCTTATACAGGCTGTAGTATCCGGAAACCGCATAGCTGATGGAAACCGCAATCAGGTAATAGGATACGCCTTCAAATCCAAATAACTCAAAAGCAATCAATATGGATGTAACCGGACAATTGGTCACCCCACAAAATACGGCAACCATTCCCGCTGCAGCACAAAGAGACGGCGACAATCCAAGAAATATACCCAGCTCACATCCAAGGGCAGCTCCTATGGTAAAAGACGGAACAATTTCACCACCCTTAAAGCCTGCCTTCATTGTTAAAACCGTCAATATCATTTTCCAGAAAAAGGCAAAATAATTGACCTCGCCCTCTTCTATGGCTCTTGTAATGATTCCAATCCCCGCACCCATATAGTCTGTCGTATGAAGGCACAGAGTAATCAATATGATAACTCCGCTGACAGCCAGCACGCGTACATAGTGATTTTTCAATTCTTTATGAAAAAGTTTGCCTGTCTGCTTTAATAACACACAAAAAATAACGCTGATTCCGGCACATGCCAAAGCAATCAGACCCATCTTTCCGCCGGTAACAAAACCAAGCTTTGGTATATCGGTTACATGAAAAACCTCCGGATGAATTCCAATTCCTGCCGCAAATCCCGTTGCAATCAGAGAAGAAATGATACATGGCATCAATGCCGTGTAATACATAACACCAACACTGACAACCTCCATGGCAAAGATAGCCGCTGCCATGGGAGTTCCAAACAATGCTGCAAAGGCTGCACTCATACCGCACATAACCACAACATGCATGTCCTCATCATCCAATTTTATGATACGCCCAATCTGATTACCGACACTGCCGCCTAACTGGATTGCCGCACCCTCTCTACCTGCAGAGCCGCCAACCAAATGGGTTAAAGCTGTGCTGAAAAAAATCAACGGTGCGGAACGAAAAGGCACCTCATCCTTAGCTCTTACCGTAGAAAACACCTGATTGGTTCCTCCATCATCCTGTCCAAAACAATGATACAGAAATACAATGATAACACCGGCAACCGGAAGCAGAAAAAATACCCACTGGTTATGCTCCCTAAAATCTGTCACAAAAGACAAAGCAAAAGAAAACAAACTGCTGACACCGCCTACCACAAAGCCGATTACAAATGCCAACACAATCCATTTTATAAAGCTTAAAACATCCTTTTTAAATCTTCGTTTGTAATATGGTATAAAACCTTCTCCATTATGATAATGTTCCCAATCAATCATTTACGTTATCCTCTTTATCAAAGTTAGTCATAGTTCATCTCTATTCGTACCTGTATTTTCTTATAGCCTTTCATATGTACATCCGAATATATCCGCCTGAATAATATACAGATCATTCAGATCGTCCATTCGTACCGCCATATAATCTCCGGGTCGGCCAAGATAATATTCCTGCCCTTCCTGCACAGGGAATATCTTGGTTCTTTTTTCTATTTTCTTTGCATAGATGTTTGCACTCTGCTTCGGGTAACAAATCTTTGCATAATCATCTAACATAATGTATTCTTCCGAATCCATCAGTTGAATCTCAGGAAGAAAGTCTAACATCTGCCCGAATACATCCAAAACCTCCTCCGTACCTTCATATGTATCTTCAAATTTCTCCTTTTTGATATCATAAATCTCTCCACGGGAGCCAATCATAATATAAACATCCGGTGCTGCCGCCAACAAAACGCCTGATTCATTTTCCAGAGAACGGAGTTTTATGATACGACCCTCTGACGCAACATCCGTTGTCTTCACGTATGCCCAAGGAATCTTTTTCTTCTTATAAACATCCATTCCCGTAATTTCCAACTTATGTTTTTTACTGTATTCTCCTGCAAAAATCCAGTCACAATCTTCAAAATAAGAATAACACATAAACAACAGGTATTCTGTAATTTCCTTTAAATCCAGTTCCGTCATCTGCACATTCAGATATACAGAAGATACCTTTCCAACCGCATAAACCGCATTTCCCTTAACAAGTCCAAAATCAGAAATGATATAATCCATAAATTCATACGCCCGTACTCTCTTTTCATCGGAAAAAGCAACCATACGAACCTCCTCCTGAACATTCCAGATCAAAAGCAGATAATGACAGTCAAAATTCATCTGCAAAATTCTTGCAATTCCTATACCTTCCGCCTCCAGACTCTTATCCTCCAGCTGATGAATCAGCGGATCCTCAACTCTGGCTACCAGTATGGAATGCTGGGATGAATAGTAGGCTGCAACAATTCCCTCTACAAGCTTTGTATCATTTAATTGTTCAAATCCGTATTTCTGAATATCCATATCATTTCCCTCTTTTCATCAGTGCATACAAATCTCGTCTGCAAACTGGTCAAAGCTGTTATTGGTGTGGGTAAAATGTAATGTAAGCTTGTGCTTTGTCCGTTCAATCACCTTTGCATACACACCGGTAAATAATGCTTTTCCCTCTTTTGTAGCGGCAAAAATCTCAACATCCGAATAAACTTCTATTTTTTTAACTTCATCCAGTAATTTCACAACCGCCCGTTTTTTGGATACCTGTATTAATTTGCCGGCAACACTTTCATTTCTTACATGCTTTCCGTCTGTAACATAAAGATTAAACATTACCCAGTCATCACAAGGATACATGACATCAAAGGCAACATTTTCTATATTGCAGTCATAATCCCCACCGATTCCGGTCACCTCACACACACGTACCGGCTGGTGGATTCCCTTTGCGTTAATATCCATTTTATTGGGAACCACAACCGGGCAATGAACCGCCTCCAATGCTTCCTCGGAAACAAGAACCTGTCCTCCTACGCTGTAGCTTTGAATACGGGAACATTCATTTACCACTCGCCCAATCACATTATATCTCATCATCTCTTCGGAGCCTACATTTCCGACAAAGGCTTCTCCTCTATGAATTCCGATTCCCATCTCCAAAAGAGGATATCCCTTTTCCCGGCAGTAATCGTTTACCTTTCCCATCTCATTCTGCATCGCGATTGCTGCACCAACTGCCTCTTCGCTGTGAACCTCCGATGACACCGGAGCTCCGAAAACAGCAAGAACCGCATCTCCCAAAAATTCAATAATGGTTCCGTGAAAGGTATCAATTACCTCTGCCATACTGCTGAAATAAAAATTAAGCAGATCTGTGACAGCCTCTGAGGTTAATTGCTCCGCTAAGGATGTAAAACCTCTTAAGTCCGTCATCATAACCGTAACTTCCCTCTTTTCCCCTCCGATGGCACTTCCCTCGGAGTGAGCCAAAATCACATCCACAACCTGATCCGAAAAATATCGTCCGAATACCTGATAAAGTAATTTATTACGAACCTTCAGTTTTTGATTCAGCTGACGGATCTCCTTCGCCGCCTGAAGCTCACTGGTCTGTTTTTGGAGCATTTTCTCATAGCTTTTTGTCACCTCATGCTGCCATGCAGTTCGCTCTATTCGTAAAATTTCCGTCTGGGTAAGTGGCTTTGTAAGAATAACCATTGCTCCCCGTTCATAACAGGAGCGGTCAATATCCTTATCCCGCTCCGCAGCCATGAAGAAAAGAGGCACACTGGCAATAGATTGTTGTTTTTTAAGAAAATATAATATCGTAAAATCCTCTAACAGGGACATCTCATAATCCAATAAAATCAAGGATGGGGTAGCAAAACGGGATGCGGTTCCATTTTCCTGTATTACCTTCTGGACAGCAGAAAAGGAAAGCAGACAAACTGCACGCATGCTTCCGGTAGAATTAATCATACGCTGTGTTGTAATCATTTCTGCTTTATTATCACTGATAACCCAAACAATTTTCTCCATCGCAATACTCACCCCAATTCATAGAACATCTGTCATTACTGATATCAGGTATACCAGGAACCCCGCATACCACCTTTTGGAGTCTTATTCCCTTTGGAATTAAGCTCTTTTTTGCATTTTTCGCAATATCTGCCGGTACGAATCGGCATCCCGCATAATTCACAGGGAACCGCAACAGAATTGGCTGAAATCTCCAGATATTCTTCCCGGAAGAAATGCTTTACTACGTTCCTTGGAACTCCGGTATTCCGTTCAATCTCCATAGCAGATGCGGAACCTACCTTATTCAGATAATTACGGATTGTCTGAAAATCATCATAATTATCCTTGCCGCAGTCCACACAGCGATATACACCCAGATTCACCGGTTCTAACCGCTTGCATCCACAATACTGACATTCCACGGGAATCCGATTCAATCTTAATGCATTGGACTTCTGATTATGAATCACAATGCTTCCTCTTCCCGGAGCAATACTCATCTTCCGGTTTGTCCTTTTCTCTGTTACAGGCTCCTCAGTCAGGGCTGCCTGCACCTTCTCCTCCGATTTGTTTCCAATGATCAAATCATTCAACTGTATCTTCAAGCTTTCAATTGCAACCTTTGAATCACTGTAATATGAAATCATCTGCACATTATTCAGATAAAATAAAAAAGCATCACTTAACGGTTTGTCATCCAACGCGAGGGGAATAATCGTTTTCCTGTTGGTAATGGCATTATCAATCTCCTTCTCCACCCAGATAGAGTCCTGGGATGTCTCGGAAAGCATAAGAAGAAAAACCTGACAACCCGCAATGGCTTTCGGAATTTCTCTTGCATAGCTGGAGCCCGCGGGAATACACTCCGGTGCTTTCCAACAGGAAATTCCCATATTCTCAATAATACGGACAATCTGGTTTACCAATATTCTATCTTTTGAACTGTAACTGACAAATACAGTTTTCGATTCCATTCTGCTTCCTCCAAAATCTCCACAGATTGTAATCAGGCAGGAGCTTGCTGCCCGACCATATACAATGTTGATGTAAGCATGATTTCCCATGCCGGCATTGCAAAGGGGCATCATGCATATAACATAACACCCCTTCTGTGGCACTACGTAATTAGTTATATAGTACCAAATTTCTTTAATTTTGCATAGGTTATTTTGTTCAAAATATCATTTATTCAAGAAATAAACCCCAAAATTCAGATATGCGGCAAACAATAGCCATATGACATAAGGAATCATCATATAAGCAGCCGTCCTATCCAGCTTTTTAAAAAGATAAACCGTATAGATTCCCACAAAGGTTAAAAGCAGCACCCCGACAAATGACACCAGATATAAAGAAAAGTGAAAAAACAAAAAAGGCCAGACAAAATTCATAGCTAACTGTATCAGATAAAGAAATAACGCCTTCCCTACATCATAATCCTCTAAGCCCAACCGATAAATCCGATAGGATGCAATTCCCATTAATATGTACAATACCGTCCACACAACAGAAAAAACCCAGCCGGGCGGAGACAAAGGAGGAAGCGTCATACACCCGTACAAACCCATTCCATCCCTTGTCAGATAGGAGGCAACACTTCCGACAGCTAAAGGAAGCAGTATCGCAATAGCAAGCTCATCTTTTTTTATTTTCATATTATTACCGCAGGATCTTCTTACTTCTAATCTATGCCGCTGCCCACCACTATATTCCTTATCTTCCCTCCCATCTGACTTCTAATGGGAAGGTTTCTTACTTTAACCGTTTTTCAATCTCTGAGATTACTGTTTTTAATGCCTTAATTCTTGCGTACTTTTTGTCATTCGACTCTAATACAAACCATGGTGCATAGGTCGTATTGGTCTTTTGAAGCATCTCATCTACTGCAGCCTCATACAAATCCCATTTTTCCCGATTTCTCCAGTCCTCATCTGTGATTTTCCACTGTTTAGATGGTGTATTCTGTCTTATTGTAAACCGTTCTAACTGGGTATCCTTATCAATCTGTACCCAGAATTTGATTACAACCGCACCCCAGTCATATAATTCCTTTTCAAATTCGTTCATTTCATTGTATGCTCTTTGCCAGTCATTCTCACCGCAAAAGCCCTCCAGACGTTCAACCATAACACGCCCGTACCATGTCCGGTCAAAAATTGCAATATGACCGTCCTTTGGCAGTCTTGTCCAAAACCGCCACAAATAATGTCTGGCTTTCTCATGAGGCTCCGGACTGGCAATCGGATGCACTTCATAGCCTCTTGGATCCAACGCTCCCGCAATTCGTTTGATATTACCGCCCTTTCCGGCCGCATCCCAACCCTCATAAGCGATAATTACCGGTATTTTTTTCTTATAAAGCTCATTATGAAGCTCTCCGAGACGTTTCTGGCATGCCTTTAATTCCTCCCGGTATTCCTCCTCCGTCAATGTCTTATCCTTTAGGGAAATATCCTTTAGCTTTACGGTTTCATTCATAGGAAATGTATTCTGCAAAATCGGAACTGCCTGTTTACTGTTCGTTAAGGCAACCTCAATTCCCCGGTCCAGCATTTCCAAAACCTGCAGCTGTGCCCATTTCTTATTCTGGGAATCTATCAGATACCATGGTGCAGTCGGCATATTGGTATCAAAGAGATACCGGTCATATACATCCAGACATTTTTCGTAATGCTGATTCTGCCAAATGTCCTCCTTGCCGACTCTCCATTTTGTATTTTTATCCTCCTGCAGACCATTTAACCGTTTCAATTGCTCCTGTTCACTGATATGAAAAAAGAACTTCATAACGAGATACCCGTTATCGGTTAGCTGACGTTCAAATTGACGGATGCTTTGAATCCGGTTCTTATATTTTTCTTCCGACAGCTTTCTGTGAAGATAATCCTTTGTCACCTCATCCATCCAGCCGCCATCAAAGAATGCAAACTTACCTGCCTCCGGAATTCGAATAAAATGCCGGTACAAAAACGGTTTTCTCTTCTCCTCCTTAGAAGGTTTTTTCATAGCTTCCACTTTGAAAAACCGGGGATCCAGATTCTTAATAACCTTTCCCAGAACACTTCCTTTTCCGGCTGCCCCCCAACCTTCAAATAAAACAACAACCGGAAGCTTTTTCTCCTTCATCAACATCTGTTTTTCCATAAGACGAAGCCTTGCCTGTTCCAATCTGGCTTCTAATTCCTCATCCTCCGGCATCTGCTCCTGATTCCAATTCTTTAACATAAAACCACCCCTTACTTAAAAAATAACCCACGTTCCATAAGCTGCAATTCCACTTTTTATTTTACCACATCACATATTTCTATCAAAGAAAAACTGCATCAAAGGACGCAGTTTTTTTCTTCATTTCTCTTATTGTTTTTTAACAATTCCCCAAACAAGCTTCTTCGTTCCGCTTTCAGGTCATCGGAAATAATATTATGGGGGTAATTTCTTAATTCCGGTAATTTTATTTCGTAAATGATCGATAAACACTTACATGATCATAGATTGCTCTCCATGTACTGTTTGCGTTACCGGTAACACAAATATAATGGGTTCCATCATTTGCTTCATAATAGCTGGCGCAGCAAAAACCGGACTGGTTCACAAAACCGGTCTTCGCTCCCAACACTTTTCCGTTCATTTCTTTATCTTCAATTCTTCGGATAAACCAGTTGGAAATCTCCAATCCATCCGGCATATCCAGATCCGGATACTTGATATCCGTATGATAAATCCTGGTTCCCAAAACATCCCGCAATAAATCATCCTGCATGGCTACACTTAGAATGGTTGCCATATCCGTCATGGTACAATTCAGATTCTCATCATACTTTCCCACTACATTGGTAAAATGGGCGGTATCCGACAGACCCAGTTTCTCTACATTCTCATTCATCTTTTCCACGAAAGCCTCCTGAGAGCCTGCACAATACTCTGCCAGACCCATAGCCGCATCTGCACCGGAACAAACAATGGTTCCGTACAGCAAATCCCGTACCGTAACCTCGTCTCCTGCAAGAAACCCTACTGCACTTAATCCGGAGGCCTGTGCCTCATTAATCATCTCCGGTGTAATGGTGAATTTCTCATCCAAAGAATCCTCATCGATATAATCTCTTGCAGTAAGTACGGTAAGAACCTTCGTCATAGACGCAGGAGGAACTACCTTTTCACAATCTCTTTCCGCAATAATCTCATTGGTATCCGCATTCACCAATACCATGTAGGTACTTGTTAACTGCTGTGTCTCTTCCGGAACCCCCGGCGAGGTCAGATTAATGGAACCCTCCACAGATTCCAAAGACAGTGTCACCTCTGCCCATGGATCAATCCGATCCTCTGCAGGAACCTCATCTGCCTCCTGCTGCATTGCGGTTGTAAATACAGAAAGATCTGCTGATGGAAGAGAAATGGTATTCTCTGTCATCTCCGGCACACACTTTGGCACATCCGCAAACCACTCTTTATTTTCATCCTCTGTTGTTGCAGTTGTAACCTCCTCCGTCGTAACAGCCTTTGCCACCGTCTCTGTTGTTTCCTCTTTGGAAGTAAAGAATCCCTTAATGGATTTTCGTTTTACAAAAGCAGTTACACCGACACATACACATAAAACAACACAAACAGCAACGGTCAGATACTGTTTTTTCTTTTTGCGGGCAGAATACCGGTCTCTTCGTTCCCTTCTATCCGTTCTGTCAGATTTTACCACAGTCTGAAAGGAAGTAATCCCTGTATCCCTTCCCTCTTCTGTAAAAGAATTCAAATTTTCCGAAGGCTCCTGATTGGTTACAGGCTCCTTTGACATCCCAACTTCTGATTCCATATCAAAAGCGGTCTGCTTTTTTTCCTCTTCCGCAACGGAAACTGCCTCTTTCTCGTCCTCTTCCATAATGAAAGCAGTTTCTTCCCCATACATTTGCTCAAACTCTTCCATGGCACTTAACAGACTTTCGTCTAATGCATCCACGCCATTTATTCTGTTCTCATTTTTTTTCATTTACCTTCATCCTTAGAAAATATTTTTTCGCTTATTCGTTCAAATATCCGTGTCCGACTAAGCACGCATATCTCTATTATACATAAAAAGTGTGCAAAAAACAAACTTACCACAACACCGTTGGAACGAAGAAGATATTCTGTCTTAAATCCATATAAGGAAAGTAACGCTGTAGACAATAACACAAGCACCAGAGAAGGCAAAATCTCCCGCAGTCTTCTTGTAAAATTGGCAAATTCCTCAATAGATGCGTCAAAATAAACAAACCGTCCAATTACCAGGGTAAGAAAATACCCTAAAATGACATTATAATTATCATCCTGATAAATGAATTTAATATAAGCAAAAATAATCAGCATATAAACCATACCGGTCATGCGCAGAATACTTTTGGTATCCCGATCCAGTCTTCGCAAAGGAACAATGTGACGGTCAATAATGTTGTTAAAAAATATACTGATTATTATAAATCCTAACAATAAATAATCCTCATATTTGAGCCAAAACTGCCAGACTCCATCGGATACTGAAAAATAATTAAAGGATATGAGGAAATAGATACCTACAAAAAACAAAATGCTGGTAGAGGAAAACATTAACTCATAATATTCCTCTGTCATTCTTCCAAAAAGCTTTAAGAATCCCTGTTTTCGATGTTCCACCTTAAAGTGATTCGACATTCTTTTGGCAAACAACATCAAAATGATATGTATTGCTATGACAACTGCAAAGGATATCAATATGAAAACAGCCAACTTGGAAAAAGCAAAATAATGCTTAATATAGTCTGTAAACGTCATACTACAGCACCTCCTAAAGTAATCCTATTACTGATTTCATAAAATCATTATCATTCTAATCAGTTATAGGATGTTTGTCCATATTCTTTCACATATTTTTGTAATTCCGGGACAATATTTTCCATAGAAATATCATAAAGGCTTAACAGATATTCCTGCTTACATACATCATCAGGACTACCGAACCGGTCTAATATTCCATTTTTGAAGCAGGCAATCCGGTCAGAAACAATACATGCCAGATCAACCTCATGCAAAGACATAATAACCGTAAGCTTCTCTTCCTTTGCAAGTTCTTTCAAAATCGACAAAAATTCCACCTTATAACGGATATCCAGATAGGAGGTTGGCTCATCCAACACTAAAATATCCGGTTGTTGCGCAAGTGCTCTTGCCAACATCACTCTCTGCTTCTGTCCATCGCTGATTTTGGAAAAATCCCGGTTTCTCCAGTCCCAGATCTGAATCCGTTTCATAACTGTTTCTACAATCTCATGGTCTTTTTCAGCTAAGACGCCAAAGCTTCCGGTGTAAGGATATCTTCCGGTCTCCACCACATCCTCAACAGTCATCAGTTCTGTTTTTAAAGAATCCGTTAGTACAACCGACATTTCCTTTGCCAGCTTCTTTCTATCAACCATAGTCAAATTCTGACCATCTAATTCTACAACACCGGCAATACATTGAAGCTGTCCTATTATGCTTCTTAAAATGGTGGTTTTCCCGGCTCCGTTAGGACCCACCAGAGACAAAATCTGACCACGGTTTAAATTCAATTCAACATCAGATACAATCGGTACACCATCATATCCAACACACAATCCTCTTGTTTTGAAATAATAGGTTTCCATCAGGTCTCTCCTTTTTTATATTTTATCATAATCAGTAATACAATCGGTGCTCCGAACAATGCGGTGATACTGCTGACAGAAATTTCTGTAGGGGAAAAGAGCGTGCGGCTTAATAAATCGCAAAACAGACAGAATATGCCGCCTCCCAAAAAGCATGCGGGAATCAGCAAAATCGGTTTCGTTGTCTGTAAAATGCGCTTTATAATATGAGGCACCGCAATTCCCACAAAAGAAATAGGTCCTGCGAAGGCGGTTACACATGCCGCCAATATACTGGAAAGGACGATCAACAACGTTCTTAACAGCCGGACATTTACCCCCAAATTCTCTGCATAATTTTCCCCTAACTGATAAGCACCAATTGGCTTTGATAACAGGAAAATGATTCCGAAGCTTAAAAATACCACAATACTCATCACTGCTACATTACTCCATGTCATACCGGAAAAGCTTCCCAAAGACCAGTTATGAAGATTTACAATATTGGCGTCATCCGCAAAGGTTACGATAAAGTCCGTAATAGCGGAACAGATATAACCAATCATAACACCGGCTACAATTAACATGGACATTTTCTTAACCGCTCTGGACATTAACATTACAAAGCCAAGGGAAAGCAATGCACCAACAAAAGCAGCTCCAATCAACAAAAAAGAATTGATAACAATTCCATATCCAAGAGAAAAAACCATTGTTATGGCAACCATCATTTTTGCACCGGAAGAGATTCCCAGTACAAAGGGTCCTGCAATGGGATTATGAAAAAAAGTCTGTAACAAATATCCTGCCAGTGCCAGTCCGCCACCTAATATGAAGGCCGCCATTCCACGGGGAAACCGTACCTGCATTACGATGGTTGTCAGAACCTTGTCCTGATTGTCCCCAAGCAAAATTGAAAATACATCCGGCACCGAAATCCTTACACTTCCGATACAAATATTTAACAAAAGAAAACAGAACCCACAGCATACCAATACTGTGAATCCTGTTATATATCTGATTTTTTTCTTTTTTTCTACAGCCTGTTCCATTCCCACAACCTCTTGTCTTTTTTAAAAAGCCATTTTCAAAACAACCCAAAGTTCCTCTTTTCTATTGAAGGGGATACAAATAGGTCAAATTACTTTCACCCTGTAACATTTTATGAAGGTCTGAGGTAATCGTTCCCATCTCCATGGATGACTGGTACAAATTGTTGGAGGTACAATAAACATGCCCATTCTTTACAGCCTTCATATCTCGAAGCAGATCACTTTTTTTCAGTAAATCCTCTAAATCCTTTAATTCTCCTTCAATGGTACTGTTATAAATGATATAATCCGCATCCACTGCCTTGGCATAAAATTCCTCTAACTGCATATTCACGGTAGATGACATATTTCCTTCTTCTCCCTTTAAATCAGAGAAGATATATTCACCACCGGCAGCCTCTATCATTTTTGCCATATAATCCGTTCCTTTTCGTACCTTCACAGAACCATTTGCCGAAATATAGAAAAAGGCAACGGTAGGTTTGTCCCCGGAAGCATTCTCCTTCTCAAGGCAAGTATACTGCTCAGCCTGATCATTGAATACAGACTCGGCTGTTTCTTCCTTGTCTAACAATGCTCCATACAGCTTGACCCATTCCATACGTCCAAGAGGCTCGGTTTCATAGCTAGAGCGATCCACCATAACAGGGATACCAAAGGATTCCAGCTTTTCTTTTACCTCAGGAGTATGATAAATCATAGTATTCTCGATTGTCAAATCACAGCCCTTATCAAGAATCAGTTCATAATCAGGAGCGGAATACTTTCCTGCATATAAAATATTTCCCTGCTGCATTTCTTTCTTTGCCGATTCAATATACCAGGATTTTTCCTCCAATGCGGAAAACCGGACTGTATCCAATGCATCCATAGATACAAACATATCCATAACAGGAGAGGCAACCAGATATATCTGCTCCGGCTGGTTTACTGTCTCAATATCTTCCGGGATATCCTCGTATGGCTCTGTCTCGGCCGGAAGCACAAGAAAACGATCCTCTCCAATGGTGAGCAATTTGTATTCCGTACCATTTTCATCGATATAGTAATCCACCAAAAATTCTTTCGCATATTTTAAATCCATGGATTTCGTATGCTTAAGATGGATTCCGATTTGCTCCGGAATCTCTTTCGCAGTTTCCTGTTTTGTCTCCTCACTTACTCCATCCTGCTTAAGCATTCCATCATCCTTTTGATATATAACATAAAAGCTGCAGCCCATCGCTAAAAACAAGATCAATATCAATATTGCAGCAACAGCCTTGCTTTTCTTCTTATATAACAAAAGTATAATCAGTCCAAAAAGAAAAACAGTTCCCCCAATTACATATCCGTAGGGCATTTCCCACGGAACCGATCTTTTCTGTAATGTCTGTTTGGAAGAATCGTCATACGCTTCCTGTGATGCCTGTTTGGATGAATCGTCATACGCTTCCTGCGATGCCTGTTTGGATGAATCGTCATACGCTTCCTGTGATGTTTCTTTTGAAGAATCATCATAATAAATGGTAATGGTATATGTAATTTCATGAGATGTGCTCATAGCAGTTGTATCTGCCACAACCTCCATTGGTTCATTAACAGCAATAAGGGGAATTTCAAAAATGGAATTCCCCTCATGATTCACAGGAAAATACTTTTCTTGATCAACAATCATATAATCATAATAAGGGCTGCTCCATTCAATGGTTGCAATCATTTTTCCCCCTGTCACCCTTACAGTAACAGGAGTTGTTATGGTCGCTTTTCCCGTTCCGCCTTCCAACTTAGCATCCAGAGAATAACTGCCATCCTCAAGAACACCGGAAGCTGCATTTACCGTCTGATACGGAGCAAATATACTTATAATCAGAAAAAATGTTGTAATCAACAAAAATATTTTATTTGCGATTCTATCTATTATTTTACTCATCATTTTACATTCAAATTTAAATTAGTTTTCCTTTACAGGATTAGAAACACTAACCTTGTGGTCATACCATTTACCCTTTGTTCCGATCAATGCCAGATCAAAGTCCTTATCCAAATAAGGAACCGGTACATCAAATCCATTTACATCCTCTGTTTTTCCATCGCTGTATGTAACAGAATCTGTTGTAGGCTCTAAAAGCTTGGCGCCATCCTTTTGTGCATCCTCTGCAAGGCCTACAAACAAATTAACGATGTTCTTTGATGTAAGGGTGATATGAAGTGTCATCTTTCCATCCTTTACCGTTAACTCGCCCTTGCCATCCTTTGTTTCATTTACATGGAACATGCTGCTGTCTGTATTAAACTCCACTACATAAGTTCCATCCTCTAAAGCATCAGATGTTTCATCTGCCTTTGACTCACTTGCAGCTTCCGTATCTATAGTTGCAATTCCTTCTCCGGTATGTGCAACATAAATATCCTGAATTGCCTGAATACCACCAAGACCTGCGATCTGAGTATCAATGCTGTCGAATGCACCGGAAGCTTCAAACATACTCTTCCATGAATCATCATCATCCCCAGCCATATCGTTGTTTGCATGATCTCCGGCAACTACCATTAACGGACGAAGAATTACTTTCTTGTATCCGGCTTCCTTTACAGCATCAATTACATTTTCACATGCGGTTTCTTCCGGTTCACCTTCTACAGTACCGATAAATACATTCTTATATCCAAGCTTATCCATCTGTGTCTGCATCTGAGAATAAGAAATTTTTGCTGTATGAGAGGTTCCATGTCCCATAAATACAAATGCAGTTCCGTCCTCTGCCGCTGCATCAATGTCATCATACTTAGCAGTCTTTACTGCTTCCTCTACAATTGCTTTTGCAGTTGCTTCCTTGTCAGCATTAATCACATCTGCGTCATCTCCAACTTCTCCAAGAAGCGGTTCACATACCTTTATGCTGTCAAACTTATCTTTATAGTTATCTAACGCTTCACAAAGCTCATCATATTCTGCACCATGCATCAAATGGGTTGGCTGAACAACAAGTTCTTTTACGCCGTTTGCAACAGCACGCTCTAAAGCCTGATCCATGTTATCAATCTTTTCTCCATCTCTTGCCTGAACATGATTGATGATAATCTGTGCGGTAAATGCACGACGTACAGACCAGTCAGGATAAGCATCCTGCAACGCCTTCTCAATACCACCGATATCTGCTACACGGCTATCGTTAAAGGATGTACCAAAGCTAACAACCAAAAGCTCTTTGTCACCAATATCATCACCGTTTAAAGGATCATCCTTAGATGCATCTCCTGTATCTCTTCCAAAGTAATCCGGATCTGCATTTTCACCCTCTACCAATTCCTTCTGGGCATCTGTTAATGCATCCCAGGCTTTCTTTGCTTCCTCACACTGAGCATCGGTGTCATCTGTTCTTTCCTGTACGTAAATGGCATCAATCAAATCTGCCACATGATCTGCTGCCTCCTGATCGGATACCGCCTCATCACCGGACTCAGTTACCTGTGTTGTAACTTCTGTTGTATCTGTTGTCTGTTCCTTATTACCACATCCGGCTAACATAGATACAGCTAACAAGCCTGCACATAAAACAATTCCTTTTCTCTTCATCTTTCTCTCCTTTTAAAAAAAACTTCTGACGAAAACTCACCAGAAGTAAAATTGCACACAAAGAAATCGAAAAGAAAAACCTTTCGCAAATAATCTTTATCTTAACAGCAAACCAATTACTCGTGGTTTATATCGTCAAATCATTGGGCAGGTCTCCTGGCTTACAACTTCCATTAACTGACACATGAAATCCCCTTCCCGTCTCCAGTGGGTTAAGAATGTTCTTAATGATTTCATATTCGTTGCTTACAGTGACGAGTTCGCACAGGTCTTTCACCTGTTTCCCTTTTCACCAGAACAATAATGTCTATCTTCTGACACCCAATCATCATTTGTAATTTAATCACAACCGATATCATAACATATTCCATTCATATGTCAATCACTTTTCCGTAATCGTTACTGTCAGGTAATTGTTAACCCGGACGCTTTCGAAAGGCGATGATGGTTCCTTACAAGGACCGTTCCCACTGTCTGCTTCTCGTAGCGGTACTAAATTCGTGCTTCGCACTTATTAAGTACCGACGGAAGCAGATGTCCTTTTCAGGAATCCATCATCGCCTTTCGAAAGCTGTTTTTACATAACGATTCTGATATATAGGAGGAAAACTATATACCTGACAGGTAGGGCACAGAACATTATGATATCCATATATTAATTAAAAAAGGGGGATACATCCATGAACGCCAACCATAAAACAAGTGAAGCGAAAAGACGAGCAATTTATAAATACGATGATAAGTTTGAACGAATCAATTGTCGTTTTGCAATCGGCACAAAAGACCGTATAAAAGCACTTAAATACTCTGCTAATAATTTTATCAAATATCTCTTTCCGTCTGTTCGGCAACGGATGATCCAATTAGCAGCTTTTTTAGAAAGTGTTTTCCGGTCAATTAAATAATGGGATTCCTTTCTGTATCTTTGGTGATAAGATAACTTGCTGTATCCCAAAATATGTCGGTTGACATTTGGAAAAAATATGCTTTAATACCTTAAGAGACAGTTTACTGAATAGGAAACAAGGAACCGGTTATGCGATATATAGTGAATGTTTATCAGAAGAGAAAAAAATATATCAGACGTTATCATCCCGACAAATTAAAAAAGGGAAACTCCCATTATTTCAGAATTTATTTTGAATCGGAACGGGATGCAAAGCCCTTGATGAAAAAGTTAGATAAAAAGGGCATCCCTTACAAAGGCTATAACGAGGAATATGCAAGAAATACAAATTACAGAAAAGCCTTCTTCCGGTTAACGGAAGGTCCTTACCGGTGCCGGTACTGTAACCGTAAGTTAAAGGAAGAAGAAGTCATCATCGATCATATCATTCCCATCAAACAGGCCATGAACAGTAAAAAGGCTCAACGGATTCTAAAGAGGCATCATATAGAAAATGTCAATCAGATAGAGAATCTGGTTGCCTCCTGCCACGACTGTAACGAAGAAAAAGGAACCCAGCTTGGTCAATGGACCAAAAAAGGATTCCTTGGTTATTGGAACTATCATTTATACAGATTATTTTTGTCTGTAGTTAAAATTTTACTGTTAGCCATTATAATCTACGGTCTGCTTATGCTTCACCCATAGCATAACGAACAGTAGCCATTGCATCCTTGGCATAATAATCTGCGCCAATGCTGTCCGCATATTCCTGGGTTAATACTGCACCGCCTACAATTACCTTTGCCCAAGGTGCATCCTTTCGAAGCTGCTTAATGGTCTCTTCCATTGCAGGAACCGTTGTTGTCATTAACGCACTTAAACCAACATAAGGAGCATGCTGATTTACCGTCATCTCAACAACCGTTTCCGGCGGCACATCCTTTCCCAGATCATATACATCAAAGCCGTAATTTTCCAGAATCAGCTTCACAATATTCTTACCGATATCGTGAATATCTCCGTGCACCGTTGCAATAACGAATTTACCTCGGCTTACTGTATTACCGGAACCTTCGCTCATCTTTTTCTTAATTTGTTCAAAGGCACATTGAGAGGCTTCCGCACTCATTAATAACTGTGGAAGATACATGGTCTTATTTTCAAATCCCTTTCCCACAATATCCAATGCCGGAATAATATGCGTGTTTACAATATTCAGAGGTTCTTCCTGCTCTAACATGCTTACCGTAAGAGCTGCTGCCTGTTCCTTTAATCCCTTTACGATTGCCCGCTGTAATTCACTGGCAAATTCTCCTGCATCCTTTCCGGTACCCTGACCGGAAACCGCTTTTTTTTCCCCTGCAGTTGCCACAGCCGCATAGTCTCCGATATGACTGATATAATCCCCACAATTATCATCTAAGCCATGTAACGCTCTGAATGAATAATAGCTTTTCATCATCTCTGCGGAGTTGGGATTCATGATGGCTGCGGATAATCCGTTTTCCAATGCAATGGTAAAAAACGCAGCCGTAATAATATCACGATTCGGCAGTCCGAATGATATATTGGAAATACCTAAGGACGTATGACATCCTAATTCATGTTTGATAACATTCAATGCCTGTAACGTAGCAATGGCAGCCTGACTGTCTGCACTGACGGTCATTGCCAATGTATCAAAAATCAAATCCTTTTTCTCTATTCCGTATTCCGCTGCCCGGGCAATTATCTTCTTTGCAATCTCAACACGTTTTGGGGCATTATCCGGAATTCCGTCCTCATCTAAAGTAAGGCAGACGACCAGACCACCATACTTTTGTACCAACGGAAAGATTTCACTCATAACCTCTTCTTTTCCGTTTACAGAATTAATCATAGCCTTACCGTTATACTGGCGAAGTGCCGCTTCCATTGCCACTACATCTGTGGTATCAATCTGTAATGGCAGGTCAATGATGGCCTGTAATTCGAAGCCTACTTTCTTAATCATTTCAACCTCGTCAATTTCAGGTAATCCAACATTTACATCCAATATATGAGCACCCTTTTCCTGCTGGGTCAGACCTTCCCCTAATATATAATCAATATCCTGATTTCGTAATGCTTCTTTAAACTTTTTCTTTCCGGTTGGATTAATTCTCTCTCCGATCAGAATCGGAGAATCCTTAAATTCCACAACATGAGTATAGGAGCTTACCATCGTCCTGTTTTTAGGAACCACTTCTTTCGGTGGAATGGATTTTGTCTTTTCTACCGTCGCCCGAATATAGTCCGGTGTCGTTCCGCAGCAGCCACCGGCAATTCGGATTCCCGACCGTACATACTCTGCCACATCATCGGAAAACTCATCCGGAAATACATCGTAAACTGTTTTACCACCTTCACTTCTTGGCAGTCCCGCATTGGGCTTTAACAAAACCGGAACCGATGCATAGGCAAGATATTCCTCTACAACGCCTTTTAACTGTTTTGGTCCCAATGAGCAATTGGCACCAATGGCATCTGCATGCATACCCTCTAACATGGCAACCATGGCTGCAGGACTGGCTCCCGTCATAAGCTTTCCATCCTCACCATAAGCATTGGATACAAATACCGGAACACTGCTATGCTCTTTTGCAGCAAGTAAAGCTGCCTTTGTATCATAGCTGTCATTCATAGTTTCAATAAAAATCAAATCCACGCCACAGGCAACACCGATTTCTACCGTCTTACTGTAAACCGCTACCGCATCTTCAAATTCAAAATCACCATAGGGTTTTAACAGCTTTCCGATTGGTCCAATGTCTAATGCCACAAATTTTTCCTGTTGTCCAACACTTAACTCTCTGGCTTTTTTTGCATTGGCAACGGCAGCCTGAATAATAGAAGTCAATTCCTCTTCCGGAAACTTAAGACAATTGGCACCGAAGGTATTCGTACATACTATGTTACTTCCGGCATCATAATAAGCCTTTTGTATATTCACAATTACATCTGCATGGGACAGGTTCCATCGTTCCGGCAATTCTCCCGGCAAAAGCCCCTGTTCCTGAAGCAATGTTCCCATTCCTCCATCCAGATAGATTAAATTATCTTTCATATATTCTAATATGTTCATTCTCGTTTCCTTTCCATACAGCTTCCAAACCCATCAGACCTTCTGTTCATTTCTATATTCACAGTCTTTATTGTTACAGGTATTACATTTGTGACCATTCATATGTCCACCTACACACGCACCGATTCCAAAGATTGCCGTTACGGATTTCGTGGGCGACATTAAAAGGCTTTCATTCAATGACACACCGATTTTCCGGTTGCAATCCAACAAACTAAAGAAATCTCTTTGTGCCTCTAAAGGCAGATCCCCATATCCCGGCGAAAAACGATTGGTACAACTCAATTCCTCATTGGCAATCTCAGTCTGAATATCCTTGCAAAAACCATCACACAGACTCTCGATCCGTTCCGCTCCGTAGGCATGAATTAACAGTGCCTTTGCGGGAGAAAATCGTTCATACCGGGCAATCTTTCTGTCAATATCCAAGCCGATGGTAGCCGCAAATAAAATAATCTCGCTGCTTCCCCTCAGACATTTTGCCAGATCCTTTGACTCATAAGAAAATGGCAGGACGGGACAATCCCCCTTCCATTCCAATGGCATCCTGCGATAGCACACCTTGAACTGAAAATGATGATTCAGTTCAGCAATCACCTCATCTAACAACCGTTCCATATTCTCGTCTATATTTTTTTGAAATCCCGTATAACCGGAATAACGCCATATTTCCCGTTTGTTAACAGGAAACACAGCGGTATCATTTCCATCATAATTTTTGACAAAGACGACATTGCCCTGATTCATAATCACATCGTCCTTTCTATCTATCTTTTATATCCGTCAATCAGCATGAATCTTCTTGATTCTTCTTAACTTTTACAGGAAAAGCATGTTAAGCATCAAATTCATGGCCTAAAATGCTGGACAGATTGTCCCAAATTCCTTTTGCAATCTCAGGCTTATTCATAGAATAAACATGAACATTGGTAATTCCGTTTGCATACAAATCAATAATCTGATCTGTAGCATATGCAATACCTGCCTGTTTCATTGCTTCCGGATTCGAACCAAACTTATCAACCATAGCGCGGAAACGCTGTGGCATGAAAGCACCGGATAATTTAATTGCCCTGTCCACCTGATTGGCGTTGGTAATCGGCATAATTCCCGGAATCACAGGAACTGTAATGCCCGCTTCTCTTACTTTATACAAGAAGTTAAAAAACAAATTATTATCAAACACCATCTGTGTCGTCAGGAAATCCGCACCTGCATCCACTTTTTCCTTAATGTGCAGGATATCTTCCTTCTGATTCCGGCTTTCCGGATGCACCTCCGGATAACAGGCTGCTCCGATACAAAAATCATGACCGTTTTTTAATTCTTCAATTAATTCAATGGCGTAATGGAATTCCCAGTTATCCCGTCCTAATTTTTCCAATTCCGGAGTCAGGTCTCCTCTAAGTGCCATAACATTGTTAATTCCACGGTCTTCCATTTTCTGAATCTGTTTGCGAATAGTTGCACGGTCAGATGACACACAGGTTAAATGAGCCAGCATAGGAACATCATACTTCTCTTTGATATTCTCCGCTACCGCTAAAGTATAATCACTGGTTCCGCCACCGGCGCCGTATGTAACGCTCATAAAGGATGGCTTTAATGCTGCAATCTCCTCTGTTGCAACTCGTACACTCTCAAAAGAGGTTTCTTTTTTGGGCGGAAATACCTCAAAGGATAAAGACATTTCCTTTTTGTTTAAAATATCAATTATTTTCATTTGTATTCCTCATCTTTACTAAATTTTACCAAAGTTAATATTCCCGTATCTCATTCTGATACGAAATACCTTTCGTCGGCAGAAACATTCTATAACCCTTATATAATAGAAAGTTTTCTGCATATACCTTAAAATTATACATAATTTCAAAACATCTGTAAACATAAAACTACTGAAAAGCTATGTATTAGAAAAGGCCATATTTTCATATGACCTCTTCCATAAAACCTATGAACATATATATTTCTTAAAATCCTGCTTTATTCAAAGCCTTACGGATCTGAGGACCCATAATACCTGCAAATACCATCTTAATCAAATCTCCCGGAATAAACGGAATAACACCTGCAAATAATGCTGCTCTAAAGTCCATGTGAGCCTGATATGCCAGCCATACCGTTCCGAACAGATAACAGATTGCAGTTCCCAAAACCATACCGATCATGCCATACACAAATTTACCTTTGAATTTATCGATAAAGAAGCCTGCAAGCAGCGCCATTGGAATAAATCCAATCAAATATCCACCGGTTGGTCCGAATAACTTTCCGGCGCCTGCGGTAAATCCGGAAAATACAGGAAGACCAACCAAACCAAGTGCAAGATATACAATATAACTAATCGTTCCCTTTTTAGTACCTAATATATAAAGAGCAAAATAAATTGCCAAATTGGTAAGGGAAATCGGTACCGGTCCGATTGGTATAGACAATGGTGCCAACACACAGGTAACTGCCGTCATTACAGCAATTAACGCAAGTGTCTTTGTTGTTATTTTCTGACCATTTTTCATATCTGCAGTCATTGTTTCTTCATATCCCTTTTGTTCTTTTACCATACTCATATCGCTACCTCCAAATCAAATCCCATTGATGTTAACATTTCTTTATCCTGCTGTGTATTGTTACCTACCGTGGTCAACATATCTCCTGTAATGGTTGCATTGACACCGGATTCAAACAGCCGTCTTCCTCCGTCTGCAAAGTAGTTCCGTCCCGCTGCCATACGAATATATGCTGTAGGATTCAGGAACCGGAACATTGCAACGGTTCTGATAATCTCATCCTCCGTTAATGGCTCCAAATCTCCTAAAGGAGTTCCCTTTACCGGAATCAGTGCATTAATCGGTATGGATTCAATCTCTAATTCAGCCAAAGAAACAGCCATGTCGATTCTGTCCTGCCATGTCTCACCCATTCCGATAATTCCTCCGGAACAAACTGTCATACCGGCAGCTTTTGCCAGCTTAATCTCTCGAATCTTATCTGCATAATTATGTGTGGTACAAATATTCGGGAAATTACGTTCTGATGTTTCAATATTCGCATGATACATCGTAACGCCTGCTTCCTTTAACCGTTTAAATGCATCCTCACTGATCAAACCATGGGAAGCACATAACCGCACTTTACATTCTTTATGAAGAAGGGCATAGGTATCTACCAAAACATCTAATTCTTTTCCTTCTACTGTTCTTCCTGCCGTTACAATGGAATACGCATGTACTCCTGCGGCTTCTCTTTTTTTACAATCCTCTAACACAACCTCCGGAGATAACATACCATGCTCCTCACATCCGGTATGATTATGTGCCGACTGGGCACAAAACTTACAATTCTCACTGCATCTTCCGCCTCTGCCATTGATAATGGTACATAAATCTACATGATTGCTGCACAAAGCTTCCCGGATTGCATTGGCACCCTCTGCCAGCTGCTCTAAATCCGCTGTTTCAAAAAAGGATAAATCGTCTTTCCCGGTTAACCTTTTTCCAGCTATAATTTCCTTTGCCAACTGTTGAATATCCATAGCCGTTTCCTTTCATTTTTCCTAATTCCCGATATCGCTCATTTGCAATTCTTAGCAATTATAGCCTTACAAAAAAGAAATGTCAACCTTTATATTTTTATAGGTTGACATTTTCTTTTCTATAAATTTATATGTTATCCAATCTGGCTTAAAATGAGTGGATCTTTTATCTTTTCATCCTGAGCAAAGAACAGGATTTTAGTTATAATCTCCGCTGTCTTTGGATCCTCATCCACAAAAGGAAGGAAAATCCGTCCTCTTCTTTGGGAATGTACCGGAAGTACCTGAATCATTGGTCCATGTTCCTGATGAACCACGCCACTGCCAAGATGAATCCGGTAATTTGCAAGCCTGCCGGAAACGATCGCATGATGATCTGTAAACTGTACATTGCAAAGCTTAAACATCTTTAATGTAAACTCTGCAATTATCTTCCGCATCTCGATGGTTGAATGAGAGCTTTCCGGGTCTACGCCACCGGCATGAGCAACACTGACTGCCATATCCACATCCCGCATTACTTCCGAAAAAATCACATCCGGAATCTCCTTTATCCGCAGTTCCTCCCCGGTTCTTCGGTCTGTAAACACAACCCATTCCAATGTTGGAGATTCAATATCTGCCGGTGAAAACCAATCAGCCAATGCATAAATCTGTGCCACGATATTCTCTTTGTAATACACCTTTTGCAGACCTGCTTCCACATCAGCCACCCAATGTCTTGATTTGAGGCATCCAACGGTTCTTGCCGGCTGAATCTGGTTTCCTGCATAACGAAGAGAATGAAACATATTGCTTTCCTCTTCCGTCTTCACATACAGTTCCCGGAATACCTGTTTAAACGGTTGGATCATCTGCTGTTCAAATATATATTGCTGATAGGCATGCCAGTTTCCTGTCCGATACAGATGATACGGATGTGCCACTCTTACAAGGGTATCATCTGAAATCTCCACGACCTGTTTTCCCTGTTCCACAGGGAGCAGACCGTTCTCCCGTATAAAGCCCATAACATAATCCGTCCGAACAACGAGCTTTGAAACAATCTGTGCTATTACCGGATGATAAATTAGACATTTTAATTCACCAAAGGTAAAAGGACTTTCTTTTTCCATAGCATCTTCAAACATAGTCTTTGTCCGCCGGTATTGCTCCGTTAGTTGTTTTTTGCTTTCATTTAATCCCACTACATATTCATTCTTTTTGTATTTTGCGGGAACCGTTTTCAAACGCTTGCCTGATTTTTCACAGCATAGCTCACATGTACCGTTTTCTCCTACAGAAAGCCACACGGCTATATCCTCTATCTGATATGGTTCAAACTGTCCCTTCCGTTCTTCATATACCAAACGCTCCATTTGCAGAATCAATCTGGTTACGTCCTGATATCCTGCATTCACAGACAAATTCTGCAATGCAAGGTCAACAGCCCGGCTCTCACTTGCCCTGCGCTGTGCACCGTACTGTTTGCTTTCTTTTTTAAATTCGTGAAGGAATAAATAACGATTTTGAACATCCTTCTCTCCCTGAATGGGAACCAGACCATATGCCATCACCAGATCTTTATTCCGTTTTGCGGTAATTTCCCGTTCCATGTCCTTAAGCTCGTACTGATTCAAAGCTGCATCTGCATACTTTCTTGCACGGGTATGCTTTGCACCATCGGAAATATACTTTGCTCCATCATAGAGCATACGGAAATGCGATTCCCCTAACTGACAATATACCTGTTTGAACCAATTTACATCAAAGGCACCGTCATTTAAATCTGATATTTCAATTGGCGTATATCTGGCAATCATTGCCTTCCGTTTGTCATCAAAACGTTCCTTCATATGTGCCATAAAATAATAACAGCCGGATACAAAGCCATCCCATCCAAGGTAATCTCCTACCAACGGAATCCATTCCGGAGCATAAAATGCCGCTTCAACCAACCGGCTTTCTTTTATATCCGTACCTTGTAAATGCTCCTGCAATCCTTTGGCATCATCATGATAATCCGGAATACATACCTGCAGCATATGACATAGGCTCCGTTTTTTTGTAACACCCTCTTCCGTGCTCCAAAAAGAATCAAAATAGGAACTACGTTCTAAAGCCTCCGTTCCAAGGGCACATAAAATCCTAACAAAATTTGAGACGCCAAAAATCCTTCCAACTCCATAAATGTTTCTCGAAAATTCTGTTTCCCCGTCACCTCTTGTCAATTCCGCCTCTATCATTAATCCGGAAAAATCCTGATACAGCTTCATGGCAAGCTGCAGCCGTTCCTCATCTTCTTGGGAAAAGGTCTCCTGTATTGGATGACCGAGTAACCGTTCTACGATATCCCTTCTGTAACGATCCACCCACGGAGCATGCCTCTTACGGCTCTGTATACTGTCATTACGCTCCCGGTAAAAACAAACGATACAGGATAAATGCCTCATGGTATCATTCCGTCCGGATTCCTCAAACAGTATTTTGTACAGATAATCCATGGAAATCATTCCCTTTACACACGCGGTAATATAGTACTCCATAGAAGGAAATGCCATACTACCGGCACTCTTTGACGCGTATCCTCTCTTCTCACTATCTCCGGGAAGGCAAAAGCCATGGCGGCTTGCCAATTCATACTGATAGGAAAATATTTTATCAAATAACGCCTGACTGTCACTCATCCCTAAGGGTACCGTGAAAATCTGAATCGGAGCATAGGTCAGGATGCTTCTTTTTAACTGCCGGTCATTTCCGTTTTCATCCTTTTTCTTCCCGCTTTTCCAACTGCAAATTAAAGGCTTTTCAAGATGTAACAATTTATTTGCCACAGACACAGAACATTTCTGTAATAACAGGGAATCCCGATGCTTTTTATTCAATGCCCTGATCACTGCATACGCCTCCCGAATCCAAACCATGGAAAGTGGCTGTAAAAAGATTTTTCCGTACAATTCCTCTACAAAAGGCTCACCGTATTCCTCAAAGTGAGGTTCATCCCCTTTTAAAACACATATATACAGGTACAGCAACAGACAGGTCTCACAATCCCCGATTTCCCGCTGATAAAAATCTTCCCATAATTCTTCCATAGGAATCGTTTTTCTGTAATCACTGCATAAACCTCTAATGGAATCTGTCAATATATAGACAGCTCCCCACTCCGTTTCAAACTCATCATACTTATGCTCCTCTATCAGAGCATCCAATTTTGTAAGAATCTCCGGCACTCCATTCAGTCTTGTCTCATCTGCAAACAAATCTTTATATAGAGCATTACATTCTTCTAGAAATTCCTCATCAAATTCCGGAACATATTCTGCATTTATATCATACAGACCATAACCATTTTCTTTTGTATCTCCTGTCACCACAACCTTTTGCAGCTGTCGGATCATAATCTCCTCTTTTGTTGTAGGCGATTTTAACAGTTCCAGAAGTAAAACGCTCTTTTCAAACAACACCTGTCGAGCCAAATCATTTTGTAACCGCAAAAGCAAATCCAGTCCTGCTGTCCTTTTTTCTTCTTTTTTATCAGATAATAGCCGGTTGATACAATCATAAAGCGGCTCGTCCGGCATCTGATACAAAATAGACAGCACTGTCTTCCGGATTTCCCCGTTTTTATATTTGAGCATTTCCTCCAATTGAAGGTAATCCTTTTGCAACAGCTCCATATGAGAAGCAATCCTACCTGCAATAAATCCGGTGTCACTGCGGTCACCCACACAGCCGATTAACAGTTCCCGCTGAGCAGCATCATAAGGGGGAACTAAAGTCAACAGCATAACAGAAGTACGATTATAGCTGTCTGCTGATATTTTCGGAAGAAGCTTTGCTATTTGAGTTATTTTCTCCTCATCCCGTAATGCACTTGCAATGATTGCAAGACGACAGATAATATCCGTCCGCTGCAAGGATGCTTTATTCCATGGGAAAACACAGGGACAGATATCAATGGATTTCTTTAAGACCAGCCCTAGCATTTCCCACAAGATATTATAAAACTCCTGACATTCCTTCCCATCGGCAAAATATTCCTCCACCTGAGCATAGTGCCGTTCCATTCCCTCCGAATTATAATCATTCTCCCTAAGTTCCTTACGCATTGCAATCTTATCTGCATAGGACATGTACTCCGGCATAAAACCATGAATAACTACCGCCATGGTATCCGTTTCATGATGAAAATGTCTTACAACCTGCTTTGTAATCTGATGCACATAAGTCCGGTTGAATCTCATCACATTCATGTAATAGCATCCAACCAACCGTTGATGTCCGGTGCCCTTCATGATAAGCTCTTCCATCACCTCGCAGGCGGTACCAATCTCCTGAACACCATAACTCCATAAAGCCAGATAAATCTGCATGGAATCCTCACTTTGTAAGGCTTTTGTTCTGGCATCCTCATTGCTCAGATACTGTGCAATCAATGCAATCTGTTTTTTACCGATACGCTCTAACTTCCCTTCTTCCTCTCCTAATAAACCGGTCCAGGTTCCTACAGTACGAAGCACGGAAGAATAACGTAACAAATCCTCCCTTACCACAATATCAAACAGATATAAAAAGGCATCCAAAGTTCCGGAATCCATATTCTGACATATTACCTGACGTAAGCCCTCCTGTAGCCGTGCTGTCAGCAACAATTGTCCCAATGCTTCATATAATTCATGACATTCACTCTGAACAATGCCGGAAATCATTTCATTACTTAAAAGATTTGCAGCATTTTCTTCTAACAAAATATCTTTAAGAATTGTTACCAACGCAGTATTACCACGGTCTAATTCTGCCTGAATCCAATATCTTGACATACCAAACTTACATATACCGGATTGGTAATAACGGTATATCTGCACAATCTCCTCTGATGCCGTTCCCTGTAAAAGAGAGACAATATCGGTTCCGTACATACCCATCTTATGGTACTCATGTAATATGGAAAACATATGGGGTATATATACCCTGTATCTTTTTGTTCTGGAAGAACGTCGAAACAAAGATCTGTCTATTTGCCATTTATTCACAGCATCTACACTGCAATAGAAATCATCCAACAGATAATCAGGAATCCATCCTTCCATATCCGGCATGACACTCTTAAAAAAATCTGAAGGAATCGCATCCGGTTGTCCTAAATAATCTGACAATCTTTTCCCCAACGCAGTATCTAATTCATCTGTGCCCCTATATTCGGTCTTGATTTTCAGGCACTCCTGAATCTCCTCCGGATACGAACCCGTCCGTACATCCGATTCTGTCTGATAACGTTCTTCCACCTTATTCGCAAGTTCTTTTACCATCTCCTGTTGTTGTCTTGTCAACCTCATACCTTCCCCCCATTTTCATTCCTTCATTACCGGATGCCCCCATCCGGATCATGACCGGCAGCCTCCCCGGCCTATCCAACATTTTTTATACCATCAAATCGTTTTTCCGCCTTTTTTAATTCATAAATATATACAACCAATATTGCAACTCCCGTAAATACCCATGAAGCAACATACACATTCATTAACATTTCATAGGTAGAAACCAGCCGGAATATGGTTCCCAACCAGATAATCCGGAATACAACCGTTCCGATAATCGTAATGATGGACGGTGCCAATGATTTTCCCATTCCACGAAGGGCTGCACTTTCCACCTCATACATGGCTGTTAACCCCTCCAAGGAGCAAACATGATGAAGTCTGATCAGTCCGTAAAATGCAACTGCCTCACTAATGGTATAAATACTAACAAAAAAATCATCCCATATCAGGAATACGCCACTTAGGATTTCCGTAAATACCATACCAAACAACATACAGCGCCAGAAGATTTTCTTACAACGTTTTAAATTCCCCGCACCGTAATTCTGACTGGTAAAGGTAACTGCCGCCTGTGCAAATGCTGCCGCAATATCATATGTAAAATACTCAAAGTTCAGTGCCAGAGAAGAACCAGCAATGGCATCCTCCCCAAAGGAATTAATACCCTTTTGAATAAATACGTTAGATACGGAAAAGATAGCGCCCTGTATTCCGGCAGGAATTCCAATCATCAAAACCTTTCTTAAATACTGTCCTTCCATTCCCATCTTAGAAAAAGAAAAACGGAATTCATCCTGCTTCCGACACAGACAAATCATCAATAATAAGGTGCTGACAATATTTGCAATTACCGTTGCAATTGCCACCCCGGCTACACCAAGATGAAACTTAATCACAAGAACCAAATTCAATATTACATTAATCGTACCTGACACGATCAGATAATATAGCGGTCTTCTTGTATCCCCATAGCTTCTTAATATGGCTGCGCCAAAATTATATACCGTCATAAAAGGAATTCCCAAAAAGTAAATGCGGATATATAATAACGCTTCCTTCATAACCGTATCCGGAGTTCCGGATACTTCCAGAATCGGTCGTGCAAAAAGCATACCAAGTCCCATGAGAATCATACCGAGTATCACGCCAAAGGTAAGTATGGTATGTAACATTTTGCTGATCTGATCCCTTTTATTCTGTCCAATGAGATTTGCCAGTGCCGCATTGGGTCCTACGGATAATCCCACAATCAGGTTCACGAAAATGCCAACCAATGCCACACAGCTTCCCACTGCTGCCAGCGCCTTGGAACCGGCAAACCGTCCCACAACTGCCACATCTGCCGAATTAAAAAGCTGCTGCAAAATACTGCTGAATGCAAGGGGGATGGCAAATAAAATCAGCTTACCTGACAAACCTCCGTTTAGCATGTCCATTTCTTTTGTTTGATTCTTCATTTCTTTTGTTCCTTCTTCCTTTGTTGTAGCCTTGATTTATAACCCCATCTCATCTACTGCATCAAAGTAAGCGTCCATACATTCCTTCTGCCGGTTAATCTGTGTCATATCCTCTAAATCTCCATCAGGTATTACCATACCCGGAGGATACAAGCCACCATCCATACCAATAACGGTATGATTTCCTTCATCCAGATTCCTTGCATACATCAGGGAATCCTCCATCATAACCGTAAGTTCCCTTTTATTCCCATACAAATCCGGTTCTAAGCTGCATAACGACACTCTGACCATGGGAACATAATCATCCGGTCGCGCCTCGCAGCCATAATCATCTTCATCTATTCTTGTAATTATGTATATCTCTTCATCCATGTGGTTTTCTCCGAAAAATCAATTTAACATCTGCATAAAGCTCTAGAAATTATCTCCGTTCCAGCCCCAGTTTGCCACGGCCTGATACTTCACATAGACATGGTCAGGTGCAATTCCAAGAACATCATTTAAAATGGTACAAATCTCACCGGTCAGTTTAGAAAAAGCAGATGGATTCTCACTACCGTAAACGCTGACCTCCACCATTGCCATCGGCTGGTCATTAGAGCCACGGAAGTACAACTTATATTCCGGCTCAAAACCTACCATGAGCCAGCTTTCTGACTTGCCCGGAATGGTTGTGATTGCCTGACCCAATCTTGATTTGATTTCCTGCTCCTGTTCATTTGTTACTGCTACACTGATTTTTGAATTAATAAATGGCATATGTTTTTCTCCTTTTCATATAGTAGGGGCAAAACGCTCAGTGACCAATATCAATTGTGCAAAATTTAATATGATATATCTATATTCACTTTGCACATATTGAAAAGGGAAAACGTTCCGCATTACCCACTGTGTTAAAATGTTGATAACTACAAAATATTTTTTAAAAATTAACACATCTATTATATTAAAAAAGCTATAAAATTCCAACGTGAAATTTTACAGCTTTTTGTGTTTTCTTGAATTTAAAGAATCCCTGAGTTAAATAAACATAAGATAAATCCGATAGTTCCAAATGCTATAAATACCAAACCGACTCCCACTGATTTTTTCCTTTTATCCATCATAAGCAGTTGGTTGTTGTCTATGGTTTTAATCGGATATTTTCTTCTTCCAATGAGATATAACAAAAGTCCACTTGAATTATTTCCATTGGCTGCAAGTAAGCCCCATAATTTCGGATGTTTTAATCCGCGGGCACTTGCATCGGCCTCGGTTAATTTGTAAACTTGATAAACGGCTTCTATACCACCCACAAGTGCGATTGCACCAAATATAACTGCCAAAACAATATTCCACTTCATAATAAATTCCTCCTTAGATACGCTTAATAATCTGATAAAGCAACACCGATGCACTGATAATCGCCAGACAAAATACCACAATCAGATAGTACATTTTATCCTGCAAAAATATACTTAACGTAACCAGTAAAATAAATGTAATAATGTTAAGTATAACTGCCCCGATTAATTTCTGATTGCTTTTGACAACATTTGTACTTTCTTCCAGATGTTCCATCATTTTCTTGTCTCCTTTCAATAAATCATCAAGACTTATGGAATAAAGGTTACTTAACTCAATGACGCTGATAATATCCGGATAGAATTTTTCATTTTCCCAATTTGAAATTGTCTGTCTGGACACATTAATTTTTTCTGCAACTGCTTCCTGGGTAAATCCAGTTCTCATCCGGGCATCCTTCAGTTTTTTTCCAATTTCCATATTTGTATTTCTCCTTTCAGGAACATCTTTCCATATGACATCACCAATGTCTATCCAACCTTTTTTACAAGGGGGCTTTTTCGTGTCAAAATTGTTTTACATCGCGTATTTAAAGGGTTTTCAGGTATTATATAACAGCTATGTCTGCTGTGTCTATTTTAATTTGCCATGACATTTTTTGAAAACAAGCATTGGTTTGGAATAGGTGGGGGATTGGTTCTTTTGAAGCCATTGGGGATTGTATTGATTAGGAAAATGGGGGGGGCGAAGAAGCGAATAATGCTTATAAAACACCTGCCGGGAAGCTGTGTTACTACAGATTCCCGGCAGGTCTTTGACTTTTCTCTATTTTCTTCTTACTATCATTTTTTACATTTTGTGGAATATCTGTTACTGTTATCTTCCGGTTTTACTCCCTTCAAGGTATTCCTTCCTAAGACTACCACATAACATCATCCCTTCTGCTTTCGTGCTGCTATAAGATATCTATGGATGGTTCCTTCCACCATTCCATTCTTATCAAGAATCTCCTGCATCTCCAAAAGCTTATCCAAACATTTTTCAACCGAAAATCCCGGGAATTCCCATTCTATAATATGAGCAAACCATACAAATGCTCCGATGTCATAGAACCGAATTGGCCTAAAGACCTCATCCGCACAGATTATCTCAAATCCTGTTTTTTCGAACTTCTTTTTCTGAATCGATAGTTCCAGTTCAGGAAAGGGCTGAGGTACATTTGGCAAAACCATCCGTACAAGGTCTCTGTCATTTTTTCCTCCTACCTGCTGAGTAATGAATAATCCCTGCGGTTTGAGAATTCTTCCTACCTCTTCCGGGTCAAATCTTCCATGTCTGTTTATCAATATATCAAAAGAGTTGTCCGCAAAAGGAATCCTTGACTCATCATTGCATTGTCTGAAATCAATCCCCTGTGGTAATAACCGTTTCTCACACAATTCTACATTAGGTGGAAATCCCTCCGTAGCCGCTGTATTTCCATTTGGATGCCCCAGAGACAAAAGAAACTCACCACCACCTGTATCAAAGTCCAACAATTTCATATCATCCGTACGATATTCATCAATTATCTCTTTGTAATCCCACGGCAAATCCTCCTCCACATCATATCTACCATAAATGTGTGAAAAGTCCCATCCATGTATATGCGCTATCTTTTCCTCAGCTTCCCACTCTTTTTTTAATTCATTTATTCTATCTGTATTCATATCTGCTCCTTTTCAAATAAATTAATAATTATTATTTGTTCGGTGCAACATGTGACAGCAATACAATTAATTCTATTAACCTCGGTACAACTTGCTGTCAATATTAACACTGCACCGAGTTGTTATCTCGCATTCTCATGATTACCTCCTCTTTTATGTAACCTCCATTTCCCGAATAATTACTACATGAATCATTATACTATACGTTGAAATCATGCACAATAACTCTTTCCGTCCATAACTTTCAATTTATTAAATCATTATTCTTTTCCTAACATTCTTTATGTGGATATTTTAACAGATATATCATATATTTTATCATTATCTATTGAGGAATTTGCTTTTTAAAATTTATTCTACTTAATAAAAACCCTATACCATTTATATCCTATATAAAAGAATGTCTCTCTTGCCACAAAAGGAATCTTTGTTTTTAGTGTTTTATATGCACTTGTGTCAGTTGACGAAGGCAACGAATCAATACCAACATCCTCCGAAAGCAGCATTGCCCTCTTCATATGTAACGGATCACTTACAATCAATGCCGATTTAAGATTTCTGCAATCCATCAATTCCTTTGCATTTTCTAAATTTTCCTGTGTAATTGTTGATGTTGTTTCTTCCAACACTACCTCTTCCGGCACTCCACATTGAATTAGATAATTTTTAGCCACAGTTGCATCAGCAATAGAGTTTTCTTCTCCAATTCCACCGGTTGTAATAATAACTTTTACTTTTCCACTATTATACAAATCCATAGCATGATTTAGCCGTTGTTTATATACTTCGGAAACTTCATCATTTGAACATTCTGCTCCCAATACAATGGCCACATCACTCATTTTCTCACTGTATTCCTTGCTATAGTTGCATATTGCTATTACATTAGCAACTATATAAATCAGAACACACGCTATGATTCCTATTATTATTTTCTTTATATTATTTTTTATTTGGTTCATATTTTTGCCTTTGTTTATTGAAAATGTCATACACTTTATATGTTCTGACCTATCCGCTCCACTAATGTAATATCCGCCGGCAGCCAATCAACAGAATCCAGTTCTTCTCTCGAAAGCCATCTGGCATCTTCATGTTCATTTAATTCAACATGATCTGACCGTAGCTTACACCAAAAGCAATCCATTGATAGATGAAACTTAGGATAATCATATTCTACAGTATCAAGTAAATCGCCAACCAAAATATCTGCATCTAATTCTTCCTTAATTTCCCTAATCAGGGCTGCTTGCGGCGTCTCACCGGCTTCTATCTTTCCACCGGGGAATTCCCATCCACCTTCAAATTCTCCATATCCCCTCTGGGTTGCAAATATCTCATTTCTACCATTGTTCTGCCGTTGAATCACAGCAGCAACTACTCTTATTGTTTTCATTTCATGTACCCCTTGTATTATTCTTCCGTCCTCATCACACTTACAGCAAAACTCTACTATTACAGATTTATTCGACACTGCTTTGCAAATAGCATAATAAATCATCCCTTATAGGATGATGCATTTTTGCTGTCACCTTACTAATTGGTTTTAAGTTCCCTTTGTTATCTTCTTTCCTCGCTTCTTTCGTATCTATAATATCAAAAGTACCCATATAATAAAAATTAGATTCCGCATCACTTTTCTTAACCAACAAATGTTTTCGTGGTGCCGTCATTACTTCTTTCATATAAGCACTTTCCATTCCCATTCCAATCTTAGAATCCCATCTAAAAATCATGTTATCCTCAAAAACATCTGCATAGTCCGGCTTGCCGTCCACATAATTTCGTTCATCGTCAGCCTTTTCTTTATGATATGTGACAAAGATAAATACATCATCTCGGATACGTTTCATTCCAAACATAACGGATGATAAATCTTTGCCGCAATTCATTAATAAGCTGACATCTCTTCTTGAATACTTTTCATATAATACAAATGGCGAACCATCCTCATCTGTGTTCATAAATTTATCCTGATATCGAGTTAACCCTACTTGGATAATATCCTCTATCTGTCTTTTGAATTCATTATCCTTTAATCGCTCTCCATATTTGAGCATCCTCGTAATCCTATTATTCTGAGCATTCGATATCATTTCCATATTTTTATATTTCTGATACTCACCATCATTACTTACAAATTTTCCCTGCAACACATCAACTGCATAGTCAACCTGATTTTTTAGAATATTTTTGTGATATTTATTCAGATATAGTTTCTGGAAATCTTCTATAGAAATCTCTGTCTGTTGCAACAACAATCGCAATATCTCTAATTCCTCTGATCTGACACCACTTAATATAGTCTTTGACAAATATTCAATTATTAACTTCTCCGATTCGGTTAATGAACAATGGTACTCTGCCTTTTCCATACTTTCCAAAAATCCATAATAGGTTTTATATTCCTTAATAATTACCAATGGATCCACTTCATTATTATCATAGAAATCATATAAGCGTGGTATCCTTCCAAGTCGATTTTTCAACGAAATATAGCTTTCTCGTATAATAGATTTCATTCCCCTGATACGATCAATGGATTTAAATATTTTACTCTTCGCTATTTCATCAAAATGGATTGTTGACGCTCCCGGAATTGTACGATTTCCACTAATAACATACTTGCGAATGGTGTCAGCATTATAAGAACGATCCCCTGATAATGCCACAGGAATCATGAAATTATTGTTATAATTACCAATAAAATCAAGTATTACTACATATTCCTTACCCTCTGCTTTACGAAGACCTCTTCCCAATTGCTGTATAAACACAATGGGAGATTGCGTCGGTCTTAACATAATAACCTGATTTACCTCTACAATATCAACACCTTCATTTAATATATCAACAGAAAAAATATAATCTAACGGTTTTGTTTTATCCGTCTCATCATTTTCATTCAACGCCAATCGTTCAAATGCATCTCTTCTTACTTCTTCTGAATCTTCTCCACTAAGTGCTATTGTTCGATATCCGAAATCATTGAACTTCTTTGATAATTCCCTACACTCTTGCTTACGGCTACAAAAAATCAAACCTTTCACACGATCTCCGCTATATCCATAATACTCTGACTGTTCAATAATATGTTTCACACGCTCATCACAAATCAGCTTATTAAAATCCTCTTCAGAAATGTTCTTTGATTTGGTGTCCTGCACAACCGATAAATCCGTAATTCCAAAATAGTGGAATGGACATAATAAATCTTCTTCCATCGCCTGCTGCAAACGTATCTCATATGCTATTTGATGATGAAATATCTCATATATATTATCATTTGTATCATTGTCTATTCTCTTATCAGGCGTTGCTGTCATACCTAAAAATAATCTCGGTTTGAAATAGGTCATAACTCTCTGATATGTATTAGCCAAACTATGATGTGCCTCATCCAATATGATACAGTCAAATTCATCTGGCTTATATTGTTGCAAATGTACATCTTTATTTAAAGTCTCAACGGTAGCAAATACGTAATCTTTGTCATATTCATAATTTCCAGACCCAACTAATCCCATGGAAACCAAATTACCAAAAACCCTTTGAAAGGAGGCTTTCGCTTGCATTGCAAGAGTTGCCCGATGAACAATAAACAGCACTCGTTTAAATCCAAGTTCCCGCATTGCAAATGCCGATGCATATGTCTTACCGGTTCCGGTTGCACTAATTAACAATGCGCGCTGCTCATTTTGCTGCAAAATATGTTTTAAATTTGTTATAAAACGAACCTGCATACAATTGGGCTTCAACTGATATCTTTCAAAGGACGTAACATTCCCATCCCTAGCAATCTTTTTCTGAGCTTTGACAATATCATATCTTTGCTTATATTCCTCATAGAAAACATTATAATCATATGCATATTTTGAATTCCAAAGTTCGTCAAATTCCTTCAAAATATCTTCTGCCATTTCTCCCTGAGCCGTAGATACTAACTTTGTATTCCATTCCCGATTCGTTGTAAGTGCAGCACTTGTCATATTGGAACTGCCAATAATAATACGATATACTTCTTCCTCTTTAAAGATATAACCCTTTGTATGAAAGCCATTCTGTGCCGCTTTAGTATCATACATCTTAATCTGAATATTGCTCAACGAGTGCAATTTTTTCAATGCTAATGGCTCACTGAAATCAAGATAATTAGATGTCAGAATTTCTCCCGGAATCCCCTTTTGTTCTAATTCCTTCAATGTCTGCAAAAGTGGCGTTACTCCACCTAACGTAATAAATGCAACACTTATTTGAAACTTGTCACACTTTAAAAGTTCATCCTCAATAACAGATAATACTTTCTTTCCCTCGTTATAGTTATTTGAAACAAAGCTCGGCTTATATAACAATTCCGATGCAATATTACCATTAATATATGCTGTTTCTAATCCACTTCGAATAGGTGATAATTTCTCGTCTTGCATGACGAACCTCCGTTTCAAATATTGATGGATTTATTGTATCATAAAATATAGTAGGTGAATATCAAAAAATCCGGTATTCAAAATAAATACCTGTAGGGTTACACTTGACATGAGACCTTTCTATATACAAAAAGCGGTTGAGTACTATAAAATGTTAATCACCACAAAAAACAATCATAGAAATGACCGCAGGAAATTTATATTACCAAATGAATTTTTCTTGAATTAGCGGGCATAAAATGATAATATCTGTAGAAAAGAAAGTAGCCACTCCCCTTCCCATGTACTCTGGTTGTCCGGTATCCTAAAACTCGAGAAGCTCCTTTTACGTTCCTGTAGATGTTAAACAAACGTCCTCTCTCAGACACTTAACATCTTGTCATAGATACATTTTTAGTTAGTATTCAACAATTAAAGGAAAATATTTCGAACTTTGTAACACCACTGGTAACACAATTCTATGTATTGTACGATGAACCCCAAAATGACCTTTTCAGAATTATTGAAATTACACACAAATCACATGATGCCTAAGTTCCTATGAAGAATCTCAAACAAATATCAAAATACGGAATGGAGAACCTAAAATGACCTCAATTGTAATCCAAGATTCCATACCCGCTATCTTGGATAAGTGTAAAAGTTAATAGTTATCAGTGTAAAAGAAA
>CAKRAK010000017.1 GCA_934294885.1 uncultured Lachnospiraceae bacterium | reverse complement strand
TGTGTTGGAATCGGAATGCAGTAGTCTGTTGTCGGATTTTTTTAAGGACCTGCGAAAGAAGAAGGGTTGATTTCCTTTTGTTGACAAAAAGGGGAATAGCCTGTATACTTATTCACGTTACTTTTGTTGGTAAAAGATTTTATTTTTTACAGAAGACAGAAGTTGTTTATGTTTATAATCTTTCCACGCAGCCGGGGCAGTAGCGGTGCCCTGTACCTGCAATCCGCTATAGCAGGGGTGATGGTTTGCCTAGGGAGTTATTTTTAGTGCTGGCCATAGCAAGTGGCGTTGACGTATGGGTCTTACGCAATGGAAACCTATGAACCGTGTCAGGTCGGGAACGAAGCAGCACTAAGTAGGAGCTTTCATGTGCCGTGAGGGTGCCTGGACTGAGTTAACTGCTATGGTAACGGCTGGAAATGGCTGACAAAGCAGACCGCGTGGATTTTCTTTTTATCTTTATTTTTTTCCCTATTTAATTTTAAAAAAATGAAAATATTTATAGAAAAAATATATAAATGGTGTTACAATTAAGAAGATTATCGAAAGACAGATTGGAGAGGACAGGATGAATTATTCACAGGTTATTGAATTTGTTAAAGAACAAATTTCAAATAATGGAAGACCGTCTAAATATCCTTTCCGCGATCGATTTGAGCATACTATGAGAGTATATAGATGGGCAATAAAGTTACAGGCAAAGGTTGGGGGAGATCTGGACATTATTGCACTGGCTGCTTTGTTACATGATGTAGGTTGGGATGATGAAGTTGGCCATGGAGAAGTAGGAGCGCAGATTGCGGTGAATTATTTGGATAGTATTGGGGTTGATCCGGATAAGATTAGCAGAATTGGGGAAATTATTCGAATTCATGAAGATAAGGATACCACAGATGAATTATCGATAGAGTGTCAGGTGGTAATGGATGCGGACTTGTTGGATGAAGTCGGAGCATTGAGTGTTGTCTGGGACTGTATGGCAACTGCTTGTGAAGATGGGGCGAATTACAAAAAGGCGTATTACCGGATTAAGAATTACTACAAGGGCAATCGTCCGAAAATCAGACGATGTAAGACAGATGCTGCAAGATTAGAATATAGCCGGCGGATGAAATTATTAGAAGAATATATTTTTCAATTAGAAAAAGAATTATTTTAATACATAGGAGGCGTTGTTATGAAAAAAGTAATCGGTAGAATCCTGACGGTCTTAGTGTGTGTGGGTGTGCTATATGTAATATATGCATATGCCTTACCGGAATATCCACAAAGCATTATTAAAGGGCTTATTCAGCCGAGAATTAATTCAACCGCAAATACAAGAATTCAGGAAGTAAAGAATCAGAAGTGTAAGGATGTGGACGACTTAACTTATGAGCAGGTTTTTGCTAATGTAGAAGGTTCCTGCTGGGTATATGTAACACCTGAAAAAAGTACAGATGGTGCAGAGCACGTTATCTTTTACGGAGAAAATGTCAGTGTGAACTTAAAGGACTGGCCGGATTATAATGGAGGACTCATGTACACAAGTACATCTGTAAAGTTTGATTTTGTAATCCGTGGAAACAGCTTTGATGTTGTTCCGTACATAGACGATTTTAAGACAGGCTTGAAGATTTATGACGGAAAACACGAAGATGCAAATAATAAAGTCAGAAAAGATGTGTTGAATCAGATTTACAGTGGTATGAGAAAAGACCAGTAAGATATGTATAAAAATAAAGACCGGAATTTCCGGTCTTTATTTTTGTCTTATCAGCTTAGTGATTGGTCAATTCCTCAATCAATTTCATAATCGTTCCGATAGAATCCGACATCTCACTTTCCTTCATTGCCTTGATATATTCATCCTTGTGCTTTGATACATCCCGGATGGCATTCATGAGGGAGGTAGAACTTAATTCCTCTTCTTCTATTACATAACTGAATCCGTTTTTCTTAAAGGACTTTGCATTTAATATCTGATCGCCTCTGCTGGCAGCTCTTGATAATGGGATTAAGATATTCGGTTTTCTTAATGCCAAAAGCTCGCAAATGGCATTGGCTCCGGCTCTGGATATGACCAGATCGGATAATGCAAACAAATCTCTTAATTCCTTTGAAATATATTCAAACTGCACATATCCTACTTTATCCTTTAAGGATTCATCCAGATGACCGTTTCCACACAGATGAATCAACTGAAAATCCTTCAGAATATCATCTAAGCTTTCCCGGATTGCATTGTTGATTACAACACTTCCGCTGCTTCCTCCGATAACAAGAATGGTAGGCTTTTCAGGAGACAATCCGCAAAGCTTTGCAGCAGCTTCTTTGCTGCCTTCAAACAATTCTTTTCGAATGGGAGTACCGGTAAGAACGGCTTTTCCCTCCGGAAGGAGATCAAAGGTTTCTTTAAAATTACAGCAAACCTTGCTGGCAGCAGGAATACAAATCTTATTTGCCAGTCCCGGTGTCATATCGGATTCATGAATGATTGCCGGGATATGATTTTTCTTTGCAGCCAATACAACCGGAACAGAGACAAAACCACCTTTGGAAAAAACAACATCCGGTTTAATCCTCTTAAGAATACGATTTGCTTCTCCGTATCCTTTGATTACACGAAAGGGATCTGAAAAGTTTTTCAAATCAAAGTATCTTCTCAGCTTTCCTGATGAGATTCCGTAATATGGGATACCGATATTCTCAATCAGTTCCTTTTCAATTCCGTTATAGGATCCAATATAATGTACTTCAAAGCCGGCTTCTTTCAGACTTGGCAGCATCGCAATATTTGGGGTAACATGTCCGGCAGTTCCGCCACCGGTAAGAACGATTTTTTTCATGACTGACTCCTTATATTAGGCATTGATAGCCTGTTTTAGTGCTTTTGCTAATTGGTCAGGGCAGGAAGTTCCCTTGAAACCGCATTGGATTCCTTCCATACGGGAAATGGCTTCATTTACATCCATTCCTTCAATTAGGCTTGCAATTCCTTTTGTATTGCCGTTACATCCTCCGTAAAATTGGACATTCACAACCTTTCCGTCCTGAATATCAAAATCAATTTTCTGGGAACAAACACCTTGTGGCTTATATGTCATATTAAACACCCTTTCTTTTTTTATAATAACGTTTGTATGCCATTGCATAAAAAGCAGGCAGTATGTACAAACTTAAAAAAATTATAGCACAAGAATCTTATTTTGTAATCCATAAAAAGTAAACGAAAAATAAACGAATGTTTTGTATTTTGTCGTAGATTGCGTTGAGAATCCATTGAGAATGAAAAAACAGCCCTGTAAACTATATTTATAGAAAATGAAATAAATACGTTATGGAAAGGAAGATTTAGAATGAGTGGGTTTATGATGGAGCATTTGAATATGTTCAGTGTTTTTGCAGTTGGTATTTTCAGTCTGTTTTTGCAGTTATTGGTAGTATGTTCTTTCAATAGCTATGTGAAGGCATCGGGAAATATGAAGACAACAAAAAAGAAGGTGTTATTAAATTTAAAAAATCAGTTTGAAACCATTTACGGAATGGATTATCAGGTAAGAAATACCGGGGCTTATGTTGAAAAATATCTGTTAAAGCTTCGAATTTTGGGACTGCCTTGTCAGGTATGGGAAAAGGTTTCCTATATATCTGCGGGAATGGTAACCTTGCTGGCAGGGATAGAAATTTTTTATCAGTACATAACCAAAGGTGGGACAAAAGCGATGATAGAAATTGTATTTTCTTACGGAATAACGCTGGTATGTTTTTATGTCTTTTATCATATATTTGGAATAAAAAACAAGAAAGCACAGATACAAATTCAGCTGGTGGATTATTTGGAAAATTATCTTGCCAATCGATTGCTGCGAACAAAGAATACGGAAAAGGTATTAAATCCTTCCATGGAGGAGGCATTTATGGATGAATCCGTAGAAAATTCTAAAATCAGAAAGGAAATTTTAGCTGAAGAAAAAATTCAGGAGGAAAAAGAAACGAAACAGCAGGCAGAAGAAAAGGATTCCTTTGAAGAGGATATGGAAATGCTGCGGCAATTGATTAAAGGTATGGAAAGAAAACATGAAACAAAAAAACAGCCGGAAGTAAATGACTGGCTTTACGATGAAGAGGGGCAGTCGCAAATTGCGGCTGCTGAGGATGAAATAAAGGATCCGAATGTGGAATTATTGGAGGAATTTGTACAAAACTTTCTTGCATAGGAAGGTATGCATTGGATTTAAAAGGACGAAAATGGATAATTGTATTTGGATGTATCAGTCTGATGGCAGGCTTTTGGTGTCTGTGGATTCATTTTGGATATTCCTTTACATATCATGGTGGAGTTAATCAGAATGGGAAGGTTGGGCAGGAGACCGAAGAAAAAAACAGCAAAAAATCAACCGAAAAGGATAGTGGAAAAAAGGTTGCAAAAAAGAAACCAAGAACCATTGTAAGGGATACGGATTATTCAACAATAGATAACACATTATATTCATGGTGGTTTAAAAGAAATGAGGAACACAAACAATCAGGCTGCCAGGAGGATTTTGATATTAAGGAGTACCGGGCATATTACGTTGCACCGAACAATGAGAAAATGATTTATCTGACCTTTGACTGTGGATATGAAAACGGTTATACGGAGGATATATTGGACACCTTGAAAAAGGAAAAGGTAACGGCGGCATTTTTTGTGACCCAGACCTTTATCAGGGATAACATTGATATAGTGAAAAGAATGAAGGAGGAAGGACACCTTGTTTGTAATCATTCGGTAACCCATCCCAGTATGCCGTCGAAATCCATTGAGGATCAAAAGCAGGAGCTTCTTGTTTGTGAAAGCTATATGAAAGAGGCAACCGGTTATGAAATGGATCTGTTTTTTCGTCCGCCAAGGGGAGAATACAGTAAAAGAACGTTACAGATGGCAAAGGATTTAGGCTACACGACTATTTTCTGGTCTATTGCATATTTGGATTATGACGTGAACAACCAGCCATCGAAGGAGTATGTTGTGGAGCATTTTAACAAGTATTGTCATCCGGGTGCTATTCCCTTGATACATAATGTTTCAAAAGCAAATCATGATGCATTGCCGGATATTATTAAAAATTTAAAAGCAGAGGGCTATTCCTTTGGAAGTTTATATGATTTGGAAGGGGAGCCACAGTCGTAACTTTCCTAAGAAAATGATTGCTATTTGTAGTGTGATTTGATAGAATATAGGATGATTTTTGGGATATAGAATGTCCCTAGAGTATATAACAAAGGAGAGCAGAGACATGGCAGAAGAAAATATCAGTTTTGACTATAGCAATGCGATGTTTATGGTATCAGAAGATGATGTCGTAGCTATGAAGCCAAGAGTAGAAGAAGCAAAGAAAACATTATTAGAGCGTACAGGTGAGGGTAATGATTTCTTGGGATGGATTGATCTTCCTGTTAATTATGACAGAGATGAATTCAAGAGAATTAAAGAAGCAGCTAAGAAGATTCAGAATGATTCGGACATTCTGATCGTAATCGGTATCGGTGGTTCTTATCTTGGTGCAAGAGCAGCCATTGAAGCTTTGAGACATACATTTTATAACGTAATCGACAAGGATATGAGAAAGGGTACACCGGAGATTTATTTCTGCGGTAATAATATCAGTTCAACATATTTGGAGCATTTGTTAGAGGTTGTTGGTGACAGAGACTTTTCGATTAACATTATCTCTAAGTCCGGAACAACAACAGAGCCTGCAATTGCTTTCCGTATTTTCAAGAAGCTTTTAGTTGAAAAGTATGGTGAGAAGGAAGCTGCTAAGAGAATTTATGCTACTACAGATAAAGCAAAGGGAGCATTAAAGACTTTGGCTGATGCAGAAGGTTATGAGACATTTGTTGTTCCTGATGATGTAGGTGGACGTTTCTCTGTTCTTACAGCAGTCGGTCTTCTTCCAATCGCTGTATCAGGTGCTGACATTAAGCAGTTAATGGTAGGTGCAGCAGCAGCAAGACAGATCTGCATTGAGAATGATTTTGATAATAACCATGCATTACAGTATGCGGCAATCCGTAACATTTTACGTGAAAAAGGAAAGACAATGGAGATTCTTGCAAACTATACACCATCTGTTCATTACATTGGTGAGTGGTGGAAGCAGTTATTCGGAGAATCTGAAGGTAAGGATGGAAAGGGTATTTACCCAACAGCCTGTGACTTCACAACAGATCTTCATTCATTAGGTCAGTTTATTCAGGATGGTACAAAGAACCATATTGAGACTGTAATTAATATCGGCTCTCCAAGACGTAAGATTATTATGGAAAAGGAAGACGAGGATTTAGATGGTCTTAATTACCTTGCAGGACGTACCATTGATTATATCAACAAGCAGGCTATGAACGGAACTGTTCTTGCCCATGTAGATGGTGAGATTCCAAACCTTATGATTACTCTTCCGTTTATGAATGAGTTTAACTTAGGTGAGTTGTTCTACTTCTTTGAGTTTGCCTGTGGTGTATCAGGATATGTATTAGGTGTTAATCCATTTAACCAGCCTGGTGTTGAAAGCTACAAGAAGAACATGTTTGCATTACTTGGTAAGCCTGGATTTGAAGAGCAGGGTGCTAAGCTTCGTGCAAGATTGAACAAATAATATTTATTATGAGATTATTTCAGGACATTCCTTTGCGGGGGTGTCCTATTTTTATATAGCCTTTAAATGAAAATGTGGAATCTGCCGGTATCATATATGGAAAGGGCAGATATTTGTGATATGGAGGATTGTGATATGGAAGAGCATATGAAAATTGTTGTATTAGAGGCTGCATCTATTGGAAAAGATATGTCGTGGGAATCTTTGAAAAAATTTGGAGAGGTTGTGCTGTATGACAGTCTGTCTCAGAAAGATGTTAAGGATGCAATTAAGGATGCAGATATTATTATTCCGAACAAATTAAGAATTGATGAGTCTGTATTGGAAGGAAGCAGGGTCAGAATGGTTTGTGAAGCAGCGACCGGATATAATAATATTGATATAGCATATTGCCATAAAATGGGTATTACGGTAACCAATGTTAAGGGTTATTCTACGAAAAGTGTGGCACAGCATACGATTGCATTACTTCTTTCTGTATATGAGAAGTTAAACCGCTATAGTAATTATGTTCAAAATGGTGATTATGCAAAAAGTGGACAGTTTAGCAAGGTGGACTATTATTTTCATGAAATTAACGGAAAGACATGGGGAATAGTCGGACTTGGTGCAATTGGAAGAGAGACAGCCTCTCTTGCCCAGGCATTTGGTGCCAGAATCATCTATTATTCTGCATCGGGAAGCACTTATGATGTACCTTATGAAAAAGTGGATTTTGATACCTTGTTAGAGGAAAGTGACATAATATCTATCCATTGTCCCTTAAATGAATATACAGAGGGATTATTTGATGAGAAAGCTTTTGCAAAAATGAAATCATGTGCGGTACTGATTAATGTGGCAAGAGGACCAGTGGTACAGGATGTGGCATTGGCGAAAGCACTGAAAAATTGTGAAATTATGGCAGCGGGATTGGATGTATTTGAAAAGGAGCCGTTATCGGAGGGAAATCCATTATATGAAATAAATGACAGGGATACACTGTTAATGACTCCACATATTGGCTGGGGGACGGTAGAGGCAAGAACCAGATTACTTATGGAATTAGAGTTTAATATAGAGGCATTCTTGAAAAATGAAATAAGAAATGTAATTTTACAATAAACATTGAGAGATTTAAGGATGAGGGAGGGACCATAGTTCTTCTATGATGCTTATGGAAACATATTAGAATTGGAAAAACCTTGTTTTTTCAAGCATATCACAGTATAATAAAATTTCGTGATGATATACGTTCATTCAGATACATGAATCAGCAATGCAAATGATGAAACTGTTTTGTGAAAATGTATTTTCATAGAGGAATCATTTTCAAAAATAATCTACGGAGGAAAATATAATGACAGACAATTCACAATTGGGATTAAATTATGATAAGTATGCAGGTATACTGCTTCATCCAACCAGTCTGCCAAGTCCATACGGAATTGGAGATTTGGGAAAGGGAGCGTATGATTTTATAGATTTTATGAATCGTTCCGGCTTGAATCTGTGGCAGGTATTGCCATTGGGTCATACCGGCTTTGGAGATTCTCCTTATCAGCCTTTTTCTTCCTTTGCAGGTCAGCCTCTCATTATCAGTATTGATGAATTGAGAAGTGCAAATCTGTTATGGGATGAGGACTTTTATGATATGCCGGAATGGGATCCTCATCATGTGGAATATGGTGAGGTAATTACATTTAAGACCGGATTATTGAAACAGGCATATAAGCGCTTCAAGGACGATAAGATTCATGACGGATATTCTACCAATGAAGAATTTTTGAAGGAATATGAGGCATTTCGTGAGGAATCAGACTGGTTAGATGATTATGCATTATTTATGGCAGGAAAGGATTACCATGAAGGTATGCCATGGTATATGTGGGAAGATTCTTTGAAAAAACCGACACCAAAGCAGTACAAGGCATGGATGGAAAAGCTGGCAGATGAGGTAGACTATTATCGATTCATTCAATTTTTATTCCATAAACAATGGATGGCAATCAGAGATTATGCTCACGAAAAGGGTATAAAGATTGTTTGTGATATGCCTATCTTTGTTGCATGGGACAGTGTGGATGTCTGGTGTAATAAAAAATTATTCGATCTGGATTCAAAAGGATATCCAAAGACGGTTGCAGGTGTACCACCTGATTATTTCTCAGCAACCGGTCAGTTATGGGGGAATCCTCTTTACAAATGGAGTGAACACACAAAGACAGGTTATGAATGGTGGATTAACCGGATTCGTCATCAGTTAAAAATCGGTGATTTTGTCCGTATCGATCATTTCCGCGGTTTTGATAAATTCTGGGCAGTTCCATATGGCGAAGAGACAGCGGTAAACGGTAAATGGGTTCAGGCTCCGGGTGTGAATTTCTTTACACAGTTAGAGGCAACCTTAGGTTATAATATGCCAATCATTGCGGAGGATTTGGGAGAAATCGATCAGTCAGTTATTGACCTTAGAGATAAATTCGGATTCCCGGGAATGAAGATTTTACAGTTCGGCTTTGAAAATCCGAATGAAAATAATTTCCTTCCTCATAATTTTGTGAGAAACTGCGTATGTTATACCGGTACCCACGATAATGATACAACCCTTGGATGGTATCAGAAGTGTTATGAACAGTCCAGAGATAAGCTTAGAAGATACTACAACACCGATGGCGGAGACGTATGCTGGACTTTGATCCGTGCATGTTTTTCATCCGTTGCTGATATAGCAATTGTCCCGATGCAGGATGTATTGTGTCTGGATTCATGGGCAAGAATGAATACTCCGGGTGTGGGAGTAGGAAACTGGGCATGGAGATATACACAGGATGAGTTAACACCACAGTTAGAAGAAAGATTATATGAAACCGCAAAATTATTTGGCAGATAGAAAAGAGGTATTCTTTGTTTACAGTAAGAAGTTTTCTTGTTTTATTGTTTTTATTTGCATATTTGATTCTTTTAATCCCAATACATCTGGTTCTTCGTCTGGTTGGGCTTTTTAGTGAGAGCAGCAGAAAAAAGCTGGCAAATGCATTTGTGTATTATGCTTTCAAATGGGAATTATTTCAGTCGGGTGCTCATATAGAAGTATCGGGACAGGAAAAGATACCGGAGGGTGCGGTGTTATTTGCACCGAATCACAGGAGCTATTTTGACATATTGCTGGTGCATACAACCTGTACAAAACGTCCCGGCTTCGTGGCAAAGGAAGAGATGAATCATTTTATCGGATTAAACTGGTGGATGAGAGATATTGGATGTGTCTTCTTAAACCGACATGATATCAAATCTGGTTTTCAGATGATAAAGGACGGGGCACAGTTGTTAAAGCAGGGTCATTCCATGGTAATTTTTGCAGAAGGAACCAGAAGTCAGGGAAAGGAAATGTTGCCATTTAAAGAAGGAAGTATTAAAATGGCAGAAAAGGCAGATTGTCCGGTTGTTCCGGTTACAATTATGAATTCTGATCAGCTGTTAGAAGACTGGCCGGGGTTTTCCATTAAGAAAGCAAATGTTAAGATTATATACGGAGATCCGGTTTATGTAAAAGATCTGCCAAAGGAGCAGAAAAAGAAGGCAGGAGCTTATATACAGGAAATAATTGCTGCCAATATTGAAAAAGAGGGCGGCCAGATCGGTAAGGTTATAAGGGACAGGTAATTGAGAAGTATTGTTCCCTTTGCAAATTGCGCAAAGGATACAGCTTACCGGGTGTTTTGTAAATGTGCGGATGAATAAAAAAGGATAAGGAGAGTAGATATGAACGGATGGGTAATCGTTATTATTGTATTAGTTATAATCGGTGCTGCGTTGGTGGCATTGACTGTATTAGGGGATAAAATGCAGAAGAAGCAGGCTTCCCAAAGAGAAATGATGAAGGAAGCGGCACAGCTTGTATCTATGCTTGTAATTGATAAGAAAATGATGAAAATAAAAGAAGCAGGATTACCGAAGCAGGTAGTGGAACAGACACCAAAGCGTTTTCGTAATTCCAAGCTTCCGATTGTAAAGGCAAAGGTTGGACCTCAGACATTAAACCTGATTTGCGATGACGGAATATTTGATGAGTTACCGACAAAATGTGAAATAAAAGCCATGGTAAGCGGAATTTATATTACAGAGATTAAGAGTGTACGTGGTAAAAAGAAGAAACAGGCAGAGGAGCCAAAGAAGAAATCATTTGGTCAGAAGATGCGTGCAAAACAGCGTGAGCTTCAGGAGGAGATTGCAAGAGAAGAAAAGAACAAGGATGCAATTGAGAAGCAGGCGAAAAAAGATAAAAAGAATAAAGATCGTGCAAAGAAGATTACACAGTAATTACAAAACCGGGAAAGTTTTTCTTTTCCGGTTTTTTCTATGGGTTATAGGTATTTGTATGAAAAAAAGTATTTATAGTCTGTAAAGGATACCCTTCTCTTTCAAACCTATGGCTTCCTTGTTAAGAAAAGGAGGGATAAAACCGACATATATGTTAGGACAGATGATCTATACAGAATTGGAATTTTTGAGGTGAGACTATGAACTATCAGATTGGTGGAAATCAGACCGAATATAAAAATACATTATATAACAATACAACCATGAATCTCCAAAACGGTGACGGCGGGCTGTTCAGTGATAACAGTATTGGTGATTTGCTGGCATGTAAGCTGGTTCAAAACGGTAAGGAACCGGTTTTGGATCTGAATGGTATACAGATAAAGACCCGGGCAAATGACGTTTTAGACGGAGCGAATCCCGGAGATACCATTTATTTGAAAATTCAAAATGCAAACAAAAATCAGGTATCTCTTAAAATCGTTGGGATGCAGCCGCAATCTGCCGGAAAGGGAGCGACGCTGGGTGCGGTAACAAATGCACAGGTTATGCAGACAGCGGAACAGTATTCTGAAATGATACAGGAAAATATCGGAGGCGCTTCTTCTGAAGAGGACAAGAAAAATCAGGAGGAAATCCTGCGAAGTCTGACCCCGGAGGAAATGGATCAGCTGCGTCAGATGCATATTGATGTTTCTAACGCAGAGCTGTCGGATTTGATGGGAATGGTTATTACATTAAGAAATAACGAGCATACAGATGAGATTAATCAACAGCTTGAAGATATTGTAAAGGAAACTATCGGTAAGCTTCGAACCAATATTCTGGCGGGAAATGATGATAAAAAGACAAATGCTTCAAAAAACGGAGAGGCTTCTTTGGAGTCTTCTTCTGCTGAAGGTTTTCCCGGAATTTCTGGGAAGGTTCGGTTAAATGAAGAAGGCTATCTGGTTCAGGTAGGAGAGAACGCGGCAAAAGAGGATTACGGAAAAACAGGAGTATCGGATTCCGATAAAGATACGGTTATACAAAGTGAAACACCGATTATCAGCAAGGAACAACTGATTTATCTGACTAAAAACGGTCTTGATCTGACAATAGGAAATCTGGAGCTTTCCAAAAACAGTGTCAATGAGGAAAGTCCTTTTGCAAAGCTTCCTTTTTCCGAAAAAATATGGAACGATATTTATCCCCAGGTAACCGGAATCATAGAGGCAGCGGGAATGTCCGTTAACGATAAGAGTCAGGAAGCAGCTAAATTTATGCTGACTCACGAACTTCCCATTAATACAGATTCCCTGCGTCTTTACATGGCAGCCAATTCCATTAATCAAAGAGGGATTCAGACCGCAGCCTTGGAGATGAATATAAAGGAACAGATTGCAGTGGGAAATGCTCCGGAGGATGCCAGAATCAGTGGAAGCTCTTTACAGGATAAGGCAAATCAGTTAATAGAGAAAATTAACGGGATTACAGACCGGTCTGTAGACAGAGCGGTAGCTCAGGGCAAGCCGTTAACGATTTCCTATCTGTATAACAGTTCTATGCGCAGCGTAGATGTAAGACGGATGAAGGGACCTGTTACTACAGGTGTAGAAGGCGCAAGTCTTTCCCTTAGTGGTGTTGGAAGTGACGGAAGTAATCCGGACAGTGCCATTCCGTTATCTACAAATCCATCGGCCATCGCAGCCAGAAGACAATTAGAGGAAATTCGTCTTTCCATGACATCAGAGGCAGCCATTCGTATGGTCAGACAGGATATCAATATAGATGCCAAACCATTATCTGCCGTTGTGGACCAGCTTCGTAAATTGGAAAACAGTTATTATGATTCCATTGCGTCCGGTAAGGATCTTCATGATATTCCGGAGGGAATTGACCTGTTTAAAGAGACCTTGAAGGAAACCGATGAATTAAAGAAATTACCGGAGTATGCATTAGGCGAGCTGGTAAAACGGCCTTCTATCAGTGTGGGACAGTTATACGAAAGCGGAGTGCAGCTTAAGTATGCATTAGCCGGCACCGCTTATGAGACAATGATGACAAAGCCGAGAGCCGATATGGGTGATTCTATTACGGAGGCATTTCAGAATGTAAATGATATCCTGAAGGATATGAATCTGGATAGAAATGAAGAGAATCAGCGGGCAGTGCGAATCCTTGCGTACAATCAGATGGAATTGACCCAGACCAATGTTGCATCCGTTAAGATGAATGATGCCAAGGTACAGCAGATGTTTGAAACTCTGACACCCCAGATTGTGTTAAATCTGATAAGAGAAAATAAAAACCCATTAAACATGACAATTGACGGATTGAATGAAGAGATCATGCAGCAGCGGGAAATCAGAGGCGTTACGGATGAACAGCGTTTCTCTGAGTTTTTATATCAGATGGATCGTCACAATGAGATTACAGATGAGGAAAGACAAAGTTTTATTGGAATTTACCGGTTGTTGGATAAGGTTGAAAAATCCCATGGAAAGGATATAGGAGCAGTGATACGGAATGGCCAGGAGGTAACTCTTGGGAATCTGTTTTCTGCCGATAAGAGCCGGAAGGCTGCCGGAATGGATGTATCCGTTCATGAGAATTTTGGGGAGCGGGTTACAGTTGCTACCGATGAGAAAAATATATTGAATCAGATCAATACTTCATATAATCAGACATTGACAGACAGTGTTATGAGACATATTCGTCCGGAAACCCTTAAAAATTTGCAGAATATGGATTATGAAAATATGACTCTTGAGGAATTGAATTCCATTATGAAAGCATCGGATACTTCGGAAGGTCAGGGAGAGTTAATGGATGCTCTGTCAAGAGAGCTTCAGGATGCATTGGATTATAAAGATGAGGTTGAGATGATGTTAGATGCGAATCAGATGCCATGTACCGCTACCAATATTATTGCAGCCCATCAGGTTATGTACGGAACCGATGGAATCTATGGAATGATTCGTGACATGAAGAATTCTTTGAGAAAAGAAGGAAGAGAGACGATTACCGGAAAAGAGAATCAGGTGTTGGAGCAATTGGAGAATAAAGAATCTGTGGTTTACGGCATGGAAAATATCCGGTTATCCCTTTCAGAGGAGATACATAAAAAGGAGACAGACGGAACCATTACCTCTATGGATATTCAGGCATTAAAATATCTGAATGCAGGAATGCCCATTGCAATGCGGACTGTGGAGGAAGATGTTTTTCAGATTCCGATTGTTGTAGATGGGGAAGTAAATATTATGAAGGTATCCATCCTTCAGGATGGAAGTCATGCCGGAGAGATTACCGCAACAATGGATACACCTCAATACGGAAAGCTGGAAGCCGGTATTCATGTGGGAGACAACCGGGTTGAGGGTTATATTATAACAGAAGAAGAAAATGGACAGCATTTGTTAGAGGGAAGCGAACTGACCTTCCGTTCTGCCTTTGCCAAGCTTGGGTTGGAGGTCTGGGATTTACGGCTTGACGGAACAAAACCGATGCAGTATGGAACTTCTTCCGGTGCTTCAGAGATAGAAACCTCTAAGCTTTATAAAATAGCAAAACAGCTGTTAACAGCTATTAAGTTGACCGGAATTGCATCCGATAACTAATACAGATGATACAAAGCGGACGTTATAAAGAGGAGACGTGATGATATGAGATTAAACCATAATGCAGTGGCTTTCACAGCAGCAAACAATTATTCTACAATTAATAATAAAGTAACAGCTTCTATGGCAAGATTGTCATCGGGATACAAAATTAACAAATCTTCGGATGATCCTACCGGAAAGGCGATTTCTCAGCGTATGAATGCACAGATCAGAGGCTTGAAGCGTGCGGAATCCAATGCCAATGATGGTATTTCTTTGATTCAGACAGCAGAGGGAGCTTTACAGGAAGCACATTCCATTTTGGCACGTATGAGAGAGCTTTCTGTTCAGGCAGCAAACTCAATCTATGATGTTACGGACTGTGATGCGATGCAGGCAGAGATTAAGCAGCTGCAGGAGGAATTGGACAAAATTTCCGATACAACGCAGTTTAACGGACGTACCTTGTTGAATGGAGAGCTGAACCGAAAGGGTTATACCGATAGTGCGGATGTAAGTATTGCAGAGATTGGTGGAGATGTGGAAGCAGGAAATTACAGTCTCTCTGTTACATCTCTTGGTTCTACTGCAAAGGTGTCTACGGCTCCGGTAACCGGAGATTATACCGGTTCTTCCGGAAGCATTACCATTAATGGATTGCAGATCAGTATTTCTACGGGAGACACAGCAGAGGAGATACAGTCTATGCTTCGGGATCATGCAGACCGTATCGGAATCGATTATGATATTACAACCGGTGAGTTTGAATCCCGTGAGGAGGGTTCTTCCCAGGTAATTGAGATAAAGGCTTCCAATGATGAGCTGAAAGCGCTTTTGGGAGTTCCTGTAAAGGGAACCGGAACAGATGCAACGGCAGACTTTGGAACCGGAAACCGGGTTGGATTTTCCGATACCGCGACCATTGAGACGGATGGTAACCGGATTTCCATTACCGATAAGGACGGTTTTACTATGGTTTTGGATGCAAAGGCTGCAGAGGATGTATCCGTTACCGTATTAACTGCCGGACCTATGGTGGTTCAGGTTGGTGCTAATGAGGGACAGACATTAGATATTAACATCGGTAAGACAACGGCAAATTCTCTCGGTGTCGATAATATATATATATATACTCATGAATATGCATCAGAGGCCATTACAAAGCTGGATGAGGCAGTAGTAAAGATTTCAAGAATCCGTTCATCCCTTGGTGCTTATGAGAACCGAATGGATTATACATCGGATAATCTGGAGGTTGAGAATGAAAATCTTACCAGTGCGGTATCAAGAATTCTGGATACGGATATGGCAGAGGAAATTACAGAGTACACACAGGCAAATGTATTAAGCCAAAGTGCCATGCAGATGTTAACAAAGGCAAATGCATTTCCGGAAAGTCTGCTTCAGCTGTTCCAGAGATAGTGAGGTGTATGTATGACACAGGAACAAATGGATCGTTATAAATTAAGGATTACACAGGCCGGCATAGGAGAATTTGTTGTCATTATGCTGGAAATGGAGATGCAATGGATTGATGAGGGGCTTGCTTTTTATGAGGCTCATCAGGAGACGGAATTTTTAGATTGCATGGAAAAGGCGCAGGTGGTACAGCAGCATTTGATGGATGTATTGAATCCGGAAAATGAAGTTGCCCGGGATGTGTATTCCGTATTTGTTTATATTAACAGGCAGTTAATATACGGAAAAATAAAAAAACAGCCACTTGACTTGTCCAGATGTAAAAATATGCTGGAAAAATACCACAAGAGTTTTGAACAGATAGCGGGAACGGACACGTTGGGACCGATTATGGCGGCAGGAGAGAAGGTATACGCCGGTCTGACCTACGGTTCTTCAGGACTTGTGGAAAGCAGTACAGGAGGCATGGATTTTACTGTATAAGCTCACAGTAAGCCGGTAGAATAAATATGACGCTACGGATGGATTTCCTTATCCTTAAAGAGTCATAAATTCTATCGGCTTTTCAAATTTTTGAAAGAGTGTTATAATTTATTGGATTGCGGTTTGTAACCGTGAATCCCATACCGGAAGGGAAAACAGACAGTAAATACTGTCTGTCAGACGAACATAGTGAAGGAGAGACAAAGAATGAAGAAGGACGATTGTATTTTTTGTAAAATCGCAAGTGGAGAAATTCCATCCACAACCATTTATGAGGATAATGAATTCAAGGTTTTTTTTGATGTGAATCCGGCAAGCTACGGACATTGCCTTATCGTTCCAAAGAATCATTACAATGATATTTTTGATATGGATGCTGAGACCGGTGGAAAGCTGTTCGGTCTTGCAACAGCGGTTGCAAGGGCATTAAAGAAAGAATTAAATTGTGACGGAATGAATATCGTACAGAATAACGGATTGATTGCAGGTCAGACGGTATTTCATTTTCATCTTCACATTATTCCGAGATATGAGGGAGATACTGTTACTGTAGGATGGCAGCCGGGAACAGCGGATATGGAGAAGCTGGCGGTATTGGCAAAGCAGATCCGAAAGGATATTTAAAGATAAGGTGAAAATGGTATGGGTATGCAGGAAATGGAAAAGAATCCATCTTCCCCGATTATTGAAATTCAGGATGTGTCTTTTGGATACGGGAAGGATGTTATTCTGTCAAATGTTAATTTGACCATAGATAAAAATGAATATATCGGTATTATTGGTGCAAACGGTGCCGGAAAAAGTACCTTGATGAAATTGATTCTTGGACAGCTGACACCAAGTCAGGGTGATGTGCATATCTATACAAACCGGATTGGTTATGTTCCTCAGGTAGGTTTTCAGCAGATTAGTCAGTTTCCCGCAAATGTACAGGAAATTGTCATGACCGGTTTGTATAAGGAAATCGGCATGTTTCATTTTCCGAAGCGGGAACACAGGGAAAAGGTAACAAAATTTCTGGAGCTGGTTGGTATGACGGAATATCAGCACAGAATGTTGTCAGAGCTTTCCGGCGGACAGCAGCAAAGGGTTATGATAGCCAGAGCATTGGTATCTGAACCGGAATTGCTTGTGTTAGACGAGCCTTTAACGGGAATCGACAGGAAAGCAGGAGAAGAGCTTTATCAATTGTTAAACTGTCTGAATAAAGAATACAAGATTACCATTGTCATGGTAACCCATAATATGGAGCAGGTAGCCAGATTTGCAAATCGGTTTTACCATGTAAGAGACGGAAGTGTTCATCTGGATCAGTCTTCGGTTATCTGTGATGAAGTGATGAATCAGAAAAGAATGATTTCCAGACCGAAGTCGTATCGGTCTAACAAGAAGGCGGTACAGCATCAGGGCATGGAGCTTAAAGAAGTGGATGAGACCTATGATGCTTCATATAAAGGGAATAGGAGAAAAGAGTAATGTTAGATATATTTCAATATGCATTTATGCAAAGAGCATTTATTGTTGGAATACTGCTTGCTGTGATTATTCCTTTAATTGGTGTGATCGTTGTTTTAAAAAGATTATCTATGATAGGAGATGCCCTGTCCCATACCTCATTAGCCGGTGTGGCACTGGGGTTGATTTTGGGAATTAATCCCATTGTAGGAGCTGTTATTACCTGTATCGTTGCAGCCTTCAGTATAGAGGCGATTCGCCGTAAGCTTCCGAAGTATGCAGAGATATCCATTTCCATTATTATGTCTGTAGGAATCGGCGGGGCAAGTGTGTTATCCGGATTTATTGAAGATACTTCCGGATTTAATTCCTTTTTGTTTGGTAGTATTGTTGCAATTACCAATACAGAGGTTTGGATGGTTGTTGTTGTAACTGCCATTGTCGTAATCACATTTTTACTGCTGTATAAAGAGCTGATGTTTATAACCTTTGATGAACCGGGAGCGGTGCTGGCAGGATTACCTGTGAAAAAAATTAATTTTGTAATTACGTTACTTACTGCAATTACGGTTTCTGTGGCAGCGAGAAGTGTTGGTGCATTAATCGTGTCATCGTTAATGGTAATACCGGTAGCCTGTGCAATGCAGCTGGCAAACAGCTATAAAAAGACAGTCATTTATTCTGTTTTGTTTGCCTTACTATTTACAATTGTAGGATTGTTTTTGTCCTATTATTTTGACTTAAAACCGGGTGGAACCATCGTGTTAACCGGTGTTGTGGTATTGATTCCGCTTATGATAGCGAAAAATAATTAAAGTTATAGAAAAAAATATGAAACATATAATTTAGAAAAGAGGGAAACGTTATGGGAAAACAAAATTGGAAACCGGGCAATATGTTGTATCCGGTACCTGCAGTACTGGTAACCTGCAGAGATAAAGAAGGAAACGATAATGTACTTACTGTAGCATGGGCAGGGACAATCTGTTCAGATCCTGCCATGCTTTCTATTTCCGTAAGAAAGGAAAGACATTCTTATCCTATGATAAAGGAAAGCGGAGAATTTGTTGTGAATCTTACAACAGAGGATATGACATGGGCTACCGATTATTGTGGTGTAAAAAGCGGAAAAGATGAAGATAAATTTGTAAATGCAAAGCTTACAAAGGGTGAAGCCAAAGAAGTAAATGCTCCGATTATTATGGAAAGTCCGGTGAATCTGGAATGTAAGGTAAAGCAGGTGTTAGAGCTTGGAAGCCATGATATGTTTATTGCAGAAATTGTGAATGTTCAGGTTTCCGAAACCTTTATGGATGAAAAGGGAACCTTCCATTTGGAGGATGCAAAGCTGTTGGCATATTCTCATGGAAGATATTATTCTCTGGGAGAGCAGCTTGGAACCTTTGGATATTCTGTGCGTAAAAAGTAAGGGAGAATTGTGTGAAAAAGATTGGATGGAAGGTTCGTCTGCAATGGGGAACCTACATAGCAGCTTTATTTGGATTACTGTTTGCTGCGTTGCTTGCTCCTGCAGCGGGAGGAGGTCTCGGATATCTTGGAGAGGATTTTGAAAATCCTGTCAGCAGTCTGTTAACCGGTGTGTTTGGCGGAGAAAAAGTCATTGTTAAGATTAATGATACCGCTGTTGCAGTAGCGGGTTCTTTTGAAAGCGGTAAAACAGCATATAAAAATGCCCGGTTAAAATGTAACAAGGACGGACTTTCCCTGATAGATGCCACTGTTTCTTATGTGCTTGCAGATAAAGAAAAGGACCGTAAATTTTTAAGTGCTCATAAAACTTTAAAGGAAGATAAACTGGAAGCTGCCATATATGACAAGCTAAAGACATTGGAGAATCAGGATGGCAAGCTGGCTTACACGGTAAGAATCGAAGAATACACGGTAACACTGAATACAATGGAGGATGTTGTAAATGTTTTGGAAAAGGTGCAGAGCGTTTATGATACGACAGATGCATTTCAGGTTAAGTTAGAAAGAAATGAAAATCATAATATTTCCAATTATGAGGTTGCGGTTGAAAAGAAAAAGGATGCCGTATTGGAAACTGCTGCGGTTACGGACAGCAGTAATCAGGAGTTGGTCAGCCAGTCTAAAGAGGATGGTGTAAAGAATATAAGATTTTCCGACCCGATTTATGTAGCTGCTACCAAAGCAAAGCAGGATCAGATTACGAAGGATGACGATGCTTATGCGCAGTTAGTGGAAGAAAAAGGAGAGGAAGCGGTTTATGTTGTTCAGCCGGGAGACTACATGGAGTTGATTGCTCAGAAGAATAACATGGATGTAGCACAGTTAAAGGAGTTAAATCCCCAGATAGAATCCGATGAGGATTTGTACTATGACGACCGTTTAAATGTTATGGTGCCAAGTGCGCCTCTATCTGTTATGGTTGACCGTCAGGAAACCTACGAAGAAAATTATTATGCCGAAGTGGAATATGAGGATGACGACAGTATGTATATCGGAGAAAGTACCGTTGTTCAGGATGGACAGGAAGGCAAGCATATTGTTACGGATTTAGTGACCTATGAAGGGGATGTGGAAGCCGGAAGAGAACAGTTGGAAGAGACGGTAGAAGTAGCAGCGGTTGCCCAGATTGTAAAGCGGGGAACCAAATCCCGTCCGACGTACATGTATCCGGTAACCAACTGGAATGTTACTTCAACCTTTGGTTATCGTTGGGGACGTCTTCATGCAGGTACGGATGTGGGAATTCCAATCGGAACCACTGTCCGGGCATCCCGTTCCGGAAGAGTTGTAACTGCCGGATGGGTAGGTGGATACGGTAACTGTGTTATGATCGATCACGGAGATGGAATACAGACCCGATATGGACATTTAAGCCAGGTATTAGTCAGCGTTGGTCAATACGTGGATCAGGGAGAACAGATTGCTCTTTCCGGTAATACCGGACGAAGTACGGGACCACATCTGCATTTTGAAGTCCGGGTAAACGGAGAGGCCACAGATGCTACGCCGTATCTGGAAGGCAGAAACTGATTAAGAGGACAGAGAATTGCGGAATCCAAAGAATGTTGGATGAATATAAGCAATATATTATGGTTTCATAAAAATAATTTTCCGGATTTTGCAAAAAACGGGTACCGGAGATAAGGAGGAATGATAAATGAATATTCTTGGAGTTCTCATTATAATTACCGGTCTCGGATTGTTTTTTGCGGGACGAATAACCCAAAAAAGTCTTCCTCCCAATTATGACAGGGCCTCCGATGAAGATTTTTTTGAATTGCTGTCCGGTGTTGGGAAAACACTGGAGATTGCCGGAGGGATATTTGTTGTGGCAGGAATAATCTGTTTTATGATTGCTGTTATTTCCGGATAGATTTTTGTTGTATGCGAAGACTTTAAATCAAATAATCATTTTACAGGTTAAGGGTAGAAAGAAGGCAGAGTATGAGTGCAATCATATATGACGCGAGAAGAGTAAAGGCATTTGAGTATTTGCAGGAATTGGGAGAAATGACCGGAAAAACACAGGAGTATATAGATAGTCTGTGGAAGACGATCATTCAGCATGGTGATCTGATGGAGGAGTACACCTACTATCTGGATCATCACACCTTTTTGGATAAGCTTCAGATTGAAGGATACGGAATGACAGATCTTTATATGTGGCTGCTTCGACAGGATAATCTGAAAATGGATTACGGAAAAAATGGAAAGGCCTGTGATAAGGAAGCACTGGTGCTGGATACATTTTGGCATATGGGACAGATGAAGATGGATGCGGCACCCTATATCCGGCAATTGGAAAGCGGATTTGGCATGGGTATGGATCAGTTATAATTAAATGAAGGAGCATAAAGGGTCAGACACCGGTTGGACAGGAAGGTGTCTGGCCCTTTTTTAAGATTTTCTTCATATTCTGTTTCTCATTTTTGTAAGAAATTACTGTTAGGATTAATAAGAAATGTAGATGGAACAAGGAGGGAAGAGAAATCAGTTTCGCATTACATTAAAATATTGTATAGTAGGGGGTGAGGTGATTGAAATGAAAATATTAGTATGTGATGATGATAGAGAAATCGTGGAAGCAATTTCCATTTATTTAAAACAGGAAGGATATCAGGTGGTTTGTGCCTATGACGGACAGGAAGCCTTAGCATATGCACGACAGGAGGATATCCGGTTAATTATCTTGGATATTATGATGCCTAAGCTGGATGGGATTCATGCTTTGTTAAAGCTGCGGGAGGATAGTGCGATTCCGGTAATCCTGCTTTCTGCAAAATCCGAGGATGCAGATAAAATACTGGGCTTAAATGTAGGTGCAGATGATTATGTTACAAAGCCTTTTAATCCTTTGGAGCTTGTAGCCAGAGTAAAATCCCAGCTGCGTCGGTACACAACCCTTGGGGGAATGGACAAGACAGATGAAACGGTTTTAGTAAATGGAGGAATTACACTGAACAAGGAACAGAAGCTTGTTACGGTAAATGAAGAGGTTGTAAAACTGACACCGACAGAATTTAAGATTTTACAGTTATTTATGGAAAATATCGGGATGGTTTTTTCGTCCTCTAAGATTTATGAAACAATCTGGGAGGAGGATGCGTATGCCACGGAGAATATTGTTTCGGTGCATATCAGAAGACTTCGGGAAAAGATAGAAATTAATCCGAAAAATCCGGATTACATAAAGGTAATGTGGGGTGTCGGCTATCGAATGGAAAAAAAATAGAGGAAAAGAGGAATATTTGTGGAAAAAAGACAATTTTTTTATACAAGAGGGGGAAAACTGCTTCAAGGCTTCTTATGCCTTTTGGCATTTGGAATCTTTATTGCATGCATGATGCTGGTGATTTGCGGTTATGAGTTCTATGGAGCAGATATCGTTACCAATCCGAAAAAAAGTTATTATGAAACGGAGTCCTTTCAGGAAAATTTATTAACACAAATTTCCGGTGTGGCAGATCATCTGCTGTACATGCCAAGTGAAATGATTAAAAAGAATCAGTTTTCCGTGATTGATGTGGAACAAAAGGAACTGTATGTTTATGATTTGGAAGAACTGTACAGTTATTTTTCGGATGAAGAAATCTATTCCGATGATTTATCTTACTATGATAATTTTCGGAAAGACTATGAAAATATGAATCATCTTGATTTGTCGGACTACAAAAAAGCCAGAAAGCTTTTTGAAGATGAGAAATATAAGGACTCTTATATTTTCTTTAGTAATACGGCATTTAAGGGTTTGTTTCTGGATCAGGGAATTAAAAATATTAATTATCGTTTTTCTCCCGATTTTTCTGAAGACGCTTATTTTATCTTTGATTATCAGGGAAAGACCAATGATGCCGAAAAGACATTGGAGAAAATCAAAAAATGTGACAGAGCGGATTCGGTTGGAGAAAAATATGATCTGTCAGATATTGATTATGCAGTTTATGATGGGAATGTGTACTATTCCACCTTTGATGATTATTTTGAGTCATATACCTGTTATGTCTATCGGATGAAGGATGTAAAGGAATCGTTAGATGAAACAGATCCGGATCAAACAAGATATGACAGTATCATTTTTGGTCTGCTAAAGGCTGAAAATCTCAATGATACATGGATAGAGGATCCTTATTATGCTTATGCTAATGTGAGTGCCGCCAGACATGAATTGGATGGAGAATATGGTCTGAATTCAACAGGTAATTTTTATTTTTCTTATGAAGACGGCATTGTAGAGTGTAGTGAAGAGAGTCTGAAGGACAGTATTGCAGATGATATGTCCGTTGCTGACATGGAACAGCAGGTAGAGGAATATCTGGCGGATCGTAATTGTGCTTATTACAGCTTCCGTCTGCCGGTAAACGGAGACATGCAGTACGATACAAATTCTCATCCTTTTGACTATGTAGATGAGCTGGCATCCCGGATGAAGTCCTATGAAACCCCGGAGGAGCTGTTAATTGTGTATGGATTTTATACAGGAGCTCATACACCATCCGGAGTGGGTGTGGTAGATTATGCAAGTCATTACCGGTTTTTTGCAAAATATATCCGGGTGATTATTGTTTTGGGTATTTTTGCCCTGATCGCTACTATTGCATTTGCAATATCCCTTATATGTGTTACCGGAAAAACAGCAAAGAAATCACCGGAGGTTTCCCTGAATTTTTATGACAAGCTGTATGGTGAGCTTTGGTGGGCGATTACCATTTTTGTTTTGGGAATTACCGCAAGCGGAGAGATTTCTATCTTTAACGTTATGCTGAGAGATCTTACCGTTGGAACGATGGTTTTGTTTACTTCTTTGTGTGTTATATTTGCCTTTCTTGTGATGCTGTTTGTTTTAAGTCTTTGCAGGAGAATCAAGGGAAGATTGATTTTTAGAAAATGCCTGTGTGGAAGATTTGTAAAATGGCTGTGGAGACGGGGAAAGGAAGGAATCATTTCCGCAAAAAACAATACTTTTAAAAAGATAAAGGGTTCCAAACGGCTGATTTTATTTTATGTTATATTTTCAATTATCAACATTGTTCTTGTATTTATCTGTTATGACAGCACCAGCATGTCGGGATTGATGTTTATCTGCTTTTTACTTTTACAGGTCATTGGACTGATTGCAGTGATCTTCCTTGTAAAGGATACCAACCGATTGATTCTCGGTGTGGATGAGCTTGTGAAGGGAAATCTGGATTATAAAATAAAAACAGATGAAAAAATCGGAATATATAAAGAGCTTGCGAATAATATGAATCACATAGGGGATGGTTTGAAAATTGCTGTTGAGACATCTCTTAAGGATGAGCGGATGAAAACAGAATTGATAACCAATGTGTCCCATGATTTAAAGACACCATTGACATCCATTATCAATTATATCGAACTTCTGAAAAAGGAAGAGATTGAGAGTGAGGATGCAAAGCATTATATTGAAGTATTAGACGGTAAGGCACAGCGTCTGAAGCATTTAACTGAGGATTTGGTTGAGGCTGCGAAGGCGACTTCCGGAAACATTGAGCTTAATATGATGGTCATTGATTTTAACGAGCTGATGAGTCAGGCACTTGGTGAGTTTGAAGAACGGTTTAAAGAAAAAGAATTAGAGCTTATTGCCAGTCAGCCGGAGGAACCGGTTCGTATCATGGCAGATGGCAGAAGACTTTACCGTGTATTGGAAAATGTGTTGCAAAATGTATGTAAATATGCAATGCCGAAAACAAGAGTTTATATTGAATTGTTGAAGCAGCAGGAGAAAGCGGTATTTACGATTAAGAATGTATCTCAGGCACCGTTGAATATCAGTTCAGAGGAATTAATGGAGCGGTTTACCAGAGGAGATGAGTCAAGAACCACAGAGGGCAGCGGATTGGGATTATCTATTGCAAAGGATTTGACTGCACTGCAAAATGGTAAGTTTGATATTATATTAGACGGAGATCTGTTTAAGGTTGTAATTGAATTTAAGCTGGAACAATAAAACTGTGTCCGGCTCATAAAGAAGGGGAATGCTATGAAGATTGGGTTAACGCAGATGGATATTGTCTGGGAAAACAGAGAAAAAAATAAGGAAACGGTAAGACAATTATTGGAAAAGGGAAAAGCTTTGCATGTGGAGCTTTTAGTGTTCCCTGAAATGACATTGACGGGATTTACAATGAATACGGCATATGCCGGAGAAGAGCTGCTGTTTTCTGACACCCTTCATTTCTTTAAGCAGATGTCGTTGGATTATGAAATGGCGATTGCCTTTGGATTTGTAGAGGATTTTGGTGGTGAGTATTATAACAAGCTGATGATTGTTTCCGGCGGAAAGCTGATCTATGACTATGATAAGATTCACCCTTTCAATTACGGGGAAGAAGGAAAGCATTATGTCGGAGGAAATGAAGTAAAAACGGTAGAGCTTCACCATATGAAGCTATCCGGATTTGTATGTTATGATTTAAGATTTCCGGAGCTTTTTCAGGCGGTTTCCAATGTGGCGAATATAATCCTTGTAATTGCAAACTGGCCAAAGGAGCGGGTTGTCCAGTGGGAAACCCTGCTAAAAGCAAGAGCAATTGAAAACCAGTGTTATGTGATTGGCGTAAACCGGAAAGGATGCGGTGACGGTATCGTCTATACGGAAAGCTCCATGGCATTTGATCCTCTAGGAGAAAAGCTGACAAAGCCGCACTGTAAATCGGAGCTTATGGTTGTAGATGTGAATCCTGCCCATGTAAAAAATGTCCGGCAAAAGTATCCCTTTAAGAAGGATCGGAGAGTTGATCTTTATTGCAGCTTTTATAATACTATGGAATCATAGGGGGTTGTTGGAGCGGTTCTTAGCCGTTACTGTCAAGTAATCCTTGGCACGATTCCTACCCGGACGCTTTCTTTCGCAGTGACGGTTCCTTACAAGGACCGTTTCCACTGTCTGCTCCTCGTAGCAGTACTAAATTCGTGCTATGCACTTTGAATTATTTAATAAAAAGATTTGTGTATGTAAAAAGGAAGAGGTTTTGTGCCTCTTCCTTTATTTTGCTTTTACATAAGAAAATAGCTGATTCCGTACAGAATTAACAGATGTACCGGATAAAACCAGTAAAAAATCATTTTTGGGGATGGGCCTCTTTTTCCGTTGTATAATAGGATCGGAATCAAGGCAATCAATCCGTATAGTTCAAAGGTACCAAAGAATAAATATAAGATCAGGGCACATAACAGGCATTGAATCAGTTTGTTCTCTCTCGTCTGGTAGAACATACAGATTAACAGAACGCCCCCGGCACCGTAATCACAGTTGCAAAAGTATGCCACGACAAGAATCAGTGCAAATGGAATGGCATACAATCGTTGAAAATTCAATTCCTCTAAACAAAAGATTGCACACAGTCCCAATGCAAGTGTAATAAACACATTCTGTTTTTCCGGATAAAATACCTGTCCGTAAAATGCCAGATCAAAGGGAACCTCTGACAGCAGAGCAAAAGCAGAAAGCCGAATCAGGTAGTTCCATGTACTTCTTGTATGAAAGAAGCCCTCCACGATCAAATAACAAAAAATCGGAAAGGCGATTCGTCCGATTGCCCGAAAGATTAAATAATCCGGAAAAAATAAATATCCGATGTGATCAATCAACATAGAACAGATGGCGATCATTTTCAATGTGAAATTATTAAATATTCCCTGTTGTTTCTTTTCCAAAATAAATACCTGCTTCCTAAATCTTTAACGTTCTTGATTATAACATTGGAAATTGCGTATTTCAACTCATTGAAGGAATTCGTTACTGTCAAGTAATGGTTCCTACCCGGACGCTTTCTTACGCAGTGATGGTTCCTAAAAAGGACCGTTCCCACTGTCTGCTTCTCGTAGCGGTACTAAATTCGTGCTACGCACTTATTAAGTACCGACGGAAGCAGATGTCCTTTTCAGGAATCCATCAGCTGCTTTTGAAAGCTGATTTGTGGGAATATTCCGATTTTTTATCCCATTATGTTTTGTTCCTGTATTTGACAGCAACTATTATTGTGAAATAGAACTGGTATTTAGTGGAAAAAATTGATATAATATTCAATAATAATGCCCAACTATACATTTTTACATTAGGTGACTGCGTTATATATATTCAATTTGCACAAACTATAAAGAGAAAAAAGCGTTTCGCAAATATCTAAATTTTTAACATATACGAAAGGAGACAGTCCAATGGGAAAAGGAGATAAGTTTAAAACCGTATCTTTTGGTGGATATGATAAAGTTGAGGTGGATCGTTATATTGATGATATGAAAAAAACACATCAGCAGGATATCGCAGACTTAAAGCAGACGATTACAAAATTAAGTGAAACAGTAAAGAGTCTTCAATTGGTGAAGGACAGCATGAGTTCTGAGAACAATCAGGCAATTGAAAATATGCAAAAATACAATGAGTCTTTACAGGCAGAGCTTGAAAAGGCAAATCGCAAATTAGCGGAGCAGGAAGAAAACAGCAAAGGTTATGCGGATAAGTTAGAGATTATTTCCAAAACATTGGTAGAGACCAATGAAAGATGTGACCGTCTTGTAAAAGATGCGGAAGCAGATGCCAAAAAGATTATGGATGATGCGGAAAGCAAGAGCCGGGAGATGCTTAAGCTTGCAAAAGAAGAAAGTGATAAGATGGTAAATGACGCAAAGAGCCAGAGTAACTATCTGATTCAGGATTCTGAAAAGCAAAGCGAGAATATCATGCGCCGTGCAGAAGAGGAAAGAGATACCTTACGCGTACGTGCGGAAGAGGAGTATAAGCAGTCTACGGCAAAGACAAGTGCGGAGTGTCAGCAGATGTTAGAGGATGCTCAGGCTCAGAGAGACGAGATGTTAAAGGATGCAAAAGAAAGAGTCACCTCCATCCGCGGTTCTATGAAGAAGGAATGTGAGAATGTCAGCTCTTACATGCAAAGTCTGATGGAATCCGTAGAGGGAGTTGTTAAGGCATGTAACGAGACAAAGGTAATTACAGACAGAGCCTTTAAGGGAATTGAGCCTCCAAAGGAGACTTCAAAAGAATCGGGAGAATCCGGAGATTCGGAAGAGATACCACAGATAAAGTTTTAAAAGATAAGAGGGATGCGTATGTCAAAAAATCGTATTGATATTTATCGGGACTTTGCACAGAATATAGAATATCCCATGGTTATATTTGAAGCGGAGTCAGGTAAAGTTTTAGAAATGAATTATGATGCGGAAGTATTGCTTGGTATAAAAGCGGATGTAATCCGGATGGAACCGGGAAGAGCACTGACATCTACGGATTTTTGGGATTTGCTGCGGGGGAAGAAAAGTCTGATGTGGCATCGGATTTGTCTGAAGGCAGATGAAAAAGAAATACTGGTAAGCGGTTTGGTAAATGAAGCCGAAGTAGATGGAACATTGGTGTACACTTTACTTTTTGAGCGGCGCGCAGACATGAATATCGGAAGTGTTACTTTGGAGCGAATTGTAAATCACGCCAATATCATTGCGCTTCATTTGTATCTGGAACAGGGTGGCTATACGGTAGATTATGTGTCCCAGAACATTAATCATTACGGATATACAAGAGCTCAGCTTTACGAAGAGCAGATTTATTATATGGATATCATATGTGAAGAGGACCGGGAGGCAGTTAAGAAGCAGGCCTTATGGGAAATCGAAAAAAAGCAGGAAGACGGAGTGGTTGAGTGTCGGATCATCAGTGAACAGCAGGAGCTGATACCTGTACGACTGTTGATGCATTATGTGTATAATGAATATGGAAATATTGCCGCGGTAGAGATTCTTTGCGTTGACCTGTCGGAGGAGCTTCGTAAAAACAGAGAACGGAATTATTTGCATATGGCGATTGCTAAAATGAAGAGTGTTGTTTTAGTAAAGTCGTATAAAGGGAAACAAAGAAAGCTTCAATATATTTCTCCCAATGCCGAAATGATTGGCATGAACGGAGAGGCATTATCTAAGGGATACAAATTAACCGAGGATTATATTCATCCGGAGGATAGAAATTATGTGATTGATACCATCTATCTGGCGGTAGATAACGGAACCACAGATTATGTTCAGGAATATCGAATGGTTCGGGATGACGGACGGATTATCTGGGTAGAGAATGATGTTACCATAAGTCGTATTTCCGATGGAGAAGCAGAGATATCATTTTTACTGACAGATATTACTGCAAGGAAGGAACTGGAACAGGAGCTGGCGATTGCAAATGATACTTCTGTTAATTCCGTTGTGGATTATGATGCCAAGCTCACGGATAATGGCAATCAGCGGATGATAGAACGCTTCCAGCTTGTTTCACAGGTATTGGGAAGAAATGCCGGCTATTATACCGTTTTGTTGGACTTTAGCGGAAAACAGTTGATTCACCCAGGTGGTCCTGCCAGTGATATGGGACAGTTCTTTGATATGTTTGAACGTCCGGAATTTAAAGAGCAATTTAATGACGTATCGGTTCAGACACGGGAAGACCCTGCGCCTGCATACCGAAGCTTCCGGATGGATGCGTTTTTGGTAAATATTGTTTTTGTACCAATCGTAATTGAAGAGAATGTAATTGCGTATTGGGTTATGGCGAATTTCAATGATGACGGAATGGAACAGTTAAGTCCTGTTGTAGAGGCATACTGGAAGCTGTCTAATTCCATTGCCAGGTATTTTTACGCAGATGAGCTGATAGAAAATGAAGTTCATCATCGAAAATTGGTAGAGATGCAGCTGACAAAGGAGCAAAAAGAACGGGATATGATAGAAAGCCTGATTTCCTATATATCTAAGGATGGTATTGCTGCAATCGGGGAAATCTGCCAGAAATCCGGAGAATTTTTAAATGTAACGGATATTGGTATTTATACAATTGATAAAAAATCCGGAGATGTGGATATTTATTACCAGTGGAGTCAGTCGGAGGATGACAGTGATTTCTTTAGAAAGATGATTTTAACTGCGTCGGAATATAAGGTAGTGAAGGAGCATTTTAAGAAGAACGGAATTCTGATTGCTGACAGACAGCTACAGGATCCATTTTTAAAGGAAGTGGTTACCCGTACCAGAACCGGTGCAATCATGCTTGTGGAGATTACTTATTTAGGAGAATCCAAGGGATATGTCATGATAGCGGATCAGGATAGAAATCGTCTGTTTAATAATAACATGATACGGTTTACCAAGGTGCTTACCGATTTGTTCGGTCGTATGCTGTTCCATGATGAAAAGGGTAATAAGCTGGAGTTACTTCATGAAGGATTTTTGGATGCTTACAATCATATTCGGGATGCAGTCTTTATTAAAGACAACCGAAGTGGAGATATTATTTTTGCCAACAAAGCTGCGGACAAATTGTTCGGTTACAGCTTAGAGGGCAGACAGTCCGGTGAGGTTATTAATGATAAGATGGAACAGTATCGTACGATACAGGGCGTTCGCCGTAGATTGATTGCCGATAAGAAAATTACAAAGTGGCAAAGCTACATGAAAGAACTGGATCAGATTATGAATATTGTAGAGGTGCATCTGGATACAATAAGTGGTGCAGACTGTAGTTTGATTGTTATGAAGAAAAGCAAAAATAAGGACAAAAAAAATAAATAATTATAAATAACAGACAAATTTTAGTCGATATATTTGAAAGGAGTAAGAATATGGCAAGTTCAGATATTGGAATTGATTTGGGTACAGCCAGTATTCTTGTTTATGTGAAAGGGAAAGGTGTCGTAATCAAGGAGCCTTCCGTAGTTGCATATGACAGAGATACAAACAAGATTAAAGCAATTGGAGAAGAGGCCAGACTGATGCTGGGTCGGACTCCGGGTAATGTGGTTGCCATAAGACCTTTGAGACAGGGAGTCATTTCCAACTATGGTATTACTGAGAAGATGATGAAGTATTTTATCCAGAAGGCAGTAGGAAAGAGCTTTTTCGGACGTCGTCCGAGAATTTCCGTGTGTGTACCAAGTGGTGTAACGGAGGTAGAGCGTAAGGCTGTTGAGGATGCTACTTATCAGGCAGGGGCAAGAGATGTTTCTATTATAGAAGAGCCGGTTGCTGCAGCAATCGGAGCCGGAATTGATATTTCCAGACCTTGTGGCAATATGATTGTTGATATTGGAGGAGGAACAGCTGATATTGCAGTCATTTCCCTGAATGGAACGGTTGTCAGTACATCCATTAAGGTTGCCGGAGACGATTTTGACGAGGCAATTGTTCGTTATATGAGAAAGAAGCATAATCTTTTGATTGGTGAACGAACGGCGGAAGAGATTAAGATTCAGATAGGAACCTGTTATCGGAGACCGGAGAATCTGACGTTGGATATCCGGGGAAGAAATCTTGTAACCGGACTTCCAAGAACGGTAACCGTTTCTTCAGAGGAGACGGTAGAAGCCTTAGAGGAGGTTACAGAACAGATTATCGAGGCAGTTCACTCCGTATTGGAACGGACACCGCCGGAGCTTGCTGCAGATATTGCAGACCGGGGAATCGTATTAACCGGTGGCGGAGCAATGTTGCATGGCTTGGAAGAGCTGATAGAGGAAGAAACCGGTATTACAACTATGACGGCAGAGGATCCTATGACCTGTGTTGCCATTGGTACCGGAAAATATATAGAATTTTTAAGTGGTGTGCTGGATGAGGCATAAAACACCGGATAAGGAGAGACGAAATGGTAAGAGGTCTGTATACCGCATGGACCGGCATGGTAAATGAGCAAAGACGTCTGGATGTAATATCCAATAACATGGCCAATGCAGATACAACGGGATATAAGAAGCAGGGGGTTACATCCCAGTCGTTTGATGATGAACTGACCCTCCGTATTCATAATAATAACCAGTATAGTAATCCCTTAAGTCATCGAATCGGCAACATGAATTTAGGCGTTAAGATTGGAGAAACTTATCATGATTTTTCTCAGGGAAGTCTGAGGGAAACCGGTAATACTTATGATTTGGCATTAAGCGGGGAAGATGGATTTTTTACGATTCAGACAACAAACAAGCAGGGAGAGACCACTATTAAATATACAAGAGATGGTTCTTTTACTGTAAACACGGAAGGTTATCTTGTTACCAAGGATGGAGATTATGTGTTGGATACGAATGGTAATCGAATTCAGATTCCGGGTGCCCAGACGGCACAGAATGTAACCTTTGATTTGGAAGGAAATATTGCAGTGGACGGACAGCAGATTGCAACCCTTGGAATTGCGGGATTTGATAATCCCCAGGCATTACTGTTGTACGGAGAGAATATGTATGAGGCAACCCCTCAGGCGGGACTTCGTGCAGGAACTGCAGCTGTGAATCAGGGTTATCTTGAAATGTCCAATACCAATGTGATTAATGAAATGGTAAATATGATTACGGTAACAAGAGCTTATGAAGCCGGACAGAAGGTTGTACAGACGATGGATCAGACATTGGACAAGGCTGTAAACCAGGTCGGCAGAGTATAATACAGTGAAGGAGGATATGTCTTATGATGCGTTCATTGTGGTCTGCAGCATCCGGTATGCTGGCACAACAGACAAATATTGATACCATTGCGAATAACCTGTCAAATGTAAATACAACAGGATACAAAAGGGATACGGTAGAGTTTCGTTCCTTGTTATATCAAACATTACAGAATCCATCTACCAATAATGCCGGAGCCAATAAGCCGGTGCCTGCACAGGTAGGTCTTGGAACGAGAACCGGTTCTATCACAACTGTATTTACTCAGGGTAATTTACAGGATGTAGAACAGAATACATTTATGGCAATAGAAGGAGACGGATTCTTCAAGATACAGGATGAAAACGGACAGATGTGTTATACGAGAGACGGTAGTTTTACTTTGCAGCCGGTACAGGGAGGACTGATGCTTTGTACTTCCCAGGGCTACGCGGTACTGGATCAGAATAATAATCGAATTATTATTCCGGCTTCTGTCAGTCAGAGTGAGTTTACGGTGGATACCGAGGGAAATATCTTTGTTCCCGGTGGAGCCAATGGAGAGAAGATTCCGTTGACTGCAACTGCAAACGGACAGAATTATAATCAGGCAATCGGTCTGGTGCAGTTTAACAATCCTGCGGGACTGAACAGTGTGGGTAATAATCTGTATCAGGTGACACCTGCATCGGGAGCTGCATTAGAGGAAAGAACAACAGCGGGACTTAGAAGAAGTAATGTACATCAGAATTATTTGGAAATGTCCAATGTACAGGTGGCAGATGAGATGGTTAACATGATTGTTGCCCAGCGTGCATATGAGATGAATTCCAAAGCAATTCAGGCATCGGATGAAATGCTGCAGCAGGCAAATAATCTTCGTGGCTAAGTAAAAGGAGAAGGATATGGCAAATATTTCCGGTATAGATACCAGTTCGTATTATAATGATTATTATTCACAGGTAAATTCAGCATCGGCATCTGCGTTATCAGATACCCTGGATCATGTAGACCAGGAGACCAGTGATGAGGAATTGATGGATGCCTGCAAGGAATTTGAAGCCTATTTTCTAGAGCAGATTTACAAGGGCATGGAAAAAACGATCATGAAGGCAGACGAAGAGGAAAATGATTACGTAAGTGCTTTTTCTGATATGCGTATAGAGGAATATGCGAAGCTTGCAACCAATCAGGGGGATGGAATCGGACTTGCGAAGCAGCTTTATGAATCCATGAAGCGTAATATGATTTCCTGAGGGAGTATATTTCATGTAGGAATGAAGAGACTTTGGTGTACATATATCATCTTTTGTCGGGATAAGAATTAAATGATAAAAAAGAATCTGACCTCCGTGTTGTGACATGGGGGTCTTTTATTATGCGAATTAATGAGACAGGCTATGTGCCTGCACAATACTTTGACATTATCTGATAGATTAAGAATAAACAGATATGAAAAAACATGAACTTTCTATGACAAAAGAATAAAAGAAGGATTAAATTTTCATGACATTTGCCAATGGGTATAGTCAGAAGGAATAAAAAGTGGTATCGTGTAATGGTTAGTATTTAGGATGAAACGGGAAAGAAGAAAAGATGGAAATAGAAGGCGTTGTTTCAAAAATTATATATAAAAATGAGCAAAATCAATATGTAGTATTTGCCGTGGAGACACAGGATGGGGAGGATGAAACCTGCGTAGGATATCTGACCGGTTTGGAGGAAGGTATGTACATTCTTGCATCGGGAGAATATGTGGAGCATACCAGCTACGGAATGCAGTTTAAGGTATCCTCTTATCAGGCAAAGATGCCGGATGATTTAATCAGTATGGAACGGTATCTCGGTTCCGGTGCCATCCGGGGTGTGGGTGAGATTATGGCAAAGCGGATTATTAAAAAATTCGGAAAGGACACCTTTAAAATCATGGAGGAACAGCCGGAAAGACTTGCGGAAATCAAAGGTATTTCGGAGCGGAAGGCAAATGAAATCGGCGTTTGCTTCATAGAAAAGCAGGCAATGAGAGAAGCCATTATGTTTTTGTCGGAATATGGAATATCAGCCAATCTTTCTGTTAAGATATTTAATGAATACGGACAACGGATGTATCGGATTGTGAAGGAAAATCCTTATCAGATTGCAGAGGATATCAGTGGTGTAGGCTTCAAGACAGCGGATGCCATTGCCCAAAGAGCCGGCATTGGCAGAGGCTCGGATTTCCGGATTCGAGCAGGCTTACTCTATGCGTTGAATCAGGGCGTTGGATTGGGACATACTTATCTTCCTAAGAGTCTTTTACTGCATTGGACAAAGCAGTTATTGGAAAAAAACAGTGATTATAATGATACGGAAGTACCCATTGAGGAAATACCTGCAAAGCTGATAGAGGCTCAGCTTGTAAATCTTCAGGTGGAAGGAAAAGTTGTCTTTAAGGAAATGCAGGGGGAAGTAATCGTTTATGAGGAACGGATTTATCATAAGGAGTTAGAGACTGCCCGGATTTTGGTGGAGACAAAGGCAAATTTTGCAGTTACGGAGGAAAAGCTTCGTGAAACCATTTCAGAGATTGAGAAGCAGGAAAAGATGACCCTTGATCCTTTACAGAAGGAAGCGATCGGTCAGGCTGCAAGGGAAGGTGTATTTGTACTTACCGGAGGACCGGGTACAGGAAAGACAACTACCATTAATGCTATTATAAAATATTTTGAACTGGAAGGAATGGAGATTCTGCTGGCTGCACCAACGGGGCGGGCGGCAAAAAGAATGACGGAGGCAACAGGCTATAAGGCACAGACCATTCATCGCATGCTGGAATTAAACGGTGGTGTTTCGGAGGACGGTGATTATACCGGAATTCATTTTGAAAGAAATGCAGCCAATCCCTTAGAGGCAGATGTTATTATTATTGATGAAATGTCCATGGTAGACATGATGATTATGCATGCCCTGATGCAGGCAATTCTTCCGGGAACCCATTTGATATTGGTGGGGGATGAGAATCAGCTGCCATCGGTTGGCGCCGGTAATGTGTTAAAGGATATTATCCGTTCAGAATGTATAAAGGTTGTATCCCTGACTCATATTTTCCGTCAGGAGGAGGGGAGTGCAATTGTAGAAAATGCCCATAAAATAAATAAAGGACTGCCAATTCTGATGGATAACAAGAGCAGGGACTTTTTCTATCTTCCGAGAACGACCACAAAGGATGTATCCGCAGAGGTTGGGGCATTATTGACAAGAAGACTTCCTAAGTATGTTGGTTGCCAGAGTAATGAGATTCAGGTGCTGACACCTATGAGAAACGGAGAATTGGGAGTATTCAAGCTAAATGAACTGCTTCAAAAGGAATTAAATCCCCCGTCTTCCAGAAAAAAAGAAAAGGAATTAAACAATGGAACCATATTCCGTGAAGGGGATAAGGTAATGCAGATTCGCAATAATTACAAGCTGGAATGGTCCGTTTATGGTGGAAAGGGACGGTTTAAGGTGGAGGAAGGTGTCGGTGTATTTAATGGAGATATGGGTGTCATTAAGGAAATCGATACTTATAATGAAGAGGTAGTGGTATTGTTTGATGATGACAGAGAGGTTTGCTATCCTTATAATCTGTTGGATGAGCTAGAGCTTTCTTATGCCATTACCATTCACAAATCCCAGGGTAGTGAGTATCCCGCGGTGGTACTTCCGTTATTTTCGGGACCAAGAGTTCTATTAAACCGTAATCTTCTTTATACGGCTGTGACCAGGGCGAAGCAATGTGTTGTAATTGTTGGAAACGGTCATCTGGTTGAAATGATGATTCAAAATAATGATGAACAGAAACGATATTCATCCTTAGATATCCGTATGAAAGAAATGCAGGAATTAATGGTAAATAGGTAAAAGAAATCAGGGAGGAAAAGAATGGGGGTTCAATGGAGCCGATTAGCGGATCTTCTTTATCCGAGGTGCTGCCCTTTTTGTGGCAGTCTGTTGCCTTTTGGAGAAATGGCAGCATGCCGGACATGCATGACAAAAGTAAAAGTAGTAGAACCACCCTGCTGTCTTCGGTGCGGTAAAAGCATTGAATCGGAGGATCTGGAGTATTGTCAGGATTGTCTGAGACTTCCCAAAAGCTATGTGCGGGGGTTTCCTGTATTTGAGTATAGTGGAGGAATTAAAAGGGGGATTTATGATTTTAAATATAAGAATCAAAGAAGCTACGGACAGTTTTTTGCGGATTGTATGTATGCAAAATACAAAAAGGAATTAACTTCCCTGCAGCTGGATGGATTAATCCCGGTTCCCATACATAAGAAAAAAAGAAAGCTGAGAGGTTTTAATCAGACGGAGCTTATGGCAAAGTGCCTTGGGAAGCATTTGCAGGTGCCGGTATACGCGAAGCTGTTAAAACGAGTGATTAACACAAATCCCCAAAAGGAATTAAACGATAAGGCACGTATGAAAAATCTAAAAAATGCTTTTATTATAGGGAAAAATAAGCTAGAATTAAAAAGAGTATTAATTGTAGATGATATATACACAACAGGCGCAACCATTGAGGCCTGTACAAAGGTATTGTTAGAACATGGCATAGAGGAAGTTTATTATGTCAGTTTGGCGATAGGACAGGGTTATTAGGAGGATAAAATGGAAGTAAGAACATGTAAACAATGCAAAAGAATTTTTAATTATTTGACAGGACCATCAATCTGCCCGGCCTGCAGGGATTTGTTGGAAGAGAAATTTGTCCAGGTAAAAGAATATGTAAGAGAGAATCCAAAGGATGGCATTAATACAGTTGCAGAGGCAAATGATGTTTCGGTTAATCAGATTCGCCGCTGGATTCGGGAGGAACGCTTGTCATTTTCCGAAGAATCAGGAATCGGTATTGACTGCGAAAGCTGTGGAAAGATGATTCTTTCCGGAAGACTTTGTCAGGCATGTAAGGATAAGCTGTTGGGAAAAGTAGATGAAATGTACCGGGTAGATGATTCTTATGTGGCAAGAAAACAAAGAGAAGCAGCGAGAATGCGTTTCGTAGACAGAAAATAAATCAAATTCATAAATTCCTATAATGTTTTAAAAAAAGATACCGATATACATATTGAATCTGAAAGAACAGGTTATTATATGGTAAACGGCGGGTCGTCGGAACCGGATATCAAGGAGGAAGGTGTAACAATGAGAATTGGATCTATGAATCAGATTGCGCAGGTTTATGGTGCACAGTCTGTGAAAAAGTCTTACAAATCAAGTTCCATTGCTGCGACATCCACATCTGATCAGGTTTCCTTTTCTACATTAGGAAGAGATATGCAGATTGCAAAGAAAGCGTTAAGCTCAGTTCCTGATGTAAGAGAAGATAAGGTAGAAGCATTACGGGAAAGTATTGCAAATGGAACCTATCAGGTAAGTGCAGAAAGCTTTGCAGATAAGCTAATGGCTGCATATGAGGAGAAGTCTATCTAATATCGGTATTTCATCGGTATGAATATACTCGGAAGATGACTTTCGAGTATAGTAGATTCTTCTCGCATAAAGGAGAGTCGGATGGCAAGTTTAATCGAGAATTTAATTACAACACTGGAAGAAGAGTGCGCATTATATGAGAAGCTGACTGCTGTTTCATTGGAGAAAACACCGGTTATTGTGGCAAATGATCTTCCCAGACTATCGGAGATTAATGGAAGAGAACAGGCGTTGGTGGATCAGATAACAAGCGTGGCTCATAAAAGAGATCAGGAATTAACAGATATAGCAACCGTATTAAGCAAGGATGCGAAGACGATTACTGTTTCGGATATTATAGAATTGATGAAGAAACAGCCGGAGTTTCAGCATCCTTTAATTGCTATTAGAGATAAATTAAAAAAGCAGGTGGAACAGCTTCAGCAGGTAAGTGCGCATAATCAGGAGCTTTTAAAAGCTGCAATTGAGATGACGGAGTATTCCATCAATTTGATGCAGTCTATGAATCAGGCACCGGAGACTGCCAACTATAGCGGAGCGAATTATAGCGGTGCCACCTTGGGAACGGGGTATTCAGCCTTTGATACCAAGCAGTAGAACGGAAGATTGCGAAAGGCTTTTTTCTTTATCCTTTGTGCAAATCATGTAGATGAAAAAATGTTTCGAATTACGGGAAAGTTACAGGAATAAGAAGAATCAGGAAAGGAGATTGCGGAATGGCAAACACAATGGGTAGCTTTTATATTGGAGCTACGGGAATACAGGCAAATCAATATGCACTGAATGCTACATCACATAATATTACAAATGCCGGAACAGCCGGCTATTCCAGACAGCAAATTCTCCTTTCGGATATGAGTTATGTCAGATTGGGAAGAACCGCAATTGGAATGAACCAGAGTGGTCTTGGAACCTCCATTACGGATGTCCGTCTTGTAAGAGATCGTTTTGTGGATAAGGCATATAGAGAAGAGTTAGGAAGAGAAGAGTATTATCAGAGTAAGTACAATGTAGTCTCTGAGGTACAGAATTATTTTGGAGAATTAGAGAACAGCAGCTTTCGTAGTACCATGCAGAATTTATGGACCTCTGCGGAGGAGCTGCAGAAGGAATCTAACAGTATTGTTACAAGAAGTGCATTTATTGCAAGAGCCGTTGCATTTGCGGATCAGGCGAATCAGATATATGAACAGTTAACCACCTATCAGAAGAATCTGAATAAAGAGATTCAGGATCAGGTAGATGAGATTAATGATTTGGCAAATACCATTTATAATCTGAATAAAAAGATTGTTATGGTAGAGGCTGCTGGCATTGAAAGTGCTAACGACTACAGAGATCAGAGAGATTATGCATTGGATCAGTTGTCCGGATTGATTTCCATTTCTTATCATGAGAATAAGGATGGACAGGTAGATGTATATGCAGAGGGACGTACCTTAGTCAGCATGGACCGGGTTTACGAGATTGATACAAAACAGGTAAGTGATGATTGTGAATATCTGATTCCTGTCTGGAAGGATGATAATTCCAATGTATTTGATATGCATTATACGGAATCTAAGGATCCAAGGCTTGATAAAAAACCGGCATATGTGCCGAGTGCAGAGACGAAGACTGATGTTGGTTCCTTAAAGGGACTGATTATGTCCAGAGGTGACTGGCTGGCTAATTATACAGATATTCCCATCGCACCGAAGGCACCGACAGTACCTATAAGATCGGATTATGCAACAGATGCGGAATATAATACGGCCATGGCACAGTACAGGACGGATTATACAAAGTACCAAAGTGATTATGAAACCTATTCCAAGGAAGCTTCTTTTTACAATACATATATGGAGCCCTATACTGTGAACAATATTCTGGCTCAGTTTGATCAGTTGATTCATGGAATCGTAACAAAGATGAACGATATATTCAGTCCCAATAAAGAGATTACATTACAGGACGGAAGCACCATTCGGGTATTAGATGAAGAGAAAGCCGGTTACGGAATGGGCGAAGAAAACCAGATTCAGGGTGTGGAGCTGTTTACAAGAAGAACAAGGGATCGTTACGTGGAACAGGATGTAACACTGGATACCGGAGAAACCGTAAAAGTAAAGGTATATCAGGAAGAGGATAAGGATGATTATCTGTCCTTATATACATTGGGTAATATCCGGGTAAATGATGAACTGGTGAAAAATCCCAGTTTGATGGGTCTTAGTAATTTACAGGGAGAGGAACTGCAGGAGCAGGCAGATGCTTTGGTAAAGATGTGGGATGAAGACTTTATGACATTGAATCCCAACAGTCTGGTTGTGAATAATTTTGCAGGCTTCTATAAGGAAATGGTAGCGGATTTTGCAAATAAGGGTTATACCTACAATGGGATTGCAGAGTCCCAGCAGTTGACGGTTCAGGAGCTGGAGGGACAGCGGCAATCCGTTGTGGGAGTTTCCACAGATGAGGAATTGTCAAATCTGATTAAGTTCCAGCAGGGCTTTAATGCATCTTCCCGATATTTCACGGTTGTGTCGGAAATGATAGAACATTTAATTAATAAATTAGGCGGATGATAAAATCCGCCATTTATTTTTTTAACAGAAAAACCGATATACTATATATCTGTAAGGGTTAGATTGTATAACGGAGAAAGGGTGTGGATTTATGCCATCAACATTTTTAGGATTGAATACCGGTGTTTCCGGTTTAAATTATTATCAGTCATCACTGAATACAACAGCACATAATATTTCCAATGCATCGACAAAGGGATATTCCAGACAACAGGTTACGTCCCAGGCATCTCAGGCAATCCGTCTAAGAACTGCCTATGGTATGCAGGGTACCGGTGTTACCATGACCGGAATCGTGCAGCTTCGGAATTCCTATTATGATACCAAATACAGGGCTTCTGCATCGAAAATGAATCAGTACAGTGCCGTAAAGGAACAGCTTGCCCAGTTAGAGGGGTATCTGAATGAGATAAAGACAGAATCCGGATATACAAAATTATATGATGAATTGACATCTGCATTACAGGATCTGGCGTCCAGCCCGGCTGACTCTACCTATCGTACACAATTGATACAGGCAGCAGATAATTTCACGGATTTAATTAATGAAACAGCAGTAAATTATCAGAATACACAGGTAGATATTAATAATGAGATTGCGGTTCATGTAGATGAGATCAATTCCATTTCATCCCAGATTTATGCATTGAACCAGCAGATTATCAACATAGAAACAAGAGGCGGTAACGCCAACGATCTAAGAGACCAGAGAGAGCTTTTGGTAGATCAGTTATCGGAGCTTGTAAATGTATCGGTTACAGAGACACCGATTACTTACGGTGAGGGCTTTGAGTCCGGGGCATACCGGTATGAGGTTCGAATCGGAACCCATCTTTTGGTAGATGATATGCAAAGCAATAAGCTGATGGTAGTTGCAAGAGGAGAGAAGGTTAATCAAAATGATGCCGATGGATTGTATGATGTGTTCTGGGCAGGTCTGCATGATACGGTAGGAGATCAGTTTGAATTTAACAGTGCAAATATTACAGGAAAAATAAAGGGATTACTGGAAGCAAGAGACGGTAATAATGCAAATCCATTTTCCGGTACCATCAAATCAGTGGGCAATTCCGCCAACGGAACTTCTGTTTATGTGGAATTACCGGAGAGTATGGATGTAGACAAATTAAATATTCCGGAGAACGGACTGATTACACTGAATTGTAAAAAGTATTATTATGAAGGCTTTGAAGCAACCTATGATGCGGCTGGCAAGCTGAATGGATTTACCTTCAAAAATATTACTACAGACGCAGGGGACGGAAGCAGAGTGCCTGCAACGCTTACAGCTGTGGTGGATAAGCCAATGTCTATCGGTGAAAAAGTAGATTGTAAAGGGCTTCCGTATTATATGGAGCAGTTGAATGAGTTTGCCAGAACGGTTTCCAAATATATGAATGATATCTTTACAACCGGAGTGGATGCAAACGGTGATCCCGGCTTGGATTTCTTTACCGCAGCCAATTCTGTAACAGGAGAAGATTTTGTTTTAACGGTAAAGGATGCGGGAAAGGAAGGTACCAAATTATCTTCCGGCGAATCTAATTATTACCGTATGAACGCATTTAACTGGTCGGTTAACCAGAGTATATACAAGGATCAGAATAAGCTGGTAGTATCTTATGCCGAGGATATTGCTCAGGGAAACAAGGATGCAAAGGGTGTATTGGATCGAATCATTTATGGATTTACAGATCAGAACATGTTCTCACAGGGAACTGTTTCTCAGTTTTTACAATCTGTAACGACTTCTTTAGCTGTTGACGAATCAAAATATACGTCCTTTACGGAGAATATGGATAACGTGACAACCATTATAAATAATCAGAGAATGTCGATATCGAATGTAGATACCAATGAAGAGGCTGCCAGCCTTACGATTTATCAGGAAGGATATAATCTTGCATGCCAGATTGTTTCCGTTATGAATGAGATTTATGATAAGCTTATTAACCAGATGGGAGTATAAGCCGATATATAATACATGAAGGTTTTCAAGGATGAAACGGAACAAATCAGGTTAAAGGAGTAACCGGTTAGGAGAGAGACTATGAGAATTACTAACAAAATGGTAACGGACAACTCATTGCGCAACATGCAAAAGGCAATGTACAGAGCCAGTGCCTTAAATGAACAAGCTACAACCGGTAAAAAAATTGCGACTCCTTCCGAGGATCCGGTTATAGCCATCCGTGCGTTGAAGCTGCGTACAACCTGTGATCAGTTGACACAGTACAAGGGAAAGAATATTCCGGATGCATTAAACTGGTTAGATACGACCCAGTCATCGATTCAGAATATGTATGACCGGTTAGAGGATGTTTATGATCTTTGTGTAGAGGGCTCCACCGATACCTTTCATACCGATGACAGACAGACCATTATTAATGAGCTGAATGCATTAAAGGATGCGTTATACAAAGAGGGTGGAACAACCTATGCAGGAAGATATTTGTTTTCCGGATACAAAACGGAAACCAATCTTGTGTTTCAGGATAATGCTGCGAAAGCAGGTCTTTCCTATAAGATTAATGAATCCATTAATCCCAACACAATAGAAGTAAAGCGTGTTGTTTTGAATGAGATTGACCCATCAAGGATTGATGGTTATTTGAATGGTTCAGATGCATATAGTTCACCAACCCAGTCAAGCCCTTATGTTCTGCAGTTGGCGTATGATAATCTGAACAAGACAGATTCCACCGTTACTGTGACGAATAAGGATGGAAGCACAACTACCGATACGATTCCAACCATTACCATAGATGCGGTAACAAGGGACAGTGACGGAAATATAACTTCTACGGCCAGCATTACTCCCGTAGTAATGACTGCATCCAACAGTGCTAATTATTATGATTTCAGTGATGGTGCAGATGCACATTTTATTCCGGAGACCGGAGAGATTGTATTTAGTGAGGCTGTTTATAATTCCATTAAGGAGGCAACCAGTATTGATGTATCCTACGGAAAGTCGGATTTTAAGGTTGGAGATTTGAGACCGGAGATGTACTTTAATTGTACAAGATATGCGGAGCAGTCAGATGGAAGTACGAAGTCTGTTGATTACACGGTAGACGAAGCGGGTCAGGAAATTCAGTACGAATTAAGCTTCAAGCAGTATGTAACTGTGAATGCAGAAGGAAAAGATTTGATCAAGCATGATATGGGTAATCGGATTACGGATATGGCAGATGCGGTAATGGATGTTATGGATATTGAGGATACCATATCAAAGTTAAAGGTGAAATTAAATGATCCGGCATATAGTACAAATGATGCTGCTATCAAACAGATTAATAAAATGATAAAGGATGCAGATGTTGAGCTTGCTATGAAGCGGGAGAATATGCAGAAGCTGTTTGGTAATAACATGACAAACTTCCAGAACTTTATGAATGATGTCAGTGCGGTGCAGGCGAGAGTGGGAACAACGGTTTCCAAGGTGGAATTGATTCAGAAGCGTGTAACGGAACAGCTTTCGGATTTTAAGGAATTAAAATCTTCTAACGAAGACATAGAGACAGAAGAGGTTGCCATCGAATTATATCAGGCAGAGCTGGTATACGATTCTGCATTATCAACCACAGCAACTGTAATCAAAAAGAGTCTGTTGGATTACTTATAAAAATGGCATTTCAAAGGATGGAAAATCCCCATAACACATGGAGGTTTTGAAAGGAGAAGAACATGAGAGTACAAACAAAGTTTTTTGGAGAGGTAGAAATCGAGGATGATAAAATTCTTGAATTCCCAAATGGAATTATTGGGTTTGAGAATTTTAATCAGTTTACCATTATTTATGATATTGATGATGACAGTCAGACCAGAATCAGCTGGCTGCAGTCTGTAGAGGAGCCGACACTGGCACTTCCTGTTATTGACCCATTGGCAATCGTGCCGGAATATGCACCTATGATTGAGGATGAATTATTATCCCCTCTTGGCAATCCAGCGGATGCAGATTTGCTATTTTTGTTAGTGATGACGGTTCCTGCGGATATGACAAAGGTAACAGCTAATATGAAAGCACCGATTATTATTAATACGGAAGAGAAAAAGGGTGTTCAGTTAATTGTTGAAAATGCGGATTATCCTGTAAAGTTTAACATATATGAGTCCGTACAGAAGATGAAAGAAAAGGCGGGTGAATAATATGTTAGCATTATCAAGAAAAGCGAACGAATCTATTATTATTGGAAATGATATCGAGATAACGATTCTGGAAGTGAAGGGCGAGCAGGTTAAGATTGGAATTAAGGCTCCGAAGTCAGTTCCGGTATATCGTGAGGAGGTTTATACTCAGATTAAGGAAGAGAATAAAGAGGCTGCTACAGATGCAATGGCAGATAACCTGAAGAAATTATTCCAATAAACAGGAATTCATAATATCATGTTTCATAAAAAAAGCCTTAGTGGATGACCACTAAGGCTTTTTTTATATAAAATATTATGCTCCAATGTATTCTGATGAACCAAAGGCTAAGATCATAAGGAAAATCGGTGATAAGAATAACAGACCAAAACCAAATCCAATACCTTTGCCGAAAGCTGATGCCAGCTTAAAAATAACAATAATAGACATGACTACATTTACAACCGGAACGAGGCATAATAAGAATAACCATCCCTGTCCTAATGTAATCTTAAATAAAACATACTGATTATAGAATGGAACAATAGCTGCCCATCCCGGTTCTCCTGCCTTTGAAAAAATTTTCCAGTTGGCAATAATCAATACAACAGCAAAAATTAAAATAACTATGCTGTAAGCGGCAATAAATGCCGACAATGCTGCAAATGCAGAAGCATCATTGTAAGTGTACATAAAATATCCTCCCTCATTATAAAAATTGTGTGTACAACAAAGTTAATATATCATTTTATTCGACAAAAGTCAACAAAAATAGAGGGGGACAGGGTTTCGCAACATTCCTTATTGTTTTGAAAAAAACACTTGCAATTTTTCATGATACTCATAAAATAGTATATGGGTTATAGCGTGATAACGTGGGTGTATTGCGTCTGGCCTGATAGGTGATAAATGATTATTACATTTAAAGGAGATTATCATGGACAAGTTAGAGCTTCAAAAGTTTGCAAACCAATTAAGAAAACACATTGTAACATCTCTGCATGCTGCAAAGTGTGGTCATCCGGGCGGATCTTTATCTGCAGCGGACATTGTAACTTATTTATATAATGAAGAGATGAACATTGATCCGAAAAATCCGAAAAAAGAGGATAGAGATCGTTTTGTTCTTTCAAAGGGTCATGTAGCACCTGCATTATACGGTGCATTGGCTATGAAGGGATATTTTCCGGAAGAGGAATTATTAAAGCTTCGTAAGACCGGAGAGATGCTTCAGGGACATCCTGATATGAAGGGTACGCCCGGTGTTGATATGTCAGCCGGTTCCCTGGGACAGGGAATCTCTGTAGCGGTAGGTATGGCGTTATCTGCAAAAATGTCGGATGAGACATATAGAGTATATACGTTATTAGGTGACGGTGAGATTGAAGAAGGTCAGGTCTGGGAAGCTGCTATGTTTGCAGGACACCGGAAGCTGGACAATCTGGTTGTTATAGTAGATAACAATGATTTACAGATTGACGGTAATGTAGGAGAGGTTTGTTCGCCATATCCCATTGCCGAAAAATTCGAAGCATTTAATTTCCATGTGATTACAATTGATGGACATGATTTTGATGCCATTGATAAAGCATTTAAAGAAGCTAAGCAGACAAAGGGAATGCCTACTGCTATTATTGCAAAAACTGTAAAAGGAAAAGGTGTATCCTTTATGGAGAATCAGGTGTCTTGGCATGGAGCCGCACCAAACGATGAACAGTATGCAGTAGCAATGGAAGATTTAGAAAAGGAGGCAGCAGCATTATGTCAGAAGTAAAGAAGATTGCAACGCGTGAAAGTTATGGTAATGCGTTAGTTGAACTTGGTAGAGAGGATAAAAATCTTGTAGTTTTGGATGCTGATCTTGCGGCTGCTACCAAAACCGGTATTTTTAAGAAAGAATTTCCGGATAGACATATCGATTGTGGTATTGCGGAATGTAATATGATGGGTATTGCAGCAGGTCTTGCCCTGACCGGTAAGATTCCGTTTGCCAGCAGCTTCGCAATGTTTGCAGCCGGACGTGCCTTTGAGCAGGTTCGTAACAGTATCGGTTATCCAAAGATTAACGTTAAGATCGGAGCAACGCATGCAGGTATTTCCGTAGGAGAAGATGGAGCTACTCATCAGTGTAATGAGGATATTGCTTTAATGAGAACTATCCCGAATATGATCGTAATCAATCCGGCTGATGATGTGGAAGCCCGTGCTGCAGTAAGAGCAGCATATGAGCATATGGGTCCTGTATATCTTCGCTTTGGAAGATTGGCAGCACCGGTAATCAATGATAATCCGGATTACAAGTTTGAGTTAGGCAAGGGTGTTCTTTTAAGAGACGGTAAGGACATTACCATCGTAGCAACCGGTCTTGAAGTATCTTTTGCATTAGAGGCAGCCGATATGCTTGCAAAGGATGGTATTGATGCAAGAGTGATCAATATTCATACCATTAAGCCAATTGATAAGGATATCATTGTTCAGGCAGCAAAGGATACAAAGAAGCTGTTTACGGTAGAGGAACATTCTATTATCGGTGGACTTGGTTCTGCGGTTTGTGATGTTTTGTGTGAGAATTATCCGGCACCTGTTTATAAGATTGGTATCCGTGACAAATTCGGTGAGTCAGGTCCTGCTTTGGAGCTGTTGCACAAATATCAGTTAGATGCTGAGGGAATTTATAAGCAAATCAAGGAAAACATGTAAGAAAATCGTTTATTTTACCATTAGTAAATGGTCGGTAGAGGGCTTTGGAAGTATTGCCCATTTGAATAAATTAGACGTGTGATTGCAGGTGAAAAACGCCGGTATCGGAGTAACCGATATCGGCGTTTTTTAATGAATATCAGAAACGAAATGATAATGGAATTTATAAATAGGTTACAAGCTGTTCTACTTCTTTTCTTGCAGGTGCTTCACATTCTACAGCAGGATAACCCATAACGATTAAGGCCGCAACCTTTTGTCCTTCCGGAAGAGAAATGGCTTCCGCAACCTTGTTTTCATCAAAAATACCGAGAATAACGGTGCCAACACCCATATCATGGGCAGCTAAACAAAAGGTCTGGGATGCGATTCCGGCGTCAAACATTTCCCAACGGTCTTCCTTGGATGTTGAGAAGCTGCCGTCTCTTTCATAACCACAGCGTTTTGTTACCATGCTGACAACAACTAACTGAGGCGCTCTTGATATGGTTTTTTGGTTAAACTCAAAATCCAGAACACAGTGATTTGCAATATGATCTAAAATATTTCTGTCTTCTATTACATTATACCGGACAATCTGTGTGTTCTTCCAAGATGGGGAAAATCTGGCCGCATCAATAATTTTGTTAATGGTATCATGGTCTACAGGATTTTCTTTGAATTTTCTGATACTTCTTCTTGTCTTAATACATTCTATTGCTTCCATAATGCCTCCTTTTTGCGAATCGCCATGCCTTTATAAATTCGGGTTTCCATTGAAAATAGCAAAATCCCAAAAGCAAATCGCAGTTCACTAAATTGTAATTTTGTATCTTCTATTATACTGACATTTCCCTTTGTTGGAAAGTGCAAATCTGTTTATTTCTTCTGCACGGACAGACTTTTTTTGAATATTTTAATAGTAAGAAAGTTATAATTGTGTGAGGCCTGTTATGAAATTTGAGAATATTAATATTAGAAAAGTAATGGCTATGGCATTGGCAACCGACGCGATCATTGTAGATGTAAGACCGACAGAACGATTTCGAAAAGGACATATTCCCATGGCAATCAGCCTGCCTTACGGACAAATCGAAATGGGGTATGTGACACTTCCGAAAAACCGGACGATCATTGTTTACTGTGATACCGGAGGGGCCAGTACAAAGGCTGCTTATAAATTATCCGAATCCGGTTACCGGGTCATTAATTGTATCGGTGGAATGAGAAATTATAATGGTTCCCTGACAAGATGATTTTACTTGTGTTTATGGCTGTAAATGCGTATAATTATAGGGATTGATGATATATAGGATGATATGAGATTTAGGAGAAATCAATGAAAGAATATGAATGGATTGCCCCTTGTCATTTTGGTTTGGAGGCTGTGTTAAAAAAAGAGATTTTGGCTTTGGGTTATGAGGTGGTGGAAGTTTCTGACGGAAGAGTAACCTTTAAAGGAGATATCACCGCATTGGCCAGAGCGAATATATTTATCCGGACGGCAGAGCGAATTATGCTGAAGGTAGGAAGCTTTTCAGCCACTACATTTGATGAGTTGTTTGAAGGTACAAAAGCATTGCCGTGGGAGGAGTATATTCCTGTAGATGGAAAGTTCTGGGTCACTAAGGCAACTACCAACAAATCTAAACTGTTTTCCGGTTCGGATATACAGTCTATTGTTAAGAAGGCAATCGTTGATCATTTGAAATACAAATACAGAGTTACATGGTTTGAAGAAACTGGTGCGGAATATCCGATTCGTGTATTTATTATGAAGGATGTTGTAACCATAGCATTGGATGCTTCCGGAACCTCCCTTCATAAGAGGGGCTATCGAACCTTAGTAGGTAAGGCTCCTATTTCGGAAACATTGGCGGCAGCCCTTATTATGCTGACACCATGGAACAAAGACAGAATTTTAATTGATCCCTTTTGCGGAAGCGGAACATTTCCAATTGAAGCCGCTATGATCGGTGCTAATATTGCTCCCGGAATGAATCGGGAATTTACCGGTGAAGAGTGGAAGAATCTGGCACAAAAAAAGGTCTGGTATGATGCTGTAAACGAGGCGGAGGATAACATTCTCCGGGATATTCAGATGAGTATTCAAGGCTACGATATTGACGGAGATATGGTGAAATGTGCCATGAAGAATGCAAGAGCCGCGGGAGTTGAGGAATATATTCATTTCCAACAGCGGGATGTGGCAGATTTATCCAGTCCGAAAAAATATGGTTTTATTATTACCAATCCTCCTTACGGAGAGCGCTTGGAGGAAAAAGCAGATCTGCCTAAGTTATATAAGAAAATCGGTGCAAGTTTTGATAAGCTTGATACATGGTCCAAATACATCATTACTTCCTATGAGGATGCGGAGCGGTATCTTGGAAAGAAAGCCACAAAGAATCGGAAGATTTATAACGGTATGATTAAGTCCTATTTTTATCAGTATATGGGACCGAAGCCACCGAGACGGAATGTTGATAAAAACGGAGCAGGAGAATAAGATGAAGAAATTAATATTTGCAACAGGTAATGAAAATAAAATGAAAGAAATCCGCATGATTTTAGGTGATTTGGATTATGAGATTCTTTCTATGAAGGAAGCGGGAATTGATGTGGATATCATAGAGGATGGTAAAACCTTTGAAGAGAATGCCATGATTAAAGCAAAAGCAATCAGCAAGATTGCAAACTGTCTGGTGTTGGCAGATGATTCCGGATTAGAGGTTGATTATATGGACAAGCAGCCTGGCATTATGTCTGCAAGATGGATGGGAGAGGATACCTCTTACCGCATTAAGAATCAGAAGATTATTGATAATTTAGAGGGTGTTCCAAAGGAACAGAGAACTGCCCGGTTTGTATGTGCCATTGCGGCAGCATTTCCGGATGGAAAGGTAATAACAAAGCGGGGAACCATAGAAGGTATCATCGGTTATGAAGAGCGTGGAGAGAATGGTTTTGGTTATGACCCGATTTTCTTTGTGCCGGAATTTGGAAAGACAACTGCGGAGTTGTCCCCTGAGGAAAAGAACAAGATCAGTCACCGGGGCAAGGCACTTCGTATGATGAAGCCTGAGTTGATGTAAGGATTTGTGCAGGTGCCCGGTGTAATTCTAGTAAGCGAGGAGATAAGAGATGAGAATACTGGTAATAAGTGATTCCCATGGAAAAAATGATGATGTAAAACAGGTAATAGAGCAGGTCGGAAAAATCGATATGTTTATTCATCTTGGAGATATTGAGAGAGGACCGGATTATATTCGTCAGCTGGCAGGCTGTGAGTGTCATATGGTTGCCGGCAACAATGATTATGATATTGATCTGCCGTATTCTGATTCCTTTATGATTGGTGACAAGAAGGTATTTATCACCCATGGACATCGTTTTTATGTGGGAAGCGGAGTATCTCAGCTTCGTCAGTATGCGATAGATAACGGATATGATATCGCCATGTTTGGACATACTCATGTTCCGTTCTTGCAGCGTGGGGAGGTAACGCTGTTAAATCCCGGCAGCATTTCTTATCCACGGCAGGAGGGCCGAAAGCATACCTTCATGATTATTGAATTAGATGATAAAGGAGAATTACATTATCATCAGGGGGAGTTAAAATCATCCCTGCGGGATTTTTACGAAGGGTTTTACTAAAAATAGGAAAGCATTTTTTAAAGGGCTGAAAGGATTTTATAAATGAAAAAAGGACAGATTTTTGAAGGTGTAGTGAATCGCTACACCTTTCCTAATAAAGGATATGTAACAGTAACAGAAGAGCGAAAGATTCCGGGAACGGCAGTAACGCAAGAGGATGGAACCGTTACACAGGAGGTAGAGCAGATAGAAAGAAGCATTTGTATTAAGGGTGTGCTTCCGGGACAAAAGGTACGGTTTTCCATTAAAAAAATGAAAAAAGGCAGTGGAGAAGGCAGACTGTTAGAGGTGTTGGAGCGTTCTTCCATGGAAGATACAGACCCGGTCTGTCCGCATTTTGGAATTTGCGGAGGCTGTGCTTATCAGACGCTTAGCTACGGAAAACAGCTGGAATTGAAGGAAGCTCAGGTAAAGTCATTGATGGATGGTGTAATCACGTCCCCTTATCAGTGGGACGGTATCAAGGGAAGTCCGGTGCAACAGGGATATCGTAATAAGATGGAGTTTTCCTTCGGTGATGAATATAAGGATGGTCCGTTAGCACTGGGTATGCATAAAAAAGGCAGTTTTTATGATATTGTTACTGTTGATGGCTGTAAAATCGTAGACGAGGATTACACAAAAATCTTAAAGACGGTCTTGGATTTCTTTATTGAAAAGAAGATTCCTTATTATAAAAAAATGCAGCATAGCGGAAGTTTACGACATCTGGTAATTCGACAGACAGCAGTGGGTAAGGATATATTGATTAACCTTGTTACGACATCACAAACAGAAAACTATCCACAGCCAAATTTGATTCCGGATGAGGCAACGGGAGAAAAAACCATATCCGATACGGTTTATGAGGATGTAAAGAAATACATTTGCCTGGATGAACTACAGGAACGTCTCTTATCCCTTTCTCTTCACGGAAAAATTGTTGGCATTCTGCATACTTTAAATGACAGCCTGTCAGATGCTGTCATTCCGGAAAAGATAATGAAGCTTTACGGAGAAGATTATGTGTATGAGAACATTCTTGGTTTGAAGTTTAAAATCTCGCCATTTTCATTTTTCCAGACCAATTCAAAGGGTGCAGAGGTGCTTTATGAAACAGCGCGTTCCTATGTAGGGGAGACAAAGGACAAAGTAATCTTTGATTTGTACAGTGGCACGGGAACCATTGCCCAGATGTTAGCACCTGTTGCCAAAAAAGTAATCGGTGTTGAAATCATCGAGGAGGCGGTAACTGCCGCAAGAGAAAATGCAACCTTGAATGGTTTGGATAATTGTGAATTTATTGCCGGGGATGTCCTGAAGGTAATTGATGAGATCGAGGATAAGCCGGACTTTATCGTGTTAGACCCGCCAAGAGACGGAATCCATCCAAAGGCATTGGATAAGATCATTGCTTATGGTGTAGATGAGATTGTATATATTTCCTGCAAACCAACCTCCCTTGCAAGGGATTTGGTGATATTCCAAAGCAAGGGGTATCAGGTGGTGCGGGCGTGTGCCATTGATCAGTTTCCGGGGACGTTGCATGTGGAGACGGTAGTTAAATTGTCCCTAAAAACTGATACACCCAAATTTGAGGTTATTATGAAGCCTGATGAAGAGGGTAATTACACACCGGAGGAAAAGGTGACTTATCAGAAGATTAAGGAGTATGTATTTGAAAAATATGGATTGAAGGTACATTCTCTTTATATCGCACAAATAAAAGACAAATGCGGATTAAATAAAGAGCGTAAAGGGAACAACTGGAAGAAAAATGAAGATGCAAGAGTACCACAATGTACTTTGGAGAAAGAGGCTGCTATCATGGATGCCTTTATGCATTTTGGTATGATATAAAAATATTAAAGTAATGTAAAGATAAGTAGATGAAGTTGTAAAAAGAAGGTTATAATACACCTTCTTTTTTTTATGCAAAAAAATATCAAAAGGAGGATTTGAGAATGGTTACAGAAACAATCAAAACAACAATGAAGGAGTTCGCAGAAGCAGTCAGGGATGCTGTAGAAGCATCTTTGGGAGAGGAATATCAGGTGCAGATAAATGATGTGGTAAGAAATAATGATATGCACTTAACAGGGCTTGTTATCTACAATGGAATTAGTAACATGGCACCGAATATCTATCTGGAAAACTATTTTAGCCATTATCAGGAAGGGATGACAATGGATGAGATAAGTCAGGATATTATCCGTACATATGAGAAATACAGGGTATCAGAGAATTTTGATACAACAATATTCTTTGACTTCAACAGGGTAAAAGACCGTATCTGCTACAAGCTGGTAAATGCTAAGCGGAATCAGGAACGGTTGGCGGATACCCCATGTATGGAGTTTTACGATTTGGTGTTAGTTCCATATATTTTGATTGCAATGGATGAGAATGGTATTCAAAGCTGTCTGGTAAAGGATTATATGCTGGGAGTGTGGGATGTCAGCAAAGAAACCCTGTTTGATTTGGCAAAACAGAATACACAGAGATTATTCTGTAGCAGGGTGGAATCCTTGAAAAATGTAATAATGGGTATTATGAAACCGGAAATGAGTGATGAAGAAGCAGATGAGTTCTATGAAATGAGTGAAGATGTGGAGGAAGCTGTTCCCATGTATGTATGCACGAATTCTTCTAAAATGTATGGTGCAGGTACTATATTCTATGATGGTCTGCTGAAAGACTTTGCAGACCGTATAGGCAGTGATTTTTATATCTTGCCAAGCAGTATTCATGAAACATTGTTTATTCCTGCATCCGCAGGGATGGATGTTGAACTTTTGAAGGAAATGGTGCGAGATGTAAATCATACAGAAGTTTTGCCCAATGAAATCTTATCTGACAATGTGTATTACTATGACCGTAATTCAGACCATGTGGAAATAAGGTAATTCTGAATATAGAGGAACAGAAAATGGGTAAGAATCAGGAAAAAATAAAAGAAGCCCTTGACCGTATTGAAGATGGTCTGGCTGCTATCAATTCAGATGAGAACTGGCTCAGTTATTTGTGTTTTCAAAGCAAGTTTTATAATTACTCATTTGGAAATACAATGCTTATCTATTCGCAGAATCCGCAGGCAACTTATGTGAAAGGATATAAAGCATGGAATCAGCTGGGAAGATATGTTAAGAAGGGAAGCCGGGGACTGGCTATTTTAGCTCCGTGTTTTCGCAAGACGGATAAAATGGAACAGGAGGAAGAAATATTTTATCAGAAATCTGAAGATGAGAAAAAAAAAGAAAGAGTTATTTCTGGCTTCCGTGTCACATATGTTTATGATATTGCTGATACAGAAGGTTCCGATGAATATTTGCCTGTGCTTGTAAAAGGTCTTACAGGAAACAGTAAAAAAGAAAGGACTATTTATGAAAAGATATTGAAAGTCGTATCAAAAGAGCATACAGTGAAGGAAGTCACGGGAACTGTTGCTAAAGGCTCTTACAACCTTGAAACAGGAGTAATTTGCGTCAGGGGTGATTTGGATTATTTGCAGAAAATAAAGACCCTGTTACACGAATATGCACATTCCATTGATTTTACACTTCATCCGGAACAGGATGTAAGACACAACCGCAGGGAATTGATTGCTGAATCGGTGGCTTATGTAGTAGGTGTGAATCTGGGACTTGATACAAGCTCCTATTCCATGAGTTATATCAAAAGCTGGATGCAGGATACGGATGAGTTAAAAATCATTGCTGATACGGTGCAGAAGATATCGGCACTAATTATCAACAATTTTAATGATTTAGAAGATTAAAATGTATTGCATTTCGCAAGCATGCTAACTATAATATAGTTAGATAAGGAGGCGATGATTATGGCTAGGACATCAAGCATATATGCAAGGGTTGAGCCTGAATTAAAAGAACAGGCAGAACTTGTATTAGACCAGTTAGGAATTCCGATGTCTAATGCGGTTGGTATGTTTTTGAGACAGGTTGTTTTGCAACGTGGCATTCCCTTTGATATGAAATTACCCCAAAGTCAGCCATTAGCATATGGTTCGCTTACAAAGGAACAATTTGACGCAGAAATTAACAAAGGAATTAAGGATATAGACGAGGGCAGGGTCTATTCAATAGATGATGTTGAATCAGAAATGCATAGGGATTTTGGTATATGAGTTTTAGAATACAGTTTACGTCTGGTGCAAGACAGGATTTGAGGGATATATTTGAATATATTGCATTTGAATTACTTGTGCCGGATACAGCAAAAGCACAGACAAAGAGAATTATAGACGAAATAAGGACGTTAGATGTGTTCCCTATGCGTTATCCACTGTATGAAGATGAGCCTTGGCACAGCATAGGACTTAGATTTTTTCCTATAGATAATTATTTGATTTTTTATCGGACTGATGAAGAAAAAGAAATTGTGAGTATAGTGCGAATTATGTACGGTGGGAGAGACATTAGCAGACAGTTAAGTGAATAGTATGGTAAAACAGGCAGGTAATGAGTAGTTATCTGCCTGTTTTGTATATCCATTCAAAATGTAATTTATACAATCTAATCATTGGAAGGTTGTCTGTCTGTTTCCTGTATCTTGGAAGAATCTCTTTTTTCCATATCGTGTAGGGCATATTCGCAAGCCTGTATTACAAAACTGGAAAATGATACATTCTGGTTCTGAATAGCAGCTTCTATTCTTTGGATAAGTGGGACAGGAAAACGGATAGTTTTATTTTCGGATTCTTTTTTGTCTTGTTTTAATTGAAATGCCATAGCTTTACCTCCTATATTACCTATGATATTGCAAATGATTTGTAAAAGAAGCACTATACAATGCAATACAAAACGTATTGCAAGTGAAAAAGAATTGTGCTAATATTTGGAATAATAGGACGGTTGACCGGACTATCAGAAAATATTTAAAAATCAAAACGAAAGAGAGGAATGAAAAAGATGAAGCATGTATGTAAGAAAATTGCCACGCTTACAATGGCAATGGTGCTGGGGCTTTCGCTGGTAGCTTGTGGAGGGGAAAAGGACGAAAAGGTGACTAAAAAAGAGAAGACAGATTATACATTGTCGGAGTATTTGGCACGGGGAGATATGCAGATATGGTATGATAGCTATGATGGCATAAGCAAGGATGCGGGATATAGTGCATATATTTTCAAAGATGGAAAATGTGCACATATAGATGCTGGTATTACACGAATATCAAAGTATCCGACAATTGGGGATGTTGCACAGGCAACGGATGAGGAGATTTATAATGCGTATTTAGAAGCATATAAAGAATATGTAGAACAAGAGAAACAAAATAAGGAAGAGATAATAAAGGAGCATGGAAATAGCATCGGATATCAGGATGTTCAGGATGAATATGATAAAATTTCCAATATAGATACAAGTGATTTTCCTTATTATAAATATGTGCTTTTGATTGAAACAGATGAAACAGGGAATGTGACGCAAAATGAAATTGTTGCATGTTACGAAGATTATTGTTTGTCTGTTGGCGGGGGTGCTGAAAAATATGTTAACAAAATATATGTGATAACAAGCAGGCAGGGACAAATATATGATTCGATGTATGCAGGGCTGAAACACGAGGATTCCACTGTTTTTTACACAAGAGTGGATAATGACCAGATAACGATTAGACTTGATCAGCCGGATGCTGAGGGCGTAATTGTTGATGATTACGACGAAATGGAGGATAAGATTTATGAATTAAATGGAGTAGAAAGGGATTGATAGTTCCCCTTGACAAACAACTTAGAATGCGGTATTGTACCAAACACAGGTGGTTCGAGCCACCATTTCGAGAGTTTACCAATTTATAAATTAACGAGTTATATGAATAAATTAAAGAGACTGACTGGATTGTTGGTCTCTTTTTATACTTGGCAATACAACGTATATATTAGATGCTCTTGGATATGAATTGCAGATTGTAAAAAAGAAATCAATCTGAAATTAAATATGTGTAGTGTTTTATATAGCATCTTATGGAAGCATAGGGTGCTATTTTATACCCAAATCTTACAAAAATGGTTGGAGCATTTAGGGAAAAAGCATGAGGATATTTAGTCCTCACGCTTTAATATCTGCCTGTTTTGTATATCCATTTAAAATGTAATCTATATCGTCTAATCATTGGAAGGTTGTCTGTCTGTTTCCTGTATCTTGGAAGAATCTCTTTTTTCCATATCGTGTAGGGCATATTCGCAAGCCTGTATTACAAAACTGGAAAATGATACATTCTGGTTCTGAATAGCAGCTTCTATTCTTTGGATAAGTGGGACAGGAAAACGGATAGTTTTATTTTCGGATTCTTTTTTGTCTTGTTTTAATTGAAATGCCATAGCTTTACCTCCTATATTACCTATGATATTGCAAATGATTTGTAAAAGAAGCACTATACAATGCAATACAAAACGTATTGCAAGTGAAAAAAATTTGTGCTAAAATCGAGAAGATAAGATGGCTAATACAGAGTGAGAAGCCATATTTATAAAAAATGAAAAACTTAGATGAGCCTTGAAAATTGAATATATAGTATCCTTTAAGGGGTCAATCGCCGTTGGCGATGGACTTAGGAACATTTAGAAATTTTAATCACAGCATTAGTACTTATTTTGGCGATGGGGCTATCAATGGTAGCCTGTGGCAGTAATGAAGGCAAAGGAGATAATAACTATGGGTACAATCATATTTGCTCTGATTGTCATCTGGGCGTTTAAAGATGGCTAACCAGACGATTAAAGCATATCAATAACACCTGACTATGCTGGCTCAGAAATCCAAACCAATAAAGTGTATCATGTATACCACTTTGAAAAATATTTAACTCAAAATAGGAAGATAAAAAAGGGGGATAATTATGAAGAAACTAAAGAAATTCATAAAACCAATGTTAATGCTCGCTCTTGTTATCGGAGCTGTATTTGCTATCAATGGCTGTGCCAAACAGACAGATGACGACGGCACACAGACCGTAACCGAAGCTACTGAAACAGACGCAACTGTAACCGATGCAGGGGACACGGACGATAAGACTGAC
>CAKRAK010000016.1 GCA_934294885.1 uncultured Lachnospiraceae bacterium | reverse complement strand
ACTTAATAAGTGCGAAGCACGAATTTAGTACCGCTACGAGAAGCAGACAGTGGGAACGGTCCTTGTAAGGAACCATCTCTGCGAGAGAAAGCGTCCGGGTAGGAACCATGCAAGCGATTACTTGACAGAAATAGCCACAGATTTCTTTGTTGATTTTTATGGCTTTTTCTTATAAAATATCCATAGTGTGATGGGAGCTGCAAATGTCTGATAAAAAGAGGGGGACATTCAATTATCCACACATACAAATGATAAGAATAATGGGGGAGAAGAATGAAAAAGTTTTCAGAATTACAAATTTATGATGCATATAAGTATTTAATATATGCATTGGTTGCGGCATTGGTTGCAATTTTCAGCATTGGAATGACAGTAGAGGATGTTATTTCATCGGCAAAGACTCCGGTGGATATTAATGGGATAACATCAGCAGAGTGTAAGACCGGTACTCATGTAACCGGTGATGTCCACGGAACGCTTGGTTATTATTGGGAGTCTTATACAACACATAATGGTATAAAGCAGAGGTATTCTACAGAAAGAATTTACCTGATACCCTTTGGTACGGAAGGAAAATATATTGGCCTGAATGTTCATCAATATGACTTTGAGAAGTTTGAAGCATTAGAGGATGCAACCTATGACGCATTGCTTGGAGTCGGTGATGCGCCGGAACCGTTAACCGGATATGAGGGTTATATTAAAAAATGTGATGCCCGGATGGTTGATGCTTTGGAGGAGGCATATACCTCTATTGGTGGAACCGAAGATCCAAATGAAGTATTTGTGCCTTACTATATTGAACAAAGCAGTGGAGCGAGTATGGTAATGGTATTGCTTGGACTTGTGTTTCTGATTGCTGCAGTGATTCTGTTTGTGGTTTTCTTGATCAAACTGAAAAAAGAAGAAGAGATGGTAGGTAATCAGGTATATCTGGGAAAGATTATATTTGACAGGAATGATTATATTGTCCAAAGAGAACCGGAAACATATGATGCTCCGGAACCATATGACACACCGAAACGATATGATGACCCGGAATCATATGACGCTTTGAAACGATATGATGACTCGGAATCATATGACGCTTCGAAACGATATGATGACCCGGAACCATATGACACACCGAAACGATATGATGACCCGGAACCATATGACACTGCGAAAACATATGATGTGCCGGAAACTGTCCATAGGGATTCAGAGTATGTAGATGTTGAAAAAAATATCTGGGATGCGCCACAGGATTTGACACCTGAGGCACCGGAGGAAAAGAAATCAGGATTTTCACTGCGGATGAAATCAGACGAATAGGACAGGGGGAGAAGAACGATGAAGGATATGGGAAAAGGTAATATTTATCAGGTCTGTAAAAAGGTTCGAATGAATGGTATATTTGGCGGAATTGCAATGCTTTTTGTATGGGTAGTGTTATATTATTTTATGAGCCCGGGTAAATTTGTGGATATGTTTTATGGCATTAACCGGATTTATTTACTGTTTTTTGTCGCAGGAATTGGATTGATTGCGGTAAATGGATTTTTCCTGTTGTTTGGGCTTGATAAAAAACGAATCCGAAAGCTGGTTGCGGAAAAGGGAATTTATTTGGAGCAGTTCGAGGCAAATCTGGATGAAGGAACTGTTTTTTGTCAAAAACTCGGACGGGATATCTTCTTTATTTCCACTCAATTCGGTCTTTTGAGAGAGCGGGGCAGATGGGTTGTAATTCGTACGCAGGATATTATGAAAATGGGAATTGACAGTGTACAGAATGGAAAGACGACGATTGAAAGACTGCATTGTCTCATGAAGGATGGCAGCGTATGTACCATGGCGATGCCGGCTGCACTGGCAGCTCAGGCGGCAGATTTTTTAAAGAAAACGGTTACGTCAGAATCCGTTATTACAAATTAAAATACATAAAGGGATGTTTGGGATTTGATGTGCTCCCTTTTAAAAATTAGATTTCTTAGCGTAGCAGTTTTAATGGCTGCTACGTTTTTTTGTGTAATAGGATGATTATGTGAAAAAACAGCTTTCGAAAGCAGATGATGGATTCCTTATAAGGACATCTGCTTCCGTCGGTACTTAATAAGTGCGAAGCACGAATTTAGTACCGCTACGAGAAGCAGACAGTGGGAACGGTCCTTGAAAGGAACCATCACTGCGTAAGAAAGCGTCCGGGTAGGAGCCATCTGAGTAGGAGCCATCCGGGTAGGAACCGTGCCAACGATTACTTGACAGTAACCGTGTGTTTCCGGTGTTTGCAATAAACGGACAGGTACGATAAAATATAATGTATAAATTAGCAGTAGTTGCCTTACTTGATCCAAGTAAGCGTTTTATGGAAGAATCGGTATCGCGTAAACAGAAAATACAAATGATTGGAAGGACGGAATGTAATTGTGAAAATGACAACTTTGTGTTATATAGAAAATGACGGAAAATATCTGATGCTTCATCGAACAAAGAAGGAAAAGGATATTAACAAAGACAAATGGATTGGTGTGGGAGGCCATGCTTTTGCTCATGAAAGTCCTGAAATGTGTCTGCTTCGGGAGGTAAAAGAAGAAACCGGATTGATTTTGACCTCGTACAAATTTCGGGGGATTGTTACTTTTATCAGTAATGAAATCAATGAACCGGAGCAAATGTGTTTATTTACCGCAGACAAATTTGAGGGAGAACTGATAACCTGTACAGAGGGCGACTTATCCTGGGTGGATAAGAAGTTCGTCATGAGCCTGCCTACATGGGAAGGGGATGCAATCTTTTTACGGTTGCTGCTGGAAGAAGATGAACAGCGTTTCTTTTCTTTAAGGTTGGTATATGAAGGTAATAAATTGATGGAACATGAATTACATATATATGACTAGTACATCGTTTTCGAAATAATTACACCATTCACTTGCCTGCGAATCCGATTGGTATCGTTATTTACGAAAGGATGTAGTAGATGCATGCTGCAAGCTTACAGTATATATGTTTGCCCGGCATAACGAAGAAAAAATGGCAGTGTTTGTATATAGCAGGAGGTTGATTATGACAACAAGAGAAGAAGTGTTACGATATGGGTTATCATTTCCCGGCACCTATCAGGATGCACCCTTTCATGATCCGAACTGGCAGCTGGTTCGTGTAAAGGGGAGTAAAAAAGCGTTTTTATGGACCTATGAAAGAAATGGTTGTTTGAATCTGAATGTGAAAGCAGATCCGGAATGGCGAGATTTTTGGCGGGATGCGTATGAGTCGGTTATTGCAGGGTGGCATCAGAACAAGGAGCATTGGAACACCATTATTATGGATGGAAGTATTCCGGAAGAGGATGTTAAGAGGATGATCGGGGAAAGCTATGATCTGGTTACAGATTCCCCTGCAAAAAGAATTTATGAGGCGGTGAAGAAAATTCCCAAAGGCAGGGTGGCAACCTACGGTCAGATTGCCGAGCTGGCGGGAGACAAAAGGATGGCAAGAGCAGTGGGAAATGCTCTCCATAAGAATCCGGATCCCTCTACCATACCTTGTCACCGGGTTGTAAATGCAAAAGGGGAATGTTCCGGTTCCTTTGCCTTTGGGGGACAGCATGTTCAGGAAGAACGTTTAAGGGCGGAAGGTGTAGAGGTCATAAACGGAAAGATTGATTTGGAAAAGTATGGCATATAGGTATAAAAAATCAGCATAAGTGAGGCGTATAAAATGGATGCTCAGACAAAGAAAAGTAAATATGAAATTGATATGTGTAATGGATCGATATTGGACAAGTTGATATCATTTTCTGTTCCGTTGATGCTATCCGGAATATTGCAGCTGTTGTTTAATGCTGTAGATATTATAGTGGTAGGACGATTTACAGGTAGTGAGGCATTAGCGGCGGTTGGCTCTACAACGGCTTTGATCAATGTATTTGTAAATCTTTTTATCGGAATTTCGTTGGGAGCCAATGTCCTTGCAGCCAGATTTTATGCTATGGGACAGAAGAAGGAAATGTCAGAGACGGTACACACGGCAATCACTCTTGCATTGATCAGCGGTATTGTAATGGGAATCGTTGGTGTTATCTCTGCTAAAGGAGCACTGGTCTTAATGGATACACCGGATGATGTGTTGAAGCTTGCAACTCTTTATATGCGGATTTATTTTTGTGGGATGCCATTTTTTATGTTATATAATTACGGTGCTGCAATTCTTCGTGCGGTAGGGGACACAAAACGTCCATTGATGTTCCTTTTTGTATCGGGAATGATAAATGTGGTGTTGAATCTTGTTTTGGTAATCCGCTTTCAGCTCGGAGTTGCCGGTGTTGCCATTGCCACCGTGATTTCCCAGTTTGTATCCTGTGTATTGGTATTGCGATGCCTGTATGTTTCTGAGGGAAGCTATCAACTGCGGTTTTCCAAGCTGGGGATGAAAGCCTGTTATGTACGACAGATTTTTCAGGTGGGAGTTCCTGCGGGAATCCAAAGCACTATTATTAATTTTTCCAATGTATTATTACAGTCTTCCGTAAATTCCTTTGGTTCCATTGCTATGGCAGGGTATACGGCGGCAAATAATATATTAGGATTTTTGTATGTGTCGGTAAATTCCATTACGCAGGCATGTATGAGCTTTACCAGTCAGAATTACGGAGTGAAAAAATTGAAACGGATGGACAAGGTATTATTGGAATGTCTCGGACTGACAACCGTGGTTGCTCTGATTCTCGGGGGAGGTGCTTATGCATTTGGCCCGGAGCTGATGCATATTTATACAAAAAATGCTGATGTTGTGGCTTGTGGTATGGATATTATGTTATATACAACGGTAACATACTTTTTGTGTGGTATTATGGATTTGTTTCCCGGAGCCTTAAGGGGGATGGGTCATTCAGCGGTTCCGATGATGCTTTCCGTAATCGGTACGGTGGGAACGAGAATTGTATGGATATACTGGATATTTCCATATCATAGAACCTTGGACTTTCTGTTTATTTCATATCCGGCATCATGGCTGCTGACAATTGTTATGCAGGTCGTATGTTTTTATTTTGTCAGGAAAAAGGTACATGGAATGTAATTGTATTTAGATTGGAGGGGTTAAATGGAGGATATAAGAAGTAAAAAATTCTGGCAGCATATCAGTGTTGCGGTTCTGGGAATGTTATTATTTGCCATGGGGATTAACCTGTTTATTGTGCCTGCGGATTTGTACAATGGAGGGCTTCTTGGAATCAGTCAGATATTTCGTACCATATTGGTTCGTTACTTGCATTGGTTTTCGGGAGCCACTGACATTGCAGGTATCATTAATCTGCTGTTGAACATTCCTCTTTTTGTATTGGCTTATGTGTCCATTAGTCGGAGTTTTTTTGCAAGGACTTTGATTTGTGTTATCAGTCAGACTATATTTTTAAGTTTTATTCCCATTCCGGAGACTCCTATTGTGGCGGATTCTCTGACAGCCAGTATGATTGGAGGAATCATGGCGGGAAGCGGTATCGGAATTGCTCTTCGTTCCGGTGGCTCCAGTGGTGGAATGGATATTGTGGGGATGTATTTCACCAAGAAATACAAAAATTTCAGTGTTGGAAAGGTTTCTCTTATTGTAAATTGCATGGTATATGGAATTTGCGGAATTTTATTCGGTCTGCCTACAGCAATTTACAGTATTATTTATTCTGCTGTCAGCACATTGATGACCGATAAGGCTCATGTCCAGAATATTAATGTTGAAGTTATGATCTTTACAAAGGAAGCACCGGAGGAGATTGTAAAATGCATTGTTCAGGAATTTCACCGGGATGCAACCTGGTGGGAGGCAAAGGGTGGTTATACCGAAGAAAAGACTTATATGGTTATGACGATTTTATCTAAGTATGAATGTGAGCATCTGCGTCCGAAGTTAAAAAGAATTGATGAACATGCTTTTGTGGTTGTAAAGGAAGGCATGCATATTGCCGGACGATATGAAAAACATCTGTGAGAAAAGATATGTAGGTGAAATGATTAAGAGGTCATTTGAAGCGTCTGTTACAAAAAACGGACAGTTGGGGTAAAGTACCGGCACAGGCTTCAGACGACCTCTTATTGTAATTTTTATTCTAATACAAGCAATAATGCCATCTTGAATCTGCCCTTTGCAGTTACACTGTGGAGACCGTTTTTTTCAAAACGGAAACATTCGCCTGCTGAAAGGTCATAATCTTTCCCTTCGTATCCGATGATTGCCTTTCCTTCCAACGCAAATACGATTGCATTGCCCGGTGCTCTGTGTGGTGTAAGACCGGTTCCTTCGTCAAATGCCATAAGGACATATTTCATGGTTGGAGCGCTTACAATATCCACATTTGCAATACTGCCTTCTTCATAATTGATCAAATTCTTTAATTCAAATACTTCGTTTGTTTTAATATTCTGGTTCATAATAATCTCCTTTGCTTTGTCATTTTCTAAAATGATTTCTGTGTATACCATACCGGAATCGGATTCCATGCCGCATAACGTTTTTTTCGGAACAAGAAGTACAGTATCCGGTAACAACTCAAGATATTTGGCATCTTCTCCGATGATGATATGTCCTTTTCCTGCGGCTCCGATATACATTGTCATTTGGTCATAGCTTTCCTGACTGATGGAAGTATCCTTTCCCAATGAGAAAAGAGTTACTTTTGTTGTTGTGCCTAATCGGGTATCTCTGGATATTGTAAAACCATCCCGAATTGGGCGTAATTGTTCAATGGTAAAAACCTGATTCATAAAGTGGTTCCCTTCTTTTTTGTTAAGTAGTCAGGTACTTGCAAAACGCTTTTTCCTTTATGGTTTGTGCAAATTTAATATTTTATAACGCAGGCACGCTTGCGCTTCATCCGCACACAGCGGTACTAAACTTGGGATGCGCTAACGCTTTCCCTCGTTAAGTACCGGTGTGCTACAAGAGCCTGCTTCTATACAATATTAAATTTGCGCAATGATATAGGTTGATGAGCGTTTTGCAGGTACCTGTCGTTATGTAGTATGTACACGAAACATCTATATTATGATTATACGATATAAATTATGCTTGGCAAATGAGAAATGCTTCGTACCATATCATGATATATAGGAAGGTTAAATGTATTGGAAGCCCATAATTACAATTCCCAGTATGACAAGTACAACTCCGGTTGCTCGGTTCAGGGTTTTTGGCTGTGCCTTGTTTGCAAAAAGTGCGGCAATTCTTGCCCATATCAGGGTGAAGAGAATGCATAATATCCAGATTGTAATATCAGGGAGTCCACCAATCATAAAGTGGGAAACGGCTCCTGTAAGGGCTGTAAAGGTCATGATGAATACGCTGGTTCCTACAGCGGTTTTCAGTTCGTATCCAAGCACACTGGTTAAAATAAGAAGCATCATCATTCCGCCGCCGGCACCGATGAAACCACAGATAAAACCGATTAATACACCACAGAGTAAAGACTGTAGGGCTCTTTTTTTAGGAGATACGGAGGCCATGGCTTCCTTGGTTGTCATAACCGGTCTGAGAATAAATTTAATACCTAATAAAAATGTCATAAATACAGAAAAGTTACCCATGGTAGTGGATGGCACCAGACTTGCAACAAAACTGCCTACTACGGTAAACAGTAATACGCTCGCCATCATGATGAGACCGTTTTTAATGTCCAGGTTTTTATTTTTGTGATAGGTATAGGCGGATATGGCACTGGCAAGAACATCGGATGATAAGGCAATACCAACAGCCATATAAGGTTCCATATGTAAAAATGTGATTAACATTGGACTGATGACTGCGGCTGCACTCATGCCGGCAAAGCCTGTTCCAAGACCGGCACCCATACCGGCAAAAAAGGTTACTAATATTGTAAAAAGAATGTCCATCGTATATGCCTCCTGTAAAATTCACAAACAACAATTCTAGTATGGGTTTAATAAATTGTCAAATCTATTTTTCACAGTTCGTTGACACCAAAAATACTTAGTGATATATTTTTTTTGATAATACAAGTGAAGCATTTGTATTATGCTGTCAGGTTACCGTAAAAGCTGTGTGACCTGAAGAATACAGGTAGAAGAAAAGAAAGACACATAAGGAGGAATTATTATGAAATTTGAAAAATTAGGACTTTTTGTAGGTGGATTGATTTTTGGAACTGCCGGAGTTGCAGTATTGTCTAGTAAGGATGCAAAGAATGTATATACCCATTGCACCGCAGCAGTGCTTCGCGGAAAAGACAGTGTTATGAAAACTGTTGCAACTGTAAAAGAGAATTGTGGCGACATCTACGAAGATGCAAAGGATATGAACGAAAAAAGATATGAAGAACAGAAGCTTGCACAGGTAGAAGCTGCAAAAGCAATTGTAGAAGAATATGAAAATAAAGATGATGCGGAGTAAAAGATAAAGATGAGATGTATCGTTATACATAAATCTGACAGAAGAATACGTATTAAGATACCGATTATCAACATGTCCTATCGTCAGGCAGATTTATTGGAATACTATATCAGAAGCATTCCGGAAGTAAAGGATGTAGCGGTAGATGAAAGAACCGGTAATGCAACGATTTTCTTTCGTACCGGTGATGCCGGTCATCTTGCAGTTTTAAGAGATGCTTTGGCTGATTATGATGAGAATTCCGATGCCGTGGCTGCTTTGGTTCCGGAAGAAACCGGAAGATGCTTGAATCGTGAATTTCAGGAAAATCTGATATTTCAGGTTTTGAGTCATAATCTGATTAAGCTGGCAGTGCCGGCACCAATCAGGATTCTTCGGACGATGATAAAAAGTGTTGCCTTTATAAAGAAAGCAGTTCATTCTCTTACGGAAGGCGGCATCAAGGTGGAATTGTTGGATGGAATTGCCATTACGGCATCTATTTTGCGTAAAGATTATTCAACAGCATCTTCCATTATGTTTTTACTGGATACCGGAGATCTTTTGGAGGACTGGACCAGGAAAAAATCCATTGGGGATTTGGCACGTTCCATGTCCTTGAATGTTGATAAGGTATGGATGAAAAACGGAGACGATGAAATACAGGTATCTGTTGCCGGTGTAAAAAAAGGCGATCGGATTATTCTTCGCAGTTCAGATATTATTCCTTTGGATGGTAAGGTTATAGAAGGTGAAATGACTGTGAACCAGTCTACAATGACCGGAGAGTCGGAACCGGTTGTAAAACATGCCGGCGGTTATGTTTATGCCGGAACGGTTGTGGAAGAAGGTGAATGCGTTGTTGAGGTAACCAAGGAATCCGGAAGCGGAAAATACGATAAGATTGTGCGTATGATTGAAGAATCCGAGAAGTTAAAATCAGACACGGAGGCAAAGGCTTACCATCTGGCTGACAGTCTTGTTCCGTATAGCTTTGCAGGATTTGCAATAACTTATGCACTTACGAGAAATGTAACAAAAGCGCTTTCTTTCCTGATGGTAGATTATTCCTGTGCCATGAAATTATCCATGCCATTGGCTGTTTTGTCGGCAATTAAGGAAGCCAGAGACTATGGTATTTCCATAAAGGGTGGCAAATTTATGGAACTGATTTCTGAGGCGGATACCATTGTTTTCGATAAGACGGGAACACTTACTTATGCAACTCCAAGATTGATGGAGGTTGTTGCCCTTGGAGGAAATGATGAAGATGAGATGCTTCGTATTGCTGCCTGTTTGGAAGAGCATTATCCACATTCTGTGGCAAATGCCATTGTAAACGGCGCATTGGAGAAAAATCTGCATCATGAAGAAGTACACTCAAAGGTAGAATATATCGTAGCCCATGGTGTAAGCAGTCATATTGGTGATAAAAAGGTTGTAATCGGAAGCTATCATTTTGTAATAGAGGATGAAGAATGTGTTATTCCGGAAGAGGAAGCATATAAGCTGGATGCATTGAAGGAGGAGTATTCCAGGGTATATCTGGCAATCGATGGTGTTCTTACCGCGGTGCTATGTATTTTTGATCCGGTAAGAAAAGAAGCACCCCATGTAATAAAAGAGCTTCATCGTCTGGGAATTACCAACATTTGTATGATGACTGGTGATAACCGTAAGACCGCTGAAAGTGTGGCAGAGAAGCTTGGATTAGATGAATATCAGGCAGAGGTATTACCGGAAGATAAGGCAATGTATGTTAAGCACAAGAGAGAGACCGGCCATAAGGTAATTATGATTGGAGACGGAGTCAACGATTCTCCTGCATTGTCAGAGGCTGATGTTGGAATCGCAATTGATACCGGTGCGGCAATTGCAAAGGAAATTGCAGACATTACGATATCTTCTGAAAATTTAAAAGAACTGATTATACTCAGAAAATTAAGCTGTGCATTGATGCAGCGGATTCATGGTAATTATCGGTTTATTGTAGGATTTAATTCGGCACTGATCGGATTGGGACTTGGTGGAATTGTTTCTCCCTCCGCATCCGCCTTGCTGCACAATGGTTCTACAATTTTAACCGGAGTCAAAAGTACCACAGAACTTTTGACAGATAATGAAACAAAATAATATATGCCGTCCTAAGGGCGGCATATATTTTTGCAAAAATTCCGGCGCAATCCACCTACATAATTCTTAAATCTGTTCTTTTTTGCTATCGGAAAATATGGTACAATTTCTACTGCACAGGCAGTCACAGGTGCTTGCGAACCCATCGATAACCTGAATTGATTTGTATAAAATTTAATATGATATATAAGCAGGCTCTGGTAGCACATCGGCACTTAACGAAGTCAAGCTACTGCATTGACTGAGTTTAGTACCGTTATGTGCGGAATGAAGCGCGAGCGTGCCTGCGGTATATATATTAAATTTTATACAAATCGGGAAAGTATACTATGGGGTTCGCAATTGCCTGTAACTCGTTGATTAGAATAAAAATGTTTATGGCTGCCTGCAAAGCTTTAGTTTATGGAAAAAGGAGATTCGTCTTTTATGAGAGAGATAGATGTGTCACAGTTAAATGACATGGAAAAAGATAGTTATATCCTGATTGATTTAAGGGATGAGGGAAGTATTCTTTACGGAATGATTCCCGGCGCACGTCATATTCCGGCAGAGGAATTGAAAGGCAATGTGGAAAACTATATGGCTTCCATGGATGCACAAAAGAAAATTGTTTTGTATTGTCAGCGGGGAAAGGAATCCGTTGAGACGGCAAAGGTGCTGGAGGAATATGGCAGAGAATGTTGCAGCCTGATTGGTGGTTATAACGGATATCTCATGGCGCTTGCTATGATGGAGGATGAAGATTCCGCCGTAAAAAAACAGGAAAAAGCAGAGCTTAGTATACGGAAGAAGTTTCATAAGCAGATTTTCTCGCCTTTTGCAAGAGCCTGTAAGCAGTATCGGCTGATACAGGAGGGGGATCACATTGCGGTATGTATTTCCGGTGGTAAGGATTCTATGCTGATGGCAAAATTATTTCAGGAGATAAAAAGACACCGGAAAGTAGACTTTGACCTGACCTTTCTTGTAATGGATCCCGGATATAATAAGGAAAACCGGACTTTGATTGAAAGTAACGCAAAACAGCTGGGGATTCCAATCACGGTTTTTGAAAGTGATATATTTGATGCAGTAGATACTGTTGAAAAGAGTCCTTGCTATCTATGTGCAAGAATGAGAAGGGGTCATTTATACAGTAAGGCGAAGGAGCTGGGATGTAATAAGATTGCACTGGGACATCATTATGATGATGTGATAGAAACCATATTAATGGGAATGTTATATGGCGCACAGATACAGACTATGATGCCGAAGCTTCACAGTACGAACTTTGAAGGTATGGAATTGATCAGACCGATGTACTTTGTCAGGGAAGCGGATATTTGCAAATGGAGAGATTATAATGAATTGCATTTTCTGCAATGTGCCTGTCATTTTACGGAAACCTGCAGTACCTGTCATGAAGATGGAACGACATCGTCAAAACGGTTGGAAACCAAAAAATTAATCGCTCAACTGAAGCAGACCAATCCTTTTGTGGAAAATAATATTTTTAAGAGTATGGAAAATGTGAATCTGAATACCGTCATTGCATACAAAAAGGATGGAGAACGTCATAGTTTTTTGGATGAATATTAGAAGAGGAAGAAAGAAATGTTAAATCAGTTTTCAAGAACACAATTATTACTTGGGGAAGATGCCATTCGGAGAATGAGCAGTGCAAGAGTTGCGGTATTTGGTATTGGCGGTGTAGGCGGATATGTTTGTGAGGCGTTGGTCAGAAGCGGAGTAGGTGCTTTCGATTTGATCGATGACGATAAAGTGTGTCTGACCAATCTGAATCGTCAGATTATTGCTACAAGAAAGACGATTGGAAAATATAAAGTAGATGTTATGAAGGAAAGAATGTTAGAGATTAATCCGGACGCGGATGTCAGAGTACACAAATGCTTCTTTCTTCCGGAAAATGAAGATGGATTTGATTTTAGTGAGTATGATTATGTAGTGGATGCGGTAGATACGGTAACCGCAAAGCTTTCTTTGATTATGAAGGCGAAAAGTGCAGGGGTTCCTATTATCAGTTCCATGGGAGCAGGCAATAAATTGGATCCGGGCAGGTTTAAGATTGCAGATATTTATGAAACATCTGTTTGTCCTCTTGCCAGGGTTATGAGAAGGGAATTGAAAAAAAGAAATATAAAGGATTTAAAGGTCGTATATTCTGATGAGCCTGCCGTAACTCCGATAGAAGATATGAGTATCAGCTGCAGGGCTAATTGTGTCTGCCCTCCGGGAGCGGCGCATAAATGTACGGAAAGAAGAGCCATTCCCGGCAGTACGGCATATGTACCGGCGGTTGCGGGGCTTATGCTGGCGGGAGAGATTGTAAAGGATCTGTCAGGCAATGATAATTAGGAAGCCGATTCATGGGGTTGGATTACTAAAAGTATGATTAATACAATTGTAAAGAAAATTTTATTATGGCTGTACACGTTATCTTTTTGGTGGTACAATGCAGTTAGACATATCTAACTCAAAGCTTTTGCAATAAACTTTCCTGTTAGTGTATCCAAAATGCATTATAAATGGAGGTACAAGAGATGGAAAACGCGATGATAGCCGGAATCTTGATTATATTTATATTGGTAGGGATTCCTTCCGGGTTAAAACATTTTAAAGGAGAAGGTGGTTGCTGCGGAGGTGCCTCGGCGAAGGTAAAAAGAAAACACTTAAAGCATGTGATAAAAAAGAGATGTGTTTCCATAGAGGGAATGACCTGTAAGAACTGTAAAAACCGGGTTGAAGGTCGTCTGAATGAACTGGGTGGTGTTTCTGCAAGGGTCAGCCTGAAAAATAAGAATGCCATTGTGTCTATGGAGACAGAGGTAAGTGATGAAGAAATCAAGCAGGTAATAGAAAGGGCCGGTTATGCGGTAACCAATATAAGTGAAGCATAAATATAACGGGAATGTCAGTCATGATCTGACGTTCCCGTTATTTTCCTGATAAGCTTTTTTTATTGCCTGAAAGCTTTCTTCGCTTAAATCGTGTTCTACCTTACACGCGTCCTCTAATGCAACCTCTTTCTGAACCCCCATGCTCATCAGCCAGTTGGATAAAATAGTATGACGTTCTAAAACACTTTCTGCCCGTGCTCTTCCGGAATCTGTTAATGATATATATCCGTTGTCGGCCATTAGAATGTATCCTTTTTCCCGAAGATTTTTCATTGCAACACTAACGCTGGGTTTTGAAAAATTCATTTCTGTTGCTATATCAATGGAACGAACCTGCCCGTTTTTTTGGTATAGCAGAAGAATCGTTTCTAAATAATCTTCTAAAGATTCGTCTGCCCGATGTTTTATATAGCTCATTATCCCTTCTCCAATCTTTTTTCTTATCATAGCATTTATATTAGAAAATGACAAATAAAAAGTAATTAAAAATGTAAGATTAAATATAAAAAAATAAAATAATATATATATTTTGCAAATGAAATTTGATATAATTTACAAGGATATAAAGAAAAACAAGGGAATAAGCATGAAATTATTTATACTATTTGTAATATTTTCCGGAATGTTCAGTCTAAGACAATGGACAAAGAACATGAAATTAAATAAATCCATGAAAAATTTATCATCTATGCAGAATCAGTCAGAAGCTTACTATAACAAATTAGATGGATACCATAAGACGCTGGTGGACCTGAGAATGGAAGGGGAGTCCCGGATGGAGGAACAAGAAGGGAATCCGGAACCATTTCACGGAACAGGGTGTGGTTTTTTGGATTATATACTGGAAAAGCAAGGGGAGAAGGCAATTGAATCCGGGATTGAATATTATGTGGAGGCACAACAACTTCCACATTTTCCTTGCTCAGAATATGACACGATTACAATATTTGACAATTTATTGGAGAATGCAAGAGAATCCTGCGAGCAGTACAGAAAATATTATCACAAAAAGAAAAGGGCATATATTCATATTTACGCGGAAGAAAGACCGGAAACGATATATATCCGAATCAGTAACACAAAGAGACCGGATCAAAGACCTTTGCAGGGCAGATTTGAAACAACAAAAAAGAATCAATCCCGCCATGGAGTCGGTGTGCAGTTAATCCGTAAGATTGTGAAGCTCTATCAGGGAAGAATATTTTTTTCGGATAATAGGACCATTTTTGTGTGTGAAATCTATTTTCCGATACAGAGGAAGAATGGTTGTTAAGCGGACTTTGATGGTTTAAAACAAAGTGGGAGGATACATGATGTAGAATTAGAAACATAAAACAGGACTGAAGGAGGATACATTATGAGAATCGGAATATGTGATGATAGAAGTGAAGAACGGGAAAAGGCAGAACGGATTATCAGACAGAGTGATGTTTTAAGTGAAGAGGATATCGTCACCCTTTATTCTCCGGAGGATGCCTTGTCGGATTTAGAGGAAGACGTTTTTAACTGTGATATTATGGTGTTGGATATAGAGTTTGATCAAAAGGAATGGAACGGTATTGATATCTGTCAGTTGATCAACGAGGTAAATCCTGCATGTCAGATCATATACCTGACCCACATATTGGAATTTGCACCGGAAATCTACGAAACAGAGCATTGCTATTTTGTTTTGAAGAAAAATATCGATATTATGCTGCCTCAGGCATTGAACAAGGCAAAACGTCTGTTTAAAAAATTGCAAAAACAGGGGATATTGGAAATTACCAGTGACGGTCATAAGGTATTCATTCTTCAAAGGGATATCCTGTATGTAGAGAGGAACGGTCGGAGTATTATCATTTACACCAAACAAAGAGAGTATAGTTGTTATCGCTCTCTTTCTTATGTAGAAAAACAGACAGATGATGAGATGGTGAGGTGCCATGGTGGATATATTGTGAATCTTCGTTATATTAATTACATTGGAAATGATTATCTGCTGCTAAATGATGAGATGAGAATCCCCCTTGGAAAAACTTACGGAGAACGGGTACGAAGGAGTTATTTGCAGTTTTGGTCCAGAAGAGTGTGATTTTCCTTAGTGATAAAAGCCAATCAATAAAAATATTCATAATTTTAGAAAAATTATTGATAAAATATATTGACAATGCGGTGTATTTGTATTAGTATTTCAGATGGTTAGAAAACGCTAACCTAAAGTTATATGAATACTCATATTTTAGAGAAAGGTATGTATAATATGAATTTAGCAGATGCAAATGTTGGCGAAGAGTACATTGTTAAAGATATTGTAACTGATGATGAAGAGCTGGAAGCCTTTTTATTTTCTCTTGGCTGCTACAGTGGCGAGCCGATTACGGTAATTTCCCATATTAAGGGAGGTTGTGTGGTTTCTATTAAGGATGCCAGATACAACATTGATACTGATCTAGCGAGAGCTATTTCAATATAAAATAAAAATAGTGATTTTATCACTATTTTTTTGAAAGATAGTTAGCGAAAACTAACACGCGCAAAATATATAAAACAAGGAGGATATGTTATGAGAATCGCATTGACAGGTAATCCTAATAGTGGAAAAACCACCATGTATAATGCTCTAACAGGAAGAAATGAAAAAGTAGGTAACTGGGCCGGTGTAACCGTCGAGAGAAAAGAAAGCCCAATCAAAAAGACCTATTATGATGGAAGTGAGGAGTTGATTGCAGTAGATTTGCCTGGAGCTTATTCTATGTCGCCATTTACTTCAGAAGAAAGTATTACAAGTGGTTATGTTAAGAATGAGAATCCGGATGCAATTATCAACATCGTAGATGCAACAAACTTAAGCCGAAGTCTGTTCTTTACAACACAGCTTTTGGAGCTGGGAATCCCGGTAGTAGTTGCTTTGAATAAGAGTGATATTAACGAGAAGAAGGATACTGAAATTAATGTATCTTTATTATCTGAAAAGCTTGGCTGTCCGGTTATTAAGACAATTTCTACATCAGCAGGTCATATTGGATTGAAGGAGGTTGTTACAACTGCAGTCGGCTTAAAGGGAAGTGGTCAGAAGGCTCCTTATGATGAAGGAAGCGTTGACTTACATAGCAAGGAGGCAGTAGAGGAAGCCGATAGAAAGCGTTTTGATTTTGTAAAGACAATCGTAACTGCGGTTGAAAAACGTAAAGTATTAACAAAGGATAAAAACGGTCAGGATAAGATCGATAATGTATTAACAAATCCTTGGTTAGGAATTCCGATTTTTGCAGTTGTTATGTTTGCTGTATTCTATATTTCGCAGACAACAGTCGGTACATGGATTGCGGATTGGTTAGTTGGATGGATTGAAACATTCCAGGCGTGGGTTGCAGGTCTTGTTGAAAATGCAAATCCGTTCTTACAGTCGCTTTTAGTTGATGGTATTATCGGTGGTGTTGGTGCCGTAGTCGGATTCCTTCCGCTTGTAATGGTTATGTATTTCCTGATTGCATTATTGGAGGATTGTGGTTATATGGCAAGAGCAACTGTCGTATTAGATCCAATCTTTAAGAGAGTTGGTCTTTCTGGAAAGTCTGCTATTCCAATGGTAATCGGTACAGGTTGTGCGATTCCCGGTATCATGGCATGTCGTACAATTCGTAATGAAAGAGAAAGAAGAGCAACTGCAATGCTTACTCCTTTCATGCCATGTGGTGCTAAGCTGCCTGTTATCGCATTGTTTGTAGGTGCATTCTTCCAGGATACTCCATGGGTAGGTACATTAATGTATTTCGTAGGTATTCTTTTGATTTTATTAGGGGCATTATTGGTAAAGGCTCTTACAGGTTACAAGTACAGAAAGTCATTCTTTATTATTGAGCTTCCTGAGTATAAGCTGCCAAGTCTTAAGAGAGCAGTTATCTCAATGCTTGGACGTGGTAAGGCATATATCATCAAAGCCGGAACTATCATCCTTGTATGTAATACAATCGTTCAGATTATGCAGTCATTTGATTTACACTTCCAGGTAGTAGAAGAGGGAATGGAAAATACATCTATTCTTGCAGCAATCGCTTCTCCAATTGCATATTTACTTGTTCCAATCGTAGGCGTTGTTGCTTGGCAGCTTGCAGCAGCATCTGTTACAGGTTTTATTGCAAAAGAGAACGTTGTAGGTACTTTGGCAGTATGTTATGGTTTAAGTGCATTTATCGATACAGATGAACTTGCTTTAGTTGGTGATGGTAACGTAGTTGCAACTACAATGGCAATTACAAAGGTAGCAGCTCTTGCATACCTGATGTTTAACTTATATACTCCACCATGTTTCGCAGCGCTTGGTGCCATGAACTCAGAAATGCAGAGTAAGAAATGGTTATGGGGTGGTATTGCACTTCAGTTAGGAACCGGTTATACGGTAGCATTCCTTGTATATCAGATTGGTACTTTAATTACAACAGGTGCTCTTGGTGCCGGATTTGTTCCCGGATTAATTGCAGTACTTGTTATGGTAGCAATTGTTGTATTCCTGATTCATAGAACAAATAAGCAGTTTGATGCCGAGTATGCATTGAAGAAGACCGCATAAGTAACAAGTTATATAATTTGCAGATAATTGTGAAATGCTTAACAACCGATATTACTTGTGCAAAATTAAATATGATATATAAGCAGGCTCTTGTAGCACACCGGTACTTAACGAGGGAAAGCGTTAGCGTATCCCAAGTTTAGTACCGCTGTGTGCGGATGAAGCGCAAGCGTGCCTGGGTTATATCTATATTTAATTTGCACAAGTCAAAAAGGAAGGTGTGTCTTGCAAACGCCTAATATAATTGGTTAGGAAAGGAGTAACGATGGCAAACTTAATTGTAATAGTAATTCTTCTTATTATTGTAGGAAGTGCAGTTTATTATATACAAAAGGAAAAGAAGAGGGGAACAAGATGTATTGGATGCCCATCGGCTGGATGTTGCTCTAAAAACGGATGTGGAACTGTGCAAAAGGGGACACCCCGTCATAAGAAAAATTAATTAGATGCCTGCACTTTATGTGCAGGCATTATTAAAAGGTAGAAATGTGAATGGAGCTTTAATATGAGAGAAAACTTAGATAGTCAAGGTGAAAAAATAGAAGCAAATTATCACAGAACCAGAATGCAGAAGGAGCTTGTATTAAAACGCCTGAAGGAGAGTGGATGCAGAATTACAAAACAGAGACGAATCTTGCTTGATATTATATTGGAGGAAGATTGTTCCAGCTGTAAAGAAATATTTTATGAGGCATCAGCAGTTGATCCTTCCATTGGGGTCGCTACGGTATATAGAATGGTTAATTTGTTGGAAGAGATAGGTGCAATCAGTCGTAAAAATATGTACAAGATATCCTGTGGAATGGATTGCGGAAGAGAAAGTGTATGTGTGATTGGTTTAGATGATCAGACCACCTGTAATTTATCCTCTGCTGAGTGGTATCAGGTAATATCCGAGGGATTGAAAAAACTTGGATATGTAAGCGGTCAGCAGGTTTCCAGTGTATTTGTGAAGCCATGTGAAATGAAATGCGATGGAGAAAATTCGCTGTTGGATGAAGGAGAGGGTGCATATGCATGATTGTGAATAAGGCTCACGACTTTGATTACTGTTATCATGAAATTGAAAATAATCTTGGAAAAATGTATGATCCGATTTTAGGACAGTATGTACTGGATAATTGGGATGAGATTATCAGTGTTGTAAAAAAATAAAGTGAAAATCTGTAAAAGTTATACTTGTCAAATGGCAAGAAAATAGCTATATTATTACAGTAACATTTATATTCAGTTCGGGGTGTGGCTCAGATTGGTAGAGCGCTACATTCGGGATGTAGAGGCCGCGCGTTCGAATCGCGTCACTCCGACTATGGAATAAAGGGCAGATACCGTATGGTGTCTGCCCTTTTTACATAATCCTTTTCCTACAGAAATTATATATGTATCAATTTCTATCTTAAAAATCCAAGTGAACGGATAATCGGTGGTTCTTTTGCATTACCGTTGCAGATTGAGAAAAAGCAAATGATTTTGCAGACAAACAATACAACGTATGCGATACCAACTAAAGCAGGAATGATTAGGGTCCAAAAGAAAAATCCGGCAATCAATGCAAGCAATGTATTGACAACAACGAACTTTAACCCTTGTCTTACGTGAAATGCAGCATATGGAGATGTCTGACTTCCCAGTAAGGCGATGATAATACCAACAGGACCCAGCAGGTATACAAGCATTGCCACAACCTTATTCTCTGAAATATCCTTCGGATCAAATTCCTGGGTATGATCGTATGGGTTATACATCTGATTTGGATATCCTCCGTATACATTCTGTTGAGGATTTGTTTGCTGCTGTGCCGTGTCCGGCATTAATGAGCTTCCACATTTTGGACAGAACTTTCCACCATCCTCTACCTGTTCACCACAATTAGGACAAACTGCCATGTTTAATCCCTCCCTTTTATAAATTTATATGTTAGGCAATTACAAAATGTATTTCCTTTGCAAGTTATGCAAATACCTAATATATATGTATTCCTCAATGTAGCACAGTTTTTCGGCGAAAACAAGTCATAATATCAAAGAGCATGTAAATTCATAATATCAAAGAGCATGTAAATTCATAATATCAAAGAGCATGTAAATTTCACATCTGACCGGATTCTGAAATCATCATCGGAAAAAAGGCATCAGGACAAAGATATCGCTATAGTAGGAATGACTATCGTGTGATGATGAAATCTCTTTACATTTGATAATATAAAAGTTATAATATATAGGATTTATATTATATGAAGCCAGTGTCAAATCGGAAACACGTTCCCGGTGCGCTCTTACGATTCTTATCAGAATGAAAAATGAAATAAAATAGATGGAGAAAATTATGGAATTACAACAATTACAGTATTTTATGGTAGCGGCAAAGTATCAGCATATTACGAAGGCAGCAAATTCTTTGCATATTGCACAGCCGGCACTTTCCCAGTCAATAAAACGTCTGGAGCAGGAATTGGATGTTAAGCTCTTTGAACGTAAAAAGGGTGGTATTGAGCTAAGTGCTGCCGGACAGCTTTTGGAAAATGAATTAAAGCCGATTATGAAGAGTCTGGATGCATTACCTAAGAAGTTAAGAGATGCCGAAAGGAAGCAGAATCAGACCATTCATCTGAATGTATTGGCAGCATCCATCCTTGTTACCAATTGTATTATTGCGTATAAGGCGAAGCATCCCAATGTAAACTTTCAATTTGTACAGAGCCAGTCTGCGATCGATTATGATTTGTGTGTAACGGCAACCCTGCCAAGAAAGAATACATTTACCAATCAGATGATGTTAGAGGAGGAATTTTATCTGGCGGTGCCTGCAACTTCAAAATATGCCGAGTATGAGGAAATTAATCTTTCGGATGTTTCAGAGGAAGGTTTCATTATGATGGCAGATACCCGTCCGATTCGAAGTATAAGTGATCAGTTCTGTTTAGAGGCGGGATTTACCCCGAATATTGTATTTGAAAGTATGAACTTTGAATCTGTAAGAAGTCTGATCAGTGCAGGTTTAGGTGTGGGCTTTTGGCCGGAATATTCATGGGAGGATGCCACTCATTCTACCAATATGGCATTGCTTCCGATTAAGAGTCCGGAATGTAAGCGTGATATTATTATTGCGTATAATGAGCAGTTTTCCGCAAATCCAATTGTAAAGGATTTTTATGAATTTTTAATTGCTTATGCCAAGGATTGTCGTGACCGCCATCAAAAGGCAAGATATCAGAAATAATTTTCTTGACAAAATAAGGTATATATTATAGAATGTACGAAGATTGAAACACTGATGTTTTAAGGTTAGTCATAGAGTACTACAAACCGATGAGTAAGAGGAGTAGGCTATTGTGAAGTTTTCCAGAGAGCTGTGATGGTGGGAATCAGCAGGCGGTCGATAGTTGAATGGACTTACGAGGGTGACTTGAAATGCAGCATGCAGAGTAGGTGTCAACGGGAACCTGTCCGTTATCAATGGGGAACATATGATAGTATGTTGAATGAGTGGATGCAGATGCATCAATTTGGGTGGTACCGCAGAAGTAGAATTTACAGGCTTTTGTCCCTTAGTTGGGATAGAAGCTTTTTTTTGTTGTGGTGAAGAGGAAAATGCACGTATTTATGCGGTGCATTTGACGACCGCTGATCATAGAGATTATGGAAGCGTATCTTAACTCTGTGTGAAAACCATTATTATCAGGAAAGGAAGGCAGTTTATGTTTCTAAGTTATGAAAAAGCACAACAATACGAAAAGGATTACGATATGATTCCGTTGTGTAAAGAAATCTATGCGGACATTGTGACACCGATATCGTTATTGCGCCGGTTAAAGGAAATTGACAGTAAGTATTATTTGCTTGAAAGTGTGGAAGGTGGAAAACAATGGGGAAGATATTCCTTCCTTGGTGTGAATCCTTTGTTGCAGATTAGCTGTAAGAATGGATTCGTAACTATGAAAAGCGGTGCGATTCAGACAACGGAAAAAAAGGATGCCATGGATGCATTAAGACAGCTTCTTAGTCAGTATCGTTCTCCAAAGCTTCTGGATATGCCGAGCTTTACCGGTGGTCTGGTAGGTTATTTTTCTTATGAAATGATTGGTTATGCAGAACCGAAGCTTCATTTGAAGGAAAGTGATTTTGATGATTATAATCTGATGTTATTTGATAAGGTTATCGCTTATGACCATTTGAGCCAGAAAATCAGCGTGATTGCGAATTACCGGGCAGAGGATGGAGAACAGGGTTATAACGCAGCACTTCTTGAAATAGACAAAATGATTCATCTGATTAATTCTACGGAACCGTTAAAGGCGGAAGTTGCGGATGAAAATGTAAACTTCACCTGTAATCTTTCCAAGGATGATTATTGCAATATGGTGGAACGGACTAAGAAATACATTCGAGAAGGAGATATATTCCAGGGTGTTATATCCAGACGATTTGAAGCGGATTATCAGGGCAGCCTGATTAATACATATCGTGTATTACGAACAACGAACCCTTCTCCGTATATGTATTTTATTGGAATTGATGATATTGAGATAGCCGGTACTTCTCCGGAAACTATGGTAAAATTGCTGAACGGAAAATTAACGACATTTCCGGTAGCGGGAACCAGAAAAAGAGGAGAGACAAAGCAGATTGATGATGAACTGGAAAGGGAATTATTAGCAGACGAAAAAGAATGTTCCGAGCACAATATGCTGGTAGACCTTGCCAGAAATGATATCGGAAAAATTGCACAGTTTGGGTCAGTAGAGGTAGAAGAGTATATGAAAATTCACAGATTTTCCAAGGTGATGCATATTGCGTCCACGGTTGTTGGAAAAATCCGGTCTGACAAGGATGGTTGTGATACGATTTCCGCAATGTTGCCGGCAGGTACCTTGTCGGGTGCTCCGAAGTTCCGCGCCTGTGAAATTATTGATGAGTTAGAACCGGTTGCCAGAGGTGTATATGGTGGAGCAATTGGTTATTTGGATTTTTCCGGCAATTTAGATGTTTGTATTGCGATTCGAACTGCCGTTAAAAAGGGACATAAGGTTTATGTTCAGGCAGGTGCAGGAATTGTTGCAGACAGTGTTCCGGAAAGTGAATATATGGAGTGTGCGAATAAGGCAGGAGCCGTAATCGAGGCAATCAAACGTGCAGGGGAGGTAAATGGATAATGATATTATTAATTGATAATTATGACAGTTTTTCTTATAACCTGGTACAGTTGATTGGTGGAATTCAAAAAGAAAGATTTGAAAAAAGTGATAAAAAGAAGGTGGAAGAAGGACCTGAACATCAATACGGAATAAAAGTTATCCGGAATGATGAAATGACAGTAGCGGAGATTGAAAAAATGAATCCCGACTATATCATTCTTTCTCCGGGACCGGGACGTCCAAAGGATGCCGGTGTTTGTGAGGAGGTCGTAAAGCAATATAAAGGTAACGGAAAAATATTAGGTGTCTGTCTTGGACATCAGGCAATTTTTGAAGCCTTTGGTGGAACTGTTACTTATGCGAAGTGCCTGATGCATGGAAAAACCAGCAGGATTTCCATGGAAGAGGATGATATTTTTAAAGAGATTCCTCAGAATATAAAGATTGCAAGATATCATTCTCTGGCAGGAGATAAGGCAACGTTGCCGGATTGCCTTAAGGTAATTGCAGAAACCGCAGATGGTGAGATTATGGCAATAAAACACAAAGAACGGAATATATATGGATTTCAATTCCATCCGGAATCCGTTCTTACAGAATACGGCAAACAGATGCTGGAAAATTTCTTAAGCTGAGCTTAGGGACATTATTAAAGGAACCGGTAAACAATATGTTGTCCGCATATGGACGGCAATAAAATACCAATAGAAGAAAAGAGGAAAAGATATGATAAAAGAAGCAATTATGAAATTAACAAACAAAGAAAACTTAACTTATGACGAAGCATTACAGGTTATGAATGAAATTATGAGTGGTGAGGCAAGTGAGGTACAGAAAAGTGCTTATTTGACAGCCCTTGCAATGAAGGGAGAAACCATTGAAGAGATTACTGCATCTGCAAAGGAAATGAGAAATCATTGCCTGAAATTCTTAAATGATATGGATGTTTTGGAAATCGTAGGAACCGGCGGAGATAAATCCAATTCCTTCAATATATCAACCACTTCTTCTCTTGTGATTGCATCAGCAGGTGTACCGGTTGCAAAGCATGGTAATCGGGCAGCATCCAGCAAATGTGGTGCAGCTGATGTTTTGGAAGCGTTAGGTGTTAATATTATGATTCCACCGGCACGAAGTGCTCAGATCCTGAAGGATATCAATATATGTTTCTTGTTTGCCCAGACCTATCATTCGTCTATGAAATATGTGGGACCTGTACGTAAGGAATTGGGTATCCGTACCATCTTTAATATTTTAGGCCCTTTGGCGAATCCTGCCGGTGCAAGTCTTCAGATTATGGGTGTATATTCTGAGGATTTGGTAGAACCAATGGCACAGGTATTAAGTAATCTTGGTGTAAAACGAGGCATGGTTGTTTACGGACAGGATTGTCTGGATGAGATTTCTATGAGTGCGCCTACTACTGTTTGTGAGTTTGGAAATGGAAAATTCAAAAAGTACGTTATCGAACCGGAACAATTCGGATTTGAAAAATGTGATAAAAATGAACTGGTTGGAGGAAATCCGGAGGAAAATGCAGCTATTACAAAGGCAATCCTTCAGGGAGAGAAAGGACCTAAGAGAGATGCAGTTGCATTAAACGCAGGCGCCGCTTTATACATCGGTGGTAAAGCCGATACTTTTGAAGAGGGTGTTAGACTTGCTGAAAAGCAGATGGATAATGGACAGGCAATGGAAACCTTACAGAAGTTTGTTACACTTTCTAATCAGGATTGATAACAATAGCAAGACACTTTTTCCGGTGCAAATTTAATATGGATATATCATATTAATTTTGCACATATAACAAATGTTTAGAGTTGGAACATAATGTAAGGAGAAGACTATGGCTGCAGATATTTTGGAGCGGATTGCCGCAGATAAGAGAATACAAATTGAACAGGAAAAAAAAGAGATTTCCTTAGATAAAATGAAACAGATGGCTTATGAGACAAAAAGTAAGCTGCCGGATTTTATTTTTGAAGAAACACTAAAACAAAAGGGCATGTCCTTTATCTGTGAGGTAAAAAAAGCATCTCCTTCTAAGGGAGTGATTGCTCAGGAATTTCCTTATGTGGAAATTGCAAAGGATTATGAAAAGGCAGGTGCCGATTGCTTGTCTGTGCTGACAGAACAAAAATATTTCCTTGGAAGCGATACTTATTTGGAGGAGATTCGTAAAGCGGTAAAGCTTCCTATTTTGCGAAAGGATTTTACAATTGATTTTTATCAGATTTATCAGGCAAAGGTAATCGGTGCAAATGCAGTTTTGTTAATTTGTGCTTTACTGGATGAAGCTTTTTTGAAACAGGGCATTGAAATATGTGATGAACTGGGTCTTAGCGCATTGGTGGAGGCTCATGATGAAGCGGAAATGAAAAAAGCAATTTCCGCAGGAGCCAGAATCATTGGTGTTAATAATAGAAATCTGAAGGATTTTTCCGTGGATATTCAAAACAGTACCAAATTACGTAGTCTGGCACCGGAGCATATCGTTTTTGTTGCGGAAAGCGGAATCCGTACCCGCTTGGATGTGGAAGCCTTTGAAAAGAATCAGGTGAATGGGGTATTGGTGGGTGAAACACTGATGCGGGCAGAGGATAAGGCTTCTAAGCTTAGGGAATTAAAGGGAGCATGATTTTATGAGGAATGGAATAACAGATGGTGCAAGAATAGAAAAGCCCATAAAAATTAAAATCTGCGGTCTTAAACGATTAGAAGATGTTGGTTTTGTCAATGCTGTGAAGCCCGACTATGTTGGTTTTGTTTTTGCCGGATCAAAACGAAAGATTGATTTTGATACAGCAAAGAAGTTAAAATCGGAATTGTCTAAGGATATTCTGGCAGTCGGAGTATTTGTGAATGAGGAGATAGAATATATTACCAGACTCGTTTCGGAACATGTTATTGATATCATACAATTACATGGAGATGAAGATGAGGAATATATAGAAGCGTTAAAAAAACAGATTGAAAATCACGGTGGAAATACAAAGAAAAGTATCACAATTATCAAGGCGATAAGAGTGAAAACTCCGGAACAGGTACTGAAAACAGCAAAAATAAATGTGAACTACCTGCTGCTGGATGCTTTTAGAAAGGATGCCTACGGTGGATGTGGAGTGGTGTTTGACCATAGCCTGATTCCGAAGCTTGACAAGCCGTATTTTCTGGCAGGAGGCATTTCTTCGGATAATGTGATTAGAATTTTGGCGGATTTAAAGGGAAAAGGAAAACTCCCATACTGTATCGATGTCAGTAGCAGCGTAGAAACAGATGGCTTCAAAGACTTTGCTAAGATAAAAGAAATCGTAAAAATGGTGCACGAATTCCATTAAAAATTTTGTGATGGCTTAGTTGAATGGAATAAAAATATAATGATTAGGGAAAAGTGATAAAATTACAGACCCGCATGGAGATCATTTTATAATTTGGAAGGAGATAAAAATGGAAACAGGAAGATACGGTGAGTTTGGTGGACAATATGTTCCCGAGACTTTGATGAATGCGGTGCATGAGTTAGAGGAGGCATATGAATATTACAAAAAGGATCCGGAGTTTAACAGGGAATTAAAAGATTTGCTGGAAAATTATGCAGGACGGCCTTCTTTATTGTATTATGCAGAAAAAATGACAAAGGATCTTGGAGGGGCAAAGATTTATCTGAAAAGAGAGGATTTGAATCATACAGGCTCTCATAAGATTAATAATGTTTTAGGACAGGTTCTTCTGGCAAAGAAAATGGGTAAAACAAGAGTAATTGCCGAAACCGGTGCAGGTCAGCATGGTGTTGCAACAGCAACGGCTGCCGCCTTAATGGGAATGGAATGTGAAATCTTCATGGGAAAGGAAGATACGGAACGTCAGGCGTTGAATGTATTTCGTATGGAACTGTTAGGTGCAAAGGTTCATCCGGTAACAACCGGAACCATGACCTTAAAGGATGCGGTAAACGAAGCTATGAGAGAGTGGACCAATCGAGTGGATGATACATTATATGTATTGGGTTCTGTAATGGGTCCACATCCGTTTCCTATGATTGTAAGGGATTTCCAAAGTGTAATCAGTAAGGAAAGCCGGGAACAGATTTTAAAGGCTGAGGGAAAGCTTCCGGATGCGGTTGTAGCCTGTGTCGGTGGCGGAAGTAATGCCATGGGTTCTTTCTATGAATATATTAAGGATGAAAATGTAAAACTGATTGGCTGCGAGGCTGCCGGACTTGGCGTAAATAATCCGAAAAATGCTGCTACAGTGGCAAACGGCTCTATGGGAATTTTCCATGGTATGAAATCTCTGTTTTGTCAGAATCAGTACGGACAGATTGCTCCTGTATATTCTATTTCTGCCGGCCTTGACTATCCGGGAATCGGACCGGAGCATGCATGGTTGAATGAAACCGGACGTGCAACCTATGTACCGGTTACGGATGAGGAAGCTGTTAGAGCTTTTGAGTATCTGTCTAAAACAGAGGGCATTATTCCTGCGATTGAAAGTGCTCATGCGATTGCGCATGTTATGAAGATAGCAGGAAGCATGGATAAAGATCAGATTATAGTGGCAACCGTTTCCGGACGTGGAGATAAGGACGTAGCTGCAATAGCAAGATATAGAGGAGTGGAATTATATGAGTAGAATTAGTGATGCATTTAAAAATGGAAAAGCATTTATCCCTTTTATTACGGGAGGAGATCCGGATATTGAGACCAGTTATGAATTAATCAAGGCAATGGCAGAAAACGGAGCTGACATTATAGAGATTGGAATTCCTTTTTCAGACCCTATTGCAGAAGGTCCTGTTATTCAGGAGGCAGATTTAAGAGCACTGGCATCAGGAACCACAACAGACAGGTTATTTGAACTGGTTGAACGGTTGAGAAAGGAAATTCAGACGCCATTCATATTTATGACCTATATGAATCCCATTTATGTATATGGTACAGAGCGTTTTATGAAACGTTGCGCACAGGTTGGGATTGATGGTGTGATTGTTCCGGATGTTCCTTTTGAAGAAAAGGCAGAGCTGGCAGATTATTGCAAAGCAGCAGGTATAGATTTGATTTCTATGATTGCACCTACTTCAAAAGAAAGAATTGAAACCATTGCAAAAGAAGCAGAAGGATTTATTTACTGTGTATCGTCTCTTGGCGTTACCGGTGTTCGTTCCGAGATTAATACAGATATCGGAACGATGGTTTCCCATGTGAAGAAAGTAACAGATACACCGGTTGCCGTAGGTTTTGGAATTTCCACCCCGGCTCAGGCGAAAAAAATGGCAGGATTATCCGATGGAGCAATTGTGGGAAGTGCAATTGTTAAGATTGTGGCTCAGTACGGAAAAGAAGCAAAACCTCATGTTGCCCGGTATATCAGGGAGATGAAGGATGCGGTAAGTCAGGCATAGCTTGAACCATAAAGAAAGACCTCTGAATGAAGCAAGAGGTATCCCCAAAAGTCGGACTTTCAGGGATGACACCTCATGGATTTTATTCAGGGGTCTTTCTTAATTTTTTTTCAAATAGCTTCGAATCCGAAGCTCCACGGTTCCGTAGGCAATTCCCAACAAAATCATAAAAGGGATCAAGACAACACAGAAAAACGGAATGGAATGGTCTTCATGTTTCCAGACATTGGTTAGGATATAGATATACAGTGGATGGAGTAAAAGGGAAGATAGCATATAAACGACTCCCATAACAATCAAATGTATGCCATACCATTTTTGGGAAAGGTTCCAGATGGTTTCGTTTTTTATGGCATTTTTGGATTCGTAATAGGGAGAGCCGTTTCCGTTGTTGTGATGATAAGGTGCCGGTTTTCGTAATGCCCGGATTCCTGTGGTTGTGAACAATGCTCCCAGAATAATAATACATAGATATAATTTCATAAACAGCCTCTTTTCTGAATTTTTGTTACATGTCTGCATCCAGGTCATGTTCCGTATATCATAACACAAGTGAAATATGAAGAAAAGGGGGGAGGATGCTTAATAATGGTTGCAAAAAACAAGGAAAATTTTTATAATACTTATATCTATATACATTGAAAGAAGGCATATGCCATGAGTCAGTTTTCATGGAATAATGAATGGCGGTTAAACGAACTGAAAGAAGAGTCTTTTATGGTAAAGAATGTTATGGATAAGACGCCCCGCTGGATTCGATTTGTAAGACGCTGGGTTCCAAAAACATTGCAGAAAACATTGGATGGTGCATTTGGAAAGGCTTTTTTTGCAGTATTTGACAAGGGTGCCATAATAATCGAAAAAACTTACAACAAAAAAGAGGAGATTAAGCAATTTCGTTTTAATAAAAAGAAGCTGGAGGAGGAAACCTTTACAAAAAAATCTGTCCGGCGGTTTGAAAGACAATGCAAAAACACAATCCGTAAAAACTTATTCATTTCTTTTCTGGAAGGCCTCGGCTTTGGTTTGATGGGAATGGGAATTCCGGATATTCCGGTTATGGTATCCGTTTTGCTGAAAAGTATATATGAAATCTCTTTAAGCTATGGATTTTCTTATACTGCAGAGAAGGAAAAATTATTTATTCTGCATGTTATTGAGGCAGCATTAGACAGCGGTGCGTCTTTGCGGGAAAGGGATGCATTTCTGAATGATATGATTGAGATTTATGTGGAGGATGCCGGACATGAAAATATGCTTTCCAAAGATATATTGGATGAGACAAAGGTAAAGCAGCAGGTAGAGATAACGGCTCAGGCACTATCAAAGGAATTACTTTACTGGAAATTTATTGAAGGAAAAGGTGTTATTGGTATTGTAGGCGGAATGTCGGACATTATATACATAAAGAGGATAACAGATTATGCGATCTTAAAATATAAGCGTCGATTTTTACTTACCCATAAAACCGCTGTTTGAAATTTTCAACGGACGAATTCATTGTTTGGAATAACAAATTAGAAAGGAGTGTATGCAGTCGCATACAAAAAAATTATGTTAATGTTAAAAGCTATGATTTTACTGGTGTTGGGTTTTGTACTCCTGATTAAGGGTGCTGATTGGTTTGTGGATGGAGCCGCAGGTATTGCGGCAAGATTTGGAATTCCTCAGCTTGTAATCGGTCTTACAATTGTTGCGATGGGTACTTCGGCACCGGAAGCAGCGGTCAGTATTAATGCAGCCATGCATGGAAATGCAGGAATTACTATCGGTAATATTGTCGGAAGCAATATTATGAACATATTGGTGATTCTTGGTATAACATCTATTATTACCACGGTTGCAGTGCAAAAGACAACGGTTCGATATGAGATTCCCTTTATGCTTTTTGTGATGGCAATACTGATGGTTCTTGGTATCATCGGTGGTCATGTGGGCTTTTGGGACGGCGTAATCTTATGGATTTTATTTATTCTCTATTTTATCTATTTGTTCCGTATGGCAAAAAGCGGAATTGTGCAGGAGGAAGAGGAAGAGAAAGTCAGACCGTTGTGGCTTCAGATTATTATGCTGGTGCTTGGTGGTGTGTGTATTGTTTTTGGAAGTGATTTGACGGTAGACAATGCTTCCCTGATTGCAACGGAATTGGGAATGGATGACAGACTGATCGGATTGACGATTGTTGCGTTCGGTACGTCATTGCCGGAGCTTGTAACTTCCGTAACGGCAGCAAGAAAAAATAAGGCAGACATTGCAATCGGTAACATTGTCGGAAGTAACATATTCAATGTGTTGTTTGTGGTAGGTACAGCTGCTTTGATTACTCCAATCGTATTTCGACCATCCTTTGTAATAGATTCCGTTGTATCTGTTGTGGCAGGAATTTTATTATGGATCGGTGTTGTTAGGGATAATAAATTAAAGCGTCCTATGGGAATCCTTATGGTAGTGGCGTATGCGGCATATTTTGGTTATCTTTTACTGGGTTAGAACGGATAACAGATAATTCTGATGGAGAAATGGGGGAAAAGATGAATATATTCAAATTGATTACCGGTAATATTGTGAAATGGTGGCAGTTTAAAGTATTACCGATTTTAAGAATTGATAATAATCCCAATGGGAAAAACGGAGTCCTGCCTACGGATTACAACGTGGGTTCCGGCATGGATGCAGGAGGTGTATCTAAAAAGCCGGCAATGGATACGGTACAGGAGACGGCAGTCACAAAACCGGATATGACCCAGGCGGAATCGGTTATGGAACGGATTAACAGAGAAAAGGAAGAGGAACGTAAGAAATTATTTGAAAAGGCACAGGAGGAAGCCCGTTTGGCAGCCATTATGAATGCAAATAAGGTGGATGTAAATGCATTTATTCAGGAGGGCAAAAAGGCAAGAGAGGAAGAACTGGCGGAACAGGCACAAAGTCATGAAAGCAGTACAAATTCTCAACAGGATGCGATGTCTTTGGCGGAGGAGATAATTGCCCGGTTAAACCGGGAAGCTGCGGAGGATGAAGCGAAAAAAAATGCGGAGATAGCGGCTGCACGGGAAAAGGCAAAAGAAACATTTGGAGTGTGATTATATGAGTTTGCCAAAGGAAGTCTATTTAATGGGAATTGATACGGATAGCGTGTTAGAGCGTTTTATGGGAAATGAGGAATTATTTCTTTCATTTTTGCGCCGCCTTCCGGAAGAGGAAGCCTATGATAAGCTGATTGTGGCTATTGGAGAGAAAAATGTGTCGGAGGCTTTTGATTGGGCTCATCGGCTAAAAAGCATTTTAGGTAATTTATCCATTATGGGAGCTTATCACAGTCTCTTTGAAATTGTGGAAGTATTACGCAGCGGGGACTTGCCATCTGATGAGCAGCTTACGGCATTTGTATCACAGTATGAGGATTGTCTGAAATATGTCAAAGAATTATAACAAAGGCAACATAATAAGAAGGAAAATATTGATTGCAGATGATGTTCTGTTAAATCGTGCATTATTAGGACAGATTTTTCAGGAAGAATATGAAATCATAGAGGCAGAAAATGGACAGGAAGCCATCGAACAGATTGAGTTATACTGTGAGGAAATCGCTCTTTTGCTGTTGGATATTAAGATGCCGGTATTAGATGGTTTTGCTGTAATGGAATATATGAAACAAAAGGATTATCTTTCCAGAATCCCGGTTGTACTAATAACCGGGGATGAGGATGGAGATGCCATGGAAAAGGGATATTCCCTGAATGCAACGGATGTTATTATTAAGCCGTTTCGTGCCAGTGTTGTAAAGCAGAGGGTTGGTAATGTTATGGATTTGTACCGGCACAAAAACCATCTGGAGGAATTGGTACAGGAACAGACAAGAGAGCTGTCTGAGCAGTACGAGCGGTTGAAGGAGCATCATATTCACCTGTTAGATGTGTTACATGATGTGGTTGAATATCGTAATATGGAATCAACACAGCATCTGGATTATGTTCAGGGATATACCAGAATTCTTGCTAATCATTATGCAGTCTTATATCCCCGCTCCAGATTGACACCAAAAAAAATTAATTACATTGTGAATGCGGCAAAATGGCATGATATCGGAAAGATTGCTTTGCCGGATTCGGTTCTGTCCAGAAAAGGACATCTTTCCAAATGGGAGTTAAAGATTGTTCAGGAGCATACCGTAAAGGGCGGAAATCTGATTCGGGTCATGACAGAATTAGAGGATCCGGAATTTCAGAGAATCTGTTATAATGTATGCATGTACCATCATGAAAAATTTGACCGGTCAGGATATCCGGGAGAACTTAGAAAGGACAGAGTTCCTTTGGAAGCCCAGCTTGTAGGTCTTGCAGATATGTATGAGGTATTGGAACATTCTTATGGGTACGAGGAACCATATCAGGTGTTGATGGAGGGAAGCTGTGGAGCATTATTTCCAAAGATGAAGGAATGTCTCATGGATGCAAAAAGTGAGTTAGAAGCTTTTCGCATATAAAATTAAGTAGAGGTTATCGTATGAATATTGGATTATTTACAGATACGTATTATCCGGAGTTAAACGGAGTTGCCAATTCTGTATATTTATTAAAAAAAGAACTTGAAAAAAAAGGACACAATGTATATGTTATTACAACCAAAACACCGGGAACTCCGGCTAATGAGCCGGGAGTGTTCCGCGTTCCCTCAAAAGCGGTTTCCTTTGTACCGGAACGAAGACTTGGTTTGTTTTATCATCCAAGGATTGCCCATGAAATACATAAAATGAAGTTGGACATCATTCATACCCATACGGAATTTTCCATTGGGGTATTCGGAAGAATTATGGCACATGAGCTGTTTATTCCGGTTGTGCATACTTATCATACTATTTATGAGGATTATACCCATTACATAAAAAAGTATATATCCAACGAAGAAAGAGCAAAAAAGCTTGCTAAGATTTACAGCAAATTCAGTGTCCGGGGGGCAGAGGAATTAATTGTTCCGACCCAGAAGGTTGCAGATTTGATGAACCGGTACCGGGTAAAACCGGATATTAATATCATTCCTACCGGTATTGACCTGTCCAGATTTGGAGTCCGGGACGGTTTGAAGGAAAAAAATGAACTGAAGGCAAAGCTTGGCATTCCTTTGGACTGTAAACTGGTGTTGTATCTTGGAAGGGTATCAGAAGAAAAGAATATCGACGAGGTAATGGGATATTTAGATGACTATATTACAAAGCATCCGAAGGTGGTATTTCTTGTAATAGGGGACGGTCCCCACAAATCAGCATTGGAAAAATCATCCCGTTCCATGAAAAATGGGAAAAAAATGATTTTTGCAGGGGCAAAGCCGTGGGACAGTATCATGCATTACTATCAGCTGGCAGATGTATTTGTATCAGCTTCTACAAGTGAGACCCAGGGACTTACCTATATCGAAGCATTGGCATGCGGAGTTCCGGTTCTTGCCAAAAAGGATCCTTGTTTGGAGGGGGTATTGGAGGAAGGCTATAACGGATATACCTTTGAGGATAAGGCTGCATTTTTAGAGGGATTAAACAGCATTTTCAATAATCCGGAGAACATTGACTTTTCAAAAAATGCAAGGGAAAGTGTTGAAAAGTTTTCGGTTCCGGAATTTGCCGCAAAGGTTGAAAATATATATTATCATGTGATAAAATCCTATCGTAATATACTGGTTCGTATGGCAGAGAAGGTTGCCGATAAGATGGGATATGAACATACCGGTGTAAAACACCTTGGTGGACCGATGACGATGAATCTCGGTCATTCAGATATGGATGCAAGCCGGATTGCATTAGGCTGTATGCGTATGGCAGGATTATCTGACCAGGAAGCAGCAAAGCTGGTCAATATTGCACTGGAAGAGGGAATTACCCTATTTGATCATGCGGATATTTACGGTGGAGGTCAAAGTGAGATTGTATTCGGTAAGGTGTTGGCTGAAAACAAAGGTATCCGGGATCGAATCCGTATACAGACAAAGTGTGGCATCTGCAAAGGCTATTATGATCTGTCTAAGGAACATATTATTGAGTCTGTGGATAACAGCTTAAGCCGGTTACAGACAGACTATGTGGATTTACTGTTGCTGCATCGGCCGGATGCCTTGATGGATGGGGAAGAGATTGCGGAGGCATTCGATATATTGAAAAAAAGTGGCAAGGTAAAACAATTTGGTGTCAGTAATTTTAATGGGGCACAGATATCTTATTTACGGGCAACATGTTCCCAGCCGCTGTTGGTAAATCAGATGCAGCTAAGCATTGCACATGCAGGTATGATTCGTCAGGGCATGGAGACCAATACGATGTTAGAGGGAAGTGCGGTCCGGGATATGGCCGTATTGGATTATTGCCGGGAGCATAAGATTACCATTCAGGCATGGTCGCCTCTTCAGTTTGGCATGTTTGAGGGCAATTTTGTCGGACATGAAAAGTATTCCAGATTGAACGAGGTTTTACAGCGGCTGTCAGAAGAATTAGGTGTCAGTAAAGAAGCGGTAGCCATTTCCTGGATTCTTCGTCATCCGGCAAATTTCCAAGTGTTAATCGGAACGATGAATGAGGAGCATCTAAAGGAAATCTGCATGGCGAATAAAATATATCTTACAAGACAGGAATGGTATGAATTATATTGTGGAGCAGGATATACGTTGCCATAATATACAATTTGAAATAGGCTATCGTAATCCCATTGGCTTTAGACAATGGGTAGTTCATATATAATTCTATTACATGTATAATGATGGGGATGCAGAGACATGAAGATATCAAATAAAAAAGAAAGGATATAATTTAAGACTTCTTAAATTATAAGGGCGATTATGAAGAAAAAATTATTGGTTGTGACAAGCATGCTTTTGGTAATGGCAATGTGCTTTGGTTGTGGAAAGAAATCATCAAAATACTTGCTGGATATTGATTACGGAGAGTATGTAACGGTATGTGATTACAAAAACATTCCAGCAACAAAGGTAACGTATGAAATTACAGAGGATGAGATTAAGCAAAGAGTAAATGAAGATTTATATGCATATGTAACCTATGATCCTGTTACAGACCGGGGAGCAAAAACGGGTGATTATGTCAATATTGATTATACCGGCTCCATTGATGGAAAACAGTCAGCGGATTATTCCGGCGAACAGCAGGATTTTTTGCTTGGAGAAGGATACTTTTTTGAAAAAGCAGAGGATCAAATGGAGGGTATGAAAACCGGAGAAACCAAAGATATCGAGATTCAGTTAGATGAGATGAATGCGGTAAATGAAGATGATGTGGATAAAACCTTATCCTTATCCGTTACATTGAATGAAATCAGTGTGGAGCATCTTCCGGAATATAACGCCGATTTCGTGAAAGAAAACATGGGATTTGATTCTATAGACAAGTATGAAGAATCTGTAAAGCAGGATTTGGAGAACAGCAAAGAAGAGCAGTATAAAAGCAGTGCAATTCAGGAGATTATGAATTATTTATATGATAATTCCGTATTTAATGAATATCCTCAGGAATTATACGGTCAGTGTGAAAAGGATTTTAATACCTTAAATCAACAATATGCAGACCAGTATGAAATGGATCTGGATGAATATTTGGACTTATATGGCATTGATGCAGATGCAAAGAATGAAATTCTTGTGGAAGAGGTTAATTTCCGGTTGATTGTCGGTGCCATTGCTCAGGCAGAGGGTATTGACTGTACGGATCAGGAAGTAGAAGACTTTGCGGAAAAAAATTATGAGTCTTACGGATACGAAACGGTTGAGGAATTTAAAAACCAATATACAGAGGAGCAGCTGGGATACGAAGCGCTTTACGCAAAGGTTACGCAGTTCCTTTATGATAATGCCAAATTTACTTCTATTACGGAGGAAGAGTATATACAGCAGCAGATGGAGGACAGCGAATCGGATGATTCAGAGGTGATTGAGTATGATGAATCCGAATTGGTTGATGAGCCGATTGCTACAGACGGCGAAGAAAATGATACCACAGAGGCTGTAGAGGATAGCTCGTCAGAAGATACAGAAACAACAGAAGATACGGGAAAATCCAAAGTGTCAACGGAATCGTCAGAAGAGTAACGATATTTATTTTTCAGAAGCCGGTATGTAGAGTTCATGTTTATATGAATTTCTATATGCCGGCTTATTTTTCTGACATAAAGGCTTATCATGTGGAAAGCTTGCTTCTCCATTTGATTGCTTCGTCCCTGTAGCAGGAGGCAACATTCATCAATTCTTCATATTGTTCCGTGGCACTTTGCAGCATGGTCTGCTGTTTTTCAATGGTTGTTTCCATATCAGAGATTCTATTATAAAGCTGTTCGATTTCTCTTTGATGTTGTTCCTCCTCTGCCTGTAATTTACCTTGCAGGGAGGCAACGCTTTCCTTTGTGGCTTGTATGGTTTTAAAGTCTTCCCGGTTAAGCCTTGTTAAGGTCAGATGCTCATCCATAATATACTGATTTTCCACAAAATCATTGGAAACGGTTACGGACAGATTTTCTCTACCGGATATGGAATGGATGTTCGGACATAGCTTGTAGGTCTCATCCGGGCTAAAATAAAGATTGTCTTCAAAAGGACAGAGACATTTTATATGATAGATGTTATCTGTTTTCTCTACATAGAATAAAAATAACTTTTTTTGGAAGGAAAGGATATGGGTTTCAATAAAAACGGTATCCGTAAGGGAATCTAAGTGATATAAGGTTTCTGTATTTTTGGATGCACGCACAACCAGCTGCTGTTTTTCATTTATATAGGAATAGTAAACGGAGCTGTTGTATAATGTGGAGGAAAAGCCTGTCAGATAATCGGAGGCCAGAATTAACGGTCTGCCAATGATATCCTTGTTGATTGTTTTCAGTACGATTTGGTGCTTGTTCAGATAGAGGAAATATCCCACACCCTGTTGAATTTCGTGATAAGTGCTCATAGAAAATCCCGGTTTGTTTTTATTATCTTTATGGTCACAAATCAAAAAATAGAACATATTATGTAGTAAACAATAAAAGGAAATTCATTATGTCAAAATGTAAATGTTCCTCCAAACCGAGAATTGTCAGTTCGGTGGTGCAATCCATGAATGGCAGCAGTCGTTCCGGTACCTGCAACAAATGTCATGATGTCTGTGCAAATCCTATTTGCGGAGAGCCGAACAAATTGAGCTTGTATGCACCATTGATTTATGATGAAATCGGCATTAATCTTTGTACTACCTTTGGTCTGGGAGTAGATATTGCCACCACTTATCCTACCGTTACCAATGCAAGTGTTCAGGTATTAAATGCAGCATATACCTATGGTACCGGTAATGTACAGATTGAAGCGATTACCGGACGTGCAAATTGTTATTTGATTACGTTATCGAATATTTCCCTTGAATTTGCAATCCGGTTGTATGATGATAATTGCAGATTGGTTGCAACTATTTATCCTCCGGAGGTTGTTTATCTCCCACCGGCAACAACAGCGGCAACCTATGATGAGGATACGAATCCTACTTCAGTGGAATTGGAAATTTTTGCACCTTATGGACTGGGTTATAACACAACCGGTACAACTCCGATTCCGGTTATTAATTTTGTTGGATTTACCCAGGATAATAACCGTGTTCCCCAGGGCATCAACATGTACAGTTATGGTAAAATCTTAGATTTCAGTACCAGTGACAGTACCGTTACAGTGGGATTGACTCTTGTATTGCAAAGTTTGTACTATGCCGGATATAAGGTGGAAAGCGCAGGAAAAATCGAGACTCCGAAAGGAAGTATTTTATCTCCGGATAATTCGGACTGCATGCGTTTTGTAGCAGGTGATTTGTTGAATTTGGAAATTAAACCGTTAGACCTTGGAAAGCCATTTTGTGAAGAAAATCATAAAAAAGATTGGAATACCGGTGGCTGTCAGGGAGGCTGTAATTTTGGCGCATCGGCAGATAATACGGTTGTTATTTCCGAGACAACACCAACTCCGGAACCTTAATATATATCAGGCTGATTAATAAGATTTGTCATTAATCAGCCTTTTTGTTGCTTTATTTGGAATCTTTTCATATAATAAAGATAGGTTTTTAATCATTAAAAATTAAGGAAACAAGGAGAAAGTTATGGATTATACAACACAAATGGATGCAGCGAGAAAAGGTATTATTACAGAAGAGATGAAGGCAGTAGCAGAGTATGAGAATATGGATGCGGACATGCTACGTGAGTTGGTTGCAAAGGGACAGGTTGCCATTCCGGCAAATAAGAATCATAAGTGTTTAAAGCCATACGGAATCGGCAGTAAATTAAAGACAAAGATTAACGTTAATCTGGGAACTTCAAAGGATTGCCTGGATTTGGATGTTGAGATGCAGAAGGTACAGGAGGCAATTAAATTAGGAGCAGAGTCTATTATGGATTTAAGTTCCTTTGGAGATACAAGAAAATTCAGAACCAAGCTGACAACTGAATGTTCTGCCATTATCGGAACCGTTCCAATCTATGATGCAATCGTTTATTACAACAAGGCATTAAAGGCCATAACAGCAAAGGAATGGATTGACGTTGTCCGGATGCATGCTGAAGACGGCGTGGATTTTATGACGATTCACTGTGGAATCAATAAGGCTACGGCACAGCGTTTCAAAGAGACCAAGCGTCATATGAATATTGTTTCCAGAGGTGGATCTTTAATATTTGCATGGATGGAATTGACCGGTAATGAGAATCCTTTTTTCGAATATTATGATGAGATATTGGATATCTGTAGAGAATATGATGTAACCATTTCCTTAGGCGATGCCTGTCGCCCGGGTGGAATTGAGGATGCCGGAGATATATCCCAGATCAGCGAACTGGTAACTCTGGGTGAACTGACACAGCGTGCATGGGACAAGGATGTACAGGTTATGATTGAGGGACCGGGACATATGCCTTTGAATCAGATTCGTGCCAATATGGAGATTGAACAGACGGTATGTAAGGGTGCCCCATTCTATGTGTTAGGACCTTTGGTTACAGATGTAGCTCCCGGTTATGACCATATTACATCGGCAATTGGTGGTGCCATTGCCGCTACATACGGAGCATCATTTTTATGTTATGTTACACCGGCAGAGCATTTGAGACTGCCAACTGTAGAAGATGTAAAAGAGGGTATCATTGCATCTAAGATTGCTGCCCACGCAGCAGATATTGCCAAAGGCATTCCTCATGCAGCAGACTGGGATCATGAGATGAGTGAAGCCCGTAGGAATCTGGATTGGGAAAAACAGTTTGAATTGGCAATGGATCCGGAAAAAGCTAGACGTTATCGTGCAGAGTCCACACCGGAAAAGGAAGATACCTGTACAATGTGCGGAAAGATGTGTGCAGTAAGAAACATTAATAAAATACTACGTGGTGAAGATGTTGATATTATGGAATAAATACAAGGAAAATTCCAATAACGGAATTGTTTTGGCTGTCATTGCATTGGCAATTTTTAATTTCATATTTTTAGGAATCGAATATTTGTTTGATGAAATGATAGGATATGCAACCGATTCCCATGGTGTTGTATTTGCACAGAATTGTATTTTGGGTGTGAGTGCTCTGGGCTTTATCGGTTATGATTATATAAGCCGGTGTTTGTCGATTAGAGAAAAGAAAATATGGCTTGTGGGGATGCTGATTGTATCAGAGCTTGCCTTATTTGTAGTTCTACAGCATATGAGTTATCAATTAACAATGCTTGCCGGTTTTTTCCTCTTTTTTGTGCTTGGTGTTTTGGGGTCAGCAGTTTGTTACCTGATGTACAAAAATACAAGAGGCAGTCGATATTTATCCTGCTATATTGGTTTTTCCTATGCGATAGGTGTTTTCCTTCAGTTTATCAACAATAATTTTGTGGTGGATAACAGGATTCAGACAATTATAATTGCCATAGCCGGAATTGCAATTGGGTGGATTTGTGTAAAAGAAAATACAAAGGCGGATACTGATGTTGAGGAACAGAATCCGAAAAATGATAAGGCTCCGGAAAATTTGGTAATTGCCGGTACCTCTTTGATTCTATGTGTATCTTTAATGACCTGTATTTTTTCAACTCTTGATAATGCTGTCACTATGGTTCATGCGTCAGGCAGCTTCAATATTGGACAATGGCCGCGGTTGATTCTGGCTTTAAGTGGATTGGCTGCCGGATTGTTATTCGATTTGAATGAACGAAAATATATGCATGTTTTTATGTATATGATTACATCGCTGGCAACTATCTGTATCGTAATTCTTCAGTTAGGAGGAAGTTTTATTATTGGTCTGTTAGTATTTTATCTGGCTGCCGGATTTTTTGTTGTGTATTTTACAGCAGGTTTTATAGAATTGGCACGATACATGAAACGTCCTAAGCTTTGGGTGGGGTTGGGTCGTGCAACCAATAACCTTTGTGCCTTTTTGGCAACGGCTATTTCTATGTTTCTGTTATCGAGAAAAAGCCATGTATGGATAGTAATGATTGCAATTGTGTTATTTGCCTTGGTAAATGTGATGATGTGGGTGTATGTTCGTTGCTACAACCAAAGTCAGGTGGCACTTAAAGAAAGCTTAGGAGAAGCTGACGAGGATAAATTTGACAGCTTTGTTCAGCAGTTTCGATTAACCGACCGGGAGGCGGAAGTATTAAAGGCTCTGTTAGAGTCGGATGATGGTGCTCAGGAATTGGCAGCTTCTCTGGCAATGTCCAGAACGGCATTATATCGTCATATATCTTCCTTGAATCAAAAAACAAATACCAATACTCGAATTGGAATGATACAATTTTATTTTAAGTGGAAAAGTGGTGAATGATTTCATCACTTTTTTTCTTCGCTTTTTGTGATGCTTTTTGCCTGATGGAATGATTATTATTTGAAAAAAGTAAAATGAGACAAATGTAAACTGTCTGATTCCCCCTGTTTTTTGTATAATTTGGCTATATTTGTATTGAGATAGGAGGAGTTGTATGAGAAAAGGGATGAAAAGAGAGCTGGCTGTGTTTCTTGTGTTTGTTATGATTTTATCTTTGATTCCGGCAAACATAGTCAGAGGGGAGGAACAGGAGCAGTTTACTTCTTTGAAGTGTTCTGCCTCGGATTTGGCTGACGCAGAGATTACATATCAGATTACGGATGAATCGGGAATCGCCGGTGAGGTAATTGCTTTTGACCCCACTAATGCAGATGCAGGGGGTGCCGTATGGGAGCGGAATGTTGATATGGGTGGAACCGCTGTGATAACAGTGACCCCGGTAGGAAACAGACAGATTACAGGTGTTACGGTATATGAAGATGAGGGTATGCAGAATACAGCCTATGATGGTAAATGTACGGAGCAGAATGGAGTATTTGTATATACATTTCCGGTAACGCAGACTCTGTACGTGATTCATGTGGAATATGGAAATGACGGTGGTTCGGAAATACCGGATGAGGGGGATAACAACTTCTTGGTAAATGTTGATGGTATCACCGTGTTCGATAGTACCATTACAGATAATCCGGACACAGAACAGGATGAACGTATTTGTGTTCCTGACACAATGTCTGATTCTTTCGCAATTTATGTAGATGAGGAGGGGCGGGTTGTAATTGATCCGGTTCGCGGAACAGGAATAAGAAGAGACATATTGGATAGGGAGGATGTGTCGGAGGAAGAGAAGGATGCTCTTATAAAGGCGCATATCCACCAGTTGTCATCCATTGAAACAAAGGGAGAAGGAACGGTTCTTGTAAATACCGGCTTAAACTATGGAGAAGATGGTGTGGACAGTCACATAGAGGAGATTGTTCCTGTATCAATTGCCGCAGATGATTCCGGATATTCATTTTGTTCCACTGACGGAAAAGGAAAATTTATGGTGTCCGGGGGAGGTACATTTGGTTCCTCTCTTTGGCTGAATGGAAAGATAAAATCAAGAGGCTTTTCAACCGGTGATATTGGCAGAATTTACATAGGTACGAAAGAACAACCTATTGAAGGCTCCGTATTTGAAGCCTGTCTGAGAAATGACAATTCCATTGATGATGGCAGTTTTGTTGAATTGGTAAGTGGCTCGTATGAAATATATACTACCGGTACAGCTTTTGAAAATTACGGAAGCGTATCGGCAAGAGATGAGGCGGATATTCAGATAAATTGTAAAACTGCGTTTGAACAGGTAAATCATGTTTCGGTACAAACCGGTGGTGGTTTTAATATTGCATCTGAAGATAAGACAACTATTTCAGATGGTATGCTGCAAGCAAGGTATTATAATGAAGCAAATGAGATATTGACGATACCTGCGGAAGGAAGGATGCAGGATTACGTAAATACTCAGGGGATTAAGTCCATATCTGACATGGAACGCACAGAAGAGAATGGGATTCCTTATATTGTAGATAACTGCTCGGATACAAAAGGCAGGTATCTGTTTAAAATGAAGGAAGACGGAACCGGTATTTATTTTAAATCCACAACAAGAACCCTGTATTCATTAGCGTACCGGATGGATGCTCAGGATGCTCAGGACGATGACTTAGTAAAAAACGGTAACTTTGAAATATCTGCCGGCAGCGGATTGATGGCAGAGGGACTTGAGAACAGAGGGGAATACTGGTTTGAGGAAGGAACAGAGGTTTATTTTACATTGGTTCCTGATTACGGCTATCGATATGAAAAGGGAACCTTCCAATTCAATGGAAATAACAGTGAGGAGGTAGTAAAACCATTAGAAAAACCGGGAACGTATTTGTTTGTTATGCCATCTAATCCTGTTCATGTATCCTGCAATTTTATATCTGCGGATAATGAGGTGGATGTTGAAGGAACAGAAATAATCTCTAATGTTACAATGGAAATTCCAAGGGATAATCTGAATGGAATTGCACGGTTTACTGTGAAGGATACAGACTTAGATGCAGAGGAACTAAGTGCTGTAAAGGAACAGTTAAAGGATAATTATGAAGTTGGAGCGACTCTGGATCTGGGTTTAAATGAAGTCATTGACAGGGTTGGCCATGAGGATGCGTGGGTAACACCAAGGGAAGAATTGTCAGAACCGATGTCGGTTTCTTTGCAATTAGATGAAAATGCTTCCTTTTTCGGATATCAGCAATATGAAATTATAAGGGAACATGACGGAGCGTGTGATACGTTAGCTGCCGTATATGACGAAACAGCCCATTGTGTAACCTTTGAAACAGACCGATATTCTCATTATACGATAGCTTACAAGGCTGATAGTGCAAAAACATATGATATAAATTATGTTTTGGGAAAGGGAAAAAATCATGCAGACAATCCATTGCAGTATACAGGAACAAAAATTATCTTAAAGGCTCCTGTAAGAGCCGGATATACATTTGGCGGTTGGTACGGTGATGCTTCCTATAAGAATCCTGTATCATATATTGCAAGTGATAATGTACAGACATTATTGGATGCATCCGGTAAGATTTCTATTTATGCAAAATGGACAGCAAATAAGTATTCCATAAAATTTGAGGGGCGTTATGCCACCTCCGGCAGTATGACCTCCGTTTCCGGAACCTATCGGGATGGTGCAAAGCTGCCGGAGAACCAATTCAAACGTGTTGGATATTATTTTACAGGCTGGTCAGATTCCGATGGTAATTTTTATAAAAATCAGGCGGATTTAAGTTTGTTTGCAAATAGCAGTACTGCAAAGACTGTTACGTTATACACAAAATGGAAATTATATAATTATAAGCTTAATTATGTGTTGAATGGTGGAACCAATCATGTAGATAATCCTGCAACCTACACATATAAGACTGATACCATTACATTAAGATATCCGAAGAAAAGAGGTTATACATTTGCTGGCTGGTATACGGATGCCGGATTCAAGCATCGTGTTACCCAGATTAAAAAGGGTAGTGTTGGCAGTAAAAAGTTATATGCAAAATGGACGCCTACCAAATATAGGATTACTTACGTGTTAAATGGAGGAAAAAATAATAAAAATAATCCTTCGGTCTATACGGTTACAACCAATAGCTTTACTTATCGGACACCAACCCGGGCAGGCTATATTTTCCAAGGCTGGTATACAGATAAAAAGTGTACAAAACGAACTTATCAGGTGAAAAAGGGTACTATTGGAAATAAGACAATTTATGCCAAGTGGAAATTAAAATAATAGAAAAAGAACCCGATGTAATATGGATTCCAAGGAGAATGGGTATTACAAAGGGTTCTTTTTCTATTATGGTGACGGGGAAAAGCACTTATTAAGGTCTTTGACCTAAACCGCCTTCTAATGTAAGAGTCTCACCGGTCATATATTTGAAGTCAGGAGAAGCAAGCTGTACACAGACACGGCCAATTTCCGTTTCAACATTTCCGTAATGTCCCATAGGAGGCATCTTTACATTTGCTTTAAATGCATCCGGATATGCCTTTTCGAAATTTTCCAGCTGTGATGTCCAGGCAAGGGGACAAACGATATTTACATTAATTCCATCCGGACCCCATTCGGTAGCCGCAACTCTCGTAAGACCACGAATACCTTCCTTAGCGGCGGCATAAGCGCATTGCCCGAAGTTACCGAACAGACCGGCTCCGGAAGCAAAGTTAATAACGGAACCTTTTGTCTCTTTCAGATATGGATAACATGCTTTCATATAATAAAATGCAGCATATAAACCGGAGTACATAGCCAGATTAAACTGGTCTGTTGTATGCTCTGCTAAGGTTACACCTGATGCCGATGCCTGTGCATTATTGATAAGAACATCAATATGGCCAAATGTATCAATTGTTTGTTTGATCACATTATTGACAATTGATTCATTATCTGCACCTGCACTGATGTCAGCCTGAACAGCAAGAACCTTGATATTGTATTTTTCCTCTAATTCTGCTTTTGCATCTTCCAGCTTCTGTACATTTCTACCTGTAATAACGAGATTTGCACCTTCTTTTGCATAGGCTGTTGCAATTCCGTATCCAATGGAACCGCAGCTTCCGTCTGCTAATGTTGCACGACCGCCGCCGGTTATGATGGCAGTTTTACCTTTTAAAAAACTCATGTTGTAACCTCCTTTATTTGATAGTTTCATTATACTACTTGTGGTTATTATTTCCAGTGAATTTTTTAAGTATTCAGTTCATTTCTTCCTTTGCCCAAGGCCCTTTTCTATAAAAGATGATGGATAATACGGTTGCGATACACCATCCGATTGGCCATGCACACCAGATACCGGTTGCACCAAGGGCTGTCTTTGAGAAAACAAAGGCAAGGACAACACGGAGAATCAAATCCGTAAAGGTGGCAATCATAAAGTTCTTCATAAGACCGGCACCCCGTAAGATTCCGTCTGCCACCAGCTTTGCGGAAACTACAAAGTAGAACGGAGAAAGTATTTTCAAAAATGTAATTCCTGTATGCATTGCAAGCTTAGTTGGTTCATCCATAAAGAGCTTTAATACAATGTTACCACCAAAGAAATACAGCAGAAAGAGTGGAAGGCTAAGCATCCAAACCATCTTGATACCGACCCGGAACCCCTGTCTGATACGGGATAATTTCTTTGCACCAAGGTTTTGCGCGGTATAATTGGAGATACCATTTCCTAAGGTGGTGAAAGAGGTAATCACCAGATTATTTAATTTTACGGCTGCGGAATAACCTGCCATAACCGGCGCACCGAATCCGTTGATAACACTTTGAATTACAATATTTCCAAGAGAAATGAAGCTTTGCTGTAATGTACTTGGGATGGCGATGGCGACAATCTGTTTTAAAATCTGAAGGTCAAAAACAGGTGCTTTTTCTTTTCCTTCAATCTTTGCAAGTCTTTTGAATACTACCACCATGGCAAGTATACAGCTGACACCCTGACAAATGAAGGTTGCCCATGCGACACCGGCAACGCCCATGTGGAATGCCTTTACAAACCATATATCTACTGCAATATTAGACATTGAGGATACAGCCAGAAAATAAAAGGGTGTTTTGGAATCTCCCAATGCGGAAAAGATGCCGGTTGCAATATTATAAAAGAATACGAAGGGAAGTCCCCATGCATAAATATCCAGATATAACTTCGAATCTGCAAAAACCTCCTCCGGTGTTCTGATTAAACGAAGTAAAAGACCGGATCCGGTAATTCCGATTAACATTAGGAGAATACATATTAACGCACTGAAAATACAGGCGGTATAAATTGCGGTTTTCATTTTTTTGAAGTCCTTCGCACCAAAGAGATTGGATACGATAACAGAACATCCCATATTACATCCAAATGCAAATGCAATAAAAATCAATGTGATTTCGTAGCTGTTACCAACTGCGGCTAGCGCATTTTCTCCTACAAATTTACCGGCAACCAGACTGTCGGCAATATTGTATAATTGCTGGAAAATAATACTGCCAAACAGTGGCATACAGAATTTCCAAAGTACCGTTTGCGGATTTCCTACCGTTAAATCTTTATTCATTCGTTTAATCCTCCAATTCCCTCTGACTGTTTATTATAATCTTTACAATTTCATCTATATCAAATCGGCTGCTGGAAATCATAAGGTCATAGCTTTCCGGATGTCCCCATGTAGTTTCCGAATAAAATTCAAAGAATTGTTTTCTCATTCTGTTAATATGCTTGATTCTGTGAATGGCTTTTTTTTCATTGATTTGATTCCGTTCCATGACCCGTTTTACTTTGTCATCTTTATCTGCATAAATGAACACGGAAAGTCGTTGTTCTTTCGGAATAATGGAAGAAGCACAACGACCGATTATAACGCACGGTCCCTGCTCTGCAATTTGCTTAATGACAGCTTCCTCTGCATTGTATGCCAATTGGCTTTCGGAATAAAAGGTATTGCTGATGCCTGCAATATCTGCGTAAGGGTTTCCGCTTAGAAATTGAATACTGTTAATGGGAGATTCTTCTTTTGTAGAAATGAAATCTTCACTTAATCCTGATTCCAATGCAGCTTTTTTGATCAAAAGCTTATCGTAGCAGGGTATGTTAAGGGTTCTTGCCAGCTTTTCGCCGATTTCCCTGCCACCGCTGCCATATTCTCTGCCGATACAAATAATATTTTTCATAACAACACTTCTTTCTATTGTTTTGTTTTAACAGGTGCATTATAATCCAATATAAGATATGTGTAAAATGTAAAAAATGATAATTAGATATATTAATATGATATAGGAGGAGAGAAATGAACATCAGCTATGACTACTACAGAGTTTTTTATTATGTTGCAAAGTACAGAAGTTTTACCGGGGCAGCAAGAGCACTTATGAATAACCAGCCTAATATCACACGGATGATGAAGAAGCTGGAAGATGAGTTGGGCTGTACGTTATTTATTCGGCAAAGACATGGTGTAAGTCTGACACCGGAAGGAAAAAAGTTATATGCACACGTTGCGGTTGCTTTTGAACATATTTTAAGTGGGGAACAGGAGATTATGAGAGATAAAAGCTTGCAGTCCGGTATTGTTACTATTGCAGCCAGTGAAATTGCACTGCATTGTATCCTGCTTCCTATATTAAAAAAATATCGTAAAGCGTATCCCGGTGTCCGTATCCGGATTCTGAATTATTCTACGCCTCAGGCAATTGATATATTGAAAAAGGGTCTGACAGATTTTGCAATCATTACAGAACCCTTCGATGCTCCGGCAGGGATTTCGTCAAAGGTTTTACGGAATATTCAGGAGGTACCGGTATGCAGTAGTGCAGTTTCCCTTTCTACCGGAACCTTGTTAACAGACGGACAGCTTAATAAGTATCCATTGATTGGGCTTGGAGAGGGAACCAGTTCCTTTACCTTTTATTCCGATTATTTTAACCGACTGGGGTTATCCTTTTCTCCGGATGTGGAGGCTGCCACCGCAGATCAGATCCTGCCTATGATAAAATCGGATTTGGGAATCGGTTTTGTTCCAACGGATTTTTTGGAAAAAGAGGACATGGAGCATTTGATCATTCTGGATATGGAACCGCCTGTTCCAAAGAGAAATATCTGTATGTTAAAGCAGAAGGGAACGTTATTAAGTATTGCGGCTGCGGAGCTTGAAAAGCTGATCGTTGAGAATGTGAAGATTCATTAATGATAATTCAATAGTTTTTACATTACAATGAAAAAACTATTGAATTTTATTGTTTTTTTGGATTATAATATAATATATAAACCGGATGTGGGGTGATCGTGTGATTATTGAAAGAAAAGAATATCTTGAAAAACTAATTGCCTGGAAGGATAAGAAATTAATTAAAATTGTTACAGGAGTAAGGCGATGCGGTAAATCAATGTTATTGGAAATTTATCAAAATTATTTGAAGCAACATAATGTAGAAAAAGAACAGATTATTGCAATTAATTTTGAAGATCTTGATTATGAGGAACTTACGGATTATAAAAAACTATATAATTATTTGAAAGAACATTTGGTGACAAATAAAATGACATATATTTTTCTGGATGAAATACAGAACGTGCCAGATTTTCCAAAAGTATTAGACAGTTTATATATAAAGAACAATGTAGATATTTATGTTACAGGTTCGAATGCTTATATGCTATCCAGTGAGATTGCAACGATGATTTCTGGAAGATATGTACAGATTGAGATGCTTCCGTTATCATTTCGTGAATATATGGAAAGTACAGGAAGTATGAATGATAGAGGAATAAAATATGCGGAATATCTGCAAAATAGTTCTTTTCCTTATGCATTGGAATTAAAAAATCAACCGAATGAAATTAGGGAATATCTGGAAGGAATCTACAACACGATTGTTGTAAAAGATATTGTAAATAGAAAAAAGATAACAGATACGATGATGCTAAAAAGTGTTCTACAGTTTGTTTTTGATAATATAGGAAACCCATTGTCATCAAAAAAAATTGCAGATACGATGACATCAGCAGGAAGAAAGATTGATACAAGAACGATAGAAAAATATTTGGAGGCTTTCCGCGAAAGTTATATCATCTATCAGGCGAAAAGGTATGACATTAAAGGAAAACAATATCTGAAAACACTTGAAAAGTATTATATCGTTGATATTGGAATGCGTTATATGCTTTTAGGGTCAAGGCAGGCAGATGCTGGACATATTTTGGAAAATATTGTGTATTTAGAATTGTTGCGGCGAGGGTACGATGTGTATGTTGGAAAAATTGGTACTTTTGAAGTGGATTTTGTTGCAAAAAATAGCAGAGGAACGACATATTATCAGGTGGCATTGACGACACATGACGAAAGTACACTTCAGAGAGAACTTCGCCCATTGCAGGTAATTAGAGACCATTATCCAAAGATAATCCTGACGATGGATGAGGAGCCGGAAGAACAATACGATGGAATTAGGCGAATCAATGCAAGAGACTGGCTGTTGGGATTAACGGAATAAATATAGAAAATAATAGAAAAACAATCGGAGCAATTTATCATGAGCAAGTAGCAAAAACGGATTGCTATAGAGTATCTGAATGAAAATGGAAAAGCGGACTATGGCAAAAAAACTATGAAAAAGCCCTCTTTACCAAGCAAGCTTGAACGAGGGCTATTCACGTAAATGTGCATGGCTCGTAGCGTTCACAAAATCTTCACAAAATAATTAGCACTCGCCTCTTGACAGTGCTAACAAACAGGTGTATAGTAAGGGCATAACAAAGGAAGAGGTAAAAAAGATACCGATACCCGATGTTATGAAACTTGTGGTTCGACTCAATTTAATATTACAACACCTCAGATTTCTCTGATAGTGCTAAAAATGCAAAAGTCGATTTGTTATATGAAAGGAGATATGACTTATGTTAAGACCTAGTATTTTTGGAGAAAGCTTATTTGATGATTGGATGGATGACTTTGAGAAGGATTTTGCTAAGGAATTGTTCCCGGCTAAGAATCCTTTGTATGGAAAACATGCGAAGAACATGATGAAGACAGATGTTCGTGAGACCGATAATGGATATGAGGTTGATATTGATTTACCTGGCTTTAAGAAAGATGAAGTTAACGTACAGTTGAACGACGGATACATTACCATATCTGCCGCTAAGGGTCTTGATAAGGACGAGAAGGATAAGAAAACCGGTAAGTACATCAGACGTGAGAGATATGCGGGAAGCATGTCCAGAAGCTTTTATGTTGGTGAAGACGTAAAGCAGGAGGATATTCACGCGAAGTATGAAAGCGGTATCTTGAAATTAACGATTCCGAAGTCCGAGAGCAAGGCAATTGAACAGGATAATTACATTGCGATTGAATAATCGTGATTGTAAGCTATGAAAGGAAGCGATATATATGGATAAGAATCCAAAACACCCGTTGAAGAAAAAGAAGGTAATGCCAAAGGTTTATGCTACGGCAAATCATAATGAGGAGTCATTACAGACAGGTGCATCGAAGTCTAAGAAACATTAATTGAAAAGAGATGGTATATAAGAAAAATGCTGTATCGAATTTGATTCGATGCAGCATTTTTTGTCGTGTGTGAATATGAATTCCTGAAAAGGATGTCTGCTTCCCAGTAGCGTGAAGAAACATTCTCTTGAAAATCAATGGTATTTGTCATATAGTTGTATGTAGGTTTTGAAATTTTTTCGAATATGATGTTGACGGAGAATCGTATGAAAAATATAATTTTTACAGACAGACAGACAGACAGACAGACAGACAGACAGACAGACAGACAGACAGACAGACAGACAGACAGACAGACAGAACGATAGCATTGTAGCTTTCGTTTTATTTTTGTGGATAGATTTAATGAAAAAACACAGGCTAAGAGTCGCATGATAAATATGCGGCTCTTATCCTGTGTTTTTTTATGGCGACGAGAACAATGCACGCATTCATGAGGTATATTAGATGACCGCTGATGAAAGTGAGATTCGCAGAGTGTATCTCGTCCCTGTGTGACTGGATTTATGAAGGGGATTTACAGTAAGTTCCGGATTGAATCCGTTGCATATTTAAAATAACAAGTACGAAATGATAGGAGGGATAGGAGAAAAAACAATTCAAAAGAAAAGTTCAAAATGAAAAACAAAGGACTTTCGGGTAAAAGAAATGAATCCGGAAGCATTTGGGAAAGGAAAATTTATGAAAATAAGAAACAAAATAGTATCCTTGGTAATGGCTTTCGTAATGGTAATTTCCATGATTTCATCCATTCCTATGAAGGCAGTTGCAGGATATGATACGTATGAAGTAGGACGTATTGAGAAAACCATCAATGTGAACAAGGGTGATTCTCTTACACTGACAGTCAATCCATCGGAGGTGTATAATGGAAGTGCCGGTAACTTTTATTGGAGGAGATATAGTCCTTCCGACTCTGGATGGTACGAAAGTGTAGAGGCGAATGAAACGACCTGTGAATTAACGGATATACAACAGGGTGGTTGTTATGAATGTTATATGGAATTTGGATATGATTGGGACAAGGATGCCATGAAAACTGGTACCGTTGTATTTAATATTGTTGTTGGAACAGATTTTACCTGTGAGGAAGGTTCGGAGGTAATGCTTAATCTGGGAGAATCTGTAACACTTACTGCAAATGCAACAACCGCAGAAGGAAATACTTTATCGTATGCATGGTATCGGTCTACAGAGGAGGATCCAAATCATAGCTACGGATATACTGCCTGTGGAACGGAAGCAAGCTGTGTTGTTAGTCAGTCCGGTTATTATCGTTGTATTGTAACGGATAGTGATGGAAATGTTGCCATGCCAACCTATAAGGTTATAACAAATAATAATTTTAACGTTGTAACAAAGGATCAGACAGTAACTGTAGTTCCCGGTGTGGAGACAACCTTAGCAGTGGAAGCAAGCTGTGACACGGAGCTGACTTATGAATGGAAGCAATTCTTGTGGGATTCCTCGGTTGAGGGAACTTCTGCTAACTTCTCTTTTACCGTTCCGACTCAGGTGCCGGATGGATATACCCCTCCCCAGAGTTACCGCTGCGTTGTAAAAGATGGTTATGGAAATAAAAAGATAGTTCGGTTTACAATTAAGGTTGATAATCAATTAAAAGCAAACGCTGAACAGCAATATTTTTTTGTTGAAAAAGGAGAATCCGTTACCTTAAAGGTAAATGCCAGTTGTGAATATAATGACTTGACCTATCAGTGGGAAAAGGACGGAGTGAAGATTGATCATTCCGGAGATACCCTGGTAATTGATTCTGTATCCGAAAACATGCAATATCGTTGTATTGTTACGGATATATATGGAAATAGTAAAGCCGTTGATTTTGAGATAAAACTTCCGTCAGATGTTTCGGATTTATCAGATGATGCCATTACTCTGCTCTGCTGGGATGCTGATATAGAAGGAACCTATAAGTTATTATTAGAGCTTCATCCGGAATTAAAGGATAAGGTTAAAATTTACAATATGAGTCTTGGTGGCACCAATCCGGATTATTTTAATATGGTTGCTTCTGCATCAGCACAAAAGACGGTTATATCCGCCATTGATTCTGGTATTTTAGATGATGTAACAAAAACTGCTGATATATGTTCCATGAATGACCTTGGTATTACAAATAAGGATTATGCAAATGCGTATCCGTTTACAAAGCTGAAGGGAACTAAGGATGGCAAGCTGATGGCTGTTACAAATCAGATTTGTACAGGTAATCTGTTCTACCGGGCAGACATTGCAGAAAAAGTATTTGGTACCTCTGACCCTTCAAAAATTGAGGATTTATTGAATACACCTGAGAAGTTTTTAGCTGCGGCTAAAAAGTTACAGGATGCAGGTTATTATGCATTTGCGGATGATAATTTCTATTTTGATCCATCCTCAATGGATGAGGATTATGATGAATCATTATCTTATTGTGGAATTGATGATTGTTTATTGACTGATACGGAACGGAAAACGGCTCATGAATTCGGACGACAGTTATATGAAAATGAATACGTTCTTCATAACCATACATGGAGTGCGGAATGGGCTGCTGAGATGAGCGGAGATAAGGTATTTGCTTATAATGGATGCCCTTGGTTTATGTATACATATGAAGGAAATGGAAACTCTTTAGATAAGATTAATTTCTGTCAGGGACCGATTTCCTATACATGGAGTGGAACCTATTATGTTGCATCGTCTAAGTGTGTAGGAAATGATACTGCCAAAGCAATTTTGCAGTATTTGACTTGTGATACTGATACAATGGAAGCAATTGCAAAGCAAAAGGTAAATATGCCTAATAATAAGATTGCGTTAAATAACATTGCCAATAGTAAGGATGCTATGATTTTGACATCCAATAATCAGAATGTACATGCATTTTATGCTAGAATTTCATCTACTTATTCCAATGCAGAATTAATACCGGACCAATATACAATTTCCTATGTATTAAATGGTGGAAAGAATGACTCCGGAAATCCGGATGAATATGCAAGTAATGCTTCTGTGAAGCTTAAGAATCCAACGAAAACAGGATATACATTTGCTGGCTGGTATACAAATGCTGCATTTACAGGAACTGCGGTAACATCCGTAGAAAATGGGGATGTCGTTTTATATGCAAAGTGGAAACCAATCTCTTACACCATCCATTTTGATAAGAATACCGCAACCTCCGGTTCCATGAAGCGTGTATATCCAAAGTACGGAAGAAATTACCGTTTGCCTGCATGTGGATTTAAGAAGCCGGGTTACGCCTTTTCAGGATGGAATACAAGAAAAGACGGTAAAGGAACCGCTTACAAGAATCAGAGTAACGTGAAGAACTTAACAACTACAAACGGAAAAGTAATCATGCTTTATGCACAGTGGAGAAAGATATCTGTCTCTACCCCTGCAAAGCCGACACTTGGTAATTATGCTGCAGGTCGATTAACGGTAACCTGCAAGGAAGTAAAGGGTGCAGACGGATATTTGATTCAGTATTCTACAAATAAGAATATGAAGAATGCAAAGACTGTCAGCAGTACAACCCTTAAGAAGAATATCTATAATCTTAAGAAGGGTACCACTTACTATGTACGTGTCAGAGCCTACAAAGTAGATTCTGCCGGAAAGAAGGTTTGTGGTAAGTATAGTGCAGTTCAGAATAAAAAAATAACAAAATAAGAAATCGTTTTATTTCTTACGGAGCCGGATTCAATCGAATCCGGCTTTTGTAATCCGCGAAAGAAAGTGTTCGGGTAAGAATCGTGCCATCGATTACTTGACAATAATCAAATTTGAAAAAATAAGATGACAGATGGAAGAGAGAGTTTTATAAGAATATTATAACAAAATATGTCTAGAATAGTAGATGAAGTACATCTTTGGCGAGTATATGCAAAAAATTGATTTCGTTATGCCATTTCTATTGACAATATGTTACAATATCTTTACCAAAGGATTTTGTTCTACTAAAATTCTTTGTATTCTCTCTAAAATTTTAAGCAAGTGAGGTAATGTATAAAAAATGACTATAGAACAAATACGACAAGCCTTCATTTCTGGCATATCCGTTAATTATAAAGCACATTGCCTAAAAAGAATGATGGAAAGAGACATTTCACGAAAAGATATAGAAAACTGCATTATGGAAGGTGAGATTATTGAAAATTATCCATTAGAACAGTCGAACAAATCTGAAACATCCTATCCGTCATGCTTGATTCTTGGTATTACTGCAGATAAATGTAAAAAGCTTCATGTTGTTATCGGTTATAACGAAGAAACAATAATAATCATAACGGCATACTACCCGGATTTAGAACATTGGAATAGTGATTATAAAACAAGGAGGATATAATTATGTGTAATTTATGTTTTTCTAAAGAAAAAATTAAAACTACGACTACGTTCACAGTTGAATACAAGGGTTGCATCATTGTTATAAAGAATGTTCCTTGTTGTGAATGCCAAGGTTGTGGAGAGGTTATTTTTTCAGATGAAACGTCTGCTCGCATTGAATATCTGGTAAATGCAGCAAAAAAGATGTTACAGGATGTTGCTGTTATCGATTATAACAAAGTAGCATGAATTAAGAGAAGGAAAATCACTGGCAATCGTCAGTGATTTTTTATGATAATAGCAATCAGAGAAAATATCTTATATCCACAGGCAATAAATAGAATCCATCACTGCGTAAGAAAGCGTCCGTGTAAGAATCGTGCCAACGATTACTTGACAGCAACATCTTTGTGAAAGGATATACAAAGGGTACATATCTGTGATATTATTAAAACCTAAGAGCTTATTAAAAAGATGGGAGGACACATATGAGAAGAAAAATTCTTGCAGGATTAATGCTATTATCAATGACAGCATCCTTATTTTCGAATGTAGGCTATGCATCCGTAAATGCTGCCGAGTATGAGACAAATGTAAATACTGCCACAGAAACAGCAGTAACCGAGGATGAAGTAACCGTTACCGAGGATGTAACTACCGAAGCTGCATCCACAGAGGCTGTATCATCGGAAGAAATTCTAACAGAGGAGCCGACTGTAGAAGAGGATAATGTGGATTCTATTGAGGAGGAATTATATGATGCATCCAAAAGTGTAGAGTCCGGACAATATGAAACATGGTCATGGTCATTGGACGAAGATGGCGTGTTGCTTGTAGATGGAGTTATCACAAACCTAACGGGCGCTTTGTTTTGGCCATGGTATGATAGTAGTTCCCAAATAAAGACGGTTAAAGTAACCGGGTCGGGAGTGGGCTCCTTAGCTTTCATGTTTAATGGCTGTGAAAACTTAAGCAGTATCGACGTAAGCAAGTTTGATACCAGTAATGTTACAAGCATGAATGATATGTTTGATAACTGTAAAAGCATAAAGAGTATTAATGTAAGTAAGTTTAATACTAGCAATGTTACCAGTATGTCCGAAATGTTTCGTAACTGTGAGAACTTAAGTAGTATTGATGTAAGTAAGTTTGATACCGGAAATGTTACCAATATGTTCGGTATGTTTTATAACTGTAAAAATTTAAATAGTATCAATGTAAGTAACTTTGATACCAGCAAGGTTACCAGTATGTCGGCTATGTTTAATTACTGTAAAAGTTTAACCAGTATTGATGTAAGTAACTTTGATACCAGTAATGTTACAAGCATAGGTAGTATGTTTTATTACTGTAAAAATTTAAAGAGTATTGATGTAAGTAGGTTTGATACCAGCAAGGTTACCCAAATGGACGGTATGTTTCATTGCTGTGAAAACTTACGTAGTATCGATGTAAGCAAGTTTGATACCAGTAATGTTACGGACATGGGAGGTATGTTTTATGGATGTACAAACTTACGTAGTGTCGAGGTAAGTGGATTTAATACCGGTAATGTTACGGACATGTCTTATCTGTTTAATGGCTGTGAAAACTTAAGCAGTATTGATGTAAGTAAGTTTGATACCAGCAAGGTTACCCAAATGGCCGGTATGTTTAATGGCTGTAAAAACTTGCGTAGTATTGATGTAAGCAGATTTGATACCGGTAATGTTGTAAACATGCGATATATGTTTTATAAATGTGAAGGCTTAAGTAGTATCGATGTAAGTAATTTCAATCTCAGCAAAGTTACTGCCAGCTATGCCGGTAGTAATATGTTTGGACGTTGTAACAGTTTAACAGAAATTAAATCTCCATATAATATTGTGCTAACTGTATACCTGCCGACACTTACCGGTTACATGTGGCTCGATCAAGATAATAATGAAGTCAGTGTAATGCGTCAGAATTGTTCCACTTCAATTGTATATCGTCGTTCTGTAGAACCGACAGTATGTATTGTTAAATTTAATGGAAATGGTGCTACATCTGGAAAAATGTCAGATTATGAAATTCTAAGAAGTAATCTTGGAACCATTTCAGCAAATCAATATAGTAGAACCGGATATATTTTTACAGGCTGGAATACAGCAGCTGATGGTAGTGGAGATGCTTTCAATGATAAAGAAAAGGAAAGTAAGTTGAAATCGTATGTATTAGGGAAAGATATTACAGTAACGCTGTACGCTCAGTGGACGCCAATCTCTTATACCATCCATTTTGATAAAAATACTGCAACCTCCGGTTCCATGAAACGTGTATATCCAAAATACGGAAGAAATTACCGTTTACCTGCATGTGGATTTAAGAAACCGGGTTACACCTTTGCCGGATGGAATACAAGAAAAGACGGTAAAGGAACCGCTTACAAGAATCAGAGTAACGTGAAGAACTTAACTACAACAAACGGAAAAGTAGTTTTCCTTTATGCTCAGTGGAAAAAGGTTTCATTATCTACAGCAGGAAAGCCAACTCTTGGCAATTATGCAGCAGGACGATTAACAGTAACCTGCAAGGCTGTAAAGGGTGCGGATGGATATTTGATTCAGTATTCTACAAATAAAGACATGAAGAATGCAAAGATCGTCAGCAGTACAACCCTTAAGAAGAATATCTATAATCTTAAAAAGGGCACCACATATTATGTACGTGTCAGAGCGTATAAGGTAGATTCTGCCGGAAAGAAGGTTTGTGGTAAGTATAGTGCAGTTCAGTATAAAAAAATAACAAAATAAGAAATCGTTTTATTTCTTACGGAGCCGGATTCAGTCGAATCCGGCTTTTGTAATCTGCGAAAGAATGTGTCCGTGTAAGAAGCGTGCCAACGATTACTTGACAGTAGTGTGAAGAAATATTCTCTTGAAAATCAATGATATTTGTCATATAGTTGTATGTGGGTTTTGAATTTTTTTCAAATATGATATTGACGGAGAATCGTATGAAAAATATAATTTTTACAGACAGACAGACAGACAGACAGACAGACAGACAGACAGACAGACAGACAGACAGACAGACAGACAGACAGACAGAACGATAGCATTATAGCTTTCGTTTTATTTTTGTGGATAGATTTAATTAAAAAACACAGGATAAGAGTCGCATGATAAATATGCGGCTCTTATCCTGTGTTTTTTGTTTTATGGCGATGAGGAAACTGTACGCATTCATGGGGGGCATTTGACGACCGCTGATCAGAGAGAATCGCAGAGTATATCTCGTTTCTATGTGACTGATTTCGTGAACGGAACTTATAGTGAGTTTTAGATTGAATCTGTTGCGTATTTTAAAAGGACGAATAATGATAGGAGGGATGTTTATAACCTTAAGAATGTAGCACTTACTATGTACGTGTCAGAGCCTACAAGGCAGGTTCTGCCGGGATGAAGGTTTATGGCAAGTACAATGCAGACAAACGAAAAAATAAGAAGGAGAACATGATATGAGAAGAAAATTTCTTGCAGGATTAATGCTGTTATCAATGACAACATCCCTATTTTCAAATGCAGGCTATACATCTGTAAATGCTGCTGAATATGAGACAAATGCAACTACTTCCGCAGAAACAGAGGTAACAGAGGATGAAGTGGCTGTTACGGAGGAAGTAACTACCGAAGGTGCAACCACAGAAACTGTATCAACGGAAGAGGATAACGTGGATTCTATTGAGGAAGAATTATATGATACATCTAAAGAGGAGATTGTATCTACCGGTAATATTGTAGATTCCGGACAATACGAAACATGGTCATGGTCACTGGATGAAGATGGTGTGTTACTTGTAGATGGTGTTGTTACAGAACTATGGAGTGGTAGGTATGGATGGCCATGGTATAGTAATAGACCTAAAATAAAAGCGGTTAAAATGACTGGGTCGGGAGAAAATATCTTAAATGGTATGTTTTCAGATTGTAAAAATGTAAGCGCTATAGATTTGACTAACTTTGATACCCAAAATGCTACTAGTATGAACTGTATGTTTGCTGGCTGTGAAAATTTAAGTACCATAAATTTGAGTAATTTTGATACCAGTAATGTTACCGGTATGGCCAGTATGTTCTTCGGTTGTAAAAAAATAAATAGTATAGATTTAAGTACATTTGATACTGGAAATGTTACAGATATGAATTGTATGTTTACTGGTTGCGAAAGTTTAGGTAGCTTGAATGTAAGTAATTTTGATACTAAAAACGTTACTAGTATGAAAGCTATGTTTGATGGTTGTGAAAGCTTAGATAGTTTGGATGTAAGTAATTTCGATACCAGTAATGTTACCAATATGGGCAGTATGTTTTCGTGTTGTAGTAGCTTAACCAGTTTGGATGTAAGTAATTTCGATACCAGTAATGTTACAGATATGGATTATATGTTTAGTGGTTGTGAAAGCTTAGATAGTTTGAATTTGAGTGATTTTGATACCGGTAATGTTACCAATATGGGCAGTATGTTTTCCGGATGTGAAAACTTAAGAACCATAAATTTGAGTGATTTTGATACCGGTAATGTTACCAATATGGGCGGTATGTTTTCGTGTTGTAGTAGCTTAACCAGTTTGGATGTAAGCAAATTTGATACCAGTAATGTTACAGATATGGATGTTATGTTTAGGGATTGTAGTGCCTTAATCAGTTTGGATTTAAGTAATTTTAATACTGAAAACGTTAGAAGTATGGTTGAGATGTTTTGGAATTGTAGTGCCTTAACTAGTTTGGATTTAAGTAATTTTAATACTGAAAACGTTAGAAGTATGGTTGAGATGTTTTTGAATTGTAGTGCCTTAACCAGTTTGGATGTAAGTAAATTTGATACCGGTAATGTTACTAGTATGTATGGTATGTTTGCCTGTTGTGAAAGCTTAGGTCGTCTGGATGTAAGCAAATTTGATACCAGTAATGTTACAGATATGGATGTTATGTTTGGGAATTGTAGTGCCTTAATTAGTTTGGATTTAAGTAATTTCAATCTCGGCAAAGTTACTTCCGGCAGTTATATGTTCACAGGCTGTAACAGTTTAACAGAAATTAAAGCACCGTATAATATTTCGACGGATATAGATTTGCTTACAGTTGCAGATTATATGTGGTTTGATGAAGATAATAATGAAGTTAGTGTAATGCGGCAAAATTGTCCAAATTCAATTATATATCATCGTTCAGTAAAGCCAATCTCATACACCATCCATTTTGATAAGAATACCGCAACCTCCGGTTCCATGAAACGTGTATATCCAAAGTACGGAAGAAATTACCGCTTGCCGGCATGTGGATTCCAAAAACCGGGTTACGCCTTTGCCGGATGGAATACAAGAAAAGACGGTAAAGGAACCGCTTACAAGAATCAGAGTAACGTGAAGAACTTAGCAAATGAGAATGGAAAAGTGGTGATTCTTTATGCACAGTGGAGAAAGATTACCGTTTCTACACCTGCAAAACCGGCACTTGGTAATTATGCAGCAGGTCGATTAACGGTAACCTGCAAGGCTGTAAAGGGTGCAGACGGATATTTGATTCAATATTCTACAAATAAGAACATGAAGAATGCAAAGACTGTCAGCAGCACAACTCTTAAAAAGAATATCTATAAACTTAAGAAGGGTACCACATATTATGTACGTGTCAGAGCCTATAAAGTAGATTCTGCCGGAAAGAAGGTTTGTGGTAAGTATAGTGCAGTTCAGTATAAAAAAATAACAAAATAAGGAATCGTTTTATTTCTTACGGAGCCGGATTCAGTCGAATCCGGCTTTTGTCATTCATGAATTACAATGTAGCGTAAATATTAGTTGGACTATTACAAAAAACAGCTTTTGACAGCAGTTGATGGATTCCTGAAAAGGACATCTGCTCCCGTCGGTACTTAATAAGTGCGAAGCACGAATTTAGTACCGCTACGAGGAGCAGACAGTGGGAACGGTCCTTGAAAGGAACCATCACTGCGTAAGAAAGCGTCCGTGTAAGAAGCGTGCCAACGATTACTTGACAGTAGCGTGAAGAAACATTCTCTTGAAAATCAATGATATTTGTCATATAGTTGTATGTGGATTTTGAATTTTTTGCGAATATGATATTGACGGAGAATCGTATGAAAAATATAATTTTTACAGACAGACAGACAGACAGACAGACAGACAGAC
>CAKRAK010000015.1 GCA_934294885.1 uncultured Lachnospiraceae bacterium | reverse complement strand
TTGCTCTCTCGCACTCATTAGCGCCGCAACAGTGATTATATTATCACAGGGCTTTCCCCATGTCAACACCTTTTTTTTAATTTTTTTATTATTTTTTTCATAATTCGACATTACGCAATATGTCGTATATTTGCAGCTATATAACCACAATTTATCTATATTTATTTTATCTATATTTATTTTATCTGTGGCAGATATTTTAATTGCATCTGCAAATACCATTCCAAAAGACAGTAACTATAAAAAATACATTTTGCAAATTTCTCAAGTTATCATGACAGTCTCCAAAGTATCGTACAAGCCTATACCTCGGCTCGTTGCTTTGTACAATTTATAAACGCCCCAAAACATATGTGTTCGATCATTCAATTCCGAATATGATTCTAAAAACGACAGCTTTTGCTTACTTACGGATATAATCCTAAAAGACAGTCCTTCCTTAATTTCGAATATGATTCTAAAATCGGCAGTTCTTTCTTATTACGAAATATACCCCAACACTTCTGTAATATTAGCTACACCGATCAGCTTCATACCATCAATACGATCCATGCTTTCCATGTTAATCTTAGGAAGAATACATGTCGTAAATCCCATCTTGCACGCCTCCTTTACCCGCTGGGATGCCATAGATACACCTCGTACCTCTCCGGATAAGCCAACCTCTCCGAATATAATTGTATGAGGATCTACTACAACATTTTTAAAGCTGGATACAAGAGCCACAACCACACCTAAATCAATGGCAGGTTCATTTAACTTCATGCCACCTGCAAGATTCACATACGCATCATTTCCGGATAACATCATCCCGGCTCTTTTTTCCAATACCGCCATCAAAAGATTCACTCGGTTATAGTCAATACCAACCGATGTACGTCTCGGCAAATTAAAGTTAGACTGACAAACTAAAGCCTGGATTTCTATTAAAATCGGTCTGGTTCCTTCCATAGAACATACCACAACCGAACCGGATGCATCTATAGGACGACCATTCAACATAACCTGAGATGGATTCTCAACCTCATATAAACCGGTATCCTTCATCTCAAAAACGCCGATTTCATTGGTAGAGCCAAAACGGTTTTTTACACCTCGGAGAATTCGATATACAGCATTCTTCTCTCCTTCAAAATACAATACCGTATCAACCATATGTTCCAAGGTACGCGGACCTGCTACTGTTCCTTCCTTTGTCACATGTCCTACTATAAAGATAGCAATATTCAACTGTTTGGCAATTCTCATCAACCTGCCGGTCACTTCCCGCACTTGAGATACACTTCCCGCACCGCTGGAAATATCCTCTAAATACATCGTCTGGATGGAGTCAATCACTACAACATCCGGATTATACTTAGAAATGGTTCCTTCAATACTTCCCATATTCGTCTCACTTAATAACAGCATATCTTTCGTAAAGCCACCAAGACGGCTTGCCCGTAATTTGATTTGCTGAAGAGATTCCTCACCTGAAACATATAGCACTTTACTGCCCTCATTCGTCAGATTACGGCATACCTGCAACAATAAAGTAGATTTACCGATTCCCGGATCTCCACCTACCAGCATTAAAGATCCCTTTACAATTCCACCGCCTAAAACACGGTCTAGTTCCTTCATTCCTGTTAAAAAACGCGGATCCTCTTTCATAGATACATCTAAAATACTTGTAGGCGTTGCCGCCTCCACCTTTGTGGAATGCCTGTCAACGCCTACAATCTTCTCTTCTACAAATGTATTCCAATTCTTACAACCAGGACACTGTCCCAGCCACTTTGAGGATTCATACCCACATTCCTGACAAAAATATACCTGTTTGTTTTTTGCCATGTGCATAATCCTTTCCTTCTATCTGTGCTACAGCTTCCAGATAGCATTATCTCTTTTCAATCTTAATCGTAGATGCCTGTCCCGGATTCATCTCAACGCTTAAATTAAGCTTACCGCCTAAATTCGTCTTTACCGATCCGGTATCATTACCATCAATAATTACCAAATACTCTTTACCTGCTTCCAATTCCAATGTTATCTGAGAATCTTCAAATCCCTCAACATTAAAGGATACTTCATCATCTGATGCCTTAAAATCGTGAACAGCAGTTCCCGGAACCGACTCATATACAAAAGAACCATTTTTCTCTAATTTTGTAATCTCATTAAATGTCTTAACCTTGTATTTATCGCCCTTAAAATCAAATCCATCTAATTTGGTCTTAGAAGGTAACTCATAATTACCAAAACTAAGTGCTCCGTTCTCTTCCTTAATCAATTCTGTTACAACCGCCATGATTTTATCCTCCTGTATCTCTGCAATTTGACTGTAGTCAATAATCCTTATATTATACATCTATATGATGTTGTAAATCATGTTCTAAGTATACAATATATACCTTATTAATTCCAGTTCTTTTTACGAAAATTGCACAACAAATCTTTTTTCTTATGCCTGTTTAATAACTTTAAATGTTACCTTTCCCTTGGAAACTCCTATCCTTACAGTATCACCGTTTTTAATGTTACCGGAAAGAATTTCCTCTGCCATGGCATCTTCTATTTCATTCTGAATCGCACGACGTAACGGTCTTGCTCCGTATTTTTTATCATATCCTTTTTCAAAGATATAATTTTTAACAGCCGCACCATACTTTAATTCAATCTGCATCTGATCCATCACCCGCTTTGCAAAAATACGAAGCAGTAAATCTGCAATATCCTTGATTTCATCCTCTGTCAATGCATGGAATACGATCACATCATCAATACGATTCAAAAATTCAGGTTTAAAGAGATGCTTTACTTCCTCTAACACACCGCTTTTCATGATTTCATGATTTTTTTCTTCTGATGAATCACTGGCAAAGCCAAGTTTTTTCGGTTCCATAATTTTAGATGCACCGGCATTACTTGTCATAATAATAATGGTATTTTTAAAATCTACTTTTCTTCCCTGAGCATCCGTTACATGTCCGTCATCCAAAATCTGAAGCAATACGTTGAATATATCAACGTGTGCCTTTTCTATCTCATCAAATAAGATAACGGAATACGGATTCTTCCGCACCTGTTCACTTAACTGTCCGCCTTCCTCAAAGCCAACATATCCGGGAGGCGAACCAATCATTTTCGATACACTGTGTTTCTCCATATATTCTGACATATCAACACGGATTAATGCCTTCTCATCCCCAAACACAGCCTCTGCCAAAGCTTTGGAAAGCTCTGTCTTACCTACACCGGTAGGACCAAGGAACAAAAATGAGCCAATCGGACGTTTGGGATCCTTCAAACCTACCCGTCCTCGTTTGATTGCCTTTGCAACCGCCTCTACCGCTTCATTTTGTCCAATCACTCTTTTATGGAGAATATCCTCTAAATGAAGCAGTCTTTTCGACTCTGCTTCTTTCAATCTGCTTACCGGAATCTTTGTCCATTCCGCTACAACCGCAGCAATATCATCCTCTGTCAACACAAGATTGTTACTACGCTTTGCCGCATCTCTTTTCTTTGTTAATTTCTCTAACTTGACTTCTAATCCGGCAATCTCTTCCTTTATACTGTGAGCCATATCAAACTCATTATCTATAAATGCCTGATCTAACTGTTCATTTAGATCATCTATCTGATGTTCAACCTCTTTCATCTGAGGAGTGACACCGCTTACCGCCAGCTTCTTCTTCGCTGCTGCCTCATCCATCAGATCAATTGCCTTATCCGGAAGAAAACGATCATTCAAATAGCGTTCTGCCAACTTTACACTGGCAGTTACTGCCTCATCCGAAATTCGGATTCCATGATGATATTCATAACAAGGACGCAAACCGGTTAAAATGTCTATTGCTTCCGTTTGTGTCGGTTCATGAACCGTTACCGGCTGGAAACGACGTTCTAAAGCTGCATCTTTTTCAATATATTTGCGGTATTCCGCAGTTGTTGTTGCCCCAATCATCTGAATCTCGCCCCGGGACAATGCCGGTTTTAAAATATTTGACGCATCAATGGCACCCTCTGCACCACCTGCACCTATGATCGTGTGAAGCTCATCTACAAACAAAATGATATTTCCCGTCGACACAACCTCATGAATCAGCTTCTTTATCCGTTCCTCAAACTCGCCTCTGTATTTAGAACCGGCAACCATTCCTGACATATCTAAGGATAACAGTCTTTTACCAAGAACCGTATCCGGAACGTCTCCGGCAACAATCATCTGGGCAAGACCTTCTACGATTGCGGTTTTGCCAACTCCCGGCTCGCCCACAAGACATGGATTATTTTTCATTCGGCGGCTCAAAATCTGAACAACCCGCTGCATTTCCTGACTTCTTCCGATTACAGGATCCAGTTTTCCTTCCTTTGCCAGCTTCGTAAAATCCCTGGAATACTGGTCAAGGGTAGGTGTTGCGGATTTTCCCTTTTTCTCTTTTGCTTTCATACTGTTCAGCTCACTTTTAACAGCAGCCGGATCTAATTCCATTGCAGTTAATATATCAGAATATAGCTTTGTCACATTCACATTCATAGCGGTTAACAAGCGGAATGCCACACTTTCCGGATGCTTTATAATAGCAATTAACAGATGTTCCGTTCCGACAGCATCTGATTTGAATTTCATTGCTTCTTTGTTGGCAACATCCAGAATATCCTGACATCTTTTTGAGAAATCCGCTTTACTTGCCAATGCAACGTTTGTTGTATCCATCATCAACTGACTGATAATATTTTCTACCCGTTCTTCTTCCACTCCACACTTCAAAAGAACGGCAGAAGCCAACCCTGTATGTTCCCTTACCAGTCCATACAGTAAATGCTCGCTTCCAACATATTCCTGTTTTAAATGTTTCGCAATCCTCTTTGCATACTTCAGTGCATTTTCCGCACTTGGGGTATATTGTTTACTCATTCCAGTCTCCAATCCTTTTTGACAGAAAGGGACTGTAATTCAATCACAGTCCCCTCCTTTGTATATTTTATTATGCCTCGTCAATGGCTTTTCCAATATCATGTCTCATATATTTGTTGTCAAAGTCAATCCATTCTGTAGCCATATATGCATTCTTACGTGCTTCCAACAAATCTTTTCCCTTTGCCGTAACACCAAGAACACGTCCGCCATTTGTAACGACCTTGCCATCCTGAAGCTTTGAACCTGCATGGAATACATAGTATCCATCTTTGTCCTTAAACTGCTCCAGTCCCTTGATCTCATATCCTTTCTCATAGGAAACAGGATATCCGTCCGAAGCTAACACTACACATACCGCAGCGTTATCCTCAAACTGTAAATCAACCGTATCCAGCTTTCCATCAATACAGGCTTCCATTACATCAATAATATCATTCTTCATACGCGGAAGGACAACCTGTGCTTCCGGATCTCCGAATCGAGCATTAAACTCCAACACCTTTGTTCCTTTTTCTGTAATCATAAGTCCGGTAAAAAGAACTCCTACAAAATCTCTTCCCTCTGCCTTCATGGCAGCCATTGTCTTTTTATAAATCTCTTTCTGACAAAATTCATCAATTTCCTTTGTGTAGAAAGGACTTGGTGAAAAGGTTCCCATTCCACCGGTATTCAATCCCTGATCTCCATCCTTTGCACGCTTATGATCCTGAGCAGAAGTCATAGTCTTAATGGTTGTTCCATCACAAAATGCAAGAACCGAAACCTCTCGACCTGTCATAAACTCCTCGATTACCATTTTATTACCGGCATTACCAAAGTGCTTATCCAACATAATCTCCTTTACACCGGCTTTTGCTTCTTCCAGATTATTACAAATTAATACTCCTTTTCCCAATGCCAGCCCATCTGCCTTTAAAACGATTGGAAATTCTGCCGACTCCAAATATGCAAGAGCCTTGTCTGCATCATCAAATGTCTCATATGCAGCCGTTGGAATATTATATTTTTTCATCAGATCCTTTGAAAATGCTTTGGAGCCTTCAATGATTGCTGCATTCTTCCGGGGTCCGAATACCTTAATGCCGGCAGCTTCAAATGCATCTACACAGCCTGCTACCAATGGATCATCCGGTCCAACGATTACAAAATCAATTGATTTTTCCTTTGCAAAAGCAACCAGACCGTCAAAATCCATAACCGATATATCCACACACTCCGCTAATTCCGCTATACCTGCATTACCCGGTGCAGCATAAATCTTTGATACTCTTTTACTCTTGGCAACACATGTTGCAATGGCATGCTCTCTACCACCGCTTCCAATAATCAATACTTTCATAAATTCCTCCTAGAGTTAATGTAAGTTTTATTTTTTAATGACTGTTCTTCCATCTACTACCGTAATCTTATTATTTGCAATCAGATCAATCGCATGAGGCAACAGCACCCACTCAGCCTGCTCCATAACACGCTGCTGTAAAATCTTAGGGGTATCCCCATCCTGAACAGCTACCGCCTTCTGTAAAATGATAGGGCCGGTATCCGTTCCTTTGTCTACAAAGTGAACAGTAGCGCCTACTACCTTCACTCCACGGGCAAGAGCCGCTTCATGAACCTTTAATCCATAATATCCGGTTCCGCAAAATGACGGAATCAAAGACGGATGGATATTAATTATTTTATTTTCATATTTGTCAATCATTTCCGGTGGAATCACAACCAAAAATCCTGCTAAAACAATCAAGTCCACATGGAGATCATCTACTGTTTTCAGCAATTCCTGATTAAATAAATCTCTGGATTCAAAATTTTTAGGAGATACTACAATACCTCTGATTCCCGCTTTTTTTGCCCGCTCCAGTGCATATGCACCTTCATTGTTACTAATCACCGCAACAAGCTCTGTATTTGTGATTCTCTGAGACTGAACACCGTCAATGATTGCCTGAAGATTTGTTCCACCTCCAGATACTAAAACCGCAACTCTCAACATACAATTACCCTTCTTTACTATACTAACTTAACACCCTTTTCTCCGGCTTCCACTTTACCTACAACCCAGGCTTTGTCTCCGGCAGCCACTAAAGCTGAAATGGTCTTTTCTACATCCTTTTCATCAATGGCTAATACCATTCCAAGACCCATATTAAATGTATTATACATCATATGCTCTTCAATATCCCCTGTTCTTGCCAACAGGTCAAAGATAGGAGGTACGTCATAAGAATCCTTTTCAACTACTGCAAGTACTCCATCCGGTAACATTCTTGGAATATTTTCATAAAAACCACCACCTGTAATATGAGAACAGCCTTTGATTGTCACACCTGCTTCCTTCACATTTCGAAGTGCCTTTACATAGATTCTTGTTGGCTCAAGCAATGCCTCTCCAAGAGTCTTTCCCAATTCATCATAATAGGTATCCAATGATTCCTTTGTCATTTCAAACACTTTACGAACCAATGAAAAACCATTACTATGTACGCCACTGGATGCAATACCGACCAATACATCTCCCGGCTTAATGTTCTCTCCTGTAATCAAATCCTTACGGTCTACAACACCAACCGTAAAGCCTGCCAGATCATAATCATCCTCCGGCATCAAGCCCGGATGCTCTGCTGTCTCTCCACCGATCAAAGCAGCATCGGACTGCTTACAGCCTTCTGCAACACCTTTTACAATAGTAGCAATCTTTTCCGGATAATTCTTACCACAGGCAATATAGTCAAGGAAAAATAATGGTTCTCCTCCTGCACATGCAACATCATTTACACACATTGCAACCGCATCGATTCCAATGGTATCATGCTTATCCATGATCATAGCAAGTTTTACCTTTGTTCCGCATCCGTCTGTTCCCGATAACAATACCGGATCTTCCATATTCTTTATCTTACTTAAGGAAAAAGCACCGGAAAAACCACCAAGGCCGCCTAACACCTCTGGTCTCATTGTTTCCTTTACGTATTTTTTCATAAGCTCTACTGACTTGTATCCTGCTTCAATGTCCACGCCAGCCTTCTTGTAATCCATATCTTTTTCCTCCTAATGTTTGTATTATTGGTTATGAACCTTTTTCAATCCGAAGTATATAATCCTTCGGAAATGTTTCTTCGCCCATCTCTCCATGATTGTCACCTCAGACAGTGACATTATATTAAAATTACCTTTTTTTGTAAAGAATTATCCTCTATTCCTCCGAAAACTCTTCCAAAAAATCTTTAAAGTCTCTTCTCGCCCCTTCAATTGCACTATCATCTCTGGTATCCAGAACTTTTTCAAATTCCCTGATTGCATACTCAACCTGCATTCGTTGCTTACCGATACTCTCCTCGTATAACCTCTCACCCTTTAACAGAAGCAATTTGTTCTCCTCTTTATCACGAGGATGAATTTTCAAATAGGCCAAAGCCTCCATCCGTTCCCGAATCTCTTCTTCCGTCATGTCAGTTGCGTTGGTCTTGATAATCTGCTTTGTTATTTCTCCTGTGGAAATGACTTTAATCTCCACCTCTAAAATGGAATTAACATCATAGGTATAAGTAACGTCTACTGCTTCCTGTCCCGCTTCCCCTTTCGGAACTCTGACCCGGATTTCTCCAAGCAAAACATTATTGGATGCAAAACGGCTTTCTCCCTGTAACACCTTACAACGAATCTGGGTCTGATTATCATTTACCGTATAAAGTCTTTCTGTTCGGCTTGCCGGAATCGTAGTATTTCTCTCGATAATCGGGCAAAAATGTCCGTCCTCAAACCGACCGTTTTCTTTTTCCATAACAACCTCTGTTCCAAGAGTAAACGGACAGACATCTGTAAGGATCACTTCTTTAATACTGTCCTTTCGTTCCTTCATGGCACCCTGAACCGCAGCCCCTAAGGCAACTGCCTCATCCGGATTAATTGATGTATCCGGTAAATTATGGAATAATTTTCCTACGAACTTTCTGATAAATGATAATTTAGTGGCACCACCAACCAAAACCACACGGTCTATATCCTTAAGCCGCACATTGGCATCCGCCAGGCTTCGTTTGATTGGTTGACGAATCCGGTCTAACAGATCCTCGCATTTTACCTCATATTCATCCAAAGATAAATCCATCTCATAGACCTGTTCTCCCAATTTACAAGACATTTTGGAAATCCTGCCCTCAGAAAAACCAACCTTACATTTTTCTGCCTGTTTTCCTATATGACGAAGCTCCTTGTCTGTCAGTTGTTCCTTGTCAATCTCACTGTGCTTGTCAAAAAAAATCTGTTCTATTACTTTTGTAAAATCTTCTCCGCCTAAGAAATTATCTCCTGCAACCGCACGAACCTCAATAATCGAATCATATAATTCCAAAATAGATACATCAAAGGTTCCGCCGCCCAGATCAAAAACAAGGAACTTTCCGTTCTCCCGATTCTGATACAGACCGTATGCAATGGCTGCCGCAGTGGGCTCACTGATAATACGCTCTACCTTAAGTCCCGCTAACTCACCGGCTCTTTTGGTTGCTTTTCTTCTCTCGTCATTAAAATATGCCGGCACACTGATAACAGCCTCTGTAATCTCCTCCTGAAGATAACATTCTGCATCCTCCTTTAATGCTCTCAACACAAGAGCAGACAATTCCTCCGGAAGGAATTTTTTGCCGGAAAGTTCATAAACCTTCTCGCTTCCCATGCTTCTTTTGAATACGGCTGCCGAGCTTTCCGGATAAAGCAGCATCCGTTCTCTTGCCGTCTCTCCTATATATACCTGACCATCTTCATCTACACTTACAACAGATGGTGTAAGATTCTTACCCAGGCGATTCGGGATAATTTTAGGTCCTTCTTCTGTGTAATAGGCAACCAGACTGTTTGTTGTTCCTAAATCAATTCCTATTATCATTACTGTTCCTCTATTCTACTATATTATAATCATACGATGGTAAAAAATGCATCGGCAGCGCCGCCGATTTGCACCTTTTCAAATTATGCAAAACACACTTTCCGTAAATCATAACACAAAACCACAGAAATATCAAAACCTCTGTGGTTTTCCATAATTATCCTATTATTTTTTCTGAAGCATGGCATTTACTTTTTTCAAATGATTCTCCGCACTGGCGTATCTTCCTTTAATTTCAATTGCCTTTTCATAGAAGCACTTTGCTTCTTCTAACCGTCCGTTCAATTCCGCAACCAATCCCATACCAAAATAATATTCAAAACAATCACTGCTCACACACATTACGCACAGCTTGCAATCAGGGATTCTGGCAAGATATTCACAGGCCTTTTCCGTATCCCCTCTGCATATATTCATAATTGCAAAATTATAGGAATGCATCGGAATGTAACGTTTATCGGAAAACAGCTTTTCTTCCGTTCCTTCATTTTCAAACAACTGCTTGAAGTAGTATTTTACATATTTTTCTGCCATATCACGTTGTCCCAGTTCAAACAAAACCGTAACATAAGCAAATATAAGAAGCTTGTCGTTATAGCCTCTTTTTTTCACATAATGAAGCAGCTTATCTCCATAAAGCTTCGCTGTCTTATAATCACCCTGATCCCGATAATATTCAATGATGCAATCAACCTTGGAAGGGCACCTTTGACCCTTATACTTGTTCAGTAATTTCATCGCCTTTTTCACATATCGGTTTCCGCTCTTATAATCACCCTGTTGCGCACAAACCTTTATAATATCGCAGCAGGACTCTATCGTATTGGAAATATATGTCATGCTGTTTTTGGTATCCTCATCAACCAAACGATATGCCTCCGGAATATTTTCATAGGTTTCAATGGATTGCTTGTAGTTTCCCATCTTGGCATATAACTCAGCAACCTCTTCCAGATAACCTACCCGTTCCGGCCAGATATCCATTACTTTGTGATATTGGTCTATGGCATCCTGATATCTTTTTTTCAAAGCATAACATTCAGCCAGATTAATATAAGGCAGATGGTCATATTCAGGATCCATTTTAATTACCTGTTCCAACACATCAATGGCCTCATCCACCCGGCGAAGCTTTAACAGTGCACAGCCTAAATTATTATAGGCATAACATGCCTCCGGATCCAAATCGATTGCCTTCTTACAATCCCTGACAGCACCTTCTAAGTCATACAAATCAATTAACAGATTCCCTCTTTCTATATAGCCTTCCGCAGTTTTGTTTACTTCAATCAAACGGGTTGCATACTCAATTCCGATTTTTACCTTTTCCAAATCCCTTTCCCGATTGCTTAAGAAGCTATATATATACATCAATCTTCTGATTGCATGTTCATTTTCATCGTCTATATTTAGAACATCCTGATAAATCCGGATTGCTTTTTCATATTCTCTTCTTCTTTCGTAAATGCCTCCAAGCCGATTCATGTAATACGGGCTTCCCGGGTTCATCTCTGCAAGCCTTTGACCAATCTGCAATGCCTCATCCATCTTATTTTCCCGATAAAGTACATCTGCTTTTAACTGGAGCATATCCATATGGTCCGGATTTTCTTCCAGAAAGCTGTTAATAACTCCCATGGTCATATCAGTCTTGTCCAAATCCCAATAAAGAATTGCATACTCCTTCTCCAATTCAAAAAGGTCCTCTATATCCGTCAACTCATCGGAATCCCCCCTATCACCGGATTTTGAATTCGTCATTTTGCTATATACCGAATCTCTTAAAGCCTCCATTCTTTTCAGCGCCTTTTTGGTGTTTTCCTCATTAAACTCCCTGTAATGAATCACACGAATCGCGAATAATTCCAGCGCATCACTTTCAAGATCTGCTTCCTTTGCAGCATTTAACACTTCTTCAACATCATCATACTGCTCAAATGCCAGAAATACTTCTGCAGCCAATATATATGGTTTTACATAAGCAGGATATAATTCCTTACATGCAAAATAATCGTCGATTACTTCCTTTGCATTTCTTAATTCGGAATTTGCCCGCTGACGGTGTACATAAGCAGGGAAGAAGCCTCTATCCTCAGCGATAATTTCATCGCAGACATCGATACATTTTTCGTACTGTTTTGCCTCCAGATCAAATCTTGCCAGCTGTTCCTTATAGGAAAGACGGACTAAGAAATTCGTCTCCCTCTCAATAGACTGTTCCAGATAATCCACACCGGTTTTATATGCCTGTTCCCGTTCTTCTTCCGTCTCTGCCTTTTTGTAATCAAGCTCCATCATACAAATACCAAGAGAAAACAGCGCTAAGGATAATCTGTTCTTTCTTTTTACAGATTCCTTGCTTCCATCATCTTCGGTAGCCTCGATCAGTTCCAGCCATTTCTTTGCCAAAGGATATGCATCTTCATATTGCTCATTTGCAAGATATAAACGACAGCGCAAATTAATATAATCATACTCCTCCGAAGCCGGCAATGTATCAAGAAGTGCAATTCCTTCATCGAATTTCTTTTGCTGATAATAACACCAGCCCAGCTGATAACAGGTCTCCGCATCCTGTTTCTCCTCTAATTCCTTTGTGTATTGCAAAACCAGTTTTTCATTAACGGAATCCAAAAGATCAAGACACTTCTGATTCTGAACCTGATCCTCCAAAACATCCTCAAGGAGCTCCTTCGCCTGTTCCAGATCTTCGTTATAATAGAAGCATTTTGCTTTTCCGATCATGGCATTGGTATGTTTGTCACCGTCTTTTTCAATCAGTTCATTATAGATTTCCAATGCCTTATCGGTCTTTTTATTCTCAACCAGTGTGTCTGCATATACACGCTCCACATAAGAATTATCGGAATACTCAAATTCAACCTCTTCCATAATATCCAATGCTTTTTTTGCGTATTCCAGACCATTATCCTCCTGATTCTTCTTCAGATAATATTCTGCCTCTTCTGCTTTGGCAAATGGATGAAAAATCTTGTAATTCTCCAGTTCCTTCAAAAATTTTCCGGCATTTTCCAATTCGTTCATTTCTATGTATCCTCTTAATTGATACAATATATTAATGTATTCATCCGCCCTGTCATCCGTTTGTCCCTCAAACAGGTTATAGTCAAAGAAATCCTGATTTTCAATCTGCCATTTTACATATTCCAGATAATTTTCCGGAAACTTCTCCATCAGCTGTTTGTAATTATCCCGGTAATGAAAACGATTATCCAATAGTTGCCATATATTCTGAGGCAAAAAGCTATGAGACATAAAAAACGCAAGCAGCCTCTCTGAGGCTTCCAACTCCGTATCCAGATCATCACATACGGAATCCGCCAATAATGTTTTCCATTTTTCCTCGTCTCTTCTTAAGGATACATCCTCATAGATTTTTTCTACCCGGTCAATCCATTTGTCAACTTCATCCTTTGGACCTGTGTATACCTCTGCTTCATCCGTCTCCTCTTCATCCGGACTGTTTGCATACTCCATAGCCTCCTCATAGGCACGTCGAAGCTCCTTGAAGCCTTCCGCATCGTCCTCTGGGTTTACATAATGTAACTTATCCCGATACGCCGTTTTAATCTGTTCCTCATCCTTTGTCTGTTCTATCCCTAAAATATCCCAAATCATATTATAACTCCTTCTCAATACATACTCTATCTCCTGATATCCGATATTTTATCATAATTCCTTCATTCTCACAATCTACTTATTATTTCAAACTTTCCCCCTCTCCCCCTTGATTTTTCATAAAAAATAAACTATTCTAATGATTGGCGAAAGATATATGAACCTAAATTATAATGTGAGGTAAAAGACATGATGGAAATGAAACCAATTAAAGAAGGTAAAGTTCGTGAAATTTATGACAATGGTGACAGCCTGATTATGGTAGCCACAGACCGCATCAGTTGTTTTGATGTAATTTTAAAAAATGTAATTTCAAAAAAAGGAACCGTTTTAACTCAGATGTCAAAATTCTGGTTTGACTTAACAAAGGACATCCTGCCAAATCACATGATTTCCGCTGATGTAAAGGATATGCCGGAATATTTCCAGCAGGAGAAATTCGACGGAAACAGCATGATGTGTAAAAAATTAGAGATGCTTCCAATCGAATGTATCGTTCGTGGTTATATCACTGGAAGCGGATGGGCAAGCTACAAAGAAAACGGAACCGTCTGCGGTATCACACTCCCTGAAGGTTTACAGGAATCTGACAAGTTACCGGAACCGATCTATACTCCATCCACAAAGGCAGAAATCGGAGATCATGACGAAAATATTTCCTTTGAAAAGAGTATAGAAGTATTGGAAAAACAATTCCCGGGAAAAGGTCAGGAATATGCAGAAAAGCTTCGGGACTATACAATTGCACTTTATAAAAAATGTGCTGATTATGCATTAGAAAAAGGAATCATTATTGCAGATACCAAATTTGAATTCGGTTTGGATGAAAACGGAAACATTGTATTAGGTGATGAGATGTTAACACCGGACAGTTCAAGATTCTGGCCTGCAAAGGGATATGAACCGGGTCATGGTCAACCATCCTTTGACAAGCAGTTCGCAAGAGACTGGTTAAAGGCAAATGAAGGAAAACATGATTGGGAATTACCTGCTGATATTGCACAAAAAACAATTGATAAATATTTAGAAGCTTATGAACTTCTTACAGGTGCTCCATTAAAATAAGATGAAAACAACAAAGGATGAATTGATTTTTCTGAAACCAATTCATCCTTTTCAAATTGTAATTATATTCTTATTTTTTTCTCAGTATCTTACCGGAACTTTGCAATGACTTCTTCATTGGCCTTCATTGCGCTTTCTTCCATTTCTTTCCGTTCCTTCAACAGCTTTTCTCTGACTTCCTCATGAGATACTCCGATAATCTGAAGTGCAAGATATGCTGCATTCTTACTTCCGTTAATGGCTACTGTTGCAACCGGTATACCGGATGGCATCTGTACAATGGAATATAACGCATCCATACCGTCTAATACGGAACCGGAAAGAGGAACACCGATAACAGGAAGGACTGTCTGGGAAGCTACCACACCCGGCAATGCTGCTGCCATTCCCGCTGCGGTAATAATAACCTCTGTTCCATTATGATTGCACTCTTCCACAAACTCTGACAAACCAAGATGTGCTCTATGAGCAGACAAACATCTTACATTTACCTCTACTCCATAATTTTTCAAAATTCCTACTGCCGGTTCCACCTTTGCCAAATCACTGGTTGAACCCATAATAATTGCTACTTTCATACTAAACCTCCACTTTATTTTATTCAGACAGTTGCAAAATCCCATCTATCTATAATGCAGGAAATTTAATATTATATACCGCAGGCACGCTTGCGCTTCATTTCCCACAACCAAATATGTATATCGGATATTTTGCAATGTCTGGTTTTTATTCCGGAATCTCCTCGGTTGCTGCTTCCGAAGTATTTTCAAGCTCTGTTGTAACCTCTGTGGTGACCTCCGTTGTAACCTCAGGTTCCATGGAATCCGGTACGATATCATTTATGTTCTCTGTTGCAGCTTCTGTTCCGGTTTCCTCTGTGGTCGACTCTTCCTCTGGCCAGTCCGCCTTTATCACAACAATTTTGTACACATTCTCATTACCGGATAAAGCTGTAACCTTTATTGTAACCAGATTCTCCCCTTCTTGTAAAACCTCCGGCATATCAACTGCCACAACACTGTCTTCATCCATTGCAATCGCAGAAATACTGATCGTGTCTACATCCATTCCTACATGCATTTCATAGTTTAATTTGTTTGCCTGAAAGACTTCCGTTAAATCTCCCGGTGCAACAATCAGATCCGACAGACGGGCATCCTCTGCTATATTTTCGTTAACACCGATTTCCATGGAATAATCCGTTGGTGCAACCGTAATATAATCCAAATCCTGATAATCGATCAAATATACATCCGTAAGATTCACATATGCATTCCCAACATCTAAGGTTTTGAATGTAATCTCATATTCCTTTTGTCTTGTTTCCTCTTCAAATGCATCTTTGATTTCCAAAATTCCATTATCACCGGTTATTGCATCTGTAGTCGGAACATATTCCAGTAACAATGGATCATATGCAATATAAGCATCAACAGAATACAAATCAATATCGCTATCCAAAACTACTTTTACTTTGATTTCCTGCTCTTTTTTTACATTTTCAGGTAGTTCTAAGTGCATTTGTGCCATTTTCGCATATGATTTTTTTGCCACAATCCCAACACATAATCCAATGACCAGAACAAATGCCATAAAAACAGCTATTTTTTTCTTCATGTATTCCTTCCTTTCCTCTCACTTATTTCCGGGTAATCTGTACGGTATAAGTCTGTGTTCTTCCGTTCTGCGCTTTTCCCGTAATGGTTATTTTTTTCGTGGTTCCTGAGCTTCCTAATGTATATACGCCGGTTCCGCTTACGGTTGCAAAACGGCTTATCGTTGTTGCGCTGATGGTAACATTGGAAACACTGCTTGGAACAACAATGGTATATGTGGTATTAGCCAACGCTCCTGTACTGTCCGGTTTGGAGAAGGTTGGGGTTAAACCATAAGTTACACCCTGATTCTTCACGGTTATAGATGACAAATACGGATTCGGATTGCCGGCTGATGCAGGCAATGCACATGGAGAACTTGGCATATTATTGTATACCGGAATATAAAATACCATTTCCTCGTTCAGAATTCCCATATTATTGTATGCAGTATAGGTTGACCGTCCTTCCGAATACGGTGCCTGTACATTGGTCATGTACTGATGTGTATACAACTGGGAAGCATTGGTTGGCTTTACATTAAACTTCTGTAAATACAATGTATTCTGTCCAACGTTAATGTAGTTTGATGCAATGTACTGTGCACCACCCACAATGGACTTGTAAGGATTTGTCCATGGTTTTCCGTAAGAAGTTCCTGTTCTCGCCCAATTCAATCCCTGCGCTACAGCATTGGTTCCGTCAAAGGCTCCGATATTATAGTAGTTATAAATGCCTTCATATCCCGGATATTTTCCGCTTGTGGAATTTGAACCGTTTACACCTACTTCCTGTTTACTACGGGTTGCCAGGAAATAAGGACTTGCCTTGGAAACGGATCCCGCATCCATAAACGCCTGTTTGTAAGAGCCGCTTACCACCCGGTTGGTAGCAGAATCTACCACACTGTAATTTCCCTTCATAAAGGTATTATTTAATATGCTTTGTACGACTGTTGGTTTATGTGAGGAATCATAAGCCAATGCTTCAAACTGGAATATATTCGTACTGTCTAAGAAATTACGAGGATCCATATAATGTGCAATTACCTTAGAATCTGCACTGTACCAGTTAATACCGTCCTTTACAACATAACTGTCTGTTGACCAGTTATATGCACCGGATGCAGTTGACAGATAACTAAACGGAGCCAATGATGATGTTCCTCTTGGATAGTTACTTTGTATTACATTCCGACCTACGATACTTTCATTGGCAATTACCGTTGACCAATCCAAATTGGTCTGTATTGCTACGAATTTCCACTTCGGATGAGCACTGTGTAAGCTTCTTAGCTTTGTCTGATAGCTGCTTGGGAATTTCTTTAGCAAGGTTTCAAATGCAACATTATCCGTATCAGATGGTGTATTATTGTTATTATTATTGTTATTATTATTGTTATTATTATTGTTGTTATCTGACGGCAGCTGTCCAATTGTAATATACTGCTTTGCGGCATATCCTGTAATTGTCTTTCCGTTATAAGTAAGCTTGATCTTATACCAGTCTCCGCTGGTTCCAAGTACGGTAACAACCGTCTTATACGGAATCGTTGCCAGCACCTTTCCCGATGTACTTGCCGAATTCCTGACATTCAGGTATGAAGTAACCTTACTGTTTACGTATGCTGCCTGCTCGGTTGTATTCACCGGCTGGTTATTTCCGGAACCGGAAGGCTGCTGATTTCCATTGCTTCCTAGCGTAATATAAGTTTTTTTCACAAAACCGGTCACTGTTTTTCCGCCGTAAGTTACCTTTACCATATACCAGTCACCTGCAGCACCTAATACCGTCAGCTTTGTTTTTGTCGGTATGGACATTAAAATGCTGCTTTGAATCGACATGGCATATCTGACATTCAAGGATGAAGTAACATTTGAATTCACATAACCCGGTGTATTATCCAACATAATCATGGATAAGTTTATCGTCTCTGCATATGTACTGGACGAATTGGCAGCACCTACAAAAACCAAAGAACTTGCAGGGGGAGTCGGATTGGATGGTGTTGTCGGTGTCGTCGGGGTCGTTGTTGAGGATGAGGTCGAACCACTGTTTAACTTGATATATGCAGCTGACGCATATCCGCTGACCGTTTTACCGTTACTGACTGTTGTAAGGGCATACCAGCCGCCTGTAAAACCGGTAGCCGTTACCTGAAGCCCTTTGTAGAGCTTTGCTACACTGGCAGCTGAGGTACTGGCACTTTTCCGCAGATTTAAGTAGGAATTTGCAGAAACATTCACCGTTCCTTTTACACTTGAGGCCTTTTTCACATAACCATGGTAAATATAACCTGTCCGGTTTACTCCGTTTACCTTAGCGGTTACTTTATACCATCTGTCATTATTACAGCTTCCGAGAATCTTAACGCTTGATTTTGCAGCTACGATACCATAAGACCGGAACTTGGTTCCTGCTTTTGCTCTTAAATTCACTGCATTTGTAGTGGTACCGGGATATGCGATCACGTTATCACATGAGGTCGCAGCATACGCAACCTCGGATTGTCCCGGAGCAATTACCGCAGATATTACCAATGCAGCAGTTGCAATCGTCAGTTTTATCCTTTGTTTTAAATTTCTCCTCATACACTTTCTCCTACTATATATCTATCTGGTTTGCAATTTACATAATATGACAACATAACATAGTGACATAATACAATATGCCAGATGTTTTTTCAACAAAAAAAAGCAGATTTCCGTTATTTATCTGCTTTTTTCTTCCTATCGGAAATAAATCCGTTTTCAGTTTTGTTTACATAAAACGTTAATCGTTTTGTTTTTTTATTTTATCTGCCAAATCATTTAAATAAATCCAACGTTCCATCTTCTGATCCAATGCTTCCGAAAGCTGTTCTTTTTCCTCCGCTAACTCCTGAAGCTTCGTATAATCGCTGGAAACATCTGCCATCCGGGCATCTATTTCCTCTATCTGACCTTCCAGTGCTGCAACGTCATCGTCAATGGTCTCATATTCCTTCTGCTCCTGATATGTAAACTTCAGTTTTTTCTCTTTAACCTTCCATGTATCCTTACTTTCCGGCTTTTTCTCCTTTTGATACAGACTGTCGTTATGAACGGCATCAAAAAAAACGCCCTTTGAAATGGCTTTTTCCATGTAGATTGAATAATCCCCTTCATACTGAGTAATCATGCCCTGTCCTTCAAAAGCAAAAATTCTGTCTACCACCCGGTCCAAAAAATACCGGTCATGGGAAACTACAATTACGATACCTTCAAAGGAATCCAGATAATCTTCCAAAATCGTAAGGGTTGGAATATCCAGATCATTGGTCGGCTCATCTAAAACCAGCACATTGGGAGCCGCCATTAATATCATCAGCAAATATAGTCTTCGAAGCTCTCCACCGGATAATTTTCCGATGGGGTTATATTGAATCTCCGGAGAGAACAAAAAGCGCTCACACATCTGGGATGCAGAGGTCATTCCCTTTTCCGTCTTAATGTATTCCGCAACATTTTTAACACAGTCAATGACACGTTCTTCCTCATCAAACAGCTGGGTATGCTGGGAAAAATACCCTATCTTTACGGTCTCGCCTATCGTCACAGACCCGGAATCCGGCTGTTCCAATCCCATAATCAGCTTTAACAGAGTTGTCTTCCCACATCCGTTTTCTCCCACTATTCCAATCCGCTCATTCCGAATAGTATGATAAGAAAAATCATTGATGATTACTCTGTCGTTATAGGACTTTGTCAGGTGACGAAGCTCTATCGTCTTTTTCCCCAGTCTTGTAGACAGAGAATCCATCTCTACCTTTTTTATCTCTTCCGGCTCTTTTATATTTTTCAACTGTTCAAAACGCTCCAACCGGGCTTTTTGTTTGGTAGAACGTGCCTGTGCACCCCTTCTTACCCATTCAAGCTCTGACCGTAACAGATTCTGTGATTTATGATATGCCGCTGCTTCCTGTTCCATCCGTTGTTCTTTTAATTCCAGAAATCCGGAATAATTGGCTTCATAAGTATATAGTTTTCCACGGTCAAGCTCTATCATTTTATTTGTCACACGATCAAGGAAATAACGGTCATGGGTTACCATCAACAACACACCCTGAAACTTTTTCAAATAGTCCTCTAACCATGTGATCATTCGATTATCCAAATGGTTGGTAGGCTCATCCAAGATTAATATTTGAGCAGGAAACAACAGGGTTCTTGCCAGTGCAACCCGCTTTTTCTCTCCACCGGACAAATTCTCGATAGGCGTATCGTAATTTGTAATATATAATTTTTTTAGGATTGCCTTCGCCTGACCTTCCACGCTCCAGTTTTCATTGGGACTGATTTTCCCCTTTGTGACATAGGATAATATCGTATCGGCAGGATCAAACACTTCATTTTGGGCAAGATACGCAAGATCTGCTGATTTGTTCTTTACAACCTGTCCTTCATCCGGTTTTACATATCCCGCTATCAGCTTCAAAAGTGTGCTTTTTCCGCATCCATTTACTCCAATAATCCCTATCTTATCACCATCATTTACGCCAAAACTAATCTTGTCAAATAAAGTTTTTTCTCCATAGGTTTTCGATACAGACTCTACCGTTAAAATATTCATATACGTTCCATCTATCCTTTTATACAATATTGTTTTACAAGCTCAGACTCTCTTTTTCTTACATATGCTTTTACAAAGATTCCATCCTCTTCATATCGTTCCTCTAACAGCTTTCCATAGGTACGAATATCATTCAACATGCCTGTTTCCTTGTAAGGAAGCTTCAATTCCATATAGGATTGATTCTGAAGAAGGATCTCTTCCATCGCCTGTAAAAGCTTATCAAAACCGATTTCTTCCTTTGCCGATACCATAACCGTAGCATCCGCCCTTAAATCCTTTAATACCGTTGTTTCCTGCAACCGGTCTATTTTGTTAAATACGGTTATCAATGGTTTGTCTTCCGTTCCCAATTGGTGCAGGGTATCATATACCGCATACATCTGGCGGTCCATATCAGGATTGGAAGCATCCACAACATGTAATATTATATCACAATATTTTGCCTCTTCTAAAGTAGACCGAAACGCCTGAATCAGATGATGGGGCAGCTTTGAAATAAATCCTACCGTATCGGTTAACATAATATTCTGTCCATCCGGCAGGGTAAATGCCTTTGTTGTTGGATCCAATGTAGCAAATAACATATCCTCCGACAATACGTCAGAACTCGTCAGATGATTTAACAAGGTGGATTTTCCCGCATTGGTATATCCCACAATACAAATAACCGGACTTTGGTTACTCATTCGCCGCTTCCGCTGGGTCTGACGATGTTTTTTTACTTCCTCCAGTTCCTTTTTCAGCTTTGTAATCTGGCTTCGGATCAACCGCCTGTCCATCTCCAGCTTCTTTTCACCGGGACCTCTGGTTCCGATTCCACCACCCAGTTTGGAAAGAGACGTTCTTAACCCAACCAGCATGGTTGCATTATATTTTAATTGCGCCAGCTCCACCTGGATTTTACCCTCTTTTGTATTTGCTCTTGCAGCAAATATATCCAGTATAATCATCGTCCGATCCATTACCTTCACATCCAGCAGGGCGGATAGATTTTTCATCTGGGCAGGTGTTAATTCCGTATCGCAAACAATGCCTGTAGCTTCCAAAGCCACAAGCATTGTCTGAAGTTCTTCTATCTTTCCCGAACCTATATAAGTTCCCGGATTCGGATTTTCCAGATTCTGTTCCAATACACCAAGGGTAACCGCTCCCGCAGTTTTCACCAGTTCCTTTAACTCGTCTACGGATTCCCTGCCATCGGTTTCATAACGGTCATGCACCGCAACAAGAATCACTCTTTCTGATTCCATTTCGTTTTCATGAAATTTTCCCATACTCATTCCCTATCTATTCTTTGGATCTTCTGGTATAAAGAAGATCATATTCATTCTTACCGTCCTTATCACCCGGATATTCTTCAACAAATGCGGATGCCTTTTCAAAGGCGGTATTAAAATCGTTCAATTTTTCATAGTAAACGATTTCATCAAATTTCAGTTCCTTGATGCTTGACTGTTCTTCTAACTGCATTCCTTTCTGGATATAATCATAGGCTTCATCCAGCTTATTCTGATCCAGTGCAATGGCAGCATACTGGGCGTACATGAAACTGTTCATTTCGTTATTTCTGAGAAATACATTATAATATAGCTGCATATTCTCCGCATCCCCAATCTGTCCGTAACAGCTTCCCACATATAATACCAGTTCACTGTAGCCAGACTCATATGCCTCTAACAAGATTGGCAGTGCTTCCCTGTATTCTTTTCTGTCATATAACTGCAAACCATAGGCAAGCTTTTGCAAATCCTTTAATCCGTCAATTTCCTTATAATCATTCCATACCAAAATCTTGTTATATTCAATACAGGCATATCCATACTGTCCTTCATGCACATAACAGTCTGCAAGATAGAACCTCACATCATTATCAAAGCGTTCCAGCAATGGAAGATTGGGCTTTAATGCCTCTTCAAATAAATCAATGGCACCCTTATAATCCTCATTTTCATACAAAGAAATCGCCTTGCCCCGCATGCTGAATTTTATGCCAAATACAACACAGTAAAACAGAACAAGGGCTATTATAACACCGAAAAACAGACGTAAAATATTCTTAAGTGTTACCTTTTTTCTCTTTTTCGCAACCGGTTTCCTTTGATAATTCGGTATTTCATAAATTCCATATTTGTCTTTTTTATTTCGTCTGCGTGAACCCATTTTACACTCTCTTATCCTTAATTCTTTCTAAACTCCAACAATTCCAGACCCTCATTGTGTTCCAAAACAGTATTAATGGTCCATTGATTTGTAAACAGCAATAATGGATTTCCTTTCATATCCTTTACCTTTTTCACTTCGTTTACACGTTTTAGTGAACTTACATCTGTGCTCGGATCTTTAATCCAACGGATAAAATTATATGGTAACGGCTCTAATTTGATCTCACAGCCGTATTCATTTTCCAGACGATATTTTAATACTTCAAACTGAAGGACACCGACAACGCCAACAATAATCTCTGACATTCCGGCTGTATACTCCTGAAAGATCTGAATGGCACCCTCTTGGGCAATCTGGGTTACACCCTGCACAAACTGCTTTCTTTTCATTGTATTCAACTGAACAACACGACAAAAATGTTCCGGTGCAAAAGTAGGAATCCCTTCATATTCAAACTTTTTACCCGGTTGACATAATGTATCCCCGATAGAAAAGATACCCGGATCAAATACACCAATCACATCTCCCGCATAAGCCTCCTCTACAATTTTACGCTCCTGCGCCATTAACTGCTGAGGCTGGGATAATTTTAACTTTCTCTTACTTTGTACATGATAAACATCCTTTGATGCATCAAATTTTCCGGAGCAGATTCTCATAAATGCGATTCTGTCACGGTGGGCTTTGTTCATATTTGCCTGAATCTTAAATACAAAAGCGGAAAATACATCCTCCATAGGATCAATCAGGCCCTCATTTGACATTCTTGGAAGTGGGGAGCTTGTCATCTGAAGGAAATGATTCAAAAAGGTCTCCACACCGAAAGTGTTCAAAGCGGAACCAAAAAATACAGGAGTCAGCTCTCCTTTATTGACTCTTTCCTGATCAAATTCTTCACTGGCACCATCCAATAATTCGATTTCCTCCATAAGCTGTTCATAAAGCAGTTCTCCGATATCCTCCTGCAAGGCTTTATCATCGATGGAATAATCCTTCTCTGCCGCTTTCTTTGCTCCACCGGTAGATACCGCCTGAAACTTAGAAACCATCCTTGTCTCTCTGTCATACACGCCTTTGAAATCCCTGCCTGCACCGATTGGCCAGTTAATCGGACAGGTCTGAATACCCAATACAGATTCAATATCATCTAACAATTCAAAAGAATCCTTGGCAAAATGATCCATTTTATTAATAAATGTGAAAATCGGAATATGACGCATTACACAGACTTTGAATAATTTGATGGTCTGTGCCTCTACACCCTTGGCAGCGTCAATCACCATAACTGCCGAATCCGCAGCCATCAGTGTTCGATAAGTATCCTCGGAGAAATCCTGATGTCCCGGTGTATCCAAAATATTAATGCAATAGCCATCATATTGAAACTGCATAACGGAAGATGTAACGGAAATACCTCTTTCCTTTTCAATATCCATCCAGTCAGATACCGCATACTTGGAATTTGCTTTTCCTTTTACGGAACCTGCCGTATTAATCGCACCACCAAATAATAAAAACTTTTCCGTTAATGTTGTTTTTCCTGCGTCAGGATGGGAAATAATCGCAAACGTTCTTCTGTTTTCAATCTCTTTTTTTAAATCAGCCATTATGGTACTCCACTTTCTATATTTTACTTAGTCTTTAACCTAAATATTCTACCATACAACACCATTTTGTCAAGAAATCGAAAACCGGATCCTAATTTCTGCTGACTGCATCCAGAGGGCTTAATTTTGAAGCCCATTTTGCAGGAAAGAAACCTGCCAACACCCCTAAGAAAATCGAAAATAATAATGCGGCGGCTGCCAGATATGGCGGTATCTGTGCTATCATATCTCCCTTTTGCAGGCTTAACATTTTAACACCAACGGGGTTGATTACCAGATAAACCATTCCGTAAGAGCAGATTAGACCAATGAGACCTCCAAGTCCCCCCAGCATACCGGATTCCAGCAAAAACAAATACATCAGTTCATCCAGGTCACAGCCTAATACCTTTAAGATACCAATCTCCCGAACTCTGTCATACACAGAGGTTGTCATGGTATTACCGATTCCGATTACCGCAACCACTAAAGCTATCATACCGATACCGCCTAATAAAAGCTGTATCACCCGAAGGGTTTTTCTTGTGGAATCCAGATATTCTTTTTGGTTTTCTGTCTGAAATCCCATATTCTGAAGTTTTTTCACAACCTCTTCCACATAATCCCCATCATCTACCATTACTATGGCACTGGAATAAATCCATTCTCTGTAAGCATCCCCACTTTCCCTTACCGGCTGTCCGATGATTTTTCCATCCGGAGATATTTGTTTTAAGTAGCGTTTTAAAATATCAATATTACAATATGCATTATATTCATAACGACCTAACATTCCGGTAATGGGGAGCTTAGCGGCAGGGGCAGCTTCATCATAGCCAAACTGCATCTGAAGCTTTTTTCCCGACCAGTCTACATTTTTTTGTTCTTCCTCCGCAATATTCTCCATATAAGAGACACCGGTATTTGCATTGTAAAAGGTATATGCGGCTCCCTGACCTACCAGCAGTTCCGGCTTTATTGTATTTTGATCCGGCAGCTTGCCGAATAAGACCGTAAGAGATTCCAGATAACTTTCCGGCACACCCACAACATTGCAATATCCCATATAACCGTCCATGGTCAAAATACCCTCTCCGTTTAAACAAGGATAAACCTCTGCCACATGATCCAATTTTTGAAACTCGGATATTTTACCGTCCGTAATCATCCGATCCTTTCTTTTCCCCTCATTGGCTCCTGTAACCGTGATTTTTCTGATGTCTTCATTTTCTGTAAATTCAGATAACAAAACATCCTTAACCCCAATTCCGATTGCAAGTAAAGAGACAATGGAAATTACTCCGATCACAACACCTAAAATGGTAAGACCGGTACGAACACTTCGTTGTTTCATATTCGTATAACACATTCGCCAAATCCACTTCATAGCACCGTCTCCTTAAAACTCATCCAGATAAGCCAGTTTTTTCTTCCTGCGTTTTACAAGTAAAACAATGATAACCGCAAGAATGACCAGTATTACCAGGCCCCACACAACCTTTGATACAACGGAAGAATAATCCTTGCTTTCCTTAACAACTTCAAAATCATCATATAAAACTTCCGCAACACGAATTTCATTTAATTCCACTTCATTTTCATATTGTTTCCCTGATTTATCCTCATAACAGATCAGGATACGATTGGTGTTTTTCGTCTCGGAGGATACGGTATTTGCTTTTGTAAGCAGGTCTACGGTTCCGCTTTTTCCCGGTTCAATATTCCCCACATAGCTGTCAGCGGCTGCAACATTGTCTCCGGTTATCTTTGCTGTCACATTATAAAGACTTCCGGAACCTAAATTGTTAATTTTTGCACTGATTTCAACCGTATCCCCAATCACGTAGGAATCCTCCGCGGTGTAAATATCCGTAACAGATACTTTCTGATTCAAAGAAACCGGAATGAACAAAGTCTCATCAACGGTGTAGCCAACACCACCACATTCATACTCCAGTTTAACGGAAAGCTTATAAGATTTTTCTTCCAAGCCGTATGCCGCCTGCATGGCAAAATCAAGGGGCTGTTCTTTTCCACCTTTTATTTCCTTTACATAAGCAGTTCCCGCTCCTTCCACCGGAAGCAGTTCTCCATTTTCCGTACTAAGGGTCACCTTCATATTCTTAATCGTATTTGTTGATTCATTCTGCAAAGTAATGGTAAGCTCATAGGATTCACCGGAAACAACGGTTCCCCCTTTCACCTTATAATCCGAAATCATCACTCTCGGTGTAGCTGCCTTCGCAGAGGTAGACATAAAAAGTATACATAACATCATAATCACATATGTAAGTTTCCTTAAATCCGCTTTCATTTTCATCCATCGCCTCTTTTCTTTCTCTATCCGGACATTTGTCCGATTGTCTATGTGCTGCCGATCAATTCTACGCAACGATCTCGCCATCCGCTAATTTAATCATCCTGTCTGCTTCTCTTGCAAGATCAATGTTATGGGTAATCAATACCAATGTCTGATTCAGCTCTTTTACGGATTTTTGCAGCAGGGAAATAACCTCATTACCGTTTTTGGAATCTAATGCACCGGTAGGCTCATCCGCCAATATTAAAGAGGGTCTGTTTGCCAAAGCTCTGGCAATGGCTGCTCTTTGCTGCTGGCCGCCGGACAACTGATTGGGCAGATGTTTTCTCCTGTCCCAGATTCCCAGCATATCCATAATATGTTCAATATAATCCTTGTCCGGTTTTCTATGATCTAACAAAATCGGCATTGTGATATTTTCCTCCACTGACAAAACCGGAATCAAATGATATGCCTGAAATACAAATCCGATTTTCCTTCTTCGAAATACCGACATCTGGTCATCATTTAGTTTTGTAATATCTTTTCCATCCACAATCACATTTCCTGAGGTTGGCGTATCCACGCCGCCCATAATATGTAATAACGTGGATTTTCCGGAACCGGACGCTCCAACGATGGCAAGCGTTTCCCCCTGTTCCACCGACAGATTGACATTATGTAAACCCCATACTCTGTTATCTCCTTCACCATATACCTTTGTTACATCTTCCATTGTTACAATATCCATACGAAATCCTCCTTTTCATTCTCAACTGTTTTCTTTATTCATTTCCTGTTTTTAATGAATCCGCCATATTCTGATTTAAATTTTTAAGTGGCAAATAAATCGAACCGCAAAGCACCAGCGTTGACACAACCATACTGATTAAAATTCCAATCCACGGGAACTGATATTGATAACCGTAAATGGTTGTCACTACAAGTCGGAACACTCCGTAACTGATTGCCAGACCGATTACAATTCCCATTATATTCGCTACTATAGACGAAATAATGCCTTCTAAAAGTACCATTTTTATCAATCCCTTTTGAGATACTCCAATTACCCTTAGCTGTGCAAATTCCTGTCTTCGCAGGTAGATATTACTTGCTGTCGTATTCACGATATTAATGCAGCTGATTAACACGACAAACAAAATAAATAAAATCAATCCAACGATAACAACCTTAAATTCCATCAGCATACTTCGAAACACCGGATAATAGGATGTGTTGCATCCTTCCGGTTCACCGGTGACGTCCCATCCAACCACACCAAAGGAACCATCCACAACACTATAGTATTTTACGACCGGGAAGTTTTTAAAATGATACTGCATACCGATACTGTCACCCTCTCCGGTTCCTGACATTGCATAATATTGCTTTAGAGGAACAATAATTTCCAGACCTCCATAGGAACTACGATTCACATCCCCATTCAAAATACCTTCAATTGTATATGTCTTGTAAGCTCCCTGTTTTACAAGCTCGTCATAGCACTTTGCATAAACATCTGCCTTCCCCTTCATATAGGCATCATACTGTTCCTGTAAGGCCTTCTGTTCTTCCGAAGAACTCTCATCCTCTACTCCATTTTCAAATACAACCTCGTCTCCTGTATCATTTTCTCCGATCAAACTGAATTTTTTATAAACATCCTTATATTTTTCATTGACCGGTTCCATACGCTCCAAAAATAAAGTCCGGAATTTCTCTGTATCAACAATATCAATGGTATCCCCCACTTTATAATCCGTGAAATCAACCTCAATCGTTTCCGCGGTACTTAGATCTTCGAAATCATCCTTTGTCGTCGTACAATGATTCATGAGCAAAATACCGTTTTCACTGACATCCAACGATCCATCCACCAGCGTATCCTTATAACGTTGCAAATCCGACTCATCATATCCGTATACCTTTACTCCCACCAGATTATGAAGGTACTTACTTTTATTGGTTTCTTCCGTATCCTCTATTTTCGACTCCGCATCATACAAATTACCGAATGTATCCAAAGCTATGCCCTTTCCTACATACCGAAAATAATCATCTGTGTAATGGCTGTATACCTCTCTCCAGTCCCTTAATAATACCTGCGCACAGTACACCTGCTTTGCTTCCACAATGCCGGGAAGCTGATTCATCTTTTCCAGAACATCCACTGTAATCCCGCTTTTTGCTGCATCTACGGTCTGGGTTGGGGCAATGTAGTCGGCGTCCATATACATATGATAATAACCAAAACTGTCTTCTATGCTGTTTTCCAGATAAGACAGTGTATTTCCAATACCTACTGCAGCAATACATGCCGCGATCCCAATGGCAATGGCTCCTGTGGTTTTACGGAATCTGCCGGGATTACGCATCATATTTTTATATGCATAATCTCCTTCCACACCAAACAGCTTGCCAAACAATCCGGAATAACGGTGCCGCAGCTTTTCCTTCTTAATGCGATACTCCCCACGAATGGCAGCTACCGGTGTCATATTTGTTACAACCTTGCAGTTTTCCTGCATTACAAAATACAAATCCCCATAAAATGCAACCAGTACCGGAAGCACAGGAAGGATATGAAAGCCCACATTTATATGAAGCATAGCTCCTGCTATAAAGGATGTAAGCATTCCTACTATCAATCCCACTACAATTCCGGCAGTTTCCAATATGGCACCTTCCAGATAAATAACAGACTTCAACTGACCTCTCGTTGAACCAATGCACCGAAGATTTCCGTAATCCTTTATCTGCTCCAACGTACAAAGCTGGATGGAATTTCTTACGATTCCCACACCAAAGATTGCAAAAACAAAGGATATCAGCAATACAAAGCAGCACACAATAACTCCCATAAAATCTTCCCCGCCCTGCATATAGGTAAGCGCAAGCTCCGAATTATGTTCATATCCTACATTCACACTCTCGCTAAGCTCCACAGCCGTATGATCCATCCGGTAGGGATTTGTAAAATTCACATACAATGCATTGTCATAGGTCTTTGATTCATAGAAATCATAATAATAATAACTTCCCACCGAAGCGTTTTTAATTCTGGAATCACTTTTGATTTCCTCAATCTGTTCTTTATTTTCCGTCAGGAAAACAACCTCGTAATCCTGATCTTCTCTCAGGCTCTCCCGTATATCCAATACGGTACACCATCCGAGATTTAAAATGGTAAACAATACAACAACCGTAATTGCCGTACCGATTACGGTAATCATACTTCTGTTCCTGTTCAATTTAAGATAACGTAATGCAAGCTGTCTGTAATTCTCCATAAAAGTGCTCCCCTCTTTTCGTAATCCGATGCTGTTTCTTACAAGATTCTCAAGCCTCTAAAAAAGTCCATAAAAAAAGTACAGTCATCAACTGTACTCATTCTATAATGTTTAAATTACATTTCCATGACAGAAAAAAATTTAATTCTTACAATTTTGTCACTTAACGCATTTTACTTGATAAAGGTCAGAATAAACCATGTATAATGACCCACTTCACTTTGTACATGAATGGAGCCTCCCATACCTTCAATAATGGATTTGGTAAGGGATAAGCCGATTCCTACGCTATTGGGGTTTACATCATTATTCACACGATAAAACCGCTTAAATATGTGAGGCAGCTCCTCCTCGGCAATTCCCATACCTTCATCCTTAATATAAATTCTTGTGTATACATTGGTATCTTCAACCTCTAAGGTTATGGTTTTATCCTCATTTGAATAATCCGAAGCATTTTTTAACAGATTCAAAATCGCCTCCACCAGCCAGTCTCCGTCACACACAAGGGTGGCGTCATCCCCGCAGGAAATATGCAGATGCTGATTTCTGCCCTCAACCAAATACCGGACGCCCTCCTTTGCCTGCATCAAAATAGGATACAAGGGCTGTTTCCTTTGTTCAAACTGAATGGCTCCCGCCTCAATTCTGGCAAGCTTCAACATGGAAAGAACCATCCATTCCATACGGCTTAACTGATTTTCCGCTTCCTTTAATATCTGTTTTTGTTTTTCGTTATCCTGAACCTTATCCTCTAATAACAGATCCATAAATACATTTAGGGACGCCAAAGGTGTTTTTAACTGATGGGAGATATCCGATATAATATCCCGGAGAAATATCTTTTCATTTAATTCCTTTTCCCGGCTTTTTTGAAGGGCACAAACCATTTTTTCAAAATTACTGTATAAAATACCGACAGAGCCTTCCTGATACTCACCAAGATTTACGCCCTGATTCTTTTCCATGACCAAAAGCATCTGTTCCGAAACATGTTCCATCTGTGTACACATCCGATCCACATAACGATATAATACAACATCGGTTATAATAAGCCCCAAAAGACTGCATCCCAATATCAGTACCGGTTTCCAGGAAAAAGGCCGGAACCAGCACAGTACAAAAATGCATAGCAGCACATAAAAAATGCCGCTGTATTTCCAGTATTGAATTTGAAATCTCTTTCTTTCATAATCACTTCTCATTCAACAATCCACCATTCTCCATCTGACAACACAAGCGTTCTTACAAAGCCCCTTTCTTAAACCGGTAACCAACACCACGAACCGTCTCAATCCAAGCTGCATCTTCCCCTAATTTGCTTCTTAATCGCTTCATATATACCGACAAAGTATTATCATCAATAAATTGTCCATCCACATCATAAAGTCGCTCTAACAGCTGATTACGGCTTAACACCTGTCCCTCATGCTGTATCAATTCCTTTAACAGACGTAGATCACTGGGGGTACAATCCACCACGCTTTGATTCTTCATAAGCCGGAATTCCTCCGGGTAAAATACATGTTGTCCAAAGGCATATCCCCGGGAAGGTGCGTTATTATGTAAACCAGCACGTCTTAAATGAGCCGCAATTCTTGATAGCAGCTCTTTTACCCGATAAGGCTTGGCTACATAATCGTCTCCTCCGATTTCCAACCCCTGCACAATATTGGCTTCCTCACTTACAGCGGTAAGAAATATAATGGGTACATTCCAATTCTGTTCCCGTACTTCCCTGCAAAAATCATATCCGGTTCCATCCGGCAGCATCACATCTAACAGAATTAAATCAATCGACTGCTTTAATGCGTTTCTTGCCTTTTCCAGACTGCCGGCATGAATCACCTCATAGCCCTCTGACTGCAACGCATACTCTGTTCCCATTGCTAATGCAAAATCATCCTCAACCAATAATATTGTTGCCATACCTCTCTCCATTTCCAAGCACGACTCATCATCCATGATGGCATTTTGCGAAACGCTTTGAGATTTTTCATATTTGTGCAAATTTATATGATATATCGCAGGCACGCTTGCGCTTCATCCCCGCACAGCGGTACTAAACTTGGGATGCGCTGACGCTTTCCCTCGTTAAGTACCGGTGTGCTACAAGAGCCCGCTTATATATCATATAAATTTGCACAAATCAGATAATATCAGAGCGCGTTTCCCATTCACTTGCAACATTATAACATACAAGAAGGCAAAAAGAAAAGGCATCTCATAATGAGATGCCTTCATCCACTTCAATCAATTAGTATCTGAAAACCTGCATGGTTCTGCGACCGAATGCCAATGCCTGCTCATGGGTAGCAAAGTAAATGTCAATATGATTACCTCTTACACCACTACCACAATCCTCTACAGTATATACAGCTCCACCAATTACAACCTGTGTACCAAAAGGTAAGATGCTTGTATCTGCCGCAATGGTTCTACCCTGTGTCGGAACTGTTCCCGATGCAGTACGGTTATTACCGCTGCTGCAGATAGAACAACCACAATAGGCTGTAATTGTAAATGTTCCTAAAGATTCACCAGCCTGTGTTGCCGCAATCGGAGTAATGCTGTTACCCTGATATGAAGAACCCGAACCGGATGAACTGCTGTTGTTTCTGTTGCTATTACTTGTACTTGCCTGACGGGCCGCTTCCTGCTCTGCCTGTCTTGCCGCCTCTTCTTCTGCAGCCTGACGAGCTGCTTCCTCAGCTGCCTGACGTTCCAATTCTTCTTTGGAAACAGCAACCTGATATAACTCATCAACGTCTACATAATCTGCTGATACATAACCTTCCTGACCATCCTCAAGACGTACAGTTAACCATACAACACCATCATCTGCTGTATCCTCACTGCTTTGTGTATCGGCTGTCTCTTCCAAAGACTCCTGATCGGATACCGTTTCCTCGGTTGATTCGGTTGTAGCTTCCTCGGTTACAGCTTCTTCTGTTGTATCGGCTGCAACATGATTTGAAACCTCTTCCTCTGTTGTCGGATCCTCTAATACAGTTACAACTGCATCCTTATCCAAAACGGTGACAATATCCGATGTGGTTGATTTCTCAGAACGGATATTAACGCCATCCTCTAATACGGTTCCGTGTAAAATTACATAATCCTTTGCAAATGCTTCCGCAACCTCACCGGTTAAGACATACTGTGACAAAACATATCCTTCTACATCTCCGGATTTGATCTTTGTCCATTCTCCTTCGGTACCTTCCACAACCGCAATTGCTCCCGATTCCATAGAACCCACAAATTCAGATTCTGCATCCGGACTCTTACGAATATTCAATTCATCATCTACATTTGCAATACAACGATCCTCAAATAAGCTTGGCTCTTCTGTCGTTGCTTCTTCTGTTGTATTCTCCATAGCCAATACCGTAGTATTCTCTGTTGTTGCTTCTGTTGATGCAATCTCTTCTGTACTCTCTGTTGTATCTGCTATGCTATCCTTCCGTACCTCGATCTGCTTCTCATCCGGCTGTGTACTGCCGAACAATGCCGCCTTTACATCGATATTGTTTCCTGATTGATTTTTTGTTGTAAATGTACTACCAACCGTAATACATCCAACCGTCAGTGCAATTACCAAAACAAAACACATTACAATCTGCATGTTTCTCTGAAAATATCTTCCATTCAAAACATTCTTTTTTATGTAAAGTTTAAAGTGTTCCTTCATTACACTCTTTCTGCTATGCCTCATTACGCTCCTCCATCTAATTGCCTATTACATGCATGTAACAGGTAGTTTGCTTTCATAAGCTAACTATGCATATCAAAATGTTACAAACTTGTTACATGTTGTAATATATCATTTAACATAATAATTGTCAACCCCTTAACAATCCGCATATATTTACACTTTTTACCATTTTCCGTACTTCTACTCCCTATCCCCCCTTTTCATTATGCAAAATGTATATATTCTCCGGCATTTCCATACAACATGTACAATATATTTTAAAAATCCCATTACATTATGAAACACTTCCTTCACAGTTTTTTCATAAAATAAACATTTTGCACGCGATTATTCTATATCTATGTTATAATCATGTGAGATTACGAAGCATTTCGCAAGCACCTATATGTATAGAAAGTACCGGTAATTGCGAAACCCTCAATAACCGATATCAACTGTGCAAAATTAATATGATATATAAGCAGACTCTTGTAGCACACCGGTACTTAATGAGGGAAAGCGTTAGCGTATTCCGAGTTTAGTACCGCTGTGTGCGGATGAAGCGCAAGCGTGTCTGCGATATATCCATATTAATTTGCACATTTAAAAAGATATAAAGCGTTTCGCAAACGCCCAGTATTAGGAAGTAATAGGAAAGGAAACATACAAAATGGCACAATTCCGTTTGGATAAATACCTGGCTGATGCGGGTATCGGAACAAGAAGCGATATTAAATCTTATATAAGGAAGGGGCTGGTTCAGGTAAATCACAACACAGTCCTTCGACCGGAAACAAAGATTGATTCCGCAAAAGATGAAATCTGCTTTAAAGGAGAGCCCATCCGCATGGCTGATCTGGAATATTATCTGTTAAACAAACCGGCAGGTTATGTCAGTGCAACAAAGGACAATACTGCCCCTACGGTCATGGAGCTTATCAACAGCAATCGGAAAGACCTGTTTCCGGTGGGGCGTTTGGATAAGGACACCGAAGGGCTTTTGCTGATTACAAATGACGGTGCATTATCCCATAAGCTGCTTTCCCCTAAAAAACACGTAGAAAAAACATACTATGCCATTACCAATGGGATTATGGACGAAGCAGATATCCATGCATTTCGGCAAGGACTGGAAATCGGTGACGAGGATTTAAAGACCGCACTTCCGGCGAAATTACAAATTATCAGCACAGATGAAAAGGAGCAACGTTCCGAAGTTCTCATCACCATCACAGAGGGCAAATTCCATCAGGTTAAACGAATGGTTCATGCCTGTGGCAAAGAAGTTACCTATCTAAGACGTATCTCTTTCGGAACATTATCTCTCCCGGAGGAGCTTCCGTCCGGTGCTTATCGGGAGTTAACGCCGGAGGAAATACAGACGCTCGTTTTGCTTTAGCAATTTAAAGCATTGACATTATCATTTGATTTTAATAAAATAGGAACAGATATTACATATCGTAATCACGGAATGATTACAATACAAATAACGAAGGAGCGAATCAATCATGAATACTCAGGATTTTCAAATTGGTTTTGTAGGCTTGGGATTAATCGGCGGCTCTATCGCAAAATCGATCCGGCGCATTTTTCCTGACACAAGGATTATTGGATTTGACGTAGATCAAAATGCATTATCAATGGCAACCAAAGACGGCACACTTACAAAAACAGTTACTTCAATTGAAGCCATGGCAGACTGCGATTACATATTTTTGTGTGCTCCGGTTCACTATAATATTGCATATCTTCCTATATTAAAACGAATCATTAAAGATTCCTGCATATTAACGGATGTAGGCAGTGTAAAAAGTGATATCTATCAGGCAATTCACGATAATGCACTGGATGATTATTTTATCGGCGGACATCCTATGGTAGGCTCCGAGCGAAGCGGGTATGATGCTGCCGGAGATCGGTTAATTGAAAATGCATACTATTTTGTAACTCCTTCTGCTACTGTTTTAGAGGATAGAATTGAAGAATTCAAAACCTTCTTAGGGGATTTGGGCGCCATTCCGATTGTATACAGTCCCGAAAGACACGACGAGATTACTGCATACATCAGCCACATTCCTCATGTAATTGCATCTGCACTGGTGAATCTGGTCGCCAATCAGGAGGATGATACCCAAATGCTTAAGCAGTTAGCTGCTGGCGGTTTTAAGGATATTACGAGAATCGCATCCTCTAATCCCGTTGTCTGGGAACATATCTTATTAAGCAATCCGGATAACATTGTAAAGGGATTAGAGACATTTATTTCAGAATTAAATGATATGATTTCCTATATTCAGGGAGATAAAGCAAGGAATATCTATAACTTCTTTGAACATTCCAAGGAATACAGAAATTCGGTTCCCGACCATGCAACCGGTGTAATCCGGATGAATTATGATGTATATGTGGACATTCCGGACGAACCCAATGCACTGGCAAAGGCTGTCTCCTATATCGGAACTGCAGGCATTAATCTGAAAAATATCGGTATCACCCATAACAGAGAAGATAACGAAGGAGTTCTTCGTCTTTCCTTCTATGATGATGACAGTGCCGTAGAAGCTGTCCACGTACTGATCAAAGAACACTATCAAGTATACAAACGTTAGTCAGACAAATCACATCAAGTAATTGTGAAACGCTTTTTCTCGTTAAGTACCGGTGTGCTACAAGAGCCTGCTTATATATCATATTAAATTTTCACAATTGATATCGGTTATTGAGGGTTTCGCAAACGCCTATAAGAATACAAAAAAGGAGTACAACATGAAAGTAACCAAGATTCATAAATTAAGAGGAGAAATTACTGTTCCGGGAGATAAGTCCATCTCCCACAGAAGTATTATGCTGGGAGCATTGGCAGACGGAACCACAGAAGTAACCGGTTTTTTGCAGGGCGCTGACTGTCTTTCTTCCATTGCATGTTTTCAAAAGATGGGGGTAACAATCGAGAATAATCCAAATACCAATACAGTACGGATTACCGGACGGGGACTTCATGGATTAACAAAACCGGAGGGAATTTTGGATGTGGGCAACAGCGGCACAACGACCCGGCTCATGTCCGGCATTTTAGCAGCCCAGCCCTTTACCTCTACTATAGACGGTGACGCATCCATCCGGAAGCGCCCCATGGGAAGAATCATGACACCTTTATCTATGATGGGAGCCCGGTTTGAAAGTCTTCAGACCCAACAATGTGCACCGTTTAAGATATCAGGTGGCAGCCTGAAGGGTATCCATTACGACTCCCCTGTTGCTTCTGCTCAGGTTAAATCAGCTATTTTATTTGCAGGATTATATGCAGATGGAGAAACATCCGTAACAGAACCCAGTCTTTCCAGAAATCATACGGAGCTTATGTTTGAATCCTTTGGTATTGATATCAAAAGCAAAGGAACAACCGCTACCGTACAACCGGCAAACCAACTGATTCCGCAAAAAATTCAGATTCCCGGAGATATTTCATCTGCCGCATATTTTATTGTTGCCGGATTGATCACACCAAATTCCGAAATTACAATCAAAAATGTCGGAATCAATCCTACCAGAGACGGTATCATTACCGTCTGCAAGAATATGGGAGCTGATATTACGGTATCCCACAGCTATGATAAGATCGGCGAGCCACGGGCTGATATTACCGTCAAGTCATCTGCTCTCCAGGGCTGCGTAATTGAAGGAGATATCATTCCAAAGCTAATCGATGAAATACCTGTAATTGCCATTATGGCTGCCTTTGCAGACGGAACAACAATTATAAAAGATGCGCAGGAATTAAAGGTAAAGGAATCTAACAGAATTGATGTTATGGTAAAGAATCTTTCTGCTATGGGTGTTGATATTGAAGGAACAGAGGACGGCATGATCATTCATGGCGGCAAACCCCTTCACGGGGCTGCCATTGATTCTAAATCCGACCATCGGATTGCCATGAGCTTTGCAATTGCCGGAAGTCTTGCAGATGGGGAAACGGATATTCTTAATGCAGAATGTGTCAACATTTCCTATCCACAATTCTATCAGGATATGCAGAATCTGACCTGTTAAGAAGTCTCATCTGCTAGCCAAAAAGTAAGTTTCATGAAACAAAATAATGACATAGACAAAGAAAAACGGGTTCTAATCAATGATTAAACCCGTTTTTCTGATATTCTTTATGGAATTACATTCCCAACAGTTTTTCAAACTCTTCTACAGGCATCGGTCTGGCATAATAAAAGCCCTGTGCGATATCGCATCCACAATCGGAAAGAAAGTCCGCCTGTTCTTTTGTCTCTACACCTTCCGCAACCAAATCCATTCCAATCGCCTTTGTCATATCTATTGTATGGGCAACGATTTTCTGTCCTCTGTCGGATTCTATAAAATTCTGTAAAAATTCCCGGTCGATTTTTAACACATCAAATTGCGTGTCCTTTAGCGTATTCAAAGAAGAATACCCCGAACCGAAATCATCCATTAGCAATACATAGCCATCCTTTTTCAATGTCATAATGTATCCTATCATCCGCTCTGTATTATCAACGGTTTCTGTTATCTCAATCTCCAGCAAATGCTTCGGTATTCTGTATCGTTGTACCAAATCGTTCAGAACATGAATAAACGCGTCATCATTCAAGTGAACTCTGGATACATTAACGGATATAGGGAGTGGCTCTGTTCCCATATCAATCCAACGGCGTATTGTTTTACAGGCAGCCTCCCATATATACGCATCCATCTTCTTGATAAAACCATTCTTTTCAAATACCGGTATAAAACGGTCAGGCTGAATAATACCATTATCCTTTTGAATCCAGCGAACCAAAGCCTCAGCTCCCACAATCACATTCTTCTCAATGCTATACTTCGGCTGTAAATACATTACAAATTCATGATTCTTTAACGCTTTCTCCATATGGTCTTCTATATACTTATTATTCAGAACCGTATCCTTCATTCCCTCTTCATAAAACTTAACATATTCCAATGCATTCGTCTTAATACTTTGTCGGGCAAGAGCCGCCCGGTCACCATATTTTCTAAGAGGCTGCAAAAAATCGGTAATCTTACAGATACCAAAAACCAATCGATACGCAATATTCTTGTAATTTAGAAGGTTCTGATTCATATCATCCACAAATGCAAGCAAATCGGAATCCGTCTCATAGGATGTCAGCACCATAAATACATCCGCAGTTAACCGGACATATAACTGCTCCGGACTGCATATCACCTTCAGAGCCTCCAGAAAATAATTAAGCATCTCGTCTCCAAAGGCTTCCCCATACATCTCGTTAATTGCCTTAAATCTTGCCACATCAAATTGAATCAATGCATACTGCCTGTCAGTGTTCTTACGAATCACTTCATTGGAGGCTTTTATAAACATCGCCGGGCTACGGTCATTGGTTATATTCTGCGCCAATGTAATCCGATAAATCTCCTCTGCCTCTAGGGGTGCCACGACTACCAGCATTCCGATTACCGCACCGGCATCATCCTTATCAAAATAACATTCTATCTTATGATAATAGGAAATGTCTTTGTTTTTTAAATGAACAGCTACATCCAAGCGAGCCTCTTCTATCAACTTCTGATTCCCGCATCCTTTCATTCCATGACGAAGCTTATTTAAAAAAATCATGTAGGATGCCATATCTTCTTCCGTAACATATTCCTGTATACAGGAAATAATATCTCCACAGAATTCTCCATCCATATCCTGAAGCATGGAACAATCATTATGCAGAATATTCCACCCACTCTGTTCATCCAATAATGCCACCAGCATTCCGGACAATGATTGAACAACATCTAATAACTTATCCCCAAATATTTGATTCAATGCTACCCCTCCATGTAAACCACACATACTTCGGAACAACACCGGCAACTGCCAAATGAATCCGGCACGCGCAAAACCCTTTCTCCATTTATAACACTTGATATTATTTTATCAAGCTCCCATCATTTTGTCATTAAGAAAGATTCCTCTTTTGAATAAACATAGCATCCCCAAAAGAAAAGAAACGATACCGTTCCTGTACAGCCACCTCATATGCGTGCAGCATATTTTCTCTGGAGGATAATGCCGACACAAGCATAAGGAGTGTAGATTCCGGCAGATGAAAATTGGTAATCAGGGAATCTACCACCTTGAACTGATATCCCGGATAAATAAAGATATCCGTCCATCCGCTTGCAGCTCTCATTTTTCCATTCTCATCTGCTACAGATTCTATGGTTCTTGTACTGGTCGTCCCTACGGAAATAACCTGATTGCCTCTTTCCTTTGCTGCATTGATTTTATCAGCAGCCTCCTGCTCAACAATATAAAACTCCGAATGCATATGATGATCTAAAATATTGTCCACTTTAACAGGACGGAAGGTTCCCAATCCTACATGCAGCGTTACGTGGGCAAGCTCTACTCCCTTTTTCTCTATTGCATCTAAAAGCTCTTTTGTAAAATGCAAACCGGCAGTAGGCGCCGCTGCAGAACCTTCATGCTCCGCATATACCGTCTGATAACGATTTTTATCCTTCAACTGATGGGTAATATAGGGTGGCAAAGGCATCTGACCAAGCTTGTCTAAAATTTCCTCCCAAATACCCTGATATTCAAAGCGAATCAAACGGTTTCCCTCTTCTACAATATCAATCACTTCGCCGGTCAGCAAACCATCACCAAAGGAAACTCTTGCACCGACCTTCATTTTCTTTCCGGGCTTTACTAAAGTTTCCCACACCTTTTCTTCTTTTCTTTTTAACAGCAATACCTCAATGGAAGCTCCTGTTTCTTCCTTTACCCCCATTAATCGCGCAGGAATTACCTTCGTATCATTAATCACAAGACAATCTCCCGGATTCAAATAATCAATAATATCATAAAAATGCTTATGTTCTATGGAACCATCTTCTCTTCCTACCACCATAAGTCGGGAATCACTACGTTTTTCTAACGGATCCTGTGCAATTAACTCTTCCGGTAAATCATAGTTAAAATCTGATAATTTCATAATATACCTCAAATTACAATCCGGCAGAAAGCTTCTGCCGGATTGTTTACTCTTATGCTCTTAATTCAATACCTATCTTCTTAAGACCATCCAAAATCTTCTCTACAGCCTTATCAACCTCAGCTGATTCCAGATTCCGGTCTTTTGCTCTAAAAGAAAGGGCAAATGCCACTGACTTCTTTCCTTCTCCAACCTGCTGGCCTTCATATACGTCAAACAGTTCGCAATTTTCCAAGATCTTTCCACCGTTTTTCTTGATAATATGCTCAATCTGACCAACAAAAATGTCCTTACTCATTACCATAGATAAATCACGGGTACTTGCAGGGAATTTTGCAATTCCTTCATACTTTCGGTCAAAATCAGCAATCATGGTAATCACATCCATGTTAAGCACCGCAACATAGGCCTCACATTTCAAATTGTAATTATCTCCAACCTCCGGATGAATCTGACCTAAAAATCCAAGGTCTAACTTACCCTTTGTAATCTTAGCCTGACGTCCCGGATGAAGATACGGAATGTCGTTCGAAGGCTCAAATTCAATCTGTCCCTCAGCACCAAGCTTTGCAAATAATTCTTCCACAACACCCTTCATATCAAAGAAATCACCTTCACCATACATACCAAGGGTCAATCTCATCTTCTCATCAGGAAGTTCGGTTAACGGAAGTGCATGCGGAATGTAAACATTACCCATTTCATATAATCTGGCACTCTTATTTCTTCTGTTATAATTGGTTGCAAGAGAGGTAAGCATACCATTTAAAGACACGGTTCTCATAATAGAGAAATCCTCACCTAACGGATTGGAAATCACAATTGCATTCCGTTCAAAAGCATCCTCCGGCAACAACAATTTGTCAAATACCTTCGGACTTTCAAAAGAATATGTCATACCGCCGGAGAAACCATTTCTTTCACAAATTTCTCTTGCCACATCCTGCACTCTCTGATTAAACGGCTTCTTTCCGATGGTAGCCTCTCCCTTCGGAAGCTCTACAGGAATATTGTCATATCCGTAGAAACGGGCAACCTCTTCTGCCAGATCAGCCATACAATTCAAATCCTGACGGAAGGTTGGAATAGTAAGCGTATTGTCTTCCTTGTTATAAACCAAATCTAACTTGTCAAAATATTTGAGCATATCCTCTGCTGCAATATCTGTTCCAAGTAATCCGTTATATCTTTCCGGCTCAAACGGAAGCACCTTTGGTTCAACCGGATTTGGATAAACATCAACAATGCCTCCAACAACATCACCACAGCCCATTTCTTCCACTAACTGACAGGCACGGTTAATTGCCTCATATGCAGTATTGGGATCTAATCCCTTTGTAAATTTAAATGAAGCATCGGTCTGAAGTCCGATTCTCTTTGATGCAAGACGGATATTGGTTCCATCAAAACAGGCAGCCTCAAATAATACCGTCTTCACATCATCGGTAATCATAGAGTTTTCTCCTCCCATGATTCCGGCAATACCGACTTCCTTTTCTCCGTCACAGATCATCAAAACATCTTTATCAAGCTTTCTTTCCTGTCCGTCTAAGGTTGTAAATGTATCTCCATCTTTGGCACGTTTTACAACGATTTCATTCTTTGCAATGGTATCCAGATCATAGGCATGCATCGGCTGACCATATTCTTCCATGATGTAATTTGTAATATCAACCAGATTGTTAATGGAACGGATTCCCATAGCCTTTAAACGATCCTGCATCCATTTTGGAGAAGGTCCGATCTTAATATTTTCTACAACTCTTGCACAATAACGAGAGCACAAATCATTATCCTCTACTGTTACTTTAATAAAATCATTTACATCCTTATCATTTGCCTTCACTTCAACAACCGGTGGATAAAATGGCTTATCAAAGGTAGCTGCAACCTCTCTTGCCATACCGATCATAGAGAAGCAATCCACACGATTGGATGTAATCTCATATTCAACAACCGTATCATCTAAGCCTAATGCCTTCACTGCATCGTCTCCCGGCTTTACACCTGACTCCGGCATAAATACATATACCCCATCCTCCGGAGCTTCCGGATAAAAATCTCTGGAAGAACCAAGTTCCTCGATTCCACACATCATTCCGTTTGATTCAATACCACGAAGCTTTCCTTTTTTTATCTTGATTCCATCCGGATATTCATTATCGTCGCCATGTGCAGCAGCAACCTTACCACCGTCTAACACAACCGGAATCATATCTCCTTCTTTTACATTCTTAGCACCGGTAACAATCTGGGTTGTTTCCGTTCCGATATTTACCTGACATACCACTAATTTATCTGCATCCGGATGCTTTTCAATGCTTTCAATTTTACCTACTACGATGTTCTCTAAGTTCTTATCTTTTTTCTCATATCCTTCTACATGCGAACCGGATAATGTCATTTTATCTATAAATTCCTGTACATCTACATCTAAGTCAGGAACATAGGCTTTAATCCATGAAATTGGTGTGTTCATATTCTTCTTTCCTTTCTTAACAAAAATATTTGGAGACCTCATATTTTGTGCAAATTTAATATGTATATATATAATATTAAATTTTGCACAAATATTGAGGTTGAGGCTCGATATCTTCGATATCTCCCTTTCTATCGCTCTCCTCCGCTTTTCCTCGCAACGCACGCTCGATATCTCCGATATCTCGCTTTCCGTGCTTCGCACTATACACCAAGCATCTTACGCACCCGCTTGTAAGCAAGCTTACGCGGTTGCGTAAGATGCTTGGCGTGCGTTGCTCGGCTTCGCTAAAATTGTCCCAGGAAGCGGGTATCGTTTTCGTAGAGGAGGCGCATGTCGTCAATCTCGTACTTGAGGAGGGTTACACGCTCCAGACCGATACCGAAGGCAAAGCCCTGGTATTCATTTGGATCGATACCACACATCTCCAATACGTGAGGATGAACCATACCACATCCAAGAATCTCAATCCATCCACTACCCTTACACATACGGCAGCCTTTTCCGCCACATTTAAAGCAGCTGATATCCACCTCTGCCGACGGCTCTGTAAATGGGAAATGATGTGGTCTGAATTTTACCTTTGTACTCTCACCAAAAAACTCTTTTGCAAACTGGTTCAAGGTTCCCTTTAAATCCGCCATAGTTATGTTCTTATCTATAACCAGACCCTCTACCTGATGGAAGGAAGGGGAATGGGTTGCATCCACTTCATCTGCACGGAAAACACGTCCGGCAGAAAGAATACGAATCGGCAGATTGCCTTTTTCCATAATTCTTGCCTGAACCGGTGATGTCTGTGTACGTAACAAAATGTCCTTTGTAATATAGAAAGTATCCTGTTCGTCCTTTGCAGGATGATTAGCAGGAATATTCAACAACTCAAAATTGTACTTATCATATTCAATCTCCGGACCTTCCACTACTTCATAGCCCATTCCGATAAATACCCGTTCCAAATCCTCAAGAGCAATCTGATTCGGATGTCTGTGTCCCCGAATATATTTCTTTCCCGGAAGTGTAACATCTATTGTTTCCCGTTTCATTTTTTCTGTACGGATTTTTCTTGCAATTTTTATTTTTTCTTCTTCCAGTTTTTCTTCAATTGCAGTTCTTGCTTCGTTCACCATCTGACCTACCATTGGTCTCTCCTCAGCAGGAACATCCTTCATTCCTTTCAATACAGCAGTTAACTCACCTTTTTTTCCAAGAACCGCAACCTTGATTTCATTCAATGCATCAAGGTCATTTGCTTCATTGATCTTAGAAAGAGCATCCGCCTTAATTGCTTCTAACTTTTCTTTCATGATTTATCTCCTTTTTAAATTATTTCATTAAAAAAGGCCATCTCGTCGAAAGGGACGAAATGACCGTGTTACCACCCTAATTCTAAAACAGCCTGTTACGTTGTCTTAGCTCTCATTCATGAAATAACGACATGACCCGTCAGAACCTACCCATATCAGCAGCCAAACTCTTAACAAGCGCGACACTTCAATTCTGAAATTCCGGTGTGAAATTCGAATTACGTTTGAACCGAAGGAAGCTTTCAGCCGGTGGCTTCCTCTCTCTGACAGAAAACACAATTCTCTTGCACCATTAACATCTTTCTCATTTATTAAATTAAAGGACACAGGTTCATTTTAGCATCTTTTTTACCTCTGTCAAGTATCCTTTTGAGAACAAATAATTAATAACCGCCCCAATAAACAGGGAATACATACAAAAATATAACCACAGCATCGCAACTACAATTGCAGCCAACGAGCCATACATTACGGAAATGGAAGGGAAATATTTTATGTATATGAACAGTATCTGTGAAATAAGCAGCCATGCAATGGAACAAAATGCAGCTCCCGACATCTGTGATTTCACTCTTTTCCGAAAATTAACTTTTTCCTCATCATCCTTTGGTAGTCCGAAACCGCCCGGCAAAACCACATACATCATTAAAATAAATCCATAAAATAAAATCCAGCCAAAAGCATATCTGGTAAACAAGAAAAACTTTCTTGCCATTGTACCAACCTCAAAATTAGCATGAATATACACCTTGTAATAATGACTTACAATTACATATACACCCATTACCAGTGCAAACAGCATAATTAAAATAACCGTATACACAACCGCTACCGCCCTTGACTTTAACGGTGGATATTTTCCTCTGATATGATACATACTGTTAAAGCCTTCCATCAAAGCATAGATTCCCTTTGATGCTGACCATACAAGGGCAACAACAGAAACCGAAATAACAGCGCTTCCTGAGGAATCGTACCATTCAAACATTAGCTGGTCTACCATCTTTCTGAATGCTTCCGGAACAAAGCCCATAATCAGTCCCATGATATCCTGAGGAGCAAAAGGCAAATGGGATGCAACCGCCAACAGCAAAGATACCATCGGAACTATCGACAGCATCAAAAAGAATGCCGCCTGTGCCGCAGATGCTGCAGTATAGCTATCCGTTAACATGCCCCCAAACTTCATGATATAACTGAATATTATTTTTCCTTTTTCTATGTATTTTTGTCTTTTACTTTCATTCATAATGACTATTTTCCCATTAATTGATACATATCTTTTAATTCTACCGCAGTGTAATAATGTTCAATGATAGCCTTTGCCGTATATCCCATGGCAGCCATATCATTTGCACCATTCTGGCTCATTCCTACACCATGGCCAAAGCCTCCACCGTATAATGAAAATCCATTTCCATCATTTACAACATAAAAATATGCACTTGGTAAAGAATTCCATCCATTAACCGTAGATCCATCCTGCTTACAGATTGTAGTCTCTTCAGGACTTAACAGGGTTCGGATATTATTCTGTCCCTTTACCAAAATGGTGTCTTCCGAACCGACAATTTCCATCTCTTCTATAATTCCACTCTTACCCCGCTTTGTTACAACAATATCCTTCACGGTACCAACAGACCGAATTGATTTCTTATCATATGTTCCTTCTGCATTTTTTGCAAGAATATTCTCCGGCATAGCTTCAATCCGCTCATATAAATGATTGTTAATGGCATTATCAATCTGAGCCTGGCTAAATTTGATATTCCAACGGTAAAACGGTTCGTTTTCCTCAAAGAAGTCGGTTCCTAATTTACCATTAATAAATGACTGAAAGCTTTGTTCATCGGAAAGATTGGCAATATCATTTAATTCATTTTCCATGGTATCTAAAAGATAAGGTCTCTGTGTACCACCCCAGACAACACTGTTACTGCTGGTCGTTCCGCAGGAGGTTGAGAAGAAAAATGCCTCAATCACTTCATCATTGTAACACGGAACCACTCCATAGGTATCATCTACCGCATAAATGGCTTTCTCATCTTCCGCCACATTGTTATAGACCTGACTTTCCACACTGTCATCTAAATGTGCACCATATTCCGCATACACATCACTTTCCATCTGACGATATGCATATGCCCTGGCACAGATTGCCTGTGCTTTTAATGCCTCAATATTATAGGATACCGGCATCTCACTTGGAACAACACCATAAAGATACTCTTCCACCGGGAGTTCATTGATAACAACAACACCCTCATCTCTCTTGGAAAGTTCAATCGTGCCTCTGTAAGAAGGCGCACCACACTGACGTTCAATTCCCGTTAACGTAATCTTTCCATCCGGATTTTTGGAGCGTATTCTGGCAGAACCATCTGTAAGCTCCTTGCTTCCGTTACGAAATTCTACCCGTTCTCCGGCTTCATATTCATCCACCTTTTCTCCATAAGAAATAGTAAATGGAGTATCAGAGGTTACAAACACCTTATCATGATAATATCCGGTATAGCCCGTTGTCCCAATCAGAACCCTGATATTCTTGGAATAAATGTCCTCCGTCAAAACAGCCGCCTCTACAACATTATCCTTAATATAGAGAGAAACCTTTTCGTATCCGATTAAGGTTCCCGGTGAAGTACTTGCCTTAAATCCTCCCTTTACCCGGTAAACATAAAAATCATCTGAAAGCAATGCCGGAGTATCGGAGCCTTCTATCGTCAACACGCCATCCCCACAGGCAGTTACCTTTGAATCCGTCAGCTTAGAGGTTAAATCCGTAATACCTTCAACACCCTTATTGCTGTATATCACATCACATAGACAAGCCTTCAAATCCTTCTTAATATCTGCATTTTCATCAAGAGCAAGCTCCCGCATGGTTCCACCTGCATACACATACAAGGTCCGGTCAGAAATCTTCGTTGCATAGCTGTTATGTATCGTTACGGTATTATCACTTTCCCCTAAGCAAAGAATAATCTCATTATTGGATACATATACCTCTACAACCTTATTCTCGTAGGAATGACTCATTCCATAGTCCTTTTCCATGTAGAAATTACCTTCATTGGTATTAATCATTTCATAGGATACACCATCTATTTCTTCATCATTGGCACTGTCAATACCATAAATATACAAATCCCGGCAGCTTAATCGTTCCAAATCCAATAATTGAATCAAATCATTATAAACCGATACAAATTCTTCTCTGGTCAATGGCATAAATCCCGGCTTATGCTTCAATGTTACATGAAGCTTATCCTCGGAAATATTCGCAGCCTGAATCAGTTTTTTGGCATCCTCTACCGTAAAGGAAGAACCTAACCGGTCTGAATATTCGTAGTCACTCAAACTCAAATAACGAATCAAACGATTTGCTTCCTGATTTGACACAGAACCGTTTTCATCATTGTTGAAGAAAAGCTCTTTTATGACAATTCCGCCAACCAGTCCGAAAATCACGAACAAAACCAGAAGGAAAATCCATATCTTTCCTCTTTTTTTAGCTGTCTTTGAATCCCTCATAACAATCTCCTTTATCGATTATCCATAAAGAAAGCAGCAATCAGACAGAAGTTAAACTTAGTCATTGAATGCTGCTTTTTCTTCTTTTGTAACTCGAAAGTTAAAAACTTTTTTATCATACAAGTGAAACAACCAGAAATGCCGTTTCCTGCATTTTGAGTCCTAGCCAAGCTAGGTGGGTCATCTCACAGACTTCTCTGTCTTCCTGTCTAAGCAGGCCTGACATCCTAATCATAAATATCGACATCCCATAAAAACAAATGTAGGTTCAAAATCACAGGAGTTATCGAACATCCCAGAAGTTTCACGTGTTGTCATTCCTATCACTTAATGGACTTATTATACAATAGCTGAACCAAAAAGACAAGAAAATATTTTTCCATAATAACCCTTGAAATTTCATAGGTATTTTCGTATGATGGACTTATCATTTATGTCAATTTTGACAAGTCATAAAGGAGATTGATATGCAAAAGAAAAATATTATCATTGCTCAGTCAGGTGGTCCGACCGTTGCAATTAATGCATCCTTAGCCGGAGTGCTCTCTGCTGCAATGCAAAGCGAATCCTACGATACTGTATATGGAGCTTTGAACGGAATTTTGGGAATTATGAATGATCGATTCCTGAATCTTAGTGAGAAAGCAAAAAAATCACCGGATTTTATTGACACATTAAAAATAACTCCTGCCATGTATCTGGGTTCCTGTCGCTATAAGCTTCCTGATTTTGAAGATGATGATGCAACCTATACCTTTATCTTTAAACAGTTTAAAAAATATAATATTGGTGCATTTTTCTATATTGGTGGCAATGATTCCATGGATACGGTTTCAAAATTAAGCCGGTACGGTCAAAAAATCGGAAGTGATATTCGTATTATCGGAATCCCAAAAACCATCGACAACGACCTACTTATTACAGATCATACACCGGGATTCGGTTCTGCTGCAAAATATGTTGCATCCTCAATATTGGAAATCGCCCATGATACTTATATTTATGCCGTAAAAAGTGTAACCATTATCGAGATTATGGGACGGGATGCCGGCTGGCTTACGGCGGCGGCTGCACTGGCACGTAATGCTTATAACAGTGCACCTCATTTAATCTATTTTCCTGAGGTGCCTTTTGACAAGGAACAGTTTTTATCCGATGTAAAAGATCAGCTTAAGTTCCGGAATAATGTCATTGTTGCAGTGTCGGAAGGAATCCGGGATAAAGACGGTAACTATTTCAGTGCTTCCAAGCCGACAGCAGACCAATTTGGTCATGCACAGCTTAGCGGTACCGGAAAGTGTCTGGAATACTTCATCAAAGAGACGATCAATGTAAAATGCCGTTCTATCGAATTGAATGTATTACAGCGTTGTGGCTCCCATATTTCATCCCTTACGGATATTACGGAATCCTTCCAGCTTGGAGAACAGGCACTTCACTGTGCCGAAGAAGGAAAGACACAGTGTATGTTAACCTTAAACCGTGTTTCCAACAATCCTTACCGTATTGAGATTGGAACAGCCGATATCACCGGTATTGCCAATGAAGCCAAAGCGATTCCAAGAGAATGGATCAACAAGGCAGGTAATGATATCGAGCCGGAATTATTTGAATATCTGTCTCCGCTGATTATGGGAGAACCGGAAATCAAATACGAAAAAGGAATTCCCGTATATCTTCCCGTTACCCATTTAAAACCGGAAAATTAAACCATGCTCAATGATTTTTGTAAAGAAAGCAAATTTCAAAAAGGATGCGGTTCAAACGAACCGCATCCTTTTTTATGTTATCAAATCTGACATTCCAATCTTCATTATTCTACTGAGTAGTTAGGCGCTTCCTTTGTAATCTGGATATCATGTGGATGACTCTCCTTCAATGAAGCAGCAGAAATCTCTACAAACTGAGCTTTCTCATGTAATTCTTCAATCGTAGCTGCACCGCAATATCCCATTCCGGAACGAAGTCCACCTAATAGCTGGAATACTGTATCTTCAATGCTTCCCTTATAAGCAACTCGACCTTCTACACCTTCCGGAACAAGCTTCTTTGCATTTGCCTGGAAATATCTGTCCTTACTTCCGTTCTCCATTGCTGCAATAGAACCCATACCACGATATACCTTATACTTACGTCCCTGATATAACTCGAATTCTCCCGGTGACTCATCAGTTCCCGCAAACAGACTACCCATCATACATACATTACCGCCGGCAGCCAAAGCCTTTGTAATATCACCTGAATACTTAATACCACCATCTGCAATTACAGGAATTCCATATTCTTTTGCAACATCATAGGCATCCATAATAGCAGTAATCTGAGGAACACCGATACCTGCAACCACACGGGTAGTACAGATGGAACCAGGTCCGATACCAATCTTTACAGCATCTACACCCATCTTAATCATAGCCTCTGTACCACTTCTTGTTGCTACATTTCCTGCGATTACCTGTAAATCAGGATACTTTTCTCTAATCAGACCAAATGTCTTCAATACATTAGCAGAATGTCCGTGTGCTGTATCAATTACAATGGCATCAACCTTTGAACGAACCAGCTCATCCACACGGTCTGTGATATCCGGTGTAACACCAACAGCTGCCGCACATAATAATCTTCCCTGAGAATCCTTTGCAGCATGTGGGTACTTGATTGTCTTCTCAATATCCTTAATTGTAATTAATCCCTTTAAGTTATAATCATCATCTACGATTGGTAACTTTTCTTTACGGGCAGAGGCTAAAATCTTCTTTGCATCCTCTAATGTAATGCCTTCCTTTGCTGTAACCAATCCCTCTGAGGTCATGGATTCCTTAATCTTCTTCGTATAATCTGTCTCAAACTTCAAGTCACGATTTGTAATAATACCAACTAATTTGGTTCCTTCACAAATAGGAACACCGGAAATTCTGAACTTAGCCATTAATTTATCTGCATCATCTAATGTATGTTCCGGAGTCAGCGAAAACGGATCGGTAATAACACCATTTTCAGATCTCTTAACCTTATCAACCTCTTCAGCCTGTGCCTGAATTGACATATTCTTGTGAATTACACCAATACCACCCTGACGAGCCATGGCAATTGCCATTCTATGCTCTGTTACAGTATCCATACCTGCACTCATTAACGGAATCTGTAACTGAATCTTCTTTGTAAGCTGTGTTCTCAAATCAACATCATTTGGGATTACTTCCGAATATGCAGGAACTAATAAAACATCATCAAAAGTAATACCTTTTCCAATAATTTTACTCATGTCTTTTCTTACCTTTCTTCTTATTTGCAAAACTATAAGAAGCCTATAGACTTCCCTAGTTATCTCGACAGTCATCAGGGTCTTGTACAAGCACATATGTTTGCCCGCTACCCGTACAAATGAATAAGTCAATAACTTTCGTTAATTGACTTATCATACATCCAGCCTTATAAAAGGTCAACACATTTTTTGAAAGAATTAATATATATACTAATCCTCGTATACACATATATACAATTCTATGTACTTCTTTCCATCCAGTAACAATGGTACACAAATAGGATCAATATCTGTCTGAACCTTAAGATTGGTTCCCAACATAGAAATAGGTGGGGTAATATCAATCATTTTTCCCTGAGTGGAAAACATCGTAGCTGTATTCCCCATAATCATATTACTTAGTTCATTCAATGCAGAACATGCCATCTCGTCTAACTCTGCAATAGGCATCCCAAACATCATCTTACTGGCAATATTCTTTGCCTCGTCAATTCCCATTGCAAGAACTGCCTGCCCCTTCATCTGACCAACAATACCAACAGTAATCGTATATGTAGGCTCATCAAAAGCGAAACTTGCCAGAGATGGTTTCCCAACAGCTAACTTCAACTGTGTAACAGTTTCGAACACACTCATCGTGGATTTCAAAAACGGATTTATATTATTCACATCAAGTGCTTTTTTCATTTTTATCCTCTTTTCATATCGTCTTCCGAATCACATTCATATCCACATTATACATGAAACGAACCCCATTCGCAAACAGAAAATACAGTTTTCAGAATATTATCCATTTCCACTGAATGAGACATTTATTTTTAGTAAATTCCACAAGAAATCCTGTATCACTTTTTTCTTTTTTCATTTTGTGCTATACTGGATTCTGAATAAATTCTAATAGAGGGAGATCATTATGAATACAAATTTTGAAGATTTACTTCCCGATATCGTATCACAGATAGCAAATAACTATCAGACATCCGATATTTTAGTCGGACACACAGAAAAACCATTACCGGCAAGAAAAGTCGTTATCGACATTACAAATGAGATTCAAAGTGTGCTGTTTCCCGGATATTTCGACACGGAACCGGTTTCGAGCAGCAATGCAAACTATTACATCGGACATAAGCTGTCCACTCTGCACAACCGTATCAAAGAGCAGATTGCTTTGGCATATGCTTATACCGCAGAGGAATCATTAACTGCCTCAGATGAAGTCATACAAAAAAAAGCTGAAGAAACCTGCTTCAAATTCTTCTCAGCCTTCCCAAAAATTCAGGAAATGCTGCTATTGGATGCACAGGCAGGATATGACGGAGACCCGGCAGCCCTTAACAAAGAGCAGATCATCTTTTCCTATCCCGGTTTTTATGCAACCTATGTATACCGTGTTGCACATGAACTGTACAAGGAAGGAGTTCCTTTCATTCCAAGAATTATGACAGAGCATGTCCATGGAAAAACAGGTATTGATATCAATGCCGGTGCAGTCATCGGAAAATACTTTTTTATGGATCACGGAACCGGTATCGTTATCGGTGAAACCACTGTAATCGGAGATTATGTAAAATTATATCAGGGTGTTACATTAGGAGCGCTTAGTACAAGAGGTGGACAGCATCTTGCGGGTGTGAAACGTCACCCGACCATTGGGGACAGGGTAACCATTTACTCTAACGCTTCTGTCTTAGGCGGTGAAACGGTTATCGGTCATGATTCCGTAATCGGCGGCGGTGCATTTATCACAAGCTCCATTCCTGCTAATACAAGAGTTTCCGTCACTCCACCGGAGCAGGCAATTAAAAATGAAAATCCCCACAAGGAAACTTCTGCCACAGAATACATATACGAAATATAAGCATTTATCAGCTTAACAATACAAGGTTACAGATATTGCGAATCCGGCAGTCTGTAATACCGGATAGATAGAGGAATAACATATGGTACTTGCATGTCAGAATATTTCAAAAGCCTATGGCACGGATGAAATATTAAACAACATAAATTTTCATATCGAAGCAAAAGAAAAGCTTGCAATTGTGGGCATCAATGGTGCCGGCAAATCCACTTTATTAAAAATTATCATGGGGGAAGAAGAAGCAGATGACGGTCAGGTTGTGATTGGAAAAGATATCACCGTGGGCTATCTTGCCCAGCATCAGGATTCCTACTACGATAAAACAATCTACGAAGAGTTACTCAGTGTCAAGCAGAATGTAATTGATTTACAGGAACAGATCAGACAATTAGAGCTTAATATGAAGCATCTGGAAGGAAAAGAATTAGAAGATGCCTTAGAACGATACAGCCGGATGAATCATACCTTTGAGCAGCAGGATGGATATGCCTTTGAAAGCATGATTACCGGTATCCTAAAAGGATTAGGCTTTAGCGAAGATGACTTCAACCGTCCGGTTGCCGAATTATCCGGCGGTCAGAAAACAAGGGTTTCCTTAGGTCGGTTATTGCTTTCCAGACCGGATGTGCTTTTACTGGATGAGCCTACCAACCATTTGGATTTGAATAATATCCGCTGGCTGGAGGGATACCTTTCCAATTATGACGGTGCCGTTATTATCGTATCCCATGACCGGTACTTTTTAGATAAGATTGTCAGCAAGGTTGTGGAAATCGAGAATACCAAGGGAACCATCTACCATGGCAATTACAGCTTCTACGCTTCCAAACGGGAAGAGGTTCGTCTTTCCAAATATCGTGCCTATATGAACCAGCAGGCAGAGATCAAACATCAGGAAGAAGTAATTGCAAAGCTCAAACAATTTAACAGAGAAAAATCCATCAAACGTGCAGAAAGCAGGGAAAAAATGTTAGACCGGATTGAGCGGATTGAAAAGCCCCGGGAAATCAATGATGAGATGCGATTAACTTTAACCCCTGATATCGAAAGTGGAACGGATGTCCTGTTCGTAGACGGTCTTTCAAAGGCATACGGAGAGCATGTTATTTTCTCAAATGTACATATGGACATCAAACGAGGGGAACGGGTTGCTTTAATCGGCAATAACGGAACCGGTAAAACAACCATTTTGAAAATCATTAACCAGCTGCTTCCAAAGGATGAGGGAAAGGTTGTGTTAGGTGCTCAGGTACATATCGGATATTATGACCAGGAGCATCAGGTGCTTCATGCCGAAAAAACCATTTTTGATGAATTACAGGATGCCTATCCTACGATGACCAATACAAAGGTACGAAATGTTCTGGCTGCTTTTTTATTTACCGGGGATGATGTTTTTAAACAAATCAAGGATCTAAGCGGTGGAGAACGAGGCCGTGTCAGTCTGGCAAAATTAATGCTTTCCAATGCAAACTTTTTAATTTTGGATGAGCCCACGAACCACTTGGACATCACATCAAAAGAAATTTTGGAAAATGCATTGAAAAACTACACGGGAACCTTGCTTTATGTATCCCATGACCGATACTTTATCAACCAGACAGCGACAAGAATTTTGGACTTGACCCCTACAGGCATCACCTCCTATATCGGAAATTATGACTATTATGTAGAACAACAATTAGTCTCTACTGCCAGAGAGGAAGAAAAATCAACCGCAGTCAAAATCGAAACTGCCGCTAAAAAAGACTGGAAACAGGCAAAAGAAGAACAGGCAAAGGAACGTAAGAAACAAAACGAATTAAAACGATGTGAAGAACGAATTGACGAACTGGAAAATCTGATTGCTTCCATTGACCAACAGATGGGGGACAGCTCCATCGCAACGAATGTGGAACAGCTGACAAAGCTATCAAGGGAGCAGGAAGCTGCAAAGGAAGAATTAGAACAGTTATACGAACAATGGGAGCTTCTGTCAGAGTAACCCATACCTTTGCAGGATTCGGATAAACCGAAATGGCAAAACCGTTTGATTATACGGAAACCTATGAGAAACTTACTTTACACAAATCAGGGGAGCTGTAATACTACAGCTCCCCTATTCATTGGGATTGTGAATTGTTTTCCAATCCTTTTGCAAATCTAATTATTCAAAACTCACCTCTGTGTGGTATGCACAGTTATCCAACAACAGCTGCTTAAATGCCTTTATCTCCTGAGGGTCGGTCAGACCATCTTCTGTCTTCCACCAATGCCCTTTTAACTCACCCAGCCATGTAGATGCATCAATTAAGAATACATCAACCTGTGATACATCACTGTCATTAATTGCAACCGTACAAACACTTCCTCCATCACCATAATCCATCAGACGTCCATCCGCATCCAAAATAACAGGGAAATAATCTCCCATATTCTGTTGATCTTCATTCAGACTATATACAGATATTTCAAACCGGTCTTTTGTTATTGCTGATAGTCCAATTCCATTTTGGGCCTTATCTTTTAAATCAACAACCTGTGTATCCTGACTGTTTACATCTACATCCAATGTAAAGTTCCATGGACCGGCATATATCTTTTCCTGACTATCCTCCGCATCCGGATGCTCCTGATACCATTTTGTCATATAATCATGCCATTCCTCATCAGACATACTTTCCATCTCTTCAGCCGTCTTTCCATAATCAATCTCCGGTGGATTTTTCAGACCTCCGCGGATTTCATCAATGGACAGATTCAAAGTAAAGGTTTCGGGAATATCAACCTTTTTAAGATGTTTTGTATATTCCGAATCAAACTCTTTTATTTTGCCTTCATTTCCTGACTTTTTAAGATAGTCCATATATTCGCTGTCATCCATAACCTTAGAAGACAAATCAAATCTTACCAGACCTGCATAGGTGTTGGCATCTACCAAATCACCTTCTAATATAACTGCATCCCCCTGCTGGGTCTGATTAAAGCTGTATTGCTCCGAAGTAAATAATTGCGGTGCATACATATCAGGGAACGGCTGCTCTGAATGAATCTCCATAGAAAGATATAATGCAGCATTATTACAATAAATCTCCGATAAAGTTACCGTTACACCATCTACGGTCTGTGTATATTCATTGCTTTGTTCCTCATCCCCGGCAACATTCTCCTCTGTTAACTGTGTACCGATTCCGTTGTAATCTCCACCATATGCAAATTTATCCTGCATCATTTCAAATACATGACCGATTACCGGAATATTCGTTGCATAGCTTGGATTTGTAATACCAAGAGTTATGGCACATGCGAAGGCGGCTGCCATACCGCATCCCCCGGCAATCCACTTATGCTTTAATCTCTTCTGCTTTTCCCCACGTAATTCCTGTAAGCTGTTTTCCACTACCTGATCTAATCTATCCGATACTTCTATATCTTTGAACTTCATCTCCATAAATGTCCACCTCCGTCAATAAATGTTTTAAATCTTCTTTTGCACGATGCAGATAGGCTTTTACCGAACCCTCCGGTATTCCCATAACATATGCAATCTCCTGAATTTTCAAATCATCAAAATACTTTAAAATGATGACCTGTTTATACTGGTCTGACAGCAAATCAATTGCCTGATACAAATCCATTTTATCTTCCTTCTGGATTGATTTTTCCGGTTCCGGCATCTCAAATGCATCTACATCCTCGTTATAGGTTTCGCTTCGATGATAATCATTGATGACATTAAATAAAATCCTTGTGAGCCAGGTTTTAAAATATTCCGGATTCTTCATTGTATGTATTTTTTGAAATCCTCTTAAAATACACTCACCTACCATATCAAGGGCAACATCTTCATTTTTCACCGACAGCATTGCTGTTTTATACAAATATTCTTTTAATGACTCGATCAGCTTTCCATAAGCACTTACATTCCCATTTTTTGCTTTCTTAGCCAATCGTTTCATTTCATCCTTTTCCACAATATCACCTCGTTTCCAATTGCCTCCGGAGCTTTTTTACTGTACACCTATTAGACGGAATAACCTGCAAAAAGGTTACAAAAAATTCAAAAGAAAATAGAGCCACCGAAATGGCAGCTCTATCTGTATACTCCCTACGCAGTAATTTCTATCTGGTTATTTTCTACGGCGATGATACAGCTTTCATAATAACCATCCCCTGTAGTTCTCGGACCGCTGACAACCTCATAGCCATCCTGCTTTAACCGGCTTGTCAGTTCATCTACCTTTTCCTTGCTGCCTACGCTAAAAGCAATATGGGCATATCCGGTGCGATTCAGCGTTTTTTCATAATCATCCATCCGGGTCTTGTTCATAATCTCCAACCGGGCTCCATCCTCAAAGGAAAGAAAATAGGAACGAAAATCCGTATTGGGATTGTGATATCCATCGTTGGATACTGCCCCCAAATATTTTATAAAAAATTCTCTTGTTTTTTCTAAGTCATTTACATACATTGCGATATGTTCAATCTTCATTATTCTCCTCCACGACTATGATAATTATTATGAATATCCAGCAAATCAGGCTGCTCTTCTAAGGACAAATGAATCTTGGACTCGTTATTCTGAATATCGAGAATCAAAGAAATGATCTCACTATCATATTGTCCATCGTACGTTTTAATCTGCATATTGTATACCTTTCAGAAAATCATGTATTTCAAATATTATAACAAAACAAATTGGAGTTATAAAGTGCATTGCAATACATTATCCTTTGCATTACAAAGTATGTGAGGTTGATCCCATTCCTTTATATCATAATATTTGTGGAAGTCATTGTGTTCCTGTATTTTTTAAAAAAGATTCTGCGACACTATGTATGCAGACAAAAAATGAATATCGAAGGATAACAAAAATCGTAGGTACACACCAATAGATGCATACCTACGATTTTTTAGTCCTTTTTTGTTTCCGATCATTCATTCATCAGAAGCATTTCTCCAGTATGTCCTCATCCAAACCATTCTTTCCCGTTATCATTCCGATTGAAAAGTACAGGATTGCTCCTACTAACAGTCCCCATACAACTGCATTGATACCGGCAAAATGAATGAAATAAGTAGCAAAGATATAAGTTCCAATGGCCCCGATGCTACTGCAGACTGCCGCCTGCTTCGTTCCCTTTTTCCAAAACAGCCCGCCAACCAAAGGCCAGAAGAACGTACACTCCAAACCTCCGAAAGCAAATAAGTTCAACCAGAAAATAATATCCGGCGGATTGATGGTAAGCAGCATTACAATGATCCCTAACACCATGGTAAGAAGGGTACTGACAGTCTTTACGTTTTTCTCATATTTTTTTGTTTTCACAGGGTCATCCTTTACAATATATGTCTTCCACAAATCCTTTACAATTGCGGCCGTTGCAAGAATCAAGAGGGAATCCGCTGTGGACATTACCGCTGCCATAGGAGCTGCAAGGAATATTGCCGCAACTCCCGGTGGCATGATTTTTTGAACAATATAAGGGATAAAATAATCCGATGTAGGAAGATCATTGGTATCTACCAAGGCACCTGCCCATGTTCCTGCCAAATGCATACCGATAATCACAAAGCTACACGCCAATACGCCAATCCACATTGCCTTGTGCATGCTCTTTGTATCCTTAAATCCCATGGCTCGAACCGCAGTCTGAGGAAGTCCCAGTGTTCCGAAGCCAACTAAAATCCAGTAGCTTAACAAACCACCCGGTGTATACTTTGAAAACAAATCATCATATACTCCCGGAAGATTATTTGCCAGTCCAGCATCTATGGCTGCCAGACCGCCTCCCGCCTTCAACACAAAAAGAATAAATAAAAATGTACCGATACACATTACAATTCCCTGTATCGTATCTGTTATGACTACCGCACTAAATCCTCCAATCGCAGTGTATAATATAACGACTGTTCCAAAAATCAACAGGGAGGTCACATGATTCATTCCCGTTATAGAAGAAATCAGTGTTGCTCCACCGGTAAACTGGCTGATCATCTGAGCTATAAAAAAAACGATCAATCCAAGACTTGTAACAATGACCAGCGCATCACTTTTATACCTTGCTTTAAAATAACCGATTACCGTTACTGCACCGATTCTTCTGGACACCAGTGCCAGCTTATTTCCCAAAACTCCGAGAATCAAAAAGGTAACGGGAATCTGGATTGCAGCAAACCAAACCTGAGCATATCCGTAGGTCAGTCCCGCTGCACCGGGACCGGAAACAAAGGAGCTGACAGAAGTATAAGTTGCCATGATCGTCATGGCAAGTACAATACCATTCATATTTCTTCCGCCGATAAAGTATTTCTTTTCAGAAGAAGTATGCAGCTTTTTCTCTGCATTTTTACTATATACAAAACTGACAATAACATTAAATAATAAATATCCGAGAAAAACGGACAGTATAATAAGCTGATTTTTATTCATGTTCACACTCCTCATCATAAGAAAAATCTATAAATACAAACTTAAGGAGCACAAACACCCCAACAATCGCAATGAGCATCGTGCCAAATACAGATACAACAAACCAAGCCGGCATATGAAGGATTTTCCACCCGGTAGAATTTAATAAAAATGCTGTGCTGACATGCCAGACAAAACAAATCAATACTACCAATATCGTTGCCTTAATCTCTTTCAGACACTGCTTATGTTCTTCCTCTTTTGATAATTTTGTCATTTTTATCTCCCCTTTAAACAAATCATTTTTCACAGTCATGTGCTTATTCAGCCAAATAATCATCTACCTTTTTTGGTGTATCCAGATGAAGCTGCACAATAGTCATCAGAATCATATAGCGTATTACCTCCTCCAATATCGCTTCATCAAACCGGGCTTTCATCGTCTCCGGGTATGGGTGAACCAAAAAGTGAACATGGTAATCATCTTGATATCTGGAAATAAATGCACTGACATACAAACCATTCAAGACCGCCGTTATAATATCCTCATCCAGTATCTGCATATTAATCTGATAAGAAGATGATGAAAATCTTACCTCATTATTTTCCTTTTTCCGAAACCCTTTGTCCACAATCTCTCCAATAGAAAAATTCCTCTTGTGATTGGTAATTGCCTGTAAAAACTCTGTCTCTTTCTTCTGTTCTTTTATGTAATTATAAATATCATTGAGATTGTATGGCATGATCTTCCTTCTCCTCTTTGTTTGGTTTCATTATGGGTGTCGGCAGCCTGAAATATTCCGGTTCATTAGAAATCCCACCGCTGTCAAATAATCTGTAAGCAAAAACTCTATAATAAAAGATATTTTATTCTATAATTAGAATAATAGCAATCAAAACTCATCTTCTAAAATTAACTTAGCTGCCAATGAACCTATTCAACTGTTTCTTTATATGGTAAAACATAGTATGCCGTCGGTTGTTCTGAGCCCATCAGACGAATCAATACTCCTTCTTCAAGCCATTCTACTTGATAACCCGCTTGCATTCCATCATTAGCAACATCTGCATAAAATAAATTTCTGTACTTTCCCATATCATCCTTTTTATCTCTATCCCTTTAACCACCAGCTTTAATAATATAAATTTTCCTCAAGGAATTGAAAGATATCCGTTTTAATAATCTCTGTCGTTCCTTTTTCTTTCCCCTTTATCCATACTTTTTTTGTAACCACTGCTTCTATGTCTTTCAGATTTACTTTCTTTTGGTAAAAAGAATTATCCTCCCTTTCAAATCCATATTCAGTTGCATTTATACCCTTAGGTGCAATTATGTAAATATAATTACGTTCCAACAATACCGAACTTAATGATCTTGGATCGCATAAAAGACCCCGATATAGTACCCAACTGTCTACATCATATAATTCATCCACATCTTCAATGTTTACCTCTGTATGATATACCCCTAAGTGAGCGATATATAATACCGAACGTTTATTAATCTTTTCATCATAAGAACTTAAAATAACCGTATCATTCCTTGTTTTTTCTGCTGATTTATACACTTTTCCTTTGTATTTGCAAATTGTTGTACTCATTTTCTTATCCGCCCTTGCCCTTTAAACTCATATTTTTCTATTATTTGTCCACTTTTGTCATAAACCTCAAAGATATCTCCATTTACAAACGGACATTTCTCCGTAAGTTCCCATTCCGGCAAAACCACATTCCTGCTTGCAGTAAATCCACGCGCTGTATACGGATAATTTTCAACTGTTGCCGGATATCTTGGAACTTGAATCTTATTTCCTGAACGATATTTAAACCGTATCTTTCCATATTTCCCGTCTGTCAAATTGAACTTAGAATGATTATAGTCCAATCTGTTTCCTTCATATACTTCATCAAGTGTCTTCAGTTTTTTTGAATACTCTGCCTCTGATACAAATCCTTGTACTATCAGGCATCCCGCCATACTTCCTCGAAAGAAAATCCCGTCAATCCATTTTCTTCTACGATGTCTTTAACCTCCTGTGATACA
>CAKRAK010000014.1 GCA_934294885.1 uncultured Lachnospiraceae bacterium | reverse complement strand
CTTATGTATTATGATCTTATAAGAAGAAAAGATAAAATCACCACAACAATACCCAATACAATTCCTGCAGCAGAACAAATGATACCTGCGATGGCATATCCCGGTTTTTGTCCGGTTATAGGATCCTTTTCCTGTACACATCCAAGGACGACACCTATAATGGAAAGGATAATTCCAAGGTAAGGACAGCAGCATGCAAACAGGATTCCTACAATACCAAGAACCAAAGAAGCAATGGCAAGTCCGGTAGAAGTGGTGCCGGTGCTGTTGTTTATTGGAGCGGCTGTATTGCTGTAAGGATTATAAGTGTCTGCATTTGTCGGACCTGCTGAATAAGAACCGCTGTTAGGATACGAATCATTATTACTTTCGCTAAATGATGCATCGCGATGGGCAACGGATGTATACTCGTTGGATGAATTGTAGGATGCAATCGGTTCTGTTACAGGTGCAGTGCTCTCTGTTACAGTCTCTGTCTGGGAAGAATTAATCTCAGAAGAAGCGGTTGTATGAATATCTTCCGTGCTGGCAGGATCTGCTGGCATAGAAAATGTTCCTGTTACAGAATCTGATGAAGCCTGATTTGATGAAAAGTCATCTGTAGAAGCATGATTTTCTGCTTCCTTATCCGGTGTAATTATATCTGCTGAAGCTGTGTCTGTTGCAGAAGCTTCCTTTGAAGTAGAATCAGACTGAATTGGGTCTGTTTCTGTTATATTGGTTGATTCATTTGTATTTTCGTCCATTCTGTTCTCCTTTCGAAAATAAAGATTATGGTAACTATATCATTATTCAAACAGGATTGTAAAGTAGAAGTTATACAGAACATATGGAATATTTACCTATGTCTTGAATCGGAAGAAATTCTGTGTCATAATTTACGGATACGATTTAGGAGAAAAACATGAAAGAGAAAAAGACGATTTGTTATCCAATATTAAAAAGGGACTTTTTGATTGTAAATATTGTAGCCGGTCTAGGGGTTTTGTTGATGGCTCTTTCCCTGTTGTTTCGCAGGGTTGGAATATTACCTGATTTACCCTGCCCACTTCATGAGTTTGCGGGGTTGTATTGTCCGGGCTGTGGCGGAACAAGAGCTTTTCGGGCATTGTTACGGGGGCATATTCTGGATTCCCTATGGTGTAATCCCCTGTTATTGAGCGGTATCATTCTTGCCCTGCATTATGAACTTGGTGTTTTGGTAACTTTGATAAAAAGAAACGGAAAGAAATATTACATTGCAAGTCCGCTGCCGGCATATTTTTATCTTGCTTTTGTTTTTATTTTTGCAATCATCCGGGATGTTGCTTTGGTTGTTTTCCGATTTGACATGCTTCATGATTTTATACCTTGACTTTTTTGCCGTTTTGCGATAGTCTATTAAAGGTTGTTAATTTCATATGTGCAGAAGTGGCGGAATGGCAGACGCGCTAGATTCAGGTTCTAGTGGGGTAACACCCGTGTGGGTTCAAGTCCCATCTTCTGCATGATTAAAATGCTGGGCTTTGCCCGGCATTTTTTGTACTATATCGGAATCTGCATTTTCATAGGAAAAGGTATAGCGATAAGGCTTTCAGAAATTGATAAATATTCTGACATCAAGGGTGTTAATCTGTCAAAATGAGGAAGATATTTCGTATTGTTTAAAGAGTGATGCAATAAGCACTAAACTAAATAAGGGATTAAGATGTTAAAACGTAGACAATCTTTAATACCTTTTCCTTCACATCCTTAGGTTGTGGTTTGAGAGCTGTTAATATCTCGCGTTCAATTGATGTATCGGCAGAAGTATATTCGTGGGATAGAATGTAGTCTACAGATGTATCAAGCGCATTACATACCTGTACTAAAGTGGATAAAGATATTTTGACGCGATTATTTTCAATGTTACTGATATGGCTGGTATTTACATCAGCAATATTGGCGATGTATTCTTGCGTTAAACCTTTGGAAATGCGCAGCTCTTTTATTCTTTTTCCAATCTGTTCAAAATCTAAATTTTTCATATTTTATAGTTTCTCCATATCTAAATTTGCTTAAAAATAAATTATTCTAATTGTAATATTTTTATAGCTGTAGTATAATCAGCTATGGCTATAAAAATATTAGTTTTGGGTTATTAAAGAAGGGAGGGAGAAATTATGAAATGTATGAATTGTGGAGCCGAGATTGGAAAAGATGATCAATTTTGCGGTTCATGTGGAACAAGGGTAGAGACAGAAAATGGAGGTGATTACAGAAAGAACACACCAGACAATGATTCTGGAAAATCAAAGAGAAAAGGGAGGATGAAAAAATTAGGTAGCATAATAACAACTGGACTTGCGACTATTGGTGCAATAATGATGGTAGGTGCTCTTCTTGGTTTTTTTGATAAAAAACCGCTTCCGTTTATAATTTATATTGGAGTTATATTTGCATTTGGATGGATAGAGGATAACTTCCCCAAAATTCCCATTATAGTAATTGCGGTTTTGGAAATAATGGCATTGATAGTTTGTTTTAATATTGCAAGTAATGTTAGTGTAGTTTCTGCAGTAAGAGCAGGTTGTCCAAGTGGTTATCCGGATATAACATATCAAGAGGCGTTTGAAGATTATTTTTCAAATCCCACATGGAAGAGCATAGGGAAGGATGAAAATGGTAATGAAGAGGTGAAGTTTATTGGTAATTGCACCTATTTTGACCAACCTGCAAAGGCGGAAATAAAGTTTACAGTGTACGAAGATCAAGAAAAATTTGTAGTATCTTCTGTAAAAATTGATGAACGGGATATGGGAGATGCAGGAGGAATATTTGTGCTATCGATTTTTGAAAAGTATGATCAAAATCACTGATGATAAGGAGAAAGGAATGGGAATAAATGGGAATTTTTAGCAAAGTTGGTGAATCTCTAGGCATTCTGATGCCGACTATCAATGTTACCCTTGATGAAATTTTAAATTGTTTGGAGGGAGTTCTTGCAGAGGTAGAGCCGGCAGAAATAAAGGAAATTGAAAAGGTATTAAAGGGTTGTTTTCTTGCGTCATTGAGGGTATACGAAACAAAAAATGGAAAATACAGAATTATGACGGTATATGCGGGAACTGCAAGATCTTTTAGGTTGATGAATGAAGTTAGCGTGGTAGATTTGGAAAACCAAAAAGTTTATACATACAAGGTATTTCTTTTTAAGAAAAAATTTAAAAAGGCAGCGATGGAACTTGTGAATAAATATAAAGTACAATAAAGTTGGGAAGATTCAACAGATGTAGCGAAGCCTTTAGGGGCTTCGCTTTTTTCTCAGGTATATTTAAAGCTAGAGGTAATAAAAAACTCTGTTTTCATAAGGTTTTACTCATATGTGGCATCATTTTATTAAAAAGAAATGGCATTTTGCCTAATATATAAAAGTTTAATGGCAATTTTATTAATATAATTAATGAAAATGCTGCTGTTTTATTATTTTATCTTCCAATATAATAAGTTTTATGTTATTATACATAAGATTGCAAGGAATTAAGTGATATATTGTATATACTTAAGATAATAAAGTGAACTTAGGAGGTCAAACATGAAATCATTAAAGGAAATGACAAAAGATGAATTACTTGCCTTGAAAGACACATTAACAAAAGAATATGAAGATGCCAAGGGCAAGGGACTGAAGCTGGATATGTCCAGAGGAAAACCCGGGAAATCTCAGCTTGATTTATCGCTTCCTTTATTAGATGTGGTTTCATCTGCGGATGATATGGTTGCCAGTGATGGTATGGATATCAGAAATTACGGTGGCTTGGATGGTCTTCCTGAAGCAAAACAGCTGATGGCAGAGATGATGGAGACAACTTCTGAACATATCATTGTTTGCGGTAATGCCAGCTTGAATATTATGTATGATACCGTTGCCCGTGGAATGCTTAGAGGTTATTTAGGTGAGACTCCATGGTGCAAGTTAGATAAGGTTAAGTTTTTGTGTCCGGTTCCCGGTTATGACAGACATTTTGCCATAACAGAGAGTTTTGGTATTGAAATGATCAATATTCCATTATATGAAGATGGTCCGGATATGGATCTGGTAGAGAAATATGTAAGCGAGGACGATTCCGTAAAGGGTATCTGGTGTGTACCAAAATATGCCAACCCAACGGGAATTTCATATTCCGATGAGGTTGTCAGACGAATGGCAGCATTAAAGCCTGCAGCAAAAGACTTCCGTATTTTCTGGGATAACGCTTATTGTATTCATCATTTGTATGATGATCAGCAGGATGAGATTTTGGACATTATTTCCGAATGTGAAAAGGCAGGAAATTCGGATATGGTATTTGAATTTGGTTCTACTTCAAAGGTTTCCTTCCCTGGTGCCGGAATTGCGGCAATTGCAGCGTCGGAAGCTAATTTGGAGGATATCAAGAAGTCCATGACGATTCAGACAATCGGTTATGATAAGATTAACCAGCTGCGTCATGTGAAGTTCTTTAAGAATCGTGCCGGACTGGATGCTCATATGAAGAAGCATGCACAGTTGATGAGACCGAAGTTTGAGGCTGTTTTAACTGTATTGAATGAAGAATTGAATGGATTAGATATTGGATCATGGATTGTTCCAAGAGGTGGTTATTTCATTTCCTTTAATGCGATGGAAGGATGCGCAAAGGATATCGTTGCAAAATGTAAAGAAGCCGGTGTTGTATTAACGGGAGCAGGCGCAACTTATCCTTATAAGAAGGATCCACAGGACAGTAACATCCGTATTGCACCATCTTTCCCGACACCGGAAGAGATGAAGGAAGCAGCAGAGTTATTCGTGCTTTGTGTAAAGCTTGTAAGTGTGGAGAAGCTGTTAGAAGCCTAGTACATCATAAACGAAGTTAATGTAGAAGAAACTTAATTTAAGATGTATCAGAATATCGGAAGTGTGGAATAGATAACTGAATCAGAATAAGAAGGGGGACAGGTGATTTCTGTCTCCCTTTTTATTGAGTACGCAGAAAGAGGATAAATAAATGGACGTAGCAAATGAGAAAAAGGGTATAAAGGATTTAACCCAAGGAAATCCCATGGAACTGATTTTAAAATTTGGGATTCCCTTATTGTTTGGGTTAGTATTTCAGCAGTTATATAATCTGGTGGATTCTATTATTGTAGGTAAGCTGCTTGGGGTAAATGCACTGGCAGCCGTAGGTTCCACAGCATCCATTAATTTTATGGTGCTTGGATTTTGTATGGGTGTATGTAATGGATTTGCCATTCCGGTTGCCCAGTCCTTTGGAGCGAAGGATATGGGAATGGTTAAAAAATATATTACCAACAGCGCATGGATGTCCATTGCGTTTTCGGTGGTTCTTACAACGGTTATCGGACTGTTTACTCATAAGATACTGGAGTGGATGAATACACCTGCATCTATTATGAAGGATGCTTATATTTATATATTTATTATTTTTATGGGAATCCCGCTTATATTTTTATATAATATGGTTTCTGCCATCCTACGTTCTCTGGGAAATAGTGTGGCACCGTTAATGTTTCTGATTATGTCGTCTGTGTTAAATATTATTCTGGATATTATCATGATTCAGAGTATGGGAATTGCAGGGGCATCGGTTGCTACCGTTACGGCACAGGGTGTATCCGGAATTGCCAGTTTGATTTATATGATCTGCAAATACAGACATTTGAATTTTGAAAAGGAAGACTGGAAGTTAAACGGAGGCTGTGTAGGAAAATTATGTGGAATCGGTGTTCCTATGGGACTGCAATATTCCATAACCGGAATCGGAAGCGTGATATTGCAGACGGCGGTAAATGGTTTAGGAGAAGCAGTTGTTGCTGCGGTAGCCGCCGGAACGAAGATTTCTGTATTTTTAATCTGTCCTTACGAGGCAATGGGAACTACCATGGCTACCTATGGCGGTCAGAATGTAGGAGCCAAACGGTTAGACCGTATTCATCAGGGCTTGAAGGATTGCCTGTTATTAGGTGTGATCTATGCCATCTTAAGCCTGATCGTTGTATTGATATTCGGTAAGCAGCTTGCCTTGCTGTTTGTGGACCGGAAGGAGACTATGATCATTGATTATATTAACCGGTTTTTAATCGGAAATGCCTCCTGCTATCTGCTTTTGACCTGTGTAAATATTTTCAGATTTTTGATACAGGGACTTGGTTATTCCTCCTTTGCCATCATTGCCGGTATTTGTGAAATGGTGGGAAGGGGCTTTGTAGGATTTTGCCTTGTTCCGAAATTCGGATATTTCTTCGTTACTATTGCATCACCCATTGCGTGGCTGTGTGCGGACTTATTTTTGATTCCGGCATATTTCCATGTGATGAATCAGTTAAAAAAGAAGTTTGATAAGGAAGTGAATTAAGATGGGGAAAAAGGAAAATAAAACAAATGCTATGAGGATATTGGATAAGAATAAGATATCCTACAGAACAAAAACCTATGAGTGTGATGAATTTATTGATGGAATCCATGTAGCTGACTTGAATGGAGATCCCTATGACCAGTCTTTTAAAACACTGGTTACCATTGGAAAATCAGGAAACCATTATGTTTTTGTGTTGCCCATTGATCAGGAAATTGATTTTAAGAAGGCAGCAAAGGTTGTAGGGGAAAAGTCTGTAGAAATGATACATGTAAAGGATATTACGGCCGTTACCGGATATATCAGAGGGGGATGTACCCCTCTTGGAATGAAAAAATTATATCCGACCGTGATACATAGCAGTGCACAAAAATTTGATGAAATTATCATCAGTGGCGGAAAAATCGGAATGCAGATTATTCTGAATCCCAACGATTTGGCAAAGGTGGCAAAAGCAAAATTTGCGGATTTCCTGACCACTGACTTATAAAAGAGGTGCATATAATCGTAACAGACTCAGCCAGAACCGGTACGGTTTGTTAAGGGCAATACAATGCTCGTAAGTAATTTCCGCTGATTCTGATATGGTGTGCAGAATATCCTCCTTGACCTCTAATATTGTTGAGGAATGATACAAAAATGCAGCACACTCAAAATGCAGATACAGGCTTCGATAGTCTAAGTTGATGGAACCGATTACACAGTACATATCATCTGCTACCACCATTTTGGAATGGATAAAGCCCGGTGTGTATTCGTATATCTTGACGCCTGCCTTTGTTAAAGGCTCATAAAAGGAGCGTGTGACCATAAAAATGGCACGTTTATCCGGTATGTGAGGTGTCACAATCCGTACATCCACCCCGCTGGCGGCAGCCAGTGTTAATGCGGTTATCATTTCATTATCCACAATAAGATAAGGGGTTGTAATGTATATATATTTGGTAGCTCGGTGAATGATATTCAGATAAACATTCTCCGCTACGATTTCTGAAAAAAGAGGGTTATCGGCATAGGGCTGAACAAAGCCGTCACTATGCAGCTTTGGAGAATCCTCTTTTTTATATTGCGCCAATTCTTCTTCGTTTAAATGGTATTTTTCGTAATCTACCGGTGCTTTGTCTAAATATTGCCAGAATTGAAGGAACATAACAGTAAAGCTCCATGTGGCGGCACCCTTTAACATAACACCGGTGTCTTTCCAATATCCGTTAATACGCTGTTGCTTATTAATATATTCGTCTGCCAAATTGATGCCTCCTGTAAAAGAGGTATAACCGTCAATTACAATAATCTTTCTGTGATCCCGGTTGTTCTGGCGAAGGGACAGGGATGCGTTTACCGGATTAAAACGATGGGTTTCGATTCCGATATCCTGTAGCTGTAAAAAATAATCCGGTGGAAGGGTTCGTAAAGAGCCCATGTCGTCATAGATTACTTTTACCTCCACACCTTCTGCAACCTTTTTCGTTAAAATGTCCAATATCGAGTTCCAGAATACACCCTCCTGAATAATAAAGAATTCCAAAAAGATAAAATGCTTTGCTTTTTTCAGTTCTTCCAGTAATTGAGCGTAATATTCATCCCCATCTGAAAAATACATGGTTCGGGTATCCTTATATAAAGGATATTTTGCCATGTTATAGATATATTCCGCCTGAGGAAGAGAATGTCGGTTGGTGTCATGAATTTCTTCCAGCAAAGCTCTGTCCTGATGGAGATGACCCTTTGATTCCGATACTGCTTCCCGTATCTCCCGTCTGAATTTGCGCCGGGTTTCGTTGACGGATAACAGCAGGTAAAAAAAGCCGCCGAAAATAGGTGCCAGCAAAATAGGGATACACCATGCCAGCTTATAAGCCGGATTCATAGGCCGGTTGATAATATAGAGAACGACTAACAGGCTTACAAAGGACATAACAGATTGCAGGATGATGTATTTTTCCTGAAGCTGTAAACAGGTGTAAATGAAAAAACCGCATTGCAAAAGTACCAGAACACAGACAAAAAGTAATTTGTCCCAAAAGACAGAAGTATCGCCTCGTTTTTTGTTTTTATCAATGACTGGTTGACGTGCCATCTGAACCTCCTTTAATTTGTTGCCAACGACCTGCAGCACCGCAAGGCAGAATCAGATTGGTTTCGGAAACAGGAAGCCCGATTTCCTGAGACTCAACATAACCGCCGTGCTTTGCGCAGATTTCCGTTGATATCATATAAGTAAGAACCGCAGGTGCCAGACCTGTTGTATAGGAATTTACAAGGAAAAACAACGGATTCTCGGTCAGAATCTGTTCTGTTAATGTAATAAAAGGATGAATCTTTTCTTCTATTTTCCAGATTTCACCTTTTGGACCCCGGCCGTAGGACGGCGGATCCATAATAATGGCATCATAGGTATTGCCACGTCTGATTTCCCGCTCCACAAATTTGACGCAGTCATCCACTAACCAACGGATTGGTGCATCGGCAAGACCGGAGGCAGCAGCATTTTCTTTTGCCCAGGTAACCATTCCCTTAGAGGCGTCTACATGGGTAACGTGTGCCCCTGCCTTTGCAGCGGCACATGTGGCACCGCCGGTATATGCAAAAAGATTTAAAACCTTTACGGGCTTTATATCCTCCGGGGATTTGGCTTCCGTCTTTCTTCGCTGAATCTCATCCCGGATTAATTTGGAAAACCAGTCCCAGTTAGCAGCTTGTTCCGGGAAAAGCCCGGTGTGCTTGAAGCTGAAAGGTTTCAAATGAAAAGTTAAGTCCTTATAGTGAATGGACCATTGCTCCGGCAAGTCAAAGAATTCCCATTCGCCGCCGCCTTTTTGGCTTCTGTGGTAGTGGGCATTTATTTTTTCCCAGTTGGGATTTTTCTTTGGGGTTTTCCATATAACCTGTGGGTCAGGTCTGAGCAGGATATAATTGCCCCAGCGCTCTAATTTTTCTCCGTCAGAGGTATCGATTACCTCATAATCTTTCCAGTTATCTGCTATCCACATAATATACTCCTAATCTATATAATAGGTATCTGCAAAACACACGTCTAAAATGATCGGGTTTATTTTGCTTTTCCTATACAAAAATTGCGATATGAGTTACTATATCATTTCTTTTTGCAACTTTCAATTATACCGGTTGAAAAAGTTGTTTCTATAGAATAGAATATGTTTCGTGGGACAATATGTTACATGGAGGATATAGGTATGGAAGAAAAGGTTTCCAAGGAGGAACTGCAGCAGGCAGGAAAAATCATTGATAAATTAAATCAGTATTATAACAGTAAGGTTGTCGGACAGCCCTTTTTGGGGGCGGCTTTGTTAGTTGCCATGATAACCAATGGACATATATTGCTGGAATCTGTGCCGGGTCTGGCGAAGACGACAGCAGCAAATGTAATGACGGATGCGGTTTCCGGACAGTTTTCCAGAATACAATGTACGCCGGATCTGATTCCCAGTGATATTATCGGTACACAGACCTATAATATGGCAACCAATACATTTGAGAATAAGATCGGTCCTGTTTTTGCAAACTTTGTTTTATTGGATGAGATTAACCGTTCCAGTGCAAAGACTCAGAGTGCCATGTTAGAGGCGATGCAGGAGCATGCCGTAAGTATTGGTGGTCAGACCTATAAGCTACCGGAGGTGTTTGTTGTAATTGCAACCCAGAATCCGGTGGAACAGGAAGGAACTTATGTATTATCGGAGGCGCAGATGGATCGTTTCCTTTTGAAGGTGAAGCTGGATTATCCAAAGCCTGTAGATGAGATTGAAATTTTGAATCGAATCGAGGCTGATGTTTTTTCGGAAAGCCATGCGGTTGCTGCTTTAGAGGATGTACAATTTTTGCAGGAGCTTTCAAAACGTGTTTATATGGATGATGCCATCAAACAGTATATCGTAGATATCGTACAGGCATCCAGAAATACAGATAAGCTTTTGAAACCGGAGCTGGCACAGTATGTAACGATGGGTGCCAGCACAAGAGCTGCCATTTCCTTTATGGAGGTAGCAAAGGCAGTTGCGTTGATGAATGGAAGAAGCTATTGTATTCCGGATGATGTAAAGGCGATGCGGTATGCTGTATTGCGTCACAGAGTAATGCTTAATTTTGCGGCAGTTGCAGACGGGATTAAGGAAGAGACCATTATTGACGGTATTATAGGAGCAGTGAAAGCACCATGAGAATGAAGTATGTATCAACGATACAGGCGAAGATGAAAAGCACCCGGGTGATTCAGACCCGGAAAGCAACCACTCAGATATTAGACGGTTCTTATCATTCCATGATGAAGGGACGGAGTAATAATTTTGATGAACTTCGGGAATATGCAGATGGGGATGACGTAAAGGATGTGGATTGGAAAGCCTCTGCAAGAAGCCGTAAATTATTGGTGCGTCAGTATATTGCGGAAAAAAAGCATAACATTATGCTGGTTATGGATACCAACCGACGCATGCTGGCACATTCCTCTTTTGGAGTGGAAAAACGGAAGCTTGCGTGGATGAGTGGCGGAATGCTTGCCTGTATGGTGAACCGGAACGGTGATTATATCAGTGCTACATACGCAACAAAACAGTCAATTCATCATTTTCCCTTCAAAAGCGGGTTTCCCAATATTGAGAGTATACTGTCCAATTATGATAAAAGTATAACGGAGGATAACCGGTCGGTCGTTGGGCTGCCTTTGGATTACATACTCCGACATTTTAAAAGAAGAATGATTATTTTGATCGTTACCGATACGGAAGGGCTGCTTGGCATTCCCGATGTCTTGTTAAAACGTCTTATGGTTTTGCATGATATACTGGTGGTAAGGATTGGAGATGCCAATCTGTCGGGCAAGGATGTTTATGATGTGGAAGCAGGAGCGTATTTGCCTGATTTCTTTACAAAGGATAAGAAGCTGCTTCGTATGGAGGAAAAATTAAAGCTGCAACAGGAAGTGGATGTGGCGAATAAATTAAAAACCTTTGGAATTGTCGGGATAACCGTTGAATCTCCGGATGAGGTGGAAGGAAGGCTTGTGGAACTATTGAACAGGCATAAAGGTGAAAAAAGAAATGGACATAACCGTTAAATTACAGAATCCCTTTTCCTATGCATTATGGCCGATTATTTTGCTTGGAATATGCATATTGGGAATTGTGGCTGTACTGATTATCTTAAAATTGAATCTGAAATTAAAGCGTAAACCGGCTGTTGCGAAGCCTGTCCTGCAACCGGTCTCAACTCAGGATATACATGGTTTGCAGATGAAATACCTAAAGGAATTGGACGCTGTAGAACAGGAATTTCGGAAGGGAAGCTTATCCATTCGAAAGGCGTACCAGCGTATGAGTAGTATTGTCCGCAGATTTGTGCAGGAGCGAACCGGCGTAAAAACGCATACTTATACCCTTGAGGATATCAGAAAATCAAATATGCCCCGGCTGGAAGGAATCGTGGGAGAGTTTTATTCGCCTGAGTTTTCTGTGAAATCAGAGGGGGATGTTTTTGAGGCGTTGGAAAAATCAAGAAGGATGATTGAGGAATGGAATTAAAGTATGCATTTTTTCTGGTTGTTGGTCTTTTGGTCATAACGATATGGATTGTATGGCTTGTGGTTGAAAAACCGGATAAGGGTTATGCTTTCGGTAAAAAGGTTGCGCCGGTTAATGAGTTAAGTCAAAATAAATATTTTAAAAGAAAACGGATATTTTACCGGGTATATTATTGGTCGTGGTTTGTCCTTGCACTTGTGGCAATGCTTGGTTCCTTTGTTTTGCTGTCCCGGCCTTATAAAACGGAAGTAATCGAAGATGAAAAATATCAGCGGGACATTATACTGTGTCTGGATATATCCACATCTGTAGATGAGGTAAACTTAAAATTGATAAGAGAATTACAAAAAAGTGTTACCAGCCTGCAGGGAGAACGTTTTGGAATTGTTATTTTTAACACATCGCCGGTTCTGCTTGTTCCTTTGACGGATGATTATGAATTTGTAAACCAGCAGCTTGAAATGATCCGGAAAGGATTGGAACAGCGGGTTGGTGGATTTGTTCCTGATTTTTCCAGTGATGACTATTATTATGAGGAGTATATTTCCGCAGGAACGCTGGTAGGAAATGAAGAACGGGGAAGTTCTTTGATCAGTGACGGACTGGCTTCCTGTGTGTATGATTTTTCAAGTCTGGAAGAAAGCCGTACCAGAGTTGTGATTTTTGCGTCGGATAACGACCCTCAGGGAGAGACCTTCCTTACGTTGGACGAGGCTGCGGATTTGTGTGCGGAAAACCATGTTACGGTATATGGGGTTGGCACAAGAGAAATGTATGATGAACATGCAACAGAGATGAAGGCGGCAATGGAAAAAACCGGAGGGAAATTTTACCGGGAAGGAAATTCCGGTTCTTTTCAGGATATCGTAGAGGAGATACAAAAAAAGAGTCAGAATTTAGTGAAAGGACACCGTCAGTATAGAGAGACGGAATATCCCGAGACTGCATTTATCGTTCTTTTGATTACTATGATTGGAATGACGGTAATATCGAGGTTAATGAAATTATAGGCGGAGAAGAGGGGCTGTTATGATGATAAATCCAATAATACCGGTATGGCTGATGGGCATTATATGTGTAATTTTACTCTTCCTGAGAAAGGAAAGAAGGGCAGCATATATCCGCCAGATTGTCATGATCGGATTGTTATTTTTGATAAATTTAAGAATTATGCTGCCGGATGATACGGTAACGGTTACGACGAAGAGTATGAATACCAAGGTTTTGTTCGTGATAGATGATACCATCAGTATGGTAGCAAAGGATGATGGAAATCGGGAGCGTTTAGAGCAGGTGAAAGATGATTGCTCCTATATTTTAAAGGAGCTTAACGGCGCAAGATTTGCAGTTGTTTCTTTTAATAATGAAGCCCATTATCTGGCACCTTATACCAATAACACAGAATATATTGCCGGCGTGATTCAGGCGATTTATCCTTTAAATGATCTGTATGCGAAGGGAAGCTCTATGAATATATGGAGGACGATGGCTTCTGATATTTTGCGGAATGCAGAAGAAGATAATTCCGGGGATGTTGTTTTGTTCTTTCTCAGTGATGGAGAAATTACAAATGATGAACAGCTGGAAAGTTTTTCGAACCTGAAAAAATATGTTGATTACGGAGCCGTTATGGGATATGGAACCTCCGAAGGAGGACAGATGGAGATTAAGGATTTTCTGGATGGTGAGACGAAAATCATAGAAGACCAGCGGGAATATCCTTACAAGCCGGCAGTTTCCAAAATGGATGAAGGGAATCTGAAGAAAATCGCAAAGGACATTGGCATTGATTACGTACATATGGATACGTCAACGGACATAGACAGTGTGCTGAACACCATTAAGAGGAATGCAAAAACCAAGACGCAGGACAAAAAGGAACAGGGACATAAAGACATTTATTATGTGTTTGCAGTTCCGTTTCTTCTATTATTAATGTTTGAATTTTATGATATGAGAAAGCGGGTAAGGATGATATGAAAAAATTACTCACTGCGGGTCTGATTGTTTCCGTTGTACTTTTCCTGATTATGGGTACAAACTATATCAGTAACGAGAAGATGATAAAAAATTATGAAAATGAGATATATAAGATCAACCAGCTGGATTTTTTAGGGATTTTCCAACCATATATTGCAGCTTATAACAGAGGTAATATTGAATATCAGATGGGGAACTATAACAAAGCAGTGGAATACTATGAGGACGCTTTAAAAAAACATCCTCCGAAGAAAAAAGAATGTAAGATAAGGACGAATCTTGTGCTGGCTAAAATCGCAGGGATTGATTTTGAAAATCTGTCTCAGGATGAAGTGGAAGAAACCATTGGCATTTTAGAGGAGGGAATACAGATTCTTACAGAGAAAAATTGTGCCAATGAAGATCAGCAATCCGGACATGACAGTCAGGCGCAGCAATTGGAAATAGAATTACAACAGATTATAGATGCACTGAAGAACCCGCCTTCTGATGATAAGGAGAAGGATTCTTCTGACAGAAAGCAGTCACCATCGGAACAAAGCAGTACGGAGCAGGAGGAAGAAAAGTCCCAGCTGCAAAAAGCATTTGAGGAACAACAGCAGGATGTTCAAAAAGAAAGAAATGATATGCATGACCTGAACGAGCTGTACAAAATGGAGTTTGACTTTTCTGATGCTCCGGTGTGGTAAGGTATGTGAAATGAGGATAGAAAGATGGAAGATAAGATTAAGGAACTGGAAATGATACTGGAAATGCGTCCGCAAAAAATTATATTAAGCAGTAGGAGGGATAAAAGCTGTCAATACACCAAAATGGTTATTCGTCCTATTATCTTAAAAGGAAAAGAACGATATCAGATTGAACGGTTTACGGAAAAACAGGTGTTTCATGAAAATATAGAAGAGGACGAGTTGAAGAAAAGGGTGCTCTTGTTATTTCCGGAAACCTATGGACAGCTTAATATTTTTGCATATGATAATCATAGTGATTGCCAATGGGACTTCAAGGCAACCAAGAAGGGTAAAATACTGTCTCATAAGCAGACTGTCACCGGAAAGCGGATTCAGATGGAAGGTGTTAAAAATGCTTCCAATAACCGCAGAAAGAATTACCTGTTAAAGGAGGGGGAACAGATTCCGCCCTTGGTTGATCTGGGCATTTTTACGAAGGACGGGAAAATCGTCAACAGTATGTATGATAAGTATAAGCAGATTAACCGCTTCCTGGAGTTGGTGGAGGATGTGGTCAGGGATTATCCTAAGAAGGATATGAATATTATTGACTTTGGATGTGGAAAATCCTATCTCACATTTATTTTGTATTATTATCTTGTGATGATAAAGAAATATCCTGTGCACATTACCGGATTGGATTTAAAAGAGGATGTGATTTTTCATTGTAACCAGACTGCAGAAAAATATGGTTATGAGAATCTGCATTTTGAAGTGGGGGATATTAACGGCTATCAGACAGAGGAGCCGGTAGATATGGTGGTGACGTTACATGCCTGTGATACGGCAACGGATTATGCACTTTATAATGCAATCGGATGGAATGCTTCTATTATATTGTCTGTTCCGTGCTGTCAGAAGGAAATAAACGGACAGATTAAAAGTGACGATTTGTCATTGCTTACAAGATACGGTATTGTTAAGGAAAGGATGTCTGCCCTGATGACAGATGCCATCAGAGGAAATGTCCTGACCTGTTGCGGATATAAAACCCAGCTGTTAGAGTTTGTGGATTACGCAAGCTCGCCGAAAAACATTCTAATCCGGGCGGTAAAGGGAAATGTATCAGACCGGAAGAAGGAACAGGCGAAGAAGGAGATTGAAGCAGTGGCAGAGGCGTTTTCCGTTAAGCAGACTTTAGTGGAATTGACAAAGTTATTGGGGTGATGGGGTTGTATTTGAAAAAATACAATAAAAATACAATTTTATGAAAAAAAAGCTTGCAATCATTGAAATCATGGTATATATTAGTACGTGCTGTGACATTGATAGCGTAGAAGCGCGAGGTTGCTACTAATCAGTAGGTTTTCCGTGGAGCGAATGTCAAGTTAAAAAACTGACGACAAGTCACTGTACCAAAAACCATCCGCAGGGCGGAGATGACGTGTGAAAGTCTGCAATGTGCTTCAAATTGCGACACACACGGGAGAGTGTGCAGTCACCACTTGTCGTACGAATTAAAAAGTGCGAAAAGGAGGAGACTTTTTTTATGGCAAATCAAGTAATGAGAATTACACTTAAGGCTTACGATCATAAGTTAATCGATCAGGCTGCAGCAAACATCATTGACACTGTTAAGAAGACAGGTGCTAAGGTTTCAGGTCCTGTACCAATGCCAACTAAGGTTGAGAAGGTTACAATCTTAAGAGCGGTTCATAAGTACAAAGACTCAAGAGAACAGTTTGAGCAGAGAACTCATAAGAGATTGATTGATGTACTTCAGCCAACACAGAAGACAATCGATGCTTTACAGAAGTTGGATATGTCTGCCGGTGTTTACATCGATGTAAAGATGAAAAGCAAGTAATTAAGAAGACAATGCAGTATACCTAAGGGACCGCTTGACCGGTCGAATTTAGAATGATTGCTCCGGCAATCCGCTGTAGATTATTTAGGAGGAAATTTTAAAAATGAAGAAAGCAATTTTAGCTACAAAAGTCGGAATGACTCAGATCTTCAATGAAGATGGCGTATTAACACCTGTAACAGTATTACAGGCAGGACCTTGTGTAGTAACACAGGTTAAGACTATGGAAAACGATGGATATGAAGCAATCCAGGTTGGATATGGTGAGAAGAAAGAAAGAATTACAACAAAGGATGTTTCTGGTAAGAAGACAATCAGAAATCCACATGGTGCTGGTAAGGCAGAGGTTGGACATTTTAAAAAGGCAAACACAACTCCTAAGAAGTTTGTTAGAGAGTTCAGAGTAGATAACGTTTCTGATTACGTTGCTGGAGAAAGCGTTATCAAGGCTGATATCTTCGCTGAGGGAGATAAGATTGATGTTACTGCAAAATCAAAAGGTAAGGGATATGAAAGTGCAATCAAGAGACACGGATTACACACAGGTCCTAAGACTCATGGTTCTAAGTATCATCGTCATGCAGGTTCTAACGGATGTTGTTCAGATCCTGGCCGTGTATTCAAGGGCAAGAAGATGCCTGGACATATGGGAGCAGTTCGTGTAACAGTTCAGAACTTAGAAGTTGTTAAGATAGATGCAGAGAATGACGTAATTTTAGTTAAGGGATCTGTTCCTGGACCTAAGAAGTCATTGGTTATGGTTAAAGAATCCGTTAAGAGCGGAAAGTAGTCTATAGGAAGGAGGAATAGATTATGGCAACAGTAGCTGTTTATAACACTGAAGGTAAAGAAGTTGAGAAATTAGAGCTTAATGATGCAGTATTCGGTGTAGAAATAAATGAACATTTGGTTCACATGGCAGTTGTATCTCAGCTTGCAAACAAGCGTCAGGGTACACAGAGTGCTAAGACACGTGCAGAAGTACGTGGCGGTGGTAGAAAGCCATGGAGACAGAAAGGAACTGGTCATGCAAGACAGGGTTCTACACGTTCTCCACAGTGGACCGGTGGTGGTGTTGTATTTGCACCAAAGCCAAGAGATTATTCAATCAAGTTAAACAAGAAGGAAAAAGCAGGCGCTATGAAGTCTGTACTTACTTCAAAGGTTAACGAAGAGAAATTCATCGTATTGGATGAGTTAAAGTTAGATGAAATTAAGACAAAGAAGTTTGTAGAGGTGCTTAACAACCTTGATGTTTCAAAAGCATTGGTTGTAACAAAGGATAATGATCAGAACGTAGTATTATCTGCAAAGAACGTTGCAAATGTTAAGACAGCTTTAACAAACACAATTAACGTATATGACATCTTAAAGTATGACACAGTAGTTATTACTAAGGATGCAGTAGCAGCAATCGAGGAGGTGTACGCATAATGGCAGATATCAAATATTATGACGTAATTCAGAAACCTATCATTACTGAGAAGTCAATGGATGCTATGGCTGATAAGAAATATACTTTTCAGGTTCATCCGGAAGCAACAAAGACTATGATCAAGGATGCTGTAGAAAAGATGTTTGAAGGAACAAAGGTTGCTAAGGTAAACACAATGAATCTTGATGGTAAGACAAAGAGACGTGGAATGGTTTACGGAAAGACAGCTAAGTCTAAGAAAGCGATTGTTCAGTTAACAGAGGACAGCAAGGATATTGAGATTTTTGAAGGTTTATAAAATATAATAACCGGATAACACAACATTTCATACGCATGCAAGCGTGATAATAAATGCAATTTGAAAGGAGAAACATCATGGGAATTAAAACATATAACCCATATACACCTTCCAGAAGAAATATGACTGGTTTGGATTTTGATGTAATCACAACAGATACTCCTGAGAAGTCATTATTAGCTCCTGTAAAGAAGAATGCAGGTCGTAATAATCAGGGTAAGATTACAGTAAGACACCAGGGTGGTGGAAATAGAAGACAGTATAGATTAGTAGATTTCAAGAGAAATAAGGATGGTATTCCTGCAACTGTTAAGACAATCGAGTATGATCCTAACAGAACAGCAAATATCGCATTGATCTGTTATGCAGACGGACAGAAGTCATACATTTTAGCTCCTGTAGGATTACAGGTTGGCGACACTGTTATGAACGGTGCAACTGCAGAAATCAAAGTTGGTAACTGTTTACCATTAGAGAATATTCCTGTTGGTACTGAGGTACACAACGTAGAATTATATCCTGGAAGAGGCGGACAGTTAGTTCGTTCAGCAGGAAACTCAGCACAGCTTATGGCTAAGGAAGGAAAGTATGCAACACTTCGTTTGCCATCAGGCGAGATGAGAATGGTTCCAATCGTTGCAAGAGCAACTGTTGGTCAGGTTGGTAATATTGAGCATGGTCTTGTTAAAGTTGGTAAGGCAGGACGTAAGCGCCATATGGGTATCAGACCTACAGTTCGTGGTTCTGTTATGAACCCTAACGACCATCCACACGGTGGTGGTGAAGGTAAGACAAGTATTGGTAGACCTGGTCCATGTACTCCATGGGGTAAGCCAGCACTTGGACTTAAGACACGTAAGAAAAATAAGCAGTCTAATAAGATGATCGTTAGAACCAGAGATGGTAAGAACATGAAATAATTATAAGGAGGTTTGATTTATGGCTCGTTCATTAAAAAAAGGACCATTTGCAGATGAGCATTTGTTAAAGAAAATCGACGCTATGAACGCTAGTAATGACAAGCAGGTTGTTAAGACCTGGTCACGTCGTTCTACTATCTTCCCTAGCTTCGTAGGACATACAATCGCCGTATATGACGGAAGAAGACATGTACCTGTATATGTAACTGAGGATATGGTTGGTCATAAGCTTGGTGAGTTTGTTGTAACAAGAACATACAAGGGACATGGCAAGGATGAGAAGAAGTCAAAATTAAGATAATTGGAATCGAAAGGAGGAATCATCCATGGCTAAAGGACATAGATCCCAGATTAAGAGAGAGAGAAATGCGAATAAGGATACAAGACCATCAGCAAAAGTTTCTTATGCTAGAGTATCTGTAACAAAAGCATGTTTCGTATTAGATGCCATTAGAGGTAAGGATGTAGAAACAGCACTTGCTATCTTAGCTTATAATCCAAGATATGCTTCAAGTGTGATAGAGAAATTATTAAAATCAGCGATTGCAAATGCTGAGAATAATAATGGAATGAAGATGGAAAACCTTTATATTGCAGAGTGTTATGCAAATAAGGGACCAACAATGAAGAGAATTCAACCAAGAGCACAGGGTAGAGCTTATAGAATCGAGAAGAGAACAAGCCACATTACAATCGTGCTTGATGAAAGATAAGGAGGCATATAATGGGACAGAAAGTTAATCCTCATGGTTTAAGAGTCGGAATCATCAAGGATTGGGATTCTAGATGGTATGCTGATACAAAGGATAATGAATTTTCAGATAACTTAGTTGAAGATAACAAGATTCGTACATTCCTTAAGAACAAGCTTTACAGCGCTCAGGTATCTCGCATCGAGATGGAGAGAGCATCAGATAGACTTAAAGTTATCATTTACACAGCAAAGCCTGGTGTTGTAATTGGTAAGGGTGGTGCTGAAATCGAAGCATTGAAGAAGGAAGTATCAAAGTTAACAAGCAAGAAGTTAATGGTAGATGTTAAGGAAGTTAAGAGACCGGATGCAGACGCACAGTTAGTTGCTGAAAATATTGCAGCACAGTTAGAGAATCGTATTTCTTTCCGTCGTGCAATGAAGTCATGTATGGGTAGAACAATGAAGACTGGAGCATTGGGAATTAAGACAGCTTGTTCAGGACGTTTAGGTGGTGCTGATATGGCTCGTACAGAGTTCTATGTAGATGGAACAATTCCTCTTCAGACACTTCGTGCAAATATTGATTATGGTTTTGCTGAGGCTAACACCACTTATGGTAAAGTTGGCGTTAAGGTTTGGATTAACCATGGTGAAGTACTTCCAACTAAGACTACAAAGGAAGGGAGCGATAAATAATGTTAATGCCAAAAAGAGTTAAGCATAGAAAACAGTTTAGAGGTTCTATGGCTGGTAAAGCTACCAGAGGTAATAAGATCAGCAATGGTGAATATGGTATCGTTGCAATGGAGCCGGCTTGGATTAAGTCAAATCAGATCGAAGCAGCCCGTGTCGCTATGACTCGTTATGTAAAGCGTACCGGTAAAGTTTGGATTAAGATTTTCCCTGACAAGCCTTATACATCTAAGCCTATCGGTGTTCGTATGGGTAAAGGAAAAGGTAATGTGGAAGGCTGGGTTGCAGTTGTTAAGCCTGGACGCGTTATGTTTGAAATTGCTGGTGTTCCAGAAGAAACAGCTAAGGAAGCTTTAAGATTAGCTACACATAAGCTTCCGGTTAAGTGTAAGATTGTTTCTAAAGCAGATTTAGAGGAGGTATAAGCAGTGAAAACGAAAGAATATATGTCAGATTTAAAAGCTAAAACTGTTGAAGAATTAAACTCTGAGTTAGTAGCTGCAAAGAAGGAATTATTCAACTTAAGATTCCAGAATGCTACCAACCAGTTAGAGAATACAAGCAGAATTAAAGAAGTTAGAAGAAATATTGCCAGAATCCAGTCAGTTATGACTGAAAAGGCTAATGCTTAATTATCGAAGAAGGAGGACAATACACAATGGAAAGAAATCTAAGAAAGACCCGTGTGGGACTTGTAACAAGTGATAAGATGGACAAGACAATTGTTGTTTCAATCGTAGATAATGTTAAGCATCCTCTTTACGGTAAGATTGTAAAGAGAACCTATAAATTAAAAGCTCATGATGAGAACAATGAATGTCACATCGGTGATAGAGTAAGAGTTATGGAGACAAGACCTTTATCTAAGGACAAGAGATGGAGACTTGTTGAGATTATCGAGAAAGCTAAATAATTAAGGAGGCAAAGACAATGGTTCAACAGGAAACAAGACTTAAAGTTGCTGATAATACCGGAGCAAAGGAATTACTTTGTATCAGAGTATTAGGCGGTTCAACCAGAAGATATGCAAATATCGGTGATGTCATCGTTGCCTCTGTTAAAGATGCAACACCAGGTGGCGTTGTAAAGAAGGGTGACGTTGTTAAAGCTGTAGTAGTTCGTACAAAGAAGGGTGCACGTCGTAAAGATGGTTCTTATATTAAGTTTGATGAGAATGCAGCAGTTATTATCAAGGATGATATGAATCCTAAGGGAACTCGTATCTTTGGGCCGGTTGCAAGAGAGCTTAGAGATAAGAAGTTCATGAAGATCGTTTCATTAGCACCAGAAGTTTTATAAGGAGGTGTCAGGATGGCAACCAGTAAGATTAAAAAAGATGACGTGGTTCAGGTTATCGCAGGAAAAGATAAAGGCGCAACCGGTAAGGTGTTATCAGTAGACACCAAGAATCACAAAGTATTAGTTGAAGGTGTTAACATGGTATCAAAGCATACTAAGCCTAGCATGAGCAATCAGCAGGGTGGTATCATTGAGAAGGAAGCACCAATCGATATATCTAATGTAATGTATGTTCACAAGGGTAAGCCTGTACGTGTTGGTTTCCAGGGCGAAAAGAAAGATAAAGTTCGTGTTGCTAAAGTGGACGGCAAGTTAGAAAAAATTGACTAATTCAAGGAAGGAGGCCACTTAAGTTGAGTAGATTAAAAGATCAATACAATAGCGAGATTAAGGACGCTATGGTAAAGAAGTTCGGATATAAAAATGTTATGGAAATTCCAAAGCTTGAGAAGATTGTTATCAACATGGGTGTTGGTGAGGCTAAGGAAAACAAGAAGCTTTTAGATACAGCAATTGCTGATCTTGAGACAATTACAGGACAGAAGGCTGTTGTTACAACTGCTAAGAAATCCATCGCTAACTTTAAGTTACGTGAGGGAATGCCAATCGGATGTAAGGTAACACTTCGTGGTGAGAGAATGTATGAGTTTGCAGATCGTTTGATCAACCTTGCATTGCCACGTGTACGTGACTTTAGAGGTATCAATCCAAATGCATTCGATGGAAGAGGTAACTATTCATTAGGTATCAAGGAGCAGTTGATTTTCCCTGAAATCGAGTATGATAAGGTAGATAAGGTTAGAGGTATGGATGTATGTTTCGTTACAACAGCCAAGACTGATGAAGAGGCTCGTGAGTTATTAACCTTATTTGGAATGCCATTTAAGAAATAATAGGAGGAAGATTCATGGCTAAGAAATCTATGAAAGTAAAACAGCAGCGTAAACAGAAATTCTCAACTAGAGAATATACTCGTTGTAGAGTTTGTGGACGTCCACATTCAGTTTTAAGAAAATACGGAATTTGCAGAATCTGCTTCCGTGAATTAGCATACAAAGGTGAAATTCCAGGCGTAAAGAAAGCAAGCTGGTAAGATTTTTGAAGGAGGTAAATGACAATGACAGATCCAATCGCAGATATGCTTACAAGAATTCGTAATGCGAATACTGCTAAACATGATACAGTTGATGTTCCTGCTTCAAAGATGAAGGAAGCAATTGCTAACATTCTTTTGGAAGAGGGATATGTTAAGGCTGTAGAAGTAGTTGAAGATGGTAAGTTTAAGACGATCCACATTACATTAAAATACGGTAAAGATAAGAACGAGAAGGTTATCACCGGTATTAAGAGAATCTCTACACCGGGACTTCGTGTATATGCAGGTAAGGATGAACTTCCTAAGGTGTTAGGTGGTTTAGGTACTGCTATTATTTCTACAAACAAAGGTGTGTTAACTGACAAAGAAGCTCGTGCAGCTCAGGTTGGTGGCGAAGTATTAGCATTTGTTTGGTAGGAACTAAGACGGACAGAAGGTAAGCCTTCGGGCAATACCTTGGTTCGGTTTGGTATGTAGATTGAAGAATCAGATAAAAAGAAGGTTCCGTAATAGGGAACAGAATATAAGGAGGTAGCGGCATGTCACGTATCGGAAGAATGCCTATCGCTGTACCAGCAGGCGTAACTGTTGATATTGCAGAAAATAATCAAGTGACTGTAAAAGGACCAAAGGGTACACTTACAAGAGTATTACCTGCGGAAATGGACATCAAGCTTGATGGTGATCATGTAGTTGTAACAAGACCTAACGATTTAAAGAAGATGAAATCATTACATGGTCTTACAAGAACATTGATCAACAATATGGTAATCGGTGTAACTGAAGGTTATACAAAAGTATTAGAAGTAAATGGTGTTGGTTACAGAGCACAGAAGCAGGGTAAGAAGTTAACACTTAGCTTAGGTTACTCACATCCTGTTGAGATGGAAGATCCTGAAGGATTAGAGTCTAAGGTTGACGGTAACACAATTACAATTACAGGTATAGATAAAGAAAAAGTTGGCCAATACGCAGCTGAAATCAGAGAGAAGAGAGGACCGGAACCTTACAAGGGCAAAGGTATCAAATATGCTGATGAAGTTATTAGACGTAAAGTTGGTAAGACTGGTAAGAAATAATTAAAGGAGTGAGATAGGATGATTAAAAAAGAGTCAAGAAATAAGGTTCGCGCTAAGAAGCACTTAAGAATCCGTAACCGCTTTAGTGGTACAACAGAAAGACCACGTTTAGCTGTATTTAGAAGTAATAATCATATGTACGCTCAAATTATTGATGATACAGTTGGTAAGACTTTAGTGTCAGCTTCAACAGTACAGAAGGAAGTAAAAGCAGAGTTAGAGAAGACAAATGATGTAGATGCGGCAGCTTATGTTGGTAAGGTAGTTGCAGAACGTGCTTTAGCAGCAGGTATTAAGACAGTTGTCTTTGATAGAGGCGGATTTATTTATCAGGGTAAAGTAAAAGCATTGGCAGAGGCAGCAAGAGAAGCTGGTCTTGAATTCTAATAAGGAGGAAACAATATATGAAGCATACAATTATTGATGCTAGTCAGTTAGAATTAGAAGAAAAAGTTGTAAACATTAAGCGTGTAACCAAAGTTGTTAAAGGTGGACGTAATATGAGATTTGCTGCTCTTGTAGTTGTAGGTGACAAGAATGGACATGTAGGTGCCGGTATTGGTAAGGCTGCCGAAGTTCCAGAGGCAATTCGTAAAGGAAAAGAAGATGCAATTAAGAGCTTGATTGAAGTTCCAATTAATGAGAATGGTAGTATTCCTCATGACTGGACAGGTACATTCGGAAGCGCATCTGTATTATTAAAAGCATCTCCAGAAGGTACTGGTATTATCGCTGGTGGTCCGGCTCGTTCAGTTCTTGAGCTTGCAGGATTCAGAAATATCCGTACAAAGTCTTTGGGTTCAAACAATAAGCAGAATGTAGTTTTAGCTACATTGAACGGTCTTCAGAGCTTAAAGACACCTGAGCAGGTAGCAAAGCTTCGCGGTAAATCCGTAGAAGAAATCTTAGGTTAAGGAGGATTTCACAATGGCAGATAAGGTAAAAGTTACTTTAGTAAAGTCTCCTATTGGAGCAATCCCAAAGCATAGAAGAACAGTTGAAGCATTAGGTCTTAAGAAGGTTAACAAGACAGTTGAGCTTCCTAACAATGCAGCAACACAGGGTATGGTTCAGCAGGTTAGACATTTAGTTAAGGTTGAAGAGATTTAATATTTTGAAATAAGGAGGTGCGAATCATGAATTTATCTACATTAAAACCAGCAGATGGTTCTAAGCAGAGTGATAATTTCAGAAAAGGTCGTGGCCATGGTTCAGGAAATGGTAAGACTGCAGGTAAGGGACACAAAGGACAGAAGGCTCGTTCAGGTGCAACCAGACCTGGTTTCGAAGGTGGTCAGATGCCATTATATAGAAGACTTCCAAAGCGTGGATTTACATGTCCAAGCTCAAAGGAAATCGTTGCTATTAATGTTGACAAGTTAAATGCATTTGAAGATGGTTCAGAGGTAACAGTTGATACATTAATTGGTGCTGGTGTTGTTAGCAACCCTAAGGATGGCGTTAAGATTTTAGGAAATGGAGAATTAACTAAGAAGCTTACTGTTAAGGTGAATGCTTATAGTGCTTCTGCAGTTGCAAAAATCGAAGCTGCGGGTGGAAAAGCTGAGGTGATGTAATTTATGTTCAAAACCTTAATTAATGCATTGAAGATTGAGCAATTAAGGAAAAGAATGATTTACACATTTTGGATACTTCTTGTTGTACGTTTGGGAAGTCAATTGCCGATTCCGGGAGTTGACGTCTCAGCGATACAGGATTATTTACAGAATGTTGTTGGTGATTCCTTTAGTTTTATTAACTCATTTACCGGTGGTTCATTCTTATCAATGTCGGTATTTGCATTAAGTGTTACACCATATATTACAGCTTCAATTATTATGCAGCTTTTGACAATAGCAATTCCTGCATTAGAGGAAATGCAGCATGATGGTGAAGATGGTAGAAAGAAAATGACACAGATCACAAGATATGTATCTGTTGCGTTGGCAATTCTTGAAAGTGCCGGTCTTGCAATCGGATTTTCAAGAGAAGGTGTTCTCGGTGACGCCAATGTATTTATAATTTTGACTATTATCATCACATTAACAACCGGTAGCTGTATTGTTATGTGGTTAGGTGAATGCATTTCGGATAAAGGTATCGGAAATGGTATTTCAATTATCTTGTTAATTAATATCGTTTCACGTATGCCTGCGGACTTTTCAAATCTGTATGAACAGTTTGTAAAAGGAAAAGATATTGTACACGGAGTAGTTGCAGCAGCTATTATTTTAGCGATTGTAATCGGTACAACAATTCTTGTAATCTTGCTTCAGGATGCAGAACGTCGGATTCCGGTGCAGTATTCAAAGAAGGTTCAGGGAAGAAAGACTTATGGCGGTCAGTCAAGTCATATTCCTTTGAAAGTTAATACTGCCGGTGTAATTCCTATCATTTTTGCTTCCTCATTGATGCAGGTTCCGTCCATTGTAGTTAACTTATTTAACATCAAGGCAGGAACAAGAGCACAGCAGATTATGCAGGGATTGAACTCAAATTACTGGTTTAACAGTGATTATCCATGGGCATCTATTGGCTTGATCTTATATATTATTTTGAATATTATATTTGCTTATTTCTATACTTCTATCACATTTAATCCGATGGAAGTTTCAAATAACATGAAGAAGAGCGGTGGATTTGTTCCCGGTATCAGACCTGGAAAACCGACTCAGGATTATCTGAATAAGATTTTGAATTACATCGTATTGATCGGTATTATTGGATTACTGATTGTTGCATTGATTCCAATCTTCTTTAACGGAGTATTCGGTGCAAGCGTTTCCTTCGGTGGAACATCATTGATCATTATCGTTGGAGTTATCCTTGATACAATGAAGCAGTTAGAATCACAGATGCTGGTACGTAATTATTCGGGATTCCTGAATGACAAATAATATGAATTTTATGATCTGATTTCACTGTATTTGTAAAAGTGCAGGGAGTCAGGTGATAGATAGAAAACCGTAGGGGTGTAGAAATGCGCTTCTACGGTTTAAGTGGTTATAAAGAGAAGGTTGTTACATACTTGACAAGGCTGTCTTTTTAGTGCAGAATACTTGTGGCTTAGATTGTATGTGACATACATTATGACAGGAGGATATGGTTATGAAAATTATTATGTTAGGTGCGCCGGGCGCAGGTAAAGGTACACAGGCTAAGATGATTGCAGCAAAGTATAATATCCCACACATCTCTACCGGTGATATTTTCCGTGCTAATATTAAGAATGGCACAGAGCTGGGTGCAAAGGCAAAGGAATATATGGACAAGGGTCTTTTGGTTCCTGATGAATTAGTTGTAGATTTGGTGATTGATCGCTTTAAAGAGCCTGATTGTGCAAATGGCTATGTTTTAGATGGATTTCCAAGAACCATTCCACAGGCAGAAGCTTTGGATAAAGCCTTATCTGCAATCGGAGAGAGCATTGACTACGCAATCAATGTAGAAGTTCCGGATGAGAATATCATTAACCGTATGGGTGGAAGACGTGCATGTGTTGGTTGTGGAGCAACCTATCACATCGTATACAGTCCGACAAAGGTTGAAGGTAAGTGCGATACCTGTGGAGCAGATTTGATTATTCGTGATGACGACAAGCCGGAGACAGTTAAGAATCGTTTAAGTGTATATCATGAGCAGACACAGCCATTAATTGATTATTATAACAACAAGGGTGTTATGAAAGAAGTTGACGGAACTGTAGATATGAAGGATGTATTCGCAGCAATCGTTGATATTTTAGGTGAGTAATTATGGCAATTTCAATTAAATCGGAAGCAGAAATTGAATTGATGCGTGAGGCGGGAAGAATTCTCGCCCTCACACATAATGAATTGGCAAAACAGGTCAAACCGGGTATGTCCACCTTGGAAGTTGACAGAATCGGAGAAGAGATTATCCGTAGCTATGGTTGTATTCCATCCTTTCTGAATTATAATGGGTATCCGGCATCTATATGTGTCTCTATTAATGAAGAGGTTGTACATGGGATTCCGTGTAAGGAAAGAATCATTCAGGAGTCGGATATTGTCAGTCTGGATGCAGGAGTAATCTATAAAGGCTTTCATTCGGATGCAGCTCGTACATTGATTATGCCGGGCGTTTCAGAGGAAGTACGGAAGCTTGTTGAGGTTACAAGGGAGTCATTCTTTGTTGGAATCAAGCAGGCGGTAGCGGGTAATCATGTAAGAGATATCGGAAAGGCAATTCAGGAATATGCGGAAGGCTTCGGATATTCGGTGGTCAGAGATTTGATTGGTCATGGAGTCGGAACCCATCTTCATGAGGATCCGGAGGTTCCGAATTACACGACCCTTCGACGAGGACCCAAATTAAGACCGGGAATGACAATCGCTGTAGAGCCGATGATTAACTTGGGTGTATATGATGTTTACTGGGAAGATGATGATTGGACCGTTGTAACAGAAGACGGATTGCCTTCTGCACATTATGAAAATACAATTTTAATCACAGAAGGTGAGCCTGAGATATTATCAACAGCACCGGGAATCGCGTTATAGGTGCTTTATATAAATATAGTATAGAAAAGATGAGGATTCATTTAGAACAGGAGGATTTATATATGTCTAAAGCAGATGTAATTGAAATTGAAGGAACCGTAATCGAGAAGCTTCCAAATGCCATGTTTAAAGTGCAGTTGGAAAACGGACATGAAGTATTGGCAGTGATTAGTGGAAAATTGAGAATGAATTACATTAAAATTTTGCCGGGGGATAAAGTAACATTGGAATTGTCTCCGTATGATTTGACAAAGGGTAGAATCAAGTGGAGAGAAAAATAAAATTTGGGAAAATGTGAAAAACTGCTTGCAATGAGCAGACGAAAATGTTAGAATATGTATTCGTAGCGGACTTTTTACGGAGAAAGTGTGCTTTTTGCTGTGTTTTCCGTATTCGCGTTGATTTAACGACAATTCGTTAAGTCGAGACCGTTTTGAAAGGAGAGATTTTAATGAAGGTTAGAGCATCTGTTAAACCAATTTGCGATAAGTGCAAAGTCATTAAAAGAAAAGGTAGTATTCGTATTATTTGCGAGAACCCTAAGCACAAACAGAGACAGGGATAAGATGATAGCCCATCTTGCTAACTTGTAATGTTTGTAGACCAAGTAACACTGTATTCCCAGTGTGAAGTTCCTTCTGTATTTTCATTATGAATATAGAAGATGATTAAGAAAGCGGCTGTAGTATGGGTTGTCATTAGCCCATGCAACATATTTTATAGAATGAAGAGAAATCGGGAATGTATGCATTTCACCCGTGTGTGGCTTTTAGCAGTTGCATGACTATCTTAAGTGCAATACATACGGATACAGGAACTGTTTCTTGATTCAAAGGAAAACGAATTAAAACATTATTTAATGGAGGTAACAGTCACAATGGCTCGTATTTCAGGTGTAGATTTACCAAGAGAAAAACGTGTTGAGATCGGACTTACTTATGTTTATGGTATTGGTCTTGCATCATCTCAGCGTATTTTAAAGGATGCGAATGTTGATCCTAACACTCGTGTTCGTGATTTAACTGATGACGAAGTAAAGAGAATCAGTGAAGTAATTAATGAGACACAGATGGTTGAAGGTGACTTACGTAGAGAGGTTGCTTTGAATATTAAGCGTTTACAGGAGATCGGTTGTTACCGTGGTAAGCGTCATAGACAGGGATTACCGGTTCGTGGTCAGAAGACAAAGACAAACGCTAGAACACGTAAGGGTCCAAAGAGAACCGTTGCAAATAAGAAGAAATAATTAGTCGATTTTAATTAGATTCATTTAGATTGATCAGGAGGTTTAGTTCAATGGCTAAAGTTACAAAAAAAGTGACTAAGAAGCGTGTTAAGAAGAACGTTGAACACGGACAGGCACACATTCAGTCATCTTTTAATAATACAATTGTTACATTAACCGACAATGAAGGTAATGCACTTTCATGGGCAAGTGCTGGTGAATTAGGATTCAAGGGCTCTAAGAAGTCAACTCCTTATGCAGCACAGATGGCAGCTGAGACAGCAACAAAGGCTGCTCTTATTCATGGTTTAAAGAAGGTTGACGTTATGGTTAAGGGACCAGGTTCAGGTCGTGAAGCAGCAATTCGTGCACTTCAGGCAGCAGGTCTTGAGGTATTAAGTATCCGTGACGTAACACCGGTTCCACATAATGGATGTCGTCCACCAAAACGTAGAAGAGTGTAATAGGAGGTACAGATAGATGGCAGTAGATAGAACCCCAGTTCTTAAGAGATGCAGATCTTTAGGTATGGAGCCAATGTATCTCGGAATTGATAAGAAATCAAATAGAAAATTAGTTAGAGCAAACAGAAAGATGAGCGAGTATGGTTTACAGCTTCGTGAGAAGCAGAAAGCTAAGTTCATCTATGGCGTATTAGAGAAGCCTTTCCGTAATTTATATGCTACAGCTGAGAGAATGAAAGGATTAACAGGTCCTAACTTAATGATTCTTTTAGAGCGTAGATTAGACAATGTAGTATTTCGTTTAGGCTTAGCAAGAACTCGTAAGGAAGCTAGACAGATTGTTGATCATAAGCATGTTTTAGTTAACGGAAAATGTGTTAACATTCCTTCATACAGAGTAAATGCTGGTGATAAGATTGAGATTCGCGAGAAGAGCAAATCTCTTCAGAGATATAAAGATATCGTAGAAGTAACTGGTGGAAGATTAGTTCCGGCTTGGTTAGATGCAGACATCGAGAACTTAAGTGGTACAGTAACAGAGTTACCGTTAAGAGAGCAGATTGATGTTCCTGTAAATGAGACACTTATTGTCGAGTTATATTCTAAGTAAGAATATATTTTTCAAGAACTGCTTTTTGCAGTTCTTGGAATGTTTGAGTATGTGAGGAGGTTCCTAACGTGTTTGATTTCGAAAAACCTAGAATTGAAATTGCGGAGATTTCAGAAGACAACAGATACGGTAAATTTGTGGTAGAACCTTTAGAGAGAGGCTATGGTACAACACTTGGTAATTCGTTAAGACGAATTATGTTATCATCATTACCCGGTGCTGCTGTAAGCTATGTAAAGATTAAAGGTGTCTTGCATGAGTTTAGTTCTATACCAGGCGTAAAAGAAGATGTTACTGAGATTATCATGAACATCAAGGAATTAGCTATTAAGAATAATAGTGCTTCCAACGAGCCGAAACAGGCTTATATTGAATTTGTCGGTGAGGGTGTAGTAACTGCAGCTGACATTCATGTTGATAGCGATATCGAAATTTTGAATCCGGACTTAGTAATTGCTACTTTAAGCGGTGCTGAAGCCAGATTGGATATGGAACTTACAATTACCAAGGGTAGAGGTTATGTAGGTTCAGACAAGAACAAGAAGGAAGATACTTCAATCGATGTAATTGCAGTAGATTCTATCTATACTCCGGTTGAACGTGTGAACTTAACAGTTGAAAATACACGTGTTGGCCAGATTACAGATTACGACAAATTAACTTTGGATGTTTACACAAACGGTACATTGGCACCGGATGAGGCTGTAAGCTTAGCAGCTAAAGTATTAAGTGAGCATTTAAGTTTATTCATTGATCTTTCAGAGAATGCCAAGACTGCTGAAGTTATGGTTGAGAAGGAAGATAATGAAAAAGAGAAAGTATTAGAAATGAACATTGATGAGTTGGAGTTGTCAGTACGTTCATTTAACTGCTTGAAGAGAGCAGGTATTAATACTGTAGAAGAGTTAACAAGTAAAACTCCGGATGATATGATGAAGGTTCGTAACCTTGGTCGTAAGTCATTAGAGGAAGTGCTTAACAAGTTAAAAGAGTTAGGCTTATCTTTGAATAATGGAGAAGAATAAAAAAGAAAGACCACTTAAGCCGAAGGATTAGTAAGCAAAGTGAAGGAGGATTTATCTCATGGCAAAGTACAGAAAACTTGGAAAGAAACAGGCAGCTAGAAAAGCATTACTTCGTAATCAGGTTACTCAGTTATTATACAACGGAAAGATTCGTACAACTGAGGCAAGAGCAAAAGAAATTCGTAAGATTGCTGAAAGCTTAATCACAATGGCAGCTAAGGAAATGGATAACTATGATGAAGTTACTGTTACAGCTAAGGTTGCTAAGAAAGACAAAGATGGCAAGAGAATGAAAGAAGTTGTAGATGGTAAGAAGGTTACAGTATACGACGAAGTTGAAAAGACAGTTAAGAAGGATCAGCCATCAAAATTACATGCAAGAAGACAGATGTTAAAGGTTCTTTATCCTGTTGTTGAGGTTCCAACTGATGCAGCCGGAAAGAAGCGCGGAACTAAGAAGGTTGATTTAACTGAGAAGTTGTTCAACGAGTATGGACCTAAGTACAAGGATCGTAACGGTGGTTATACAAGAATCATTAAAATCGGACCTCGTAAAGGCGATGCTGCAATGGAAGTTATCATTGAGTTAGTTTAATTCTATAATGTCTAAAAGGGGACTGTATTATTACAGTCCCTTATTTTTTGGATTTTCATCCATAAGGGAATTTGAAAATGAGAAAAAAATTAATCGATATAAAAAAGCTTACATTTGAATATTTCAGACGTGACGAAGAAGGTAATGTGGAGGAGATGATAGAAGCATTACAGGATGTCTCCATAGATATAAAACAGGGAGAATTCGTTGCAATATTAGGTCGGAATGGTTCCGGAAAATCTACTCTGGCAAAGCATCTGAATGCTTTGCTGCTTCCCGGTGAAGGTGAAGTAATCGTAGATGGAATGGATACAAGAGAGGAAGCGCTTCGGTTACAAATTCGTCAAAGGGCGGGGATGGTATTTCAAAATCCGGATAACCAGATTGTTGCCAATATTGTGGAAGAGGATGTAGCATTTGGCCCTGAAAATTTGGGTGTTGCCACCTCGGATATATGGAATCGGGTAGACATGGGATTGGATGCAACAGGTATGCAGGATTATCGTCAAAAGGCGCCAAATCAGTTATCCGGTGGTCAGAAGCAGCGTGTCGCAATTGCAGGGGTTCTTGCCATGGAGCCAAAATGTATTATCTTTGATGAGGCAACTGCGATGCTGGATCCAAAGGGACGGGCGCAAATGATTCAGGTGGCAAGAAAGCTTCAACAGGAAAAAGGGATTACTATTATTTTGATTACCCACCATATGGATGAGGTACTGGATGCAGATCACATTTTTGTAATGAATAAAGGAAAATTGGTTTGTCAGGGTACTCCAAAGGAAATATTTGCTCAAAAGAAAATGCTGCAGGAGTGTGGATTGTCTTTGCCTCCGTTATATAAATATCTGGATGCTTTGATGGAACGGGGAATGATTACCCCGGAAGAAAGAGATGGAATTAACCGAGAAAAAGAACTGGTTCAGTTGTTAATCGAAAAATATTCCAATCAAATAGAATACATTAATAATATTGATACCTTAGCGGAACGGGATGATATCGTAAATGGGGGGAATCATCCTAATCATATCGCAGAGAGTAGTGCAGAAGGTATATTGCTGAATCAGGTAGGCTACACATATAATAAGGGCTTTGCTTCGGAAAAAGTGGCTTTGAAAAATGTGAACCTTTCTATTGGAAAAGGAGAGTTTTTGGCAGTAATCGGACATACCGGTTCCGGTAAATCTACTTTGATGCAGCATTTGAATGGATTATATCTTCCGATGGAGGGTAATTTATATTTTAACGGAAAGGATGTTACAGACAAGGATTTTCCGATAAAAATGCTTCGACAAAAGGTTGGATTGGTGTTTCAGTATCCGGAATATCAGCTTTTTGAAGATACAGTGGAAAAAGACGTTTGTTTTGCTCCTTTGAATATGGATATTAGCAAGGTAGAAGCGCAAAAAAGAGCTTATGAAGCCATTGCCATGATGGGTCTTCCGGATACCATATATGATTATTCTCCGTTTCAGCTATCCGGTGGACAAAAAAGAAGAGTTGCCATTGCAGGGATTCTTGCCATGCATCCAGACTATCTGGTATTGGACGAGCCGACAGCCGGGTTAGATCCTCAATCAGCCGGGGAACTGTTACAGATGTTAAAGCGGCTGCAAGCAGAACAGGGAATTACGATTGTGATTGTATCTCATTCCATGGAAGAGGTTGCGGATTACGCACAGCGGATTGTTGTAATGGATCAGGGTGAGATTTTGTATGACGGTCAGACATGGAATGTATTTTGTAATGAAGAGAAATTGCGTGAAATCGGATTGGACATTCCCGTTGGCGTATCATTGATTCACGATTTGAATAGAGCCGGATTTGATGTTGATATGAAGGCCTGCAGTTTTGAAGAAGTAACTGCCCAATTGGGAAAACTTAAGGAGAATGAAGAATAATTTTCTATACAGATGGAATGATTCTGATTCATTAAGGTGATAAAATGGTTAGAGAAATGACAATAGGACAATATTATAATGTAGATTCCATAATACACCGGTTAGACCCAAGGGTTAAGATTGTGCTAACCTTTGTTTATGTGGTGACATTGTTTTTTGCCAGAAATCCACTTTTGTACGGAATGGCATTTTTAGCACTTGCGGTTTATATCGGATTATCTAAGGTACCCTTGAAGTTTATATTGAAGGGATTAAAAGCACTGGGCTTTATCATTTTATTTACAGTGCTGATTAACCTATTTACTGTGAGTGGTGCAAATGTATTGTTTCAATGGAAATTTATAAAGATTACGGATTCCGGATTGACCTCGGCGATTTATCTTGGCTTACGTCTTGTATTTATGATTATCGGCTCCAGTATGATGACATATACCACAACCCCTACGGCGTTGACCGATGCCTTGGAAGAGATGCTTTCATGGATGAATCGTTTTCATGTTCCGGTACATGAATTTGCTATGATTATGTCCATTGCCATGCGGTTTATTCCGGTACTGGTCGAGGAGCTGGATAAGATTATGAAGGCTCAGACTGCAAGAGGCGTTGATTTTAGTGAAGGAAATCTATTCGTACGCCTGAAAAAAATGATGCCGATCCTGGTACCTCTTTTTGTATCGGCAATCCGAAGAAGTGATGAGCTTGCTTATGCCATGGATGCAAGATGTTATCATGGGGGCGAGGGTAGAACAAAAATGAAGCCTCTCCGGTATAAAGGAATGGATAGGGTTGCATATTTGTGTGTTATTTTATATCTGGCAGGTATGATTGTTGCAGCAATTCAATTTTGATTAGAAAAACGTGATGGGAATGTAAACGATGAAAAGAATAAAATTAACGGTTGCCTATGATGGCACAAATTATTGTGGCTGGCAGATTCAAAAAAACGGAATAACGGTGGAAGAAGTTCTGAATCAAACGTTGACGAAGTTTTTTAAGGAAGAAATTGCTGTGATCGGTGCAAGTCGAACCGATTCCGGGGTGCATGCATTGGGAAATGTTGCGGTGTTTGATGCAGACGTAACTATGCCACCTGACAAAATCAGCTACGCTATCAATAATTTGCTTCCGGAGGATATCAGAATCCGGAAATCGGAAGAGGTAGAGGCGGATTTTCATCCAAGGTATTGTGATACAAGAAAAACTTACGAATATAAGATATATAATAATCAGTTTCCGAATCCCATTGAGCGGTTATATTCTCATTTTGTCTATTATCCCTTAGATGTGGAGAAGATGCAAAGGGCGGCGGACTATCTGGTAGGGGAGCATGATTTTAAGAGCTTTTGTACTCCAAAACCGGATGTGGAAAACACAGTCCGGACAATTTACAGTATCCGGGTAACAAAAGTGGAGCATATGGTAACAATCCGGATTAACGGAAATGGATTTCTTTATAATATGGTTCGTATTATTGTAGGCTCCCTGATGAAGGTTGGTATGGGAATGATACCTCCGGAGGAAATCAAGAATATATTAGAGGCAAAGGATCGCACAAAAGCAGGGCATAAAGCGCCGGCATGTGGACTTACTTTAGTAGAGATTGAATATCCCAAAGATTGATGGGGATGAAATAGACAGAGCAGAGCTTGTTAAATGACTGGTGATTTGCGTCATTTGTGCAGGCAGGAAATTGCAACGTATGCCTCTTAGATACTAGAGGGAATGAGTTTGCTAAGCTGCGGGAATTTGTGGTTTGGATGGATCGTAAGAAGTGAAATGCAATACATTAAAAAATGCTTGAAAAAAGAAAATTCTCGTTGACACAGGGAAGGCATTATAATATAATAGTTAACTGTGACGATAGGTAAATATGTATTGGAATCATTAGCCCCGATTCCTATATATTTCAAAATCGCAAGGTGTCGAGCCATTTTTCTCACTTTGGCAAAGCATAGTAGCGATATATATGACGTCATTATGACGATTTGTTTGTAAGCTGTGAGACCTACGGACAGGGCATGCAGGCAGACAAGAATAATAGTTTCGTTCTGAAAGAATTTCAGAGTAATGAATAATCAGTACAAGGAGGAAGACCATGAAGACATATATGGCAAGCCCATCAACAATTAACAGAGAGTGGTATGTAGTTGATGCTACAGATCAGACATTAGGACGTTTAGCAGCACAGGTTGCAAATGTTTTAAGAGGTAAGAACAAGCCAACTTATACACCACATATTGATACAGGTGATTATGTAGTAATCATCAATGCAGAGAAGATTAAAGTAACAGGTAAGAAATTAGACCAGAAAATCTACTACAATCACTCCGATTATGTTGGAGGAATGAAGGAGACAACATTACGTGAAATGTTAGCTAAGAAGCCGGAAGAAGTAATTCGTAAGGCAGTTAAGGGTATGCTTCCAAAGGGACCTTTAGGCCGTGAGATGATTACAAAGCTTCATGTATATGCTGGTCCAGAACATAAACAGCAGGCACAGCAGCCGAAAGAGTTAAAGTTTGATAAGTAATTAAGGAGGACAAAGCAGTGGCTAAAACAACAAAATTTTACGGAACTGGTAGAAGAAAAAGCAGTGTTGCAAGAGTATATTTAACACCTGGTACAGGTAAGGTTGTTATTAATAAGAAAGATATGGATGATTACTTTGGTTTAGAGACATTGAAGATCATCGTTAAGCAGCCATTAGTTGCTACAAATACAGTTGATAAGTTCGACGTACTTGTTAATGTTAAGGGTGGCGGATTTACAGGTCAGGCAGGAGCAATCCGTCATGGTATCTCAAGAGCTTTATTAGAGGCAGATGCAGATTACCGTGCTGTTCTTAAGAAGGCTGGATTCCTTACACGTGATTCAAGAATGAAGGAGAGAAAGAAGCCAGGTTTAAAGAAGGCTCGTCGTGCTCCACAGTTCTCAAAGAGATAATTCAAACGAAGCAGAGAATTCATTACACCTCAGGATTATTCCTGGGGTGTTTTTTTGTACGGATTATGATAGAATCTATATAGATTAGTTAAATGTTAAGAACAGATAATATGATTTTTGTATTCAAAACGGAGAAGCAAAATGAGAATTAAAATATGTAACTTTGGAAAAATAATGTTAAGGATATTCAGTATAACAACCTTCCTGATCACCATCTATATGATATTGGGATTCCTTGGCTATTATGAAAAATGGTTTGGCTGGCATGGTGGAATCCTTGTGGAACCGGTATATTGGCTTGTCCGTCTTGGACTCGTTGTTGCGGTGGAGGCTGTTATATTTTGGATTGGCATTATTGCGGTATATCTGTCCTCGGAGCAGTTGGGTCTTCGGTGGAGGATTCTGGGGATTATATTTGGCTGGGTGCCGATTGTTCATCTTATTATGCTTCACATTATCATAAAGACGGTTGATGATGAAGTAAAAATGGAAAGAATGCGGGCAAAGAGAAATGCCGCTCGTACGGAACAGCAAATTTGTAAGACGAAATATCCGATTCTTATGGTGCATGGAGTATTTTTCAGGGATTTCGATCACTTGAATTACTGGGGAAGAATTCCGGCGGAGCTTAAGTTAAATGGAGCCACGATCTATTATGGAAATCATAACAGTGCTGCAGCAGTAAGGGATAGTGCACAGGAACTGGCGAAACGGATTCATCAGATTATAGAAGAGACCGGCTGTGAAAAGATAAATGTCATTGCTCATTCTAAGGGCGGTTTGGATATGAGGGCGGCAATTGCCTTAACGGATGTTGCTCCGTTTATTGCGAGCCTGACAACCATTAATACACCTCACAGGGGCTGCCTTTTTGCAGAATATCTGCTTGAGAAAATTCCTGAAAAACAAAAGCAGTTAGTGGCGAATACATATAATACGGCGGCAGCAAAGCTTGGTGATGATAATCCTGATTTTTTAGCGGCTGTATATGATCTTACTTTTGACAAGTGTGCTGCATTTAATGAGGAAATAAAGGATCATCCGGATATTTATTATCAATCGGTCGGTTCAAAATTAAACCATCCAACTTCCGGAAGATTTCCCCTCAATTTTACATACCCTCTTGTGAAACATTTTGACGGAGCAAATGATGGTTTGGTAGGGGAGGATTCCTTTGAATGGGGAGAGAATTATCAGTTTTTATCCACCAAAGGAAAGAGAGGAATTTCTCATGGAGATATGATTGATTTAAACCGAGAGAATATTCCCGGCTTTGATGTTCGTGAATTTTTTGTGCAGCTGGTAGCTGATCTGAAGCAAAGAGGATTTTAAAATTATAGATACAAGGAGATAATAGAATGAAATCAAACTTAATTAAAGACACAACAAAGGAAGAACGTATTGCCCTTATTAAAGAATGGCTGCCGGATGATGATGGATTAGAGGCAGATGGTGGTATGGATTTGTGGGATTTGTACGCAGATTATATTAACGGAACCAAAGAAATATCAGAATGTAATGCTGCATTTTCTACACAATATATGACAGAGAGGGATTTGGCATCAGGGAAATTACGTAAGTAGTCAGAATAAAATAAGATATAGATAATATCTATATAATAAAACTCTTCAAGAACCGGAATTGGATCAAGAAGAGTTTTTTTACATTTGTTTGTATGGGATAAAAGGAGGATTGAAATGGAGGATAAACAAATCGTTCAGTTATACTGATTTCTTAAATGATTATAAGAGAGAGTAAGTGATGTCTATGGTTTCCTTCTTATTAAAAATAAAAACTTGACATACGAAGCAATTGCTATATAATTACACAAGATAATTATATAATGTAATTACATGATGTAATGATTGAATGAGGATGAAAGGAGCAACGTATGACAGTAGAGAAAGTAAAGCGGATGATGGATGCCTGTTATCTGGCAAAGCGGATTCGGGACATGCTTCCGAAGCTGCCCAAAGGGGTATTGCCATCCTATATTCATTATCTGGATGTTATTATTGAATTGGAAAAAAAGGGTATTCAGGTAAAGGTATCGGATATCAGTGATACGTTAAAGATTCCAAGACCCGGTGTTACGAAAACCGTAAAGGAGATGGAGGAAAAGGGTTATCTGAAAAAGCAATCCTCAAAGGAGGACGGCCGCATTACGTATATCACGATTACGGATAAAGGTCAGGGGTTGTCTGATAAGTATAATGATGCGTACTTTGGTAAATTGTGTGAGTGGCTTAGTGGGATTCCGGAAGCGGATGCAGATTGTATGATTCAGACGATAGAGACATTTTATGAAGTTATGCAGGAAAGGAGGGAGGATTTTGAGTGATTCAAAAGGGGATTTTACACAGGGAAGTGTATTAAAGAAAATGGTTTCCTTTATGATACCCATATTAGGAGCGTTGGTGTTACAGGCTGCATATGGAGCGGTAGATTTGTTGGTGGTAGGACGTTTTGGCAGTACATCCGGTCTTTCCGCCGTATCTACGGGAAGTCAGGTGTTGAATCTGGTAACCTTTGTTGTAACCCAGCTTGCAATGGGTGTAACCGTATTGATCGCAAGATATATCGGCGAGAAGAAGCGGGATATGATTGGCAGGGTATTCGGTGGTGCAACGATTGTATTTGCCATAATTTCCTGTGTGTTATTTCTTCTGATGGTAAGTCTGGCACATCCGATTTCTGTTTTAATGCAGGCTCCGGCTGAGGCAGTTGACCTTACGGCTGCATATGTCAGAATCTGTGGCGGCGGTATCTTTTTTATTGTTGCCTATAATCTGCTGGCAGCGGTATTCCGTGGACTGGGGGACAGCCGTTCTCCTCTTATATTTGTGGCAATTGCATGTGTAATCAACATTATCGGGGATCTTGTGCTTGTGGCAGGCTTTCATTTAGATGCCATCGGAGCTGCTATTGCTACGGTTTGTGCTCAGGCAGTCAGTGTTTTCTTCGCAGTGGGACTTTTATTGAAAAAGAAGGATGTGGTCAGAATCACAAGGTCGGATTTTTGTCTGAATCAGCAGTGTAGGAGATTTTTAACCATTGGGATTCCCCTTGCATTACAGGAATGTCTGACCCAGGGCTCCTTCCTTGCCCTTTGTGCATTTATAAATCGACTGGGCTTAGAGGCATCCTCCGGATATGGTGTGGCGTGTAAGATTGTTAATTTTGCCATGCTGATTCCAAGTGCATTAATGCAGTCTATGGCATCCTTTGTTTCTCAAAACGTGGGAGCCGGTAATGAAAAAAGAGCCAGAAAATCCATGTACACCGGAATTGGAATCGGTTTGGTCATTGGCTGTGTCGTCTTTGTTCTGGTATTATTTAAGGGAGATTTGTTAACAAGTCTCTTTACTACGGATTCCGCTGTAATAGAGAAAGGTTATGATTATCTGAAGGGCTTTGCTCCGGAAACCATCGTTACGGCTATTTTGTTCAGTATGATCGGTTACTTTAACGGACATAACCGAACGGTATGGGTTATGCTGCAGGGACTGATCCAGACTATGCTGGTACGCCTTCCTCTTGCCTATTATATGAGTATACAGCCAAATGCCAGTCTCACCAATATTGGTCTGGCAGCACCGGTTGCCACAGTATTTGGTATTGTGTTAAATACAGTATATTTTGTATGGTGTAACCGGAAGCAAAAATGATTGACTTTACCATGCTAAACTGTTACTATGGTAGCGTGTCTGATTCCTTAGATGCAATCAGGCACGTTTTTATTTTACGCGAAGCAACGAGCCCCGGTACGTGCTTGCACGATACTTTGGCGATTGCCGCAATAACAGGAGGAAATGAGTATGAAAAAACTAATTGCGATGATGTTAATAGCAGTCATGGGATTGTCTATCGTAGGATGCGGAAGCGGTAAGTCAGACAGTGATATGGCTTATGTAAAGGACAAGGGAACATTGGTTGTAGGTATTACAGATTTTGAGCCTATGGATTATAAGGATGATAACGGTAACTGGATTGGATTTGATGCAGATATGGCAACTGCATTTGCAAAAAGTCTTGGTGTCGATGTTGAGTTTGTTGAGATTGACTGGGATAACAAAATCATGGAGTTAGACGGTAAGACAGTTGACTGTGTATGGAATGGTATGACTCTTACAGATGAAGTTACAAGCTCTATGGAATGTTCAAAGGCATACTGCAATAATGCACAGGTTGTTATCGTACCAAGGGATAAGGCTGACCAGTATCAGACAAAGGAAAGCCTTAAGGATATTACTTTTGCAGTAGAAGCAGGCAGCGCCGGAGAGACAGAGGTTAGTGCATTAGAGCTTAATTATACAGCAGTAAAGACACAGGCAGACGCATTGATGGAGGTTGCAGCAGGAACTTCCGATGCAGCGGTAATCGATTCGTTAATGGCAGCAGCAATGGTTGGAGAAGGAACCGGTTATGAGAACCTTACCTATACAATCGGCTTAAACAGTGAGGAGTATGGTGTTGGCTTCAGAAAGGGTTCTGATCTGGCAGAAGCATTGAATCAGTTCTTTACAGACAGCTATGCTGACGGAAGTATCAAAGAGTGTGCTGAGAAGTACAAAGTACAGGCAGCTCTTACCGAGCAGTAAATTACAAGGTTTTAGTAGAAATATTTGATAGATATGTAGAGAGAAATTTATTATGGATTTATTTTTTGAACAGCTTCCGGTAGTTTTGGAAGCATTAAACACAGGCTTTATTCAAACCTTAAAATTGTTTTTTATTACATTACTGGGGGCTTTCCCACTGGGTCTTCTCATTGCCTTTGGAAGCATGTCGGGATTTAAGCCTTTAAGCTATCTGATGAAATTTATTGTATGGATTGTAAGAGGAACCCCTCTGATGATTCAGCTTTTGATTATTTACTATTTCCCGGGATTGGTATTTCATAATCCGATCTGGGGCGGTGGTGAAGGCGGAAGATTTGTAGCAGCAGCAGTTTCCTTTATTGTAAATTATTCCTGCTATTTTTCGGAAATCTATCGTGGCGGTATTCAGGGTATTCCGGTTGGTCAGGAAGAAGCGGGACTGGTGCTTGGTATGACGAAGCGTCAGATTTTCTTTAAAGTAAAGCTTTTACAGATGATAAAGAAAATCGTGCCGGCAATGTCTAATGAGATTATTACATTAGTAAAGGATACTTCTCTTGCCCGGATTATTGCACTGCAGGAGATTATCTGGGCAGGTCAGGCATTTATGAAGGGGTCACAGGGTATTTCCGGTGCAATCTGGCCACTGTTCTTCTGTGCATTCTATTATTTAATCTGGAATGGTGTGCTTACCGTGTTACTTGGTAAATTAGAGAAGAAGTTAGATTTCTTTCGATAGGAGGAACTGAGATGGCGATATTAGAGGTTGAACATATAAAGAAAAGCTTCGGGAAAACCGAGGTGTTAAAGGATATAAGTTTCTCTTTGGAGCAGGGCGAGGTTCTTTCCATTATCGGTTCATCCGGAAGTGGTAAAACAACACTGCTTCGGTGTCTGAATTTTTTGGAGATGCCGGATAACGGAATCATTCGTGTGAATAATGAGATTCTTATGGATACAAATGATCCGGAGACATTAAAAGAGGCTGAGGTTCGGAAGAAGAGATTACATTTTGGTCTGGTATTTCAGTCATTTAATCTGTTTCCCCAATATACGGCATTACAGAACGTGATGCTGGCAAGAGAGCTTCTTGGGAAGGAACGTCCGGATTACAAGGAAAATCGAAAAAGTATTCAGGAAGAAATTCGTGCCCAAGGTGAGATGCTGCTTTCCCAGATGGGATTAGAGGATCGGATGCATAATTATCCGCATCAGCTTTCCGGCGGACAGTGTCAGAGAGTTGCCATTGCAAGAGCCTTGGCATTGCAGCCGGATATTCTGTGCTTTGATGAGCCTACCTCGGCATTGGATCCGGAGCTTACCGGAGAGGTGCTTCGGGTGCTGCGTAATCTGGCAGACCAGAAGACAACTATGATTATTGTAACCCATGAGATGGCATTTGCCAAAGATGTGGCAAGTCAGGTAATCTTCATGGACGACGGTAATATTTTAGAGCAGGGTACACCACAGCAGGTATTTGATAATCCGACGATGGAACGTACCAAACAATTCCTGTCTTCTTATTAGATGGTAAAATGACAGCGTGACTTTAAAAGCTATGAGATATGCATTTTGGTTAACTTAAACGAAAGGGTCAGCCCCTTTCTTCACATTAATGTGGAGAAGGAAGCTGACCCTTAATTGCGTCTAATAAAGTTTCCGGTATACATAGGTTATTTCTTCCGTTGCCAATGGAAATCGTTGGCTTGATAATGCCATGGAAGTCCGAGCCGCCGGATACCAGAAGATTTTTCGATAATGCAATACTTCTCAAATCCTGCGTCTGTCCCATATCGTAGGTGGAATAATAACATTCCATACCTTTTAAGCCGAGTGGAATTAAGGTATCCAATAATTTAATAACCTCAGGTCTTTCAAAACGGTAGGAATATGGATGTGCCAGAATCGGAACACCCTTGGCATCCTTTATGAGACGTAATACATGTTCCGGAGTAACCTGTGGCTTTGGCAGATAATATTTACAGCCGATTCCCAAATATTTGTCAAAGGCTTCTTCTTTATTTTTACAGATTCCTTTTTCTACAAGAACTCTTGCAAAATGTGCTCTTGTTATGACACTGTTGGGATTTCCGTGCCTTAATTCTTCGATTGTAAGAGGGATATTGTCATTTACAAAGCTTTGGACCATTTTTTCATTCCGTTCTTCTCTGGTTTCCTTCAGCTTCCCAAGCTCCGAAAGAAAGTTTTCGTCCTGATAGTCTACAAATAATCCCACAATATGGATTTCCCGTTTCTCGTAGTAGCAGGATAATTCAATACCGGGAACCACATCCAGCTCGGGAATGTCCTTTGCTGCGGCTATGGCTTCCGCTACGCCGTCTACTGTGTCATGGTCTGTGAGAGCAAAGTAACGAAGGCCTGCCTTTTGTGCAAGACCAACAACCTCTGTTGGCGTATAGGAACCGTCTGATGCAGTTGAATGTACGTGTAAATCAATTGTATTCATTATTATCCTCCTTGATGATAAATGATGATTCAAAAATAAAATCAAAATAGGAAGCATGGGTCATGAGCTTGTGTATTTCACATTGCTTTCTAATAAAATAATTGTATAGAAAAAGAAGAAAAGATGCAATAAAAAGGGATTGCTTTTTTTTATATAAATTTGTTATGATAGGTTGTATGTTTTAAAGAAAGAAGATGATAAATATGAAGAATCCGGAATCAAGCACCGGAGCATTAAGAAAAGAAAATCCATTAGGTGTAGAACGGGTGAATCAATTGTTGCGTTCTTTTGCAATACCCAGCATTATTTCCATGCTGGTAGGTTCTTTATATAATATTGTTGACCAGTTTTTTATCGGACAGAAAATCGGTGAATTGGGTAATGCCGCTACGAATATTGCATTTCCCCTATCCATGTCCTGTCTGGCAATTGCCCTGATGTTTGGAATTGGCGGTTCATCGGCATTTAATATTTCCATGGGGCAGGGAGATAAGAAATTAGCGACAAAATATATGGGAAATGCGGCAGTTATGCTGTTTTTGTGCGGTCTTGCGCTTTGTCTTGTAACAGAGGGCTTTTTGACTCCGTTGTTAAAGTTTTTTGGCTCCCCGGCACGGGTATTGCCTCTTGCGAAGGAATATACAAGAATTACAGCCATAGGATTTCCCTTGTTGATTCTGTCAACCGGAGGGGGACATCTGGTTCGTGCGGACGGCAGACCGAAGATGACCATGGTGTGTAATCTGACAGGAGCAGTGATCAATACAGTACTGGATGCATTGTTTGTGTTTGGGTTTGACTGGGGAATGTCAGGTGCGGCGATTGCAACCGTTATTGGACAGTTTGTTTCTGCCATGTTAGCAGTATATTTTCTGGCACACTGCAAAAGCACAGTCGTCCAAAGAGAACATCTGATGTTAGACGGAAAGCTCATCAGGCGGATTATGTCTCTTGGTATGGCACCATGCAGTAATCAGTTAGCCATGATGGTAGTACAGATTGTAATGAACAATTCTTTAAAATATTATGGTGCCCTTTCCCATTACGGAGAAGAGATTCCCATTGCCTGTTCCGGTGTGATCAATAAGGTAAATATGTTGTTTATGTCTTTTGTAATCGGTATTTCTCAGGGATTACAGCCTATTACAAGCTTTAATTACGGTGCAAAGAAATATCATCGTGTGAAAGAGGCTTACGGTAAGGCGGTCGGCTGTGGTGCTGCCATTGCGGTGGTTGCATTTTTAATGTTCCAGATCTGTGCCAAGCAGTTAATCGGAATTTTCGGAGAGGGCTCTCCGGAATATTATCAGTTTGCAACAAATTATTTTCATATATTTTTGTTTTTTACTTTTGTAAACTTCCTGCAGCCAATCAGTTCTAATTTTTTTACTTCCATCGGAAAGCCGAAACGGGGAACCTTTTTGTCTCTTACCAGACAGATTATATTCCTGCTTCCGTTAATTATCATTTTGCCGCTCTTTATGGGGATTGATGGAATTATGTATGCAGGACCGATTGCAGATGGGCTGGCATTTGTGGTAACCGCAATTATGATTATTCGGGAATTCCGTCGGCAGGAGTACAAAAATTAGAGTGTAGTTGGGGGCCGATTTATTGACTTGTTATTTTTTCTAAGATAAAATGATAAATAATATCATAATTGACGGAGGATGGCATATGGAACAATCAAAGGTATATTTTACAACATTTAAGACCAGCGGTTCGGAAAATTTATTACAGAAGCTGCATCGGTTGATGAAGAAGGCTGGCTTTGAAAATATCGATTTTAATGAAAAATATGCAGCAATCAAGATTCATTTTGGTGAGTATGGAAATCTGGCATTTTTAAGACCGAATTATGCAAAGGTTGTTGCTGATTATGTAAAAGAGCTGGGAGGAAAACCATTTCTTACAGACTGTAATACACTGTATGTCGGAAGCAGAAAGAATGCATTAGACCATTTGGATACTGCCTATGTAAACGGATTCTCTCCTTTGCAGACCGGATGTCACGTCATTATCGGCGACGGCTTGAAGGGAACAGATGAAGCAATCGTTCCCATTGACGGAGAGTATGTAAAAGAAGCAAAGATTGGTCAGGCAATCATGGATGCGGATATCTTCATTTCATTGACGCATTTTAAAGGTCATGAAATGGCAGGCTTTGGCGGCACAATCAAGAATATCGGTATGGGTTGCGGTTCCCGTGCGGGAAAGATGGAACAGCACTGTGATGGAAAGCCAAGTGTAAATTGTGAAGCCTGTGTCGGTTGTGGTGCATGTTACCGGATTTGTGCTCATGAAGCCCCGGTAATAAAGGATGGAAAGGCAACCATCGACCATGAAAAATGTGTGGGCTGTGGAAGATGTCTTGCGGTATGTCCGAAGGATGCCATTGCAGCAGATTTCACTGATTCTGTTAAAATGTTAAATTATAAAATGGCAGAATATACATTGGCGGTTTGTAAGGACAGACCATGCTTTCACATTTCTTTGATTTGTGATGTGTCACCGAATTGCGACTGCCACCCAGAGAATGATATCCCAATTATTCCCAATGTGGGAATGGTGGCTTCCTTTGACCCGGTTGCCCTTGATCAGGCATGTGCGGATCTTTGCAACAAGATGCCTGTAAATCATGGAAGTGTTTTATTTGACAACATGGAAAAGGAGCACGACCATGAGCACCACGAAGATCATTTCCACATGACCCATCCGGATACGGAATGGGAGTCTTGTCTTGCTCATGCAGAAAAGCTGGGTATTGGAACAAGGGCGTATGAGATGATTACGATTTAAGAATATGCTTGATACGTGTCAGGCAAAATAAGAGAATATATACAATAATGAGATTCCACAAATGGTTATGAGCTGTTTGTGGAATTTTTTTGCCCTTTTTCGACAAATTATGCACGATTTAATGCCAGTTTTGCACGATTGGATTTTGAGGGGATTTTATTTGGTATATTGTTATGTCAGAGGAAATTGTTTATATCATAAAGCCATTTTAAGAAAGGAGCAAGTAGTGGATTGTATGACATGTTGAAGAGATAATAAATTTTATTATTACAATACCTTTGATATCATGCAGTCTGTTGCAAAAGATAACAAATGAAAAACCTAAAACAAACAGAAGTAAAAAAGGAAATCATTCAGGAACAGAAGGGGAAAACAACAATAATCACACTCGGAATAGTACTGTCCTACATAACTATCTATCTGTTAGATTTTTGGCAGAAATCAACGATTATTTCTTATGATATCCCTCACCATATCCTTTCTGCCATTTTAACCGCAGTAATCAGCATTGGAGCGATTATGATATTTCCGTTTGAACGGATTTATGCCTGGGTTAAGGAAATGCCGCCTTATTCAAGGGATGTCCCTGCAAGGGAGAATGGATTTTCCGTTCTTCTTACCCTGTATGTAATATGTGGATTTTCAGGGGTAGTAGTTTGCAAGCTTCTTTCTGCGAATTTTGGATATCTGTTTTCATTTGCGGCTTCGCTCATCGCATTAGTTATCATAATCGGTTCTGTTAGCTGGATAGAAAACAATGTATCGTTGGTATGCTTTAATCTTTTGATGCTTCTTTTCAATGGGTTACTTTTGTATTATCTGACAGCTTCCTTTTATGTTGGATTGATTTACTCTGTTTCCCTTGCATTGACGTATTGTGTATCTTTTCTTAGGTCTGTAAGGAATCAAAAAATAAGAAATGTCCTCTTTTATCTTGCATTGAGTCTGATCATTCTGTTTGCCGTCATTTTAGGGGTTGGAAAAACTGCCCGGCTAAATGCATGGCTGTATCCGGAAGACAGTACGATGGGATGGGAACGCCTTCTTTTGCAAGGTCATACCCTGTATGTGCCGGGGGAACAGTTTGATTTTTATTCGCGGCATCCCTTTGTGACGATGTATACGGAGCTTGGTATTGTGCCGGTTATTCTCTGTATCGTTGCATTTCTCACCGTGACATTTTTGTTGATATATAGTAGAAAGTTTTTATCCGAAAAACGGTATGATATAATGGTAGGAGTTTATATGTTGTTAGCGGTAACCTTTGTGACGACATTGTTGGCGGATTTTGGCTTATTTCCTACAACGTCCCTCCCCCTCGTTTCCGGCAGCACATTTTTTATACAAGCCGGTCTTATGATTAGAGTTTTTAAAAAGAGGTAAGGAATTTGCCCAACGAATCGCCCAAATTCGTGGAACCTCTGTTCATCATGTGATTAACTTATCTTATAAGAATGCATGCCAGTTCTTTGGATTATAACTGTATAAGGAAAGAGAATAAAGAAAAATGCCAGCGAATATTTTTATGAGTGAATAAATGAAAAACAATAAAAATAAACTAATTTTCTTGCAAAATACAGTTGTATCAATTAAAATTTTTAGAGGTAATTGCGAAACGCCCGGTAAGCTGTACGGGTTTGTGCAAAATTTAATCATATATATAAGCAGGCTCTTGTAGCACACCGGCACTTAACGAGGGAAAGCGTTAGCGTATCCCGAGTTTAGTACCGCTGTGTGCGGATGAAGCGCCAGCGTGCCTGTGATATATATGATTAAATTTTGCACGCTTACAAAGGAATAGGCGTTTCGCAAAGAGATTTTAAAGCCGGTACATGGGAGGAGATTCGTATGTTGGCAGAGAAAAATGAAGCCATTGATGAGTGTGTTTGCACGTTGGCAGAGTTAAGTAAAGATGACAAGATCCGAATGCAGACGGAAGCGTATATTAAGGAATTAATGGAACGGTATCAGATAAAATGATAACGACATATTTTTCCTTTAAAATCTTATATTATGTTGTCACGATTATTCTAACATATCTGTTGCTTTTCTATCTCGTATTACCCCTTAATATGAACGGAAGACAGATTCGATGGCACATCCTTATTACGTGCTTTTGGGCATTTGGTGTGCTTAGCGGCTCGTTGTATCTTCCCATTCACATGAAGCTTCTCTTCGCCCTGGTATGGGAGCTTGGTTATATAGTAGCTACGCTATATATGTTTGCATTAGGAGATACCTGCAAGAATTTTGTTGTGCTCTGGGGACTGTGGCAGATTATTAATGGTGTCGTTCAATCGGCTGTTGCGTTGCTGGAACCGGATTTTTATTATATATATTCGGATGTGGAGATGAAAAATGCTCGATTTCATGATTTTATATTTGTATATATTATAACGATTATTACAGCATGCCTGCTTCGCCCTATTGGAATCCGGGTTTTGAAGTTTACAGAACAATATAAGGTAATATACCATTATTGTATTGTTTTCCTGATTGCTGCAGGAATGTGGGAATATGAGAAGAGAATCGTCGCCAAAATTTACCCCTTTGGGCAGATGGATTTTCGTATATTGTTGGTTTTGGTAATGTTCTTTATCTCAATGCCTGTTATTTTACGGATGAAGGGAAAGATGTTGGAGCAGGAAAAGCATGCCATGCAGCGGGAATTATCGTTATTGGAGCACAAATACGAAAAATTAGTATCCGATAATCAGGATATGAAAACCTTCCGCCATGAAATAAGCCGTCATATGCAGGCGTTAAAGGATGCGGCACCATTTGTTACCAGCGAGCAGATGCACAATTATATTGAAGAATTGGAAAACAGGAATTCCGGATTTTTTGACCTTTCCCTTTGTGGGAATCTGTATATTGATACCATGCTGGAACAGTATTATGACCGGTTAAAAGAAGAAAATGTATTATTGGAAACGGTACTGGAGCCCATAGAGTTGGATTCGGAACAAACGGTTGAAATTATGAATATATTGGAGGATATGTTCGAATATGCAATGACCAGTGTTAAGCATAAGCAATGGTGTCGATTGAGTATTCGAAGCCGTGGAAAGATGCGGTTATGTCAGTTAGAGATTGGTTACCATAATCCGCGGGAATATTATCGTCAGAGGATTTTGAATTATATCGGATCGGAACTGTACATCCGACAGAGATTTTCTTCTACAAATCAGATTATTAAAAAATATAATGGCATGGAAATGCACTGGCTGGAGGAAGAGAGTCTGGTATTTGCAGCAATTACCCCTATAGGAGAGAATTAAGAAAAGGCGTTCACAAGTTTGCTTGGTTTGTGAACGCCTTTTATCCTTGGTCTGTGAAGATGGTACTAATAATTAAGCTTTGCAATTTGGGTTGAGGTATTTAACTGGTAACTGGTTGTTGTATCACAGGTGGAAATATAGAGATAGTCTCCAATGTACACACCTCGTATCTCATCTACCTCATAGGATTCCATGTCAACCTTATAACGACCGGTTTCTGTAAATCCATTCTCCTTGTCATAGCTGTAGGTTACATAGTAATTATTCGTTGTGTAGCTGTAATCATTTCCCTCTATCTGTTCCTGATAAAAGAAACCGAATAGATTCTTTTCTGTATCAATCATTAATGCTTTATGATTATTTTGTGCGGAAGAGTAGTACGCATTTTCTATGATTAATTGGTTCTCGGCTTTGATATCAACCGGGTTGCTAATGTCAAACATCGTCATTTTTAATCCGACATAGGTCTGATCCTGTGGTGTGTATTCTTCTCCTAATCCAAGTAATAATCCATCCTCGTATAAATGTAAATAGTTGGAAAATCCTGGAACGGTAAGCTTTCCTTTTATCTTAGGATTTTCGGGATCCGACAGATCGATGGCAAACAGGGGGTCGGTATTTTCGTAGGTTACAAGATAGCCCATGTCCCCCATAAATCGAACTGCCTTTACATCCTCTCCGGGAGCAATTCCGGACAATTTACTTACCGGCTCCATGTTTTTGTTCAGAATGTAAAGCACATTAATAGATTCGGTAGGCTCTTCGGTATCATCCTCTGTAGCCGTGTCGACCGCTGCTTCCTTAGTGTAAAGGATGTCATCCTCTCTGAACAGGCTGATGCTGTTTGGAGAAATGGTTGTAATAATCCGAAGATATCCGTTATATTCGCTGACTGCAAAGCTGTCATATAAATGACCGGAAACAACAGCACTTCCTCCCGGTGTTAATTTACCGTCCTGATATGCAATCCGGAGGAATTCTGTCTTATTGGTCTCACGGGATTTTGGTCCGTATAGATAAATGGCCTTGTCACTCATGTAGACATTTCCGCCGCTTGTAGGAACGGCAGCCTGATCAGTCGTTTCGCAGGAATCAATATCTGTTCCCGTCACTACATAAGTGGACTGGACAAATACATCATCCGGATAGATAATTTGACCACAGTCAATTAAATCTCCGTTTACAGATGGGATGTAGTTGGAATATGGTTCCTTTGTGGTAAAATCCGCACCTGAAAAATTACTGATTGTATAAAGCACTCCGTTGCTGATTCTGGAGCTGTTATAATTACCGGACTGTGACAGGATTTTCTTCCGGGTTGGATTGGATTTATCCTTGATATCGTAGATAACAATTTTGGTTTCTGTCTTATCATAGTCACTTGTAAATAATAAAATCAGGTTGTTTTTATAAAGATAAAACTCACTGAAATAGACATAGGCATCATCCTTTTGCTCCAGACAATTATCCAAATCAATGGTACTTTCCAATTTCATCTTTCCGTTATCCGTATGAATAATAGAAAGACTGTTTGTTAACTTGGAGCCGTTATTTACTTTTGTAACCTTGTAAATGTAGGTTCCGTCTGTTTTGATGATATCTCCCTCGTCGATGTTCTCTTCCTGAGTGTTAGTTGTAGAGTAATCTGTACGATCCTCCGATGCCATTGCAGCACCATAGTCTGCCATCTGCAGGCTATCTGCTGCAGCCTCCGGCATGGCAGCTTCCTTTGCATCGTATGATGCAATATCAGAAGTCTCAACCTCTGCGAAGCTGTCATAATATTCGTCCATGGATGCTTTGATTGTGTCATAATAATCGTCGTAGCTGCCCGGTGTGTTCCAGGCTGTCTCATATGCCGTATCTTTAGAATCCTCCGGGGCTGACTCCGCGCCAAGCTCGTCGGTATATACGTCATTATCAGCAGAGCTTGATTTGTGCTGTAGCTTAAGGAATGAAAAACCGGTTCCCCCTACAACAAGGAGAGCAACACATGCAGCTACCGTATATTTTGCCCAATGTCTTTGCTTTCTTATAGTGGTATTGGTTTGTGTGTTCGCTCCGGCATTTTCCTCCAGCATTTTTTTCATGTTTTCAGGAGAAATGCTCTCCGGAATCTTCACATTTTCTGTCTGCTTTTTTATTTGATTCATGTATTCCTGTTCGTTCATGCCAAATCCTCCTTTAATTCATTTGATAATTTGGTAAGTGCCCTGCTCTTTATGGAACGAATGGTTCCTTCTCTGCTTTTTAACATTCTTGCGGTTTCTCTGCTGGAATAACCTGCAATCACGATGAGGGACAGGACAGTACGCTCCATATCGTTTAATACGGAAAATGCATTTTTTAAATCAATGCTTTCTGAATGATCCCGGTCTTCGGCAGCAATTTCCATAGCTTCATCATGGGTTGTCAGATGCTCCTTATGATCGACATATTGTGCCATCTGTCGTTTGCACTTTGTTGTGAGAATACGGAATATCCATGCTTTGAATTTTTCGGGATTCTTAAGACCTTTAATGCCGGTAAAAGCATCTAGTACCGTCTCGCTTATAATGTCTTTTGCATCTTCCTCATCCTTTAGCATATAGTATGCAAAACGATACATATCCTTGCAATAAAGCTCATAGAGCTTGCAAAAGGAATCGGTATTACCGTTCTTTGCAAGGAGCACATGGGCTGTAAGTTCTTCCTTATTCAATATCGTCACCTCCGTTTTTTTGATGGATCGGTATTTGAGAAACTTCTATATTTCTTCATGTAAAACTAATATAATATATAAGCAGGCTCTTGTAGCACGCCGGTACTTAATGAGGGAAAGCATTAGCATTTTCCCGAATTTAGTACCGTTGCGTGCGGATGAAGCGCAAGCGTGCCTGCGATATATTATATTTGTTTTACATTGGTGTAAGGAAGTTCCTCAAATACCTGTTATAGACAGAAATGGGTGCTGTCTACTTAATATGTGTTTGAAAATTCCAAAAGTGTTGCAAAAAAAATGCAGACTTAAAAATGGTCTGCATTGGTAGTCTTTTTTAGGTCATCCAGTTTCCGGATAATATTTTTGCCGGCGATGGTTTCCCGATCCGGAATCCGGTCGTATAATTTTTCAAAATACTCTTCGTCATGATGGGACAGATAATATGCTCCAAGCAGGGTATAGGTTGTGGATATATCACTTCCAATATCAATACAGTACCGGCATATGTCTGCGGCTTCCGAAGGATATTCCTTATAAATGCAGTTGGCATAAAGAGATAAAAGCCGAATGTATTGATTGTAATTGCCCTCGTAGGCGGTGAGCAATTCCAAATTTGCAATCCCATAATTTGCTTTCAGGCTGATATTATCCATTCCGGATAAGTTTAACAGCTTCTTGTCGGACAACTCTCTGATATTTCTTTGATATTCTTCAATCTTTGATTGCAAATTTTCATCTTTTAAGGTAATATCAAGAGGTAACTTGTCGTAAGGAATCTGAATATAGGGCAGCTTTGAGATATCACCCCGTCTGGTAAAGTTTGCAGCGGCATCTTTTTCCAGATAAGAAGTGATTTGTTCCTTATCATTTCCTTTATTTCGCTTGATATTATGATGAATTACCCAGCCGAATATAATGACTGCCGGGACAAATAATATTTTCATAAGTAATTCCTTTCAGAAAAGAGGTGTGTGGCTTGTTTAATTTCAGTAATCGTAAGAGAAACAAAGTTGTTTCATCTGTAGTAGCTATTTTGTTAGCGGTTGTAATGGTAATCAGTATCATTACCTGTGTGATTTAAGTTTATTATCTTGTTATGTTGAATCGGGTAGGTTATCCTGCCCGATTTTTTCTTTGCTTTTATCCTTTTTAAATGCCCTCAAAAGGGCTGTTTCCATATAAAAAGACATTAAGTAAAATATACAAAATTGCAATGTAAAAGTCAAATTCTTAGTAAATTCTGACAGTATTGTTTTAAATACTTGAAATGAAGAAAGTTTGTGATACAATGACATGTGTGAGACTGGAATGAATATAAATAGTATAAATATAAGGATATGATTTTATGAAGAAAAAATGGAAAATTACAGTATTATCATTACTGTTGGGAACGATTGTTATATTGGCGGGAAGCGTAGCTTTTGCCAAAGAAGATAAAGAAAACGGAAAGATATATGACGGTGTCTATATTGACAGTGTGTATGTAGGCGGACTGACGAAGGAAGAGGCATTGGAGGAGTACGGAAAGTATGTGGATAACATCGAGGATTTGACCCTTACCTTTACCTCTGATAGTGGAAAATTTATGACCACACTTGGAGAGATTGATATCAATGTTTCTCCGGAGGAAGCGGTAGAACAGGCATATAACTATGGACGTCAGGGCAACATTTTAGCAAGATACAAAGAGATAAAAGGATTAGAGAAGGAAAATGCGATTCTGATTCCTGAAAAGACATTTGATAAGGATGTACTGGCACATAAATTAGAGGAAGATGCCACAGAGATGGTAAAGGTACCGGAGAATGCATCCATTACTATGGAAAACGGTGAATTTGTTGTTCAGCCGGGTGTTTCAGGTACAAAGGTTAATGTAAAAAAGACAACAAAGAATTTGGAAGATTATCTGGCAAAAGCATGGGAGCAGAAGCCGGTAGAGGTAGAGGCAGTCATTGAGGATACAGAGCCGGAATATACAGAGGATGATTTCCGTATGATTGACAGTGTACTGGGTTCTTATTCTACCAAGTATTCTTCCGGTAATACAAATCGTATTAACAACCTGATTAATGGTACCAATCGTATTAATGGTGCGGTATTAATGCCGGGAGAACAATTCTCCGTAAATCAGGGCTTAGGTGACCGTACAGAAGAGAATGGTTATTCATCAGCCGGTCAGTATGTAAATAACGAGCTGACAGACGGCGTTGGTGGTGGTATCTGTCAGGTATCCACTACATTATATAATGCAGTATTGATCGCAGAGCTTCAGGTGGATGAGAGATATCCTCATTCTCTGACAGTAAGCTATGTTGATTTGGGTAGAGATGCAGCCATTGCCGGAGATTATATGGATTTCAAATTTACAAATAACACAAACTATCCGGTTTATATTTCAGGATATGCCGGAGGCGGAAGTGTATCCTTTGCAATCTACGGTCATAATGAGCGGGATGCAGGTCGAACCATTGATTTTGAAAGTAAAGTCGTTGATACATATGAGCCGGGAGATCCGGAGGAAATCATGGATGATACGTTAGAAGAAGGAAAGCGTGTTGTGGAAGAGTCTCCTCATACCGGTTATTATGTTGAGCTTTGGAAAAAGGTATATCAGGATGGCGAGCTGGTAGATTCTTACATCGTTCCATGGGGCAAGAGTCAGTATTCAAAGACAAACGGTAAGGTTCGTGTGGGAACGAAGAAGGTTGAGACCCCGGTAACTCCGACACCGGATACCCCGGCAGAACCGACAACGGAAGCGCCGACAACAGAAGCACCGACAGTTGATCCTCCGGCAGATCCGGGAGCAGAAGGAGCTATGTCAGTGAGTGACCGTATGATATTTAAAAAGAGATTTTGGGAGCGGATGAATGAAAACTGGTAAATTACCGGAGCATACATTAAAGCGTTCTGTATTAGCACCTATCAGATACCGTAGAGAAGATATTGTATCTCCGGGAATCGGACGGGATGGAGCAGTGGTTGGCGATATCGTAACAGCGATGGCCTCCACTGCCTTTTGCTATACAGGAAATGAAATATATGCCCTTAATAATGCATTGAATAACGTAATCGCAGCAGGTGGAAAGCCCTATGGTGTGGAGCTTGCTGTTTTATTACCGGAACATAGTGAAGAGGCGGATCTGCGTCGGATTATGGATAGCCTGGCAAAGGCGTGCGAAGAAAAGCAGATTGCCATTTTGGGAGGACACACGGAGCTGATACCATCTGTGCAGTTTCCTACTGTTGTGGTGACCGGATTTGGCAAACGTTTATGGAGCATGGATTGTTCTAAGGTAAAACCGGGCATGGATATTATTATGACAAAATGGGTCGGCATGTACGGAGGTGCTTTGCTTGCTCAATTAAAAAAGGATGAGCTCATAACAAGGTATCCGGTAAGCTATATTGATAAAGCGGCGCAGTATATGGAATATACATCTCTGATGCCGGAATTATCGGTATTAGAGGCCGCAGTCGCGATGCAGCCCGATTATATTTTGCATGATGTTTCAAACGGAGGATTATTCGGGGCATTATGGCAGATGCTTAGCAATTGTAACTGCGGAGGAACCTTTCGGCTTTCCGACATCTATATGAAACAGGAAATTATAGAGGTTTGTGAGTATTTTAACCTGAATCCTTATATGATGAACGGACAGGGAAGCCTTCTGGTAATTACAGATAAGGGTAACGCTCTTGTAAAGCAGTTTCATGAAGCCGGCATTGAAGCAAATATAATTGGGAAAACAACGAAGAAAATGGATCGTAAAGTAATAATCGGAGAGGAAGAACGGTATCTTGTGCCTCCGAAGGGGGATGCACTGAACGTTGTATTTTACGGTCAGAAAATGCAGATATAAAGGAGAATGATATGCAAAGTACAAGAACACAGATTTTGAAGATGTTAGAGAAGAATCCTAAAATGGACACAAAGGATATGGCAACCATGCTTGGCTTAGATGAGTCCGTTGTGAAAAATACCATAAGGGATATGGAGCAGGAACAGATTATTTGCGGATATAATACAGTAATTAACTGGGATAAAACTGATGACGAAAGGGTGATTGCTTTAATTGAGGTTAAGGTTACGCCTCAGCGTGGGGAAGGTTTTGACCGGATTGCGGAACGGATTTATAACTATGAGGAGGTTACTTCTCTTTATTTAATGTCCGGTGGATTTGACATGACTGTATTTATTGAAGGCAAGACCATGAAGGAAGTGGCTATGTTTGTTTCCAGAAAATTAGCACCGATGGAGGGCGTATTAAGTACGTCAACTCATTTTGTCCTGAAAAAATATAAGGAAGCCGGAACGAAGATTGAACAGCAGAAGAAGGATGAAAGACAGGTGGTAACAGCATGAGAAATCCATTAGCAGATAAAGTGGTTCAGATGAAACCATCCGGTATCCGTAAATTTTTTGATATAGTAAGTGAAATGCCGGATGCCATTTCACTAGGTGTTGGGGAACCTGATTTTGATACACCATGGTCTGTCCGGGAGGAAGGCATTTATTCCCTGGAACGGGGAAAGACTTTTTATACTTCCAATGCCGGATTGATGGAGCTTCGGGAAGAGATATGCAGCTATATGACAAGAAGATTTCATGTAACCTATAATCCGAAAACAGAGTGTTTGTTAACGGTAGGCGGCAGTGAAGGAATTGATGTGGCACTTCGTGCCATGCTGAATCCGGGGGATGAAGTTATCATTCCTCAGCCATGCTATGTATCTTATGTGCCTTGTGTGGATTTGGCAGGCGGCGTTCCGGTAACCATTGATTTGAAAAATGAAAATCAATTCCGGTTAACGAAGGAAGAATTAGAGGCTGCCATTACTGATAAAACAAAAATTTTGATTTTATCTTATCCCAATAATCCTACCGGTGCCATTATGGAACAGCCAGATTTGGAAGCCATTGCAGAGGTAATAAAGGAGCATGATCTGTATGTGATTTCAGATGAAATTTATGCCGAGCTAACATATACCAGTGGGCATGTAAGTATAGCAGCTCTTCCGGGAATGAGAGAAAGAACCATTGTAATCAGTGGTTTTTCAAAGGCATTTGCCATGACCGGATGGCGGTTAGGTTATGCATTAGGTCCGGATCGGATTATTGAACAGATGACAAAGATTCATCAGTTCGCCATTATGTGTGCACCGACTACCAGTCAGTATGCAGCAATATCTGCCATGCGGGATTGTGACAAGGATGTAGAAAACATGAGAGAATCCTATGACCAGAGGCGAAGATTTCTTTTAAATGAATTTAAGGAAATGGGACTTCCCTGCTTTGAGCCAAAGGGTGCATTTTATATGTTCCCATGTATTAAAAAGTTTGGAATCTCGTCGGAGGAGTTTGCAATCCGTCTTTTAAATTCCCAGAAATTAGCAGTTGTTCCGGGGGATGCCTTTGGAGACTGTGGAGAGGGATTTTTACGAATTTCTTATGCATATTCTTTGGACGAATTAAAGGAAGCAATGGCAAGGATCAAGGCATTTATAAAAGAGTTAGAAGAGAAGAAGTAATGAGCGTAAAAAACCTCAGGTGGGAATGAAGGATATATAACCTTCAAATCACCTGAGGTTTTGTTTTTCTTGTATCGTTATACATTACATGGAAGATACAATCATATTTTAGAAATCGCGGTGGTTATGACATTTCCGTTATGTTACTAAAGGACCAGGAACGGATGTTAAGCTCAATAATCGGTGTTCCGCAGTATTCACAATGCTTGGCACCGAGAGAGGATATGGGTGCTCCGCAGTTTGGACAATTCAGTCCCAGCGCAAAGTCACCTTCATTTTTAACCTTAGACAAATCCTGAATATAAATCATATCCGTATTGTATTTTGTCTGATATTTGTATTGCTTGTCTCCGGATGTTACGGTTCCGTTCTCATCTGTTGTGTAATGATAACATTCTAAAGAAGTCTGAAATGTAATAATACATCGGCCGTCCGTTTTTCTGTATTGATTAATCTCTGTCCGGTGAATTCGAATCTGCTCAAAATGCTCATGAAGCCCCTTTCCGTTCAACATCTCGATATAGCTTTCTAACTTCTGCTTTAACTCATCATTTCCGTTATGTAAGGTTCCGACAGAACGGTCATTAATGGCAAGCAGATAAGTTGTAAGAACATTTTCTGCCCGGCTTTTCATTTCATTATATTCAAAATCCGGAAAGTCACTGCTAATCTTAGGAAGCAGAAGACTGGTCATACCGGATACGGATTTGGGTGTACTTGCTTCCTCCTGTTTTAGATTCGTTGCAACCTGTGTAATATCGGAGGTGCCGAATAACTCCATAGACACCCGCTTGATTTTTTTGGATACCTGAATGTAGATGATAATTCCGGCAACAAATAAGATTAATAATAATACTAATATAATAATTATTTTTGTTAACATGAACTGATTCCTCTGTATACTTTTTAATTAGTTAAGCACTCCCAGATAGTAGAGAATGGCGATAACAGCAATAACAGCAATTACGGTAATCACAATCTTTGGAATAGAAAGAGGTGTCTTACCGGATATCTTGCCGGTCTGTCCGTTTACCATAAACTGATATACCTTGTCATTGTATTTGAAATTGGAAACCCAGATTGGCAACAACAGGTATTTGTAGGTCTTATTGGTAAAATTGGTTGTAAGACTGACATTTCTCGTTCTGTCTGCCCGGTGTTCATTCCGGATTTTATCGGATACATGATTTCTTAATTTGTTCCGGATAGAGGTCTCTGCTTTTTTCCAGGCATCCTTCAATCCAACAGAGTAACGCTCTGCAACAAAGCCTGCAATGTATTCCGGTTTGTATGCTTTGTTATTGGCGGTATCAAAAGGTTCGATACCCTTCAACATGCTTTTATCCTGTTTATTGGTGGCAATTACCAGCTCATCATCAATAAACTCACTGTATTTGCCATTGGTATGGTGCCAAACGGTTTCTACAATGGTATTGCCGTCCCGGTCTTTTTTCTTATGGTCGATTCCGTATTCACCGGTGTAGGTAGAAAATGTTTGTGTATCAAATGTCCAGTATGGAAGATAAATACCTTTGAATTTATCAGGATTGGCACTTTGCTTTGCCAGCTTTGGACAGAAGAATTTCCTCTTGATCCAATTTTTAAACAGCTCAGAGGCTTCTTTATCAGTAATGGAAAATGGTACCACGCCTCCCGGTGCAATGGTGTCCTTATCATTTTGATCCATAACCTGATTCGAACCACAGAAGGGACATACAGCAGAGGTTTGTAATGCATCATAAATGGATTCAGCACCACAAGACTTACACAAAACGGTTTTGGTTGCTACACCCCAGTCCTTGTTCGCGGTAAATTCTGCAGAATCAAAGTCTAATTCTTCTGCGTTGCCTAGCTCATCTTTCTCTACAGGGATATTTTCCTCGTAGTCACAGTATGGGCAGTGAAGATTACCGGTAGCGGGGTCAAAATCCATAACACCTCCGCAGCGGGGACATTTCTTATCGGTTTCTTCTTTTGTTTCAACTACATTCATATTAAATTCATCCATGAGTCTCCTCCTCCATTTAAATCAATTACAGGTAATTGTATCATTGTTAACATTAATTCCGTACTAAAATGATACAGTTCCTCGTTAGAAAACAAAAATGGTATGGGTGAGGATATCACCCATACACATTTTCATTTTAAGATATAATCCCATTACTGAACATCATTATCGTCAAATACATCTCCACATTCCGGACAGAATTTTGGAGGATTATGTGGGTCTTCCGGAGTCCATCCACATTTGTCACAACGATATAACGGAGCATCCGCCGGTTTTTTTGCACCACAGTTAGGACAGAACTTTCCAAGGTTTACAGAACCACAAGAACAAGTCCAGCCTGGCTGTGCTTCCGGCTTTGGTTTGCCACATTCAGCACAGAACTTACCGGTATTGCCTGCGTGACCACATGCACATGTCCATGAATCTTCTGCCGGTGCTGCCGGAGCAGGGGTTGGAGCCGGTGAAGTAGGTGGAGGTGTCTGCTGTTGCTGCTGCTGTGCCTGCATATTAAATAATGCATTGGCATTCATGCCTCCTGCCTGTGTTGCCATGTTCATTCCCGCAAATGCCATCATAGGTCCGGTTGAAGTATTGGATGCAGCTGCCTTCATAGCTTCTGCCTGAGCAGATACCAATGCGGCACCAGCCATACCCGGATTACGCATAACTGCAGTTTTCTGTAAATCTTTGATCATCTGCTCATCTTCTTCAGATGCTTTCATAGTTGAAATGGCAAATGATATAACACGGATACCACGGAGATTACCCCATGTCTCTGATAATTCGTTATTCAATGCGGTAGCCAGTTCCTTTGCATGAGAAGGAACAGCACTGTAACGGATACCCATAGCGGATATCTCTGCAAATGCAGGCTGTAATGCAGTCTGTAATTCGCTCTTTAACATACCGTCGATCTGATCTCTCTTATATTCGCTTGTTACGTTGGCACAAACATTTGTATAGAACAAAATCGGGTCAAAAATCTGGAAAGAATATTTACCACTGCAACGAATGGAAATATCTACATCTAAGCCGATATTATTATCTACAACACGGAATGGAACCGGATTTGCAGTACCGAATAAGTTGTTTGGAATCTCCTTTGTATTGAAGTAATAAACTCTCTGATCCTTACCGGTATCACCACCAAAAGTAAAACGTTTTCCAATGGTAGAGAATGTCTGTTTGATGCTTTCACCTAAATTGCCGCTTAACAAACTTGGTTCTGTTGAAGTCTGGAATAAAAATTCACCTGCTTCCGCACAAAACTCTACAACTTTACCCTGGTCAACAATAATCATACACTGACCTTCGTTGACTGCAATAACAGAACCGTTTGAAATGATGTTATCATTACCATCATTCTTAGTTCCGAATTTACCCTGTACACGTTTACGACCCCTAACTACTAATACATCTTCCGGTAACGCGTCACAGTAGAAGTACTCTTTCCACTGGTCTGCCATAACACCGTTAATTGCACCACCAATTGCTTTAATTAAACCCATAGCCGTCTCCTTTTCTAAAACGTTATTCTGTATCGTTCACCGGATATTCCGGACTTGTTATTCTTCTATGTATATGATAAATGGAAGAAAACATGAACATGAGTTAATTATACAATTTTCGACAGTGAATGTCTATTCACATTATAAAAATGTTACTGAAAAGTAATCGTTGGGATGATTCTTACCCGGACGACTTCTCTCGCAGAGATGCTTCCTTCCAAGGAAGGTTTCCACTGTCTGCTTCTCGCAGCGGTACTAAATTCGTGCTTCGCACTTATTAAGTACCGACGGAAGCAGATGTCCTTATAAGGAACCATCATCTGCTTTCGAAAGCTGTTTTTCGCATAATGATACAATTATTTTTATTTCCCGTACAGTTTCGTTTGGAAATATGATATGATAAAATGAAATTAGCAATAAATGGGTGATAATTTAAGGTTTTTACTGTCTTTGCTACATAGTGTTAGTGATATGTGTGGCATCATTTTTTATGCTTTGTAACATATCAGACAGTAGCATGTGCAGGTGGAATGGAGTATATATGGAATTAGTAAAGAATCAGGAATATGAAATTACAATAGATGATTTTGGAACAGAGGGAGAGGGAATCGGTCATATTGACGGTATGGCAGTATTTGTGAAGGATGCAGCTCCTTTAGATATTGTGAAAGTTAAGATTATCAAGGTAAAAAAGAATTATGCATATGGTCGTCTGATGGAGATAGTAAAGCCGTCTCCGTACCGGGTTGACATGATTTGTCCTCATGGAAAGCGTTGCGGTGGATGCCAGATTATGCATGTCAGCTATGAGGAACAGCTAAAATGGAAGCAGGATAAGGTTTTAAATTGTCTGAAACGGATTGGCGGGGTAAAGGATGCTGAGACTAAGATGGAACCCATCATCGGAATGAATGGAGCTGCCGGTTGCGAAAGAATGGACGATCAAAATCCGTCAGGACTGCCGCCGTATTTAAGATACCGGAATAAGGCACAGTTTCCTGTCCGAAGAGATAAGAACGGAAATGTGGTAATTGGTTTTTATGCAGGACGTACCCATGATGTAATAGATACAGATGTGTGCTTCTTGCAGGACGAGGTCAACGATGAGATTATCAGACGGTTCCGGACATTTATGGAAACCTATCAGGTGGAAACTTATGACGAGGAAAAGCATAGTGGGCTTGTTCGTCACATTTTAACCAGAGTTGGAAGAAGAACCGGTGAAATAATGGTGTGTGTCGTTATAAACGGAAAGGAACTGATTGGCAGGATGCCCGGCAATTTGGGGAATGAAAAGGTTTGCAATGTAGAATACGAGCTTGTGGACTGTCTTTCGGGAATTCCGGGAATGACCAGTATTTCTGTCAATATAAATCAGGAAAAAACGAACCGGATCTTAGGAACACAATGCCGAACTCTGTGGGGCAGCGATACCATTACCGATTATATAGGGGATGTAAAATACCAGATTAATCCACTGTCATTTTATCAGGTAAATCCGATTCAAACGGAAAAGCTTTATGGAAAAGCTTTAGAATATGCAGATCTTACCGGAAATGAAACTGTATGGGATTTGTATTGCGGAATCGGAACCATTTCTTTATTTCTGGCGCAGAAAGCCAAAAAGGTATATGGTGTGGAAATTGTTCCTGCAGCTATTGAGGATGCAAATATGAATGCGAAAATTAACGAATTTCATAATGTGGAATTCTTTGTTGGCAAAGCGGAAGAGGTTTTACCGGAGGAATACGAAAAAAATGGTGTCTATGCAGATGTGATTGTGGTGGATCCTCCGAGAAAAGGCTGTGATGTGGTGGCAATCAATACCATGCTTAAAATGCAGCCGAAACGTATCATTTATGTAAGCTGTGATCCGGCAACTTTAGCGCGGGATGTGAAGCTCTTGCAGGATGGGGGATATGAGTTGGAGAAGTTTTGTGCCACGGATATGTTTCCCATGAGCGGGCATGTAGAAACGGTTGTTAAATTATCCCTCAAGTAAAAAAATTGATTGGAATGTGGTAGAAAGCTATTTGAAGGAGTATATAGGTGTTTGCACTGAAATTTTTGATACAAATGAGATGATATACATTGGAAGTGATTTTCCTGATGAGTATTCACATTCAAAAGATACTAACCATGTGAAATTGTATCAAAAACTATGTGCAAGAGTAAATTCTGGATTTAATGTTTTTATGGATAAAAAAGTGGAATTTTGAAATTCACTTTACGACGGAAAACACTTGATTTGTACGATATACAAATCAAGTGTTTTTTTAAATTTCAAGTAAAAAATACATAAAAATGAGAAAAAACCGCATTTGAATGTTGATTTTTATAAAAAACTGTATATAATAGAAATTAGAAAAGAAGGTGAGGTAGCAATCATGTTAATTCAATTTAATTTTAAAAATTTCAAATCATTTAGAGAAGAGGCTACTTTAGATTTGTCTGCGGCGAAGATGACTGAGTTCTCAGACAGAGTTGTGACTGTTGGTAGTGAGAAGATTTTGCCGGTTGCTGCCATTTATGGTGCAAATGCAAGTGGAAAGTCTAATATATACAATGCTTTTGAATATATGTCTGATTATGTTGCAGATTCCTTTAAGTATGGAGACGAAGAGGAAAAGTTTGAGGAGTTTAGACCGACCCCATTCTTGTTTGATTCCACATCTGCTAATGCAGAATCCAGCTTTGAAGTGTATTTTACATTACCCGGAGATAAGTCTGAAAGAACTTATAACTATGGTTTCTGTATCAACAAGGAAGGTGTAACGGAAGAGTGGCTTAATTCTAAGGCAAAGACTGCAAGAAAGTACAGCACTGTATTTTATCGTAGAACTATAGATGAGGAGCTTGATTTATCCGGTTTTCCTAAAAACAGTAGGAATAATATTCAGGTGGCATTGGAAAAGCAGGTGCTTATTATATCATTGGGAGCAAAGCTGAAGATTGGAAAGTGTAAGGCAATCAGGGATTGGTTCCTTGCAAATGAGTTTGCTGATTTTGGCGATTTCTTTACCAATTTCTTTATGTCTCGCAGATTGCCTAAGGGATTTGTGGAAGATAAGAATGTACAGCAGAAGGTTGTAGAATATTTCGCATCTTTTGATGAGCATATCAAGGATTTCAGAATTGAAAAGGTTCCTCAGGAGGCTGAAAGTAAGGAAGAGAGATACAAGATTAACGCACTTCACAAGATGATTGATTCTGATGAAATGGCAGAAATTCCTCTGGGATTGGAGTCAGCCGGAACCTTGAAGATGTTTGCGTTATATCCGGAATTGCAGGAAGTGTTGGAGGAGGGCAGCGTGTTTTTCATTGATGAATTAAATGCTCGTTTGCATCCGTTACTTGTAAGGAATTTCCTGCTTACATTTTTGAATCCGAAAATTAATACCAACCACGCTCAGATTGTATTTACAACCCATGATACATGGCAGCTATCGAACCAGTTGTTGCGCCGTGACGAAATTTGGTTTGTGGAAAAGGATGAAAGAGGTGTATCCACACTTTACTCATTGGCTGACTTTGTGGATGAGGATGGTTCTCGTATCCGTAAGGATGAAAACTATGAAAAGAATTATTTGATTGGAAAATATGGTGCAATTCCTACGCTTAAGGCATTGGACATCTTCAAAGATGCCCTTATAGAAGTGTCTAAGGGAACAGGCTTATCACCTCATAAAGAGGAGGATTGAGTATGGCGAAAAAAGACAGAACAGGTAATAGAAAAACGAGAGACCAGAGAAAACAATTCAAAGTACCGGAATTAGGCTACTACTTGATTGTTACGGATACAGAAGCTACGGAACGCTGCTTCTTTATCGGTCTTCATCAGGCATTGCCAGAAGATATAAGAAATAAGCTTGTAATAAAGGTTGTAGAAACCAAGACTCGTACTATGATTGATAAATGTCTGGAACTTACTGCTTACGATGCTCAGTATCGTATTCCTTGGATTGTGTTTGATAGAGATCAAGTGCAAGGGTTTGATGAGATTATAAAAGAGGCAGAGGATAAAGGAATACAAGTGGGTTGGTCCAATCCATGCTTTGAGATATGGATGTATGCCTACTTTGGTTTCATGCCGGCAATTAGGGACTCTTGGACTTGCTGCTCTGAATTTGGACGAGTATATGAAGCCAAGACCAGACAGAAATATTCTAAAGCTGATGAGCAGATGTATGGAAAAATCTGTAAAGCCGGTGACGAGGAAAAGGCAATCCAGATAGCACAGCAGAAGCTGGAACAGTGTAAAAGAGAAGGCAAGACAAAGCCATCAGAGATGTGCCCGTGTACGACTGTGCATGAGCTGGTGGGAGCAATTAGAAGTAAAAGATGATGTTGGAGGAAGATTATGAGCACAGATGAAAAAGATAAAGAGGTTATGAAAGAAAAACCACAAATATGCTTTAAAAAAATTAAATTCAATGATAATACGGAATTGTTGCTTGAGAAAAACAGTATCGTGGTTTTTACGGGGGCAAATAATAGTGGTAAAAGCCGAGTGTTAAAAGATATCGAATCATCGCTTGATTGCACAAATCATATAGAAAAGGTAGTAGTTAAAACCAGTGAAAGTGACTATTGTAGAGAAATAGGTGAAAAATCTTTTTGGAAGAACATTTTTATAAGGATGCAGAAGGAAATTATAGATTACTGGAGTCGGGATTTGTATTTGAAACAAGCTCTTTAGAACAATTTTGGAAAGGACGTACATTATACAATAGTCTTCATAAAGTTTTTGTTAATCGACTTAGTACAGAAAAGCGATTAAGCGCTTCGAATGCCCTAATTAGAAATGCACAACCAGAGCAACACCCTATTTATAGATTGAATAAAAATGAAGAACTTGCTCAAAAGATATCGGATTATTTTAGTGAAGTGTTTGGGGTTGATTTAATAGTGAAACCGAGAATTTAGAGAGAATAGTGGCAGTTATTAGTGCCTGTTCTTTTTCTTCTTGAAATATTGATGGAACAGAAATATAATTCCGTTGGGACAAAGAGACGCGGAGGTGTAGAGCATTGGATAAATACATACGCAGGAGCTTGATAGCATACAGGTTTACAGGAACGATTGAAGCAGGTGACCGGTGCCAAGAATAAGCTGGCAAATTAGATGGATAACTTATCCGTATCAGACAAACATTACGATAAGAAGTATGAGGACATGCAGATGTGTCTTGACAAGCTCTATGACGAGATAGAGGAAATTGAAACAGCAATGGAATGGAAGATATTACGTAGATATTGTATAAATGATAGACGATAAACTAAAAAAATTGGAGGTACTATGAAACAGGCGATTGTAAATTTTTGCAAGGAAATGGATGCAGGATTGTTTTTGTTAGATATGCCGACCGGCTTTGGAAAAACATATAGTGTACTTGATTTTATGGTCG
>CAKRAK010000013.1 GCA_934294885.1 uncultured Lachnospiraceae bacterium | reverse complement strand
AATGGAACTAATTGTTCATGTGAAAAATACAGTTCTCTTTGTCCGTCTGGTAATTTTTTTAATACCAATTTACATTCAATACCCATTGCATTTAAAAAATCTTCAAAATCCTTCAGATGTTCCGGATTTTCCAGACTCTCATAAAAACCTTGATTCAGTCTTCCAAAACGATACTGCATCCCATTTCCTACCGTAATCATCACCATTCTTCTAACATAATTCAATAACTGGATAAGAGATGAATCATTTTTCAAAGCCACATTACTGATCAGCCATCTCAAAAATGGAAGTTTTGGTTCACTGATTTCATCATCTTCTCCAACTTCCAGTGATTGTAAATAGCGCTCTATATTGGCAGTTTCTGCATCAATACAATCTAAATTATCAAAATTGTATTCTCGTAAACCAAAATTACATTTAAAAATGCTTTTTCCATTTACAGATAATTCTTCTTCACGTAATTCCTGATTTGATAATCTCGAATATTTGTAACTTAATTCTGTATCTTCAAATCTGAATTCATATTGAAACATTGCTGCATCTTCTTTGGAATCCGCATTGAGTAAAATTCCATTACTCGCATATCTTGTCCCGCCAAACATTGTTGAACCAATATCAAGAATTGCTCTTCCAAGGTTCGTCTTACCAGTCGCATTACGTCCATAAATCAACATTTTGCCGATGATACCATCTGAAAGACAATCTGTATTAAACTGATAACCTGCAATATTTTCAAAATCTATCATAATTTCATCTTTAAAATTTTTGTAATTCTTTAACGTGAATTTTTTAAGCATATCTTATACCATCCTCTCAAAAGATTATTAATGTATAATTCTATGCTTACAGTATAACCAATTTTCACTCTGTTCGCAACAACATGCTGTAAAAAAATTACGGCATGTTGTGACATAGTTTTACTCTTTATCTCTCCCAGTCCATCCTTCTGATCTTCTTTTGGAAATTCTACAACCAGAAGGACATTACTCTCTAAAGATTCCACATATGATTTCAATTGTGATAATGTCATTTCCAAATATTTAGGTCGTTCCACCATAATCTGCTCCTTTCATTTCTTCCCTTGCTTCCGTTTTCTCTGACAAATAGCTTATCACTTTGTTTGCCTTAATGCTTTTCTGTAACTCACTGATAACACACAGCTCTGCTACATTCACTCCCAGCAAAGCAAGCATCTCATCCATCGCCATATTGACAATCTCTTTTTCCGTTCCGTATCCAGCATCAAATAAACGCTGTAATACTTTTATTGCTTTCTGATTTTTCTTATTTCATCATCAAAGGGTGGCTTATCGCCACCCTCTGTTTTACTCCTCCTCTTCTTTCTTTTCTTCAATTCCTAATCTCTTGATCTGTTTCTTTTTGTTCTAGATGCGTACTCCTGTAATTCCGGCTGCTGATAATACCAGAATGGCTATCCATAAAGCTGCTTTCGCAGTATCGCCTGTTTTTTGAGGGGTACTGGTTTTTGTAGTAGTACCTGGCATCTCTGGGGTTGGTGTTTCCGGTACTTCTTTGATGGTTACGGTCTGACCTTCATCCTCAAGATCTTTATGCTCTGCTACCTTTACAGGTTCTTCCTGATTCGACATATCATATAACGGTTCGTCTTGTAATATCTTCTTCATTTGTGTTTCCAATGTAATCGAAAGATTATCTGCGTCATTTCACCCCAATGCAGTTGTTAAATCCCCTTGTGGATCAGCATCAACCAATAATACTTTTCTCCTCTGATGTGCAAGACCGATTCCCAGATTTAATGTTGTTGTGGTCTTGGCTGTTCCTCCCTTCTGATTTGCAAGGGCAATTACTTTACACTTGGTCATATAGTTTCCTCCTTCCTCGAAAAATTTAATAGCCAATCCATTTTATGGACTAGCTATGTATAAAAATAGGCATAAAAAAGCCGACTGACATTTAATTTTTATCAATCGGCTATGTAATATATTCAATTTTACATTTTTCAAGATATTCAATTTCTCGAAAATCTTTTTCTTCACGAAAACGTTCTGGAGTATTTCTGAATATTTTCTTATAAATTTCAGCAGACTCTTCTGTATATTCTTCAACTTTATGTATTAATTTCTTTTTTACTTGATCTTGAAATGTTTCTGATTGTCGTGGAAGCCATTCATTCATAATTTGAAATGCATTATATTTCTCTAATTTATCAAAACATACCCCCATTGTTTCTATGATTTTTTTAATTCGCATTTTTTCTTTTGAGGGAATAATAATATACCTCTTTTTAACGCATTCACTAATTTTACATTCATTATATTCTATCGGAATAAGATTACTTTTATACCAATATTCATGTGTAAGTGCGGCATCATCAACCAAACCATTTAAATATAACTTCTTCCATGATATTAGCTGTTCATCATTTTCATCAACGACCATCTTATAGACTTTAACATCTAGCGTATCTTCTTGAAAATACTTATATATCTCCAATGCACGTAAACATTGAAAAATACTTGGTGCTAAGCATATTCTATTTGTTTTAACTTCTTCCCCTATAGAAGTATCTCCTGGTATTCGTGGAATCAGTATTTCCTGTGTTGGCTTATTAAATAACGTTACATGGTATAAAATCAATGTTATTCCCCTTTTTACTACTAAGTATTTCTTTATACAAATAATTGAATATCTGTATCCTCATTATAATCTCTCTTTCTGAGTATTTCAAATTATTATTTTGCATGATAAGCTGCGAAAAGTTGGGGAATCACACGATACTACACACCAAAAGTTGTGAAGTTACACTACTCCCCAAAAAATGAAACAGGCAATCTTCACCTACTTATTTTAGAAAAATGAGGCAAAGTTTCACACGCCAGTTGGGTAATCGAATTTCCCCAACTCTCTCCCCAATTTTTACCAAATTTGAGATAATATAAGCGGTAATTTACGATAATTCAAATTTTATTCCCCAACACGCAAAAAAACCTTGAATTATCCCATTTTCATAGGAAATTCAAGGTTTTTCGTTGATTTACATGATAATAATACGGTTCAAATTCTTATGCGAACTGTAAGATTAAGCGTTCATCTGTGCAGCCACTTCAGCAGCAAAATCTTCATTTTTCTTTTCCATACCTTCACCAACTTCGAAACGAACGAACTCAGTGATCTTAAGATCCTTATTTACAGACTCAAGGTACTTAGCAACTGACTGCTTACCATCTTCAGCCTTAACATATGTCTGCTCAAGAAGTGCATTTTCCTTAATCTGCTTAGAAATACGACCTTCAACTAAGCCTGAAAAGATTTTGTTAGAAATATAAGCATCCTTGTTAGCCATTGCTAATTCAGCAAGCTTTGCGATAGCTTCCTTTGATAAGAAGTTGTATAAATACTTATCATTCTTCTTTTCTGCTAAAACAGCAGCATCTTCTTCTGAGAATAAGTTATCAGCCTCAACCTTAGCATATAATTCATTCTGAATTGGCTTTGGTAATGATGCAGGATCATTCAGAGCGCTGTCGATAACGATTTCTCTTAACTTACCAAGCTCCTCAGCAGAGTAATCATCTCTTGAAATCTTCTCAGGATTCATAGCAGCAATCTGCATAGCAATATTTGTTAAAGCTTCCTCAACACCTGTTGCTCCTGTAGCAGCAACAACTACACCGATTTTTCCGCCTGCATGAAGATATGTTGCTACACAATCACCGGAAACCTTACCAAATCTACGAACTGATAATTTCTCACCGATTGTAGCTGTCTTCTCAATTAAAAGTTCATTTAAACCGTTCATTCCAAGAACTGCTTCGATATCTTCTCCGTTTGCACCACCATTTAAACCAGATGCAAGTGCTGTATCAGCAACAACCTGAACAAACTCCTGGAATGTTTCGTTCTTTGCAACGAAATCGGTCTCTGAGTTAACTTCTGCAACTACTGCATTCTTACCATCGCTGGCAACTCGGGCAATACCCTCTGCGGCAATACGGGAAGCTTTCTTTTCCATCTTAGCAGCACCGCTTTTTCTTAATACTTCAACAGCTGCATCCATATCACCATTTGTCTCTGTAAGTGCCTTCTTACAATCCATCATTCCGGCACCTGTCATTTCTCTTAACTCTTTTACCATACCTGCAGTAATAGCCATTTTAATATCCTCCATAAATTAATCTAATTATAATTCTTAAAAAAAGCCCCAGTCACGTGGCTGAGGCTTATTATGCTGTAATTATTCAGCATCCACTTCTTCTTCAGAAACTTCAGCGTCAACACCCTGATTACCTTCGATAACAGCATCTGCCATCTTAGCAACAATTAACTTAACTGCACGGATTGCATCGTCATTACCTGGGATAACGTAATCTAATTCTTCAGGGTCACAGTTTGTATCAGCAATACCAACTAAAGGAATTCCCAATGAATGAGCTTCCTGAATACAAATTCTTTCCTTACGTGGATCTACTACAAAAATCATGTCAGGAGCGCCGCCCATTTCCTTAATACCGCCTAAGTTCTTAGTAAGCTTCTCCATCTCTTTCTTAATCTTAATAACTTCTTTCTTTGGAAGAACATCAAATGTTCCGTCTTCTTCCATCTGCTCATATTTCTTTAATGTAGCGATACGAGTCTCAATGGTATTCCAGTTTGTTAACATACCACCTAACCATCTCTCGTTTACGAAATACATACCGCATCTTTCAGCCTCTGATTTAACAGAATCCTGAGCCTGCTTCTTTGTTCCTACGAATAAGATCTTACCACCTTCAGCAGCACATTTCTTGATTGCTTCATAAGCTTCGTCTACTTTACCAACTGACTTCTGTAAGTCAATGATGTAGATTCCGTTACGCTCAGTATAAATGTACTCAGCCATCTTAGGGTTCCATCTTCTTGTCTGGTGTCCGAAATGTACACCTGCTTCCAATAACTGTTTCATTGAAATAACGCTCATAATATACCTCCTGGTTTTTCCTTCCAGCAGTTTCTAATCCGACAAACACACCTACAACACGCGTCCCTGATTGCACATATGCACCATAATCGGAAATCCACTACTGTGTTTTATTTTTACCGAGTGGTATTATAGCATAGAAATATTAATACCACAAGGACTTTTTTTATTTATCTGAAATTGCATACGCAATTTCTTCTTTTGTCATTCCTTTCTTTAAGGTATGGGTGCCAACACTGATTTTACTTGCATATCCTTTTTCAATCAAAAAATCATCAAATTCTTCTGCATTATCGATCAATCCCAATTCCTGCAGCTTTTGGCAAACCGGATAAGATGACATACCGGAGGTTACCACCAATTCAACAGATTCCTGTTTGTCCTCTTCTGTTGTCGGCTTTTCTGTCTGACCGGCATCTGAATTCTTTGTCCCTGTTGTTTTTGTGTCCTCTTTTGTTTTCTGTTCCGTATTTTTTTGCTCTGCATCCTCTTTTCCCTGAGAGGTTTGTTCGTCAGTCCGTTCCTCCAACAGAGCACCGATTTGATCCTGAGACTCTGTCATTCCTAAGTTTTTCGCCCGTCTGATAATTTCCTCGTCACTGATTTCTGTTCCCTTACTATTGTAAGCAATGACAAAAATAATAGCTGAGAAAACAATACCGGCACCTAAGCCTCTTAAAAAATATCGAAATTTCATAATCATTCTCCTTGGTATAAATCAATTACCAGGCGTACTTCACCCACACCCAGTCCTAATTGCTTTGCAATGTCTAAAATACTGTTTCCATTACGATACATTTCAAGAATAATATCATTTGAATTATCCTGTTCTTCAAATTCCTCATCCATAACATCGTCAAAATCTATATCTGTATGATCAATTTCCGCAAAAGGATCATCATCTTCAACCAATACCTCTTCCATAGTATCTGTATCCGTTTTTTCTACCTGTGCTACGCTGCTTTCGGAGTGCTCCGTTTTCTCTGATTCAGATGCCGTCGGTTCCTCCTTTTCTTTTACTTCCGAATCTTCTTTTTTTGTATCCGAAACAGATACCGTATCATTCTCCTTAACAACTTCCTTGTACGACTGTTTTAATGCCGACAACTGATCTAATGCGGAATTTTTCGGATAATCTCTTTTCTCTTCCACGTCCTCTTTCTTTGGCTCTTCTTTCCTGTCATCGGCTGCCTTGTCAATGAATGCAGCAGTCTTTGACAAATCCGGAAGTGCTTCGTATTGTTTTAACAATTCATTAATGTCTGCCTTCATTTCATCTACTTTTTTGACGGTTTCCATTAATTCCTTTTGCTTATCATCCAACATACTGTACAAAAACATAACCTCTTTGTGATTTTTTTCAATCTCATCACAAACGGATACCGCATAATCGCCTAATGCCATTGTTTTTTCATTTGCCATAGAAGCTAAAGAATCGTTTGTTTCATATAAAATGTCCTTTGCCTGTCTTGCGATAACATCTTCTATCTTTGTCTTTATAATCTGAAGCTCCCTGTCAGAGAACTTATAGTTTTCATCAACGGTTAACAAATCTTCATTTTTACTTTGACTTTCAGATGCTATTTTCTCTGATATGAAATAACTTACAAAAATAAATATAATTCCAATAATTATCATTACTACAATGGTTGCTGTCATATTTAACTTCCTCTCTGGTTATTTTGTTATATTTGAATATCAATTCTCGGCTGAACATCCTGCCGGTTTTCCTGCTTTGTCACGTCCAAATGACTTGACGATTTTTCTGGTTGTGAAGTTTTACTGCCCTTTTTTCTTTTATTTGTATTTTTGTAGTTACCATTTCCTTCCTCTTTTGCATCATACTGAAATGTGTCAAACTGTTTTTCTTCTTTTTTCACAATCGTCTCACTAAGGCGTTGTTCATTTTTTAAAACCTCAGTTGCCGCATTGTTATTCACCGTAACGGCATGCTGCATTTCATTCTGTTGCATATTACCAACTGATTCCGAACGAGGCAGAATCATCTGCATTTCTATGGGACGTATCATAAAAGCACCACCTTTTTTTTCAAATCGGAAGAGTTACCACATCAGCACCGTCAATTCGGAACTGACATCTGCTTCGATTATCCTTTACAGGGTATACCCGATTTGAAATATAAATACACACACCCGGAAAAACAACATGATCTACAATTACTTTTCCATCTTTATTATTCTCAATTTCCTGTTTTAAATTAATATATTCCTCGGATTCTTTTTCAAGCTGTCCATTCAAAGCAGTCAATCGCTCGGTGGATTGCTTTGCAATCATAATCTGGTTCGGTAAAAGCTTATTCCCTTCCTTTAATTTTTTCTTAAGACCGTTAAGGATTTGCTGATGATTCAGTATTTCTTCCTGTTTTTCCTTTATACTGACTGTCAGCTCTTTGAACCGATCCATCACCTCCGGCTCCACGCCAACTCGGAGAATGGTCTGGGTATTCATTTTGTTACCGATTACACAAGCTTCGATTACTTGTCCTGCAGAAATATTTCCACCAATCAAAAATCCTTTTTTACCACTGACAATCACTGATGCTCCTGCAGTCAAATCAGAATGAAGGCTTGAACCCGTGTTAATAATATGGCCGGCTTTTACAGTACAGCTTTCAATGAATTTGGTAACAATATCATTTTTTGCATCAAGGATTGCCTTTCCCATACCCTGGGCACCACGTTTGATTACTATATTACCTCCGGAAATTAATGTAGCTCCTTCTACGATACCGTTTACTTCTATATCTCCGGTCGCTCTAACCGTAAAACCGGAACGCACATTTCCTGCAATGGTAATATTACCGTTATAATCAATATCTCCCGTGGAGGCATCTACATCCGCAGCTACATTATAGGTATTAGATACAAATACCGTATCCTGTTCTAACTTAACGTCTCCGTCAATCTCAGAATAAATGCTTAATCTGTCCTCCGACATCCGAATGTTTCTACCGTGCTTCAAGACCAGTCTTTGAACCTTCCGAGGAAGAATCTTGTTACCGTATACATCAATACCCTCTTCGCCTGTATATTCCGGTGTCAGCTGTGCTAACAAATCCCCTGCCTTCACAGGTGTAAACAAATTCAATTCATGAAAATCTACACTACCGTCTTCATTTAACTTCGGCTTCGCTGTCGGACATGTCTCGAATTTGTAATCAATGCTTGCATCCACACCCTGCACCACGGCTTTTCCTTTTGCAATGGGAATATCTCTGCAAAACTGACGTCCGTTTAGATATGCTTTTACGATTTTTCCGGAAACTCCGTATTTGATTTTTTCCCGAATGAGTTCATTTAATATATCCCGTTCCGTCATAAGCTTACCATGCTTAGAAGGCGGATAAAAACGAATATACACTGTCATCCGGTCAGAAGAAATCCGTACTTTTGCGGTTTCGTTTACCTCGGATATAACATCGGAAGAAACAAATATTTCTTTCTTCTCCGAAACATCGGAAAAATCCTTATTCAGTTGGACCAGATCATAGTTATGAATCCCACAACGTTCTATATATTCAACAAACTCCTGAACAGTGACCTGTTTGCCGTCTTCCTTTGGCGGGTATACCAAAACATAGGTAGCATTCTCGCGAATATCCAGTTGAAAAAAACCATTTAAATACTTCATTCTTCCTCCGATTTTCTTATCCCATTAGTATTTCAAAATATTTTCCTAAATATTTTTTCATCTTTTCTAAAGCCTTTGAGTGTAGCTGAGAGATTCTGGATTCTGAAACCTCTAATACTCCGGCAACCTCCTTCAAGGTTAAATCCTCATAATAATACAAAAGAACAACCTTCTTTTCTTTTTCCGTCAACAACTCCAAAGCTTCCATCAGCATATTTTTGATTTCTTCACGGTCAACAGCATCCTCCGGTTCAATATAGGTACTGTTGCGAAATTCCTTTACGGTTCCTTCTGTTCCCTGCTCCATAAATTCGTCTAAGGATGCAACATTGGAAATATTAGTCTGACTTTCCCAACCACGGTATTCATCCAAAGATATACCGAGCTCATTTGCAATATCAACATCCCTGACATTAGAACCTTTTTCTTTTTCCAGCTTTGAAATTGCACTTTCTATCTGTTTTTGTTTTTGTCTGACAGAACGGGGAATCCAATCCATCTTTCGTATCTGGTCTAATATAGAGCCTCTGATTCGAAGGCTGGCATAGGTTTCAAATTTGATTCCTTTACAAAGATCAAACTTATCAATCGCATCTATCAACCCAAATACACCGTAACTTACCAAATCATCATATTCCACAGTATAGCCTAAATACATGTTGAGACGACCTGCTACAAGCTTAACCAAAGAAACATACTCCAAAATCAACTGTTCACGAACCTGGTCTGATTTTGTTTTCGCATATTCCTCCCATAATTGTGTTTTCTTTATATCGTCCATCTAACACCTCTATTCTGTTTCTTCCTCATCAAAAGAAACATGAACTTCTTCTGTTTGCGTCTCCTCTTCTTCATCCTCATTGTTAACAATCTCCAAATTGGGATTTTTATCGGATTGTTGCAGACTCTTTTCAATTATTTCCGTTATCAGTGTACCAATCAAATAAAAAACGATTAACACGATTAACAAAATAAGCAAAGATGTTGTTACATCCTTTTGTGTCTTTATGTTAAGAATCAATGTTATCAAACCGGCCACCAAAACAATAAACGCTCTTACATACTGTAATTTCATCAGGTCTTCTCCAAATTAAATAGTTATATCATTTTTTCCGGCTGAACGAATTGTAAGCAGCTTTGTCTCGGGAGAAAAAATGATAGTTCTTCCATAATCTTTACCAACATCCTCAGAAACAATAGGAATTCCGTATTGCTTTAACGCATCTTTTACAGCCTTAATATTCCGGTCCCCAATGGTTCCAAGCTCTGAATTACTGTTAAATTGAAACATTGCTGCACCACCGGCAATTTTGGCAATCATTTTCCGTTCACCGATACCTCGCTTGATTAATTCATTTCGCATATCTTCGATTCCTGTATCTGCGAACTTTGCACGGTTTGTATTATTTTTTATCTCTACACTCGAAGGCAGCAAAATATGCAATAACCCGCAATAATCAGCATCTTTACTGTACAGCACTACACCTACACAGGAACCAAGACCAATTGTTGTAATCTGGTCTGGAATATTACATATTTTCCAATCAGCAATTCCAACCTTGATCGTCTCTCCCATATCTAACACCCGATTCCTAGCGCCTTAAAAATATTTCCATAAGACTGTTCATCTGTTACCATCAACAAGAAGCCGTTAATCGGCTCATTATTATCTAAAATTTTAGAATCAATAATCAGTGCCTTGTCACCAATCTGTCCTAATTCAATAATCGGAAGACTTAACACCGATCCTGCCATATCGACACAAATCATAGGCGGCTCTACATTAAAGGTAAGATTTGTCAATGTTTCAATGGATGACAAATAGGAACTCATTATAATATTTCCTACTTCCTTTAGTGCGGATTTGTCCATATGGTCAAAATCATGTTCTTCCTCATAAGACTTGCCAAGCATGGTTCCCGCCAGATTCCTGGCATCCTTTTTTTCCAGAACAAATAAAGTCATTCCCTGAATATCTCCGGAAAAATGTGTCAAAACAGCAGTAACAATCACATCCGGACCACCGATGATTTCTGCAATATCATCAAAATTCATAATATTTACAACCGGCATCTCCATTCTTAAATTAGAATGAAGCAGTACAGAAAGGGAAGTTGTTGCGTTTCCGGCTCCAATATTGCCTATCTCTCTTAGAACATCTAATTCTTCTTTTGTCAGTTTTTGTTCTGCCATATAAATATCTCCTAATTAATATCCAACTCAGATATAATACCCTGAATATTTAACAACGAAATAAGGGAATCCTTGTATTTACCTACTCCAATCAGGTTAATTCCCTGTTCATCATACACTGCTTTTTCAATATCATCATCATCTAACGTAACGACTTCTCTTACCTCATCTACCAAAACACCGATTTTGGCATTGCTTTCAGGTTTGATAATAATAATTCTTGTGGTATTACTGTACTCCTTAAAAGGCAATCCGAAACGCAGACGCAGGTTAAGAACCGGAATAATTTCACCACGCAGATTGATTACACCGGAAAAAAACGGCTGAGCCATAGGAACTCTTGTAATCTGCTGCATCCGCACGATATTATCAATCAAGGAAATATCAATACCATACTGTTCGTTATCTAATTTTACAACGATATATTGTTTTGCATCATTCATAACTGTATTTTCATCCATAGTCCCGTACCTCCTATACCAATGTATTTGAATCAATAATCAACGCAACTTCGCCATCGCCAAGAATTGTAGCACCACTGATAATCTTATGAATATGAATGTATTTACCTAATGGCTTGATTACGATTTCCTGCTGTCCTAACAGGTTGTCAATTACAAGACCGGTTTGTTTTTCACCCTTCTTAACAATCACAACGACCAGATTTTCCGGCTCAGTTTCTCTAGGAGGACATTCCAAAATCTCATCCAGACGAATCAGAGGAATGACAGAACCACGTAAATTAATTACTTCCTTCTGCTGAACATATTTGATATCACTTGCCATAACATCCTCTATCGTCTCAATAGAATTCAAAGGAATTGCATATTTTTCAGAATGGACTTCAACCATTAATGCCTGAATAATCGCAAGGGTCAAAGGAAGACGAACGGTAAATTTAGTTCCCTCTCCCAATTTGGTTGAAACTTCTACATCACCGCCAAGACCTTCAATCTTATTCTTAACAACATCCAGTCCAACACCCCTGCCGGATACATCGGTAATTTTTTCCGCCGTTGAAAATGCAGGACGGAACAAAAGATCGATTGCTTCCTTCTCTGACATCATTTCAGCCTGTTCCTCTGTAATCTGTCCCTTATTAATTGCAGAAGCTTTGACCTTTTCTACATCAATTCCGGCACCATCATCAATTACATCAATGATAACATTATTACCTTCCTGATATGCGTTCAACTGAATGGTACCAACCTGTGGTTTGCCCAGCTTTAATCGGTCAATGGTAGATTCCAGGCCATGGTCAGCGGAATTACGTAACATATGCATCAATGGATCGCCAATTTCATCAATAACCGTACGATCCAATTCGGTATCTTCACCGGTCATGATCAGTTCCATTTCTTTTCCTAATTTTTTAGCTAAGTCACGAATCATACGAGGAAAACGGTTTACAACGCTTTCAATCGGCACCATTCTGACTTTCATAACAGACTCATGTAAATTTGTCGTAATTCGTTCCAGATATTCAATCTGTTCATTAAAGCTTTGCATAGATGTCTTGCTGTCTTCCTGATTACTTACAGAAACAAGACCATTCTTTGCAATAATCAACTCACTGACTAAATTCATCAGGATATCAAGCTTCTCAATATCCACACGAACGGAACGGTTTGCAACCGCCTTACCGGTCTTTGCAGGGGTTGTCTTTTTCTTCGTCTCTTCCTTTACTTCCTTCTTCGGTTCCTCTTCCTTCTGAACAGAGCTTACAACCTTTATGTCATCAGATACATCAAAGTCTTCAATCACAACATCTTTGATTTCCGATACATTCATGATTGTTTTCTTTACATCCTCGATAGATTTGTCGGAAATGATAATCATAGAAAAATCAAAATCAAATTTTTCATCCTCAATATCCTGAACAACCGGTACAGATTTGATAATCTCTCCTACACCTTCAATGCCTTTGAATACAAGAAATGCTCTGGCCGCCTTTAAAATACAGTTTTCATCAATATAAACCGTTGCACCGAAAACATTTTTATTCTGAGCTTTTGCTTCTGAAATCGCATTTTTTTCAAAATCGGCAATTTCGATATGTTTGAATTTGGCTCTGTCTCCGTCATCACTAACATCCTTAGAGGCTTCCTCCTTTTGAGGTTCCGGTTCAGTCTTTGCAGTTACAGAACCGCCGTCTAAGCAGGCATTTAACATACCAATAATATCTTCGTTATCATTCTCTCCTTCATCGGAAGTATTGATAATGCAATCTAAATATTCTTCAATGGCATCCAGACATTTGAATACAACATCAACCAAATCCGGTGTTACATTCATCTTTCCGTCACGGATTGTTGAGAACACATTCTCCATATCATGGGTTAAACGCTGCATACGCTTGAAGCCCATAGTTCCTGCCATACCCTTTAAAGAATGAGCAGCCCGGAAAATTTCGTTAATGGTATCAATATTATCCGGTTCTTCCTCTAATATTAACACCTGATCATTCAATGTTTGCAAATGTTCTTTTGTTTCATCAATAAATACTTCAAGATATTGACTCAAATCCATACTAAAACACCCCCACTATATTATTTATTTCATTACCAATCTTATCAATCGGTAAAATTATGTCAGCCATATCATGATAGGTAATCACCTTTGGCATTCCATATACAACGCATGTTTCTTTTGACTGTGCAATCGTATACACATTCTGTTTTGCATTCAACGCTTTAATTCCCATATAGCCATCTGAACCCATTCCGGTCAAAACTACACAACACACCAACGATAAATTCAACCCTGCCGCACTTTGAAAGGTTATATTGGCACATGGTTTCAGTCCGCCTATCGGTTCGGAATCATCTTCTTCAAAATACAGATCACCATTTGATTTTTGGTGAAGCTTCAGATGGGTTCCTCCTCTGGCTATGTAAACAGTCCCTTTTTTCAGTACATGTCCGTCATATGCTTCATGAACAGATATGGAACTTTTCTGATCCAGTCTCATTGCAAGGGAATGTGTAAAGCCCTTAGGTATATGCTGAATCACAACAACCGGTGCATCTAAACGTTCAAGAAGTGTAGGAATTAAAACACCTAAAGCATTCGGTCCACCTGTAGAACAGGCAATCAAAACTAATTTATCAGACATTTTAATCACTCCATTTTTTATTATAGCAAAAGTTTTCAACACATACGTGTATAATAACATCTTTTCAAAAAATAAATACCGAATCAAAGGATCCGGTATTTAAAAATGTGGTTACACATCATTTCCCAACTGTCTGGAACGATTTCTCCGTTGTTCCTCAAAAATGAAACGAATGATTTTTTCTCTCATTTCATTCTCCAAGCTCCAGAATTCAACACGATGATCGAATAATGTGTTTTTATTTGGATTTTTTTCCGATCTTAAAAGCTTTCCGTAAGAATACATATATTCTGTCTCTTCACCTATGGTAATTTCGAAACGAACCTCCATAACAGTACCTTTTGTTTCCGAAAAAGTAGAAACAAACCGGACACCACCCCCACTTAAATCCAGTATGACACCATTTTTCCATTCCAAATTCTCTTCATCCAGAACAAATTCTTCCTCCAGTTCGATTTTATTTTTTTCTGATTCATCTACCAGGCGATATTGTAAAGGAATCCTACATGGAAACCGAAAAAATTCCCGGCGTTGTATCTTTTTTAACGGTGTTAATAACTCAATCTCCATCAAAAACAGAGTTCCCTTTTTAAACCTGCCGATTACCACCGCTCTACTCTGTAACAATCCCGACTTGGAAAAAAAAGTTACATTCAATTCCTGTCCCACCGATAACGGTATAATCTTACCTTCATGAATCGGCATCGTAACATACATAGAATCGTTTGGTCCTTCATCTAAAACCTGACTTCCATATACCTGTAGCTTTCGATCCGGGTCAACACTGAGCCTCGTCTCAATTTTCTCTATATCAATTTTATCACCGATATTTATTCTTTCGTCCATAACTTCTACCTATTATTTTTTTTGGATTTTATAAAACTTAATAGTACCTTGGCAATTCCGTTTCTCTCTTCGCTGACCGGAATATCCAGCAGTCTTTCACAAATGTTTTGAAAACGAATGGATGCATCACTGTCAGGCAGGCTGATTGAAATCGGTTTTTGTTCCATTACCGCATGAGCAATTCGTTTGTCATATGGAATATAGCCCAAATATTCCATATTAATATTCAAAAATTTGGAAACAACAATACTTATCTTATCAAATATTTCTTTTCCCTCATCTGAATCGGATACTCTGTTCGTAATGACTTTAATAGCCTTTTCCTCTCTCTTAAATTCTTTTTTTCGATTCACGGCTTTTAAAAGAGAATATGCATCCGTAATGGAAGTCGGTTCCGGCGTTACGACCAACAATACTTCCGGGGAGCTTAAAACAAATTCAATAACAGAATCTGCGATTCCTGCTCCGGTATCGATAATTATAATATCGTACATGCTGTCTAATTTCACAAGCTTTGTAATCAGTTTTTTGATATGCTCCTTATCTAAATTAACCAAGTCCTGAACTCCGGAGCCACCGGAAATAAAGCCGATTCCATTCGGTCCTTCTGTAATAATATCATTTATTTCTTTATTATGAAATACCAAATCTGCAAGATTGTACTGCGGGCGGATTCCCAACATAATTTCCACATTGGCAAGTCCAAAATCCGCGTCCAAAACAACAACTTTTTTTCCTTGCGCCCGAAACTGCAAAGCAAGGTTTACGGAAATACTGGTTTTACCCACACCACCCTTTCCGCTGGTAACCGCAATTACCCGGGCAGCCGGTGCCTGCACCTTCAGCATCTCCACCTTTTTTCGTAGCTTATCTGCCTGATCCATAACCATCGCCTCCTCCTAATAATTGTTTAGCGATTACTTGTGGATTCATCACTTCAATATCTTCCGGAACATTTTGTCCATAAGAAATATACGATAGAGATTTTCCTGTATCCAATTTAATATTCAAAATATTACCAAGAGCATCTGTCTCATCCAACTTTGTAAATATCAGACTGTACTCTGAAATGTCACTGTATAACGCAGTGATTTTCTTAAGGTCTTTATATTTTGTTGTTGCACTCAAAACAAGATAGGTTAAGACACTATATTTCTCAAAATATGGAAAAATAGTTTTCAAATCATCAACCTGTTCTTTATTCTTATGAGAACGTCCTGCGGTATCCATCAGAATATAATCATAGTCCTTATACTTTGGAAGCATCTTATCCAGTTCCTTTGCCTCATAGATTACTTCCACAGGAATGGATAAAATATTGGCATAAGTTTTTATCTGCTCCACTGCTGCAATCCGGTAGGTATCGGAAGTAAAGATAACAATATTCTTCTTTTCCTCCAATATAAGCTTAGACGATAGCTTTGCTATGGTCGTTGTTTTACCGACACCGGTAGGACCTATGAAAAAAATAACCTTAGGATTTTTATCCTCCTTTTCATACTGAATCGTCTGGGTCTGTCCAAGCTTTAGTATGATTTTCTGGTAAACACAGGAAAGCATATCATCTAATGTTCTGATATTTCCGGAATGGGTTATCTCATCCATAATCTGCTTCGCATAATGATAAGAAACCTCATTATTTGTCAACTGTTCTATAATCAGATCAATGGATTTGTTTTTGAATGAATTCTTTTCTTTCTTTTCATCAGCCTCAACTACCTCTTTGGCATCCTCTGTACTTGTATCAGTCTTTATATCCGATGAAGTGTTCTTATCGGAATCTTTTTTAGGGAAAGTTTTCTCCTTGTTATCGGATGTATTTTTTTGATTTTCCAACTGCTGTTCCAACAGCATAGCCAGACTGTTTAATTTTTCTTCTAACTCTTTTGCTTCCTGTTCCTGTGTCGTTTCCTTTACTGTCTCAGGATGTAATTTTTCATCAATAGTTGCATTAAATTGAGTTGTTGTCTTTGATTCTCTTTTAGGTTCCGATACAGGATTTTTTTGTGTTACCTCATCTACCGCTGCCGTCACCTCCACCTTTGTCTTTCTGAAAAACTTGAAGATTCCTTTTGGTTTAATGGTTTTTATATTCATAATAATGGCATCTTTTCCTAAATCATCCTTTGCCTGTAAGATTGCCTCATTTTCCGAATATGCCTGAAATTTTTTAATTATCATTTGCACTCACCACCCCGATTGATTGTAATTCTATATCTGATTCAATTTCATTGTATGATATTACAATTAAATCCTTAAAATAATCCTTTGTCAACTTTTTGAAATACATCCTGACGATTGGCGAAGTAATAATAATCGGTGCCTTTCCCTGATCTTCCAACTTCTTAATCTCCCGTTCAACAGAATTCAAGATTTTCTTCGTGATTGCCGGATCAAGTGTAATATAAGCTCCCTGTTCGGTCTGCTTGATGGAATTCATAATATCCTGTTCAACCTTCGGATCCAAGGTAATTACACTTGTCATTTCCCCTGCCGGGAAATATATATTGGAAATTGCCCGCTTTAACCGCTGTCTTACATATTCCGTCAATACGTCGGTATCTCTTGTTGTCGGTGCATAATCCGCCAGTGTTTCAAATATGGTAACCAGATCACGGATGGAAATACCTTCTTCCAACAAGTTCTGTAATACCTTCTGAATTTCACCAACACCAAGCAATTTCGGAACCAGCTCGTCAATCAGCGTTGTATTCGATTCTTTCACATTATTGATCAGGTTCTGTACATCCTGACGTGTCAACAATTCATTGAGATGTGCTTTAATAATTTCCGTCAAATGTGTTGCTATAATGGATGGAGGATCTACAACGGTGTATCCCATAGATTCAGCTCTTTCCCTTTGCGCCTCCGTAATCCATATTGCAGGAAGATGAAATGACGGTTCAAAGGTAGGAATACCGGTAATCTCTTCCTCTACATATCCGGGATTCATTGCCATATAATGATCAAATAGAATCTCGCCCTCACTAACCTGAATTCCTTTTATTTTAATAATATATTGATTGGGATTCAGCTGGATATTATCTCTTAGTCGAATAATCGGTACAACTGCACCCAATTCCAATGCAATCTGTCTACGGATCATAACAACACGGTCTAACAGGTCACCACCCTGATTCACATCAGCTAACGGAATAATACCATATCCGAATTCCAATTCAATGGGATCAACCTGTAACAAAGCATTTACATTTTCGTGACGGCGAATCTCATCTGCCTGAACCTCTTCTTCTTTGACCTCTTCCTCTATACTTTTCACTTCGTTCTTGTGGGCAAGCAAGCGACCGGTAACAATCATTCCAAGTCCAAATGCAAGATAGATCAGAATACGTCCTTCACTTCGTAACGGTGTAAAAATACCTAAAAAGCATAAAGAGCCACCAACCATGTAAAGAACCTTTGGCACAGCCACCAGCTGACCGATCATAATATCTCCAATATTGCTGGACTTAGATGCCTTTGTAACAAGAATACCTGTTGCAAGAGAAATCAACATAGACGGAATCTGGGAAACCAGTCCGTCACCAATGGTTAAAATCGTGTATTGGGAAAGGGCATCTGACAGCTGCATATTCTGCATCACAACACCTGTAACAATACCACCTACAAGGTTGATTGCGGTAATAATAAGACCTGCTGTTGCATCTCCCTTAACATACTTCGTGGCACCATCCATGGAACCAAAAAAGGCTGCTTCCTGTTGAATCTTTTCCCGTCGTCCCATAGCCTCTTTATCGGTAATAGCTCCGGTATTCAAATCTGCATCAATCGCCATCTGTTTTCCTGGCATCGCATCCAAGGTGAAACGTGCAGTTACTTCAGATACACGTTCTGAACCTTTATTGATAACAACCATCTGAATAATAACCAAAACAATAAAGATAATGGCACCAATGACAAGGTTACCACCACCAACGAAGTTACCGAAGGTCTCCACGACAACACCCGGTTTACCCGTTAATAAAATCAGACGGGTAGATGATACATTTAACGATATTCTAAAAAAGGTTGTAAACAAAAGAATTGTAGGGAAGCTTGACATTGCAAGAGTATCCTCTGCAAACAAGCAGTTAAATAACACAATCAAAGCCACCATCAAGTTAAATGTAATCAAAACGTCCAATAAAATAGATGGAATGGGAATAATGAAAAAGATTACCGCAGCCAATAAGTATAAACCAATGAAAACATCGCCACGAAATGTTATTTTATTCACTTTTCACGCCTCCAATCCAAGTATATTTTATCGATATCCCATGATAAAATCATAAGACATTCGTTTGTTCTTAATATCAGCCAACCTTGTTATGGAGCTGATAAACATAAGCAAGCACTTCTGCAACCGCCTGATATAGTTCCGGTGGAATCTCCGCATCTACATCAACATTGTAATATAACATACGTGCAAGCGGTTTGTTCTCAACAATATCCACCTGATTTTCTTTCGCAATTTCCTTTATTCTTCCGGCCATAAAATCAGCACCCTTGGCAACAACAACGGGAGCTGTATGTTCACCGGATTTGTAAGACAGGGCAACCGCAAAATGGGTAGGGTTTGTAATTACCACATCCGCTTCCGGTACGGCAGCCATCATACGCCGCTGGGAAGCCTGCCTCATTCTCTGCTTTTGCTGTCCCTTTACCTGAGGATCACCTTCTGAATTTTTGTATTCATCCTTGACCTCCTGCTTGGACATCTTGTTATCATCCCTGAATTTCCATCGTTGATACAGAAAATCAGCAGCAGCAATCACAATGAACACCATGCAAATCTTCAACAATAATTCCAATATAATATCATACATCAAAAGCAATGCCTGTTGTATGGAAATATCATAAATCAAATAAATGTCATCTACATGATTCACGATTACACTGTAAGAAACATATGAAATCAGCACAATCTTGAATATAGATTTTACAAACTCCATTAATGTATTCAGAGAAAACATCCTCTTCACACCGTTAATCGGATTCATTTTCGAGAATTTAGGCTGCAAAGGCTTTGTCGTTACCCGAAACTTAAATTGCAACGTATTACTCAAAACAGAAACAACCAATCCCGACAACAAAAAAGGAAATATTGCAATTCCGATGGAGACGGAGCAGCTTAAAAATAATTTATTGAAATTAGAAATAGTAATCCCTTCATGAATCATCCGTGGAATCATTTTATAATAGGTGTCAAAGGATTGAGTCAACCGTCCTCCAACAAATCCAATCAAAAAACGCAGGCATACATATAATGCAAGTAAGGTAGCAGCCGTAACAATTTCTCTACTTTTTGCAACATTACCTTCCTTACGGACATCCTCTAATTTCTTTTGAGTCGCATCTTCAGTTTTTTCTCCACCTTCACCATCTTTTGCAAACATCTGCAAATCAAGAGGCAAAAGGATTTTGTATTCCAATTCCATAAAGTCACTCATCATCGTTTTAATAGGTGTTAAGAAAATGCCTTTAATATTTCCATAACAATGGTATCCATCTGTTCATAAATATATCTTGTTACATTTCCCAAAAAAGGAAGTGTAACCATCAGTACTGCAAATCCGGCAAAAATTTTCATCTGAATACCGATTACAAACATACTCATTTGAGGTGCCGTCTTTGCCAGAACACCAAGTATCACATTCAAAAGCATAATCGTAATCAGTACCGGCAGGCTGATTCGTAACGCAATTACAAAATAAGAGGTTAAATATTGAATCAGACTGTCATATATGGTTCCGGCATCGATTTTTACATTTCCCATGGGAATCATACGAAAAGAATCCGATAATGCCGTCAGTATAAAATAATGCAGATCCAACGACAACATAATAATCATTACAAGCATATTGTAAAATTCCGCAGTAACCGTAGTTTCCGTATTGAAGGTCTGGTCAAAATTCGAAACCATAGAAAATCCCAACTCCCGGTCAATAAACTGTCCTGCCATGGAAACAATGGTTAATGTAATATTGGAGACAAAACCAATACTCAATCCCACCACAAGATTCTTTATCAAAACACTTGTAAATCCGTAAACTGTCGTATATCCCAAAGGTTCATAGGGATAATTCAAAAAAATAATATAAGAAACTGCAACTCCGATAAAAAGTCTTACTCTTCTCGTAACATTCATATTACCAAAAATGGGAGCAAATGCCATTGCCCCCATTATACGCGCCAATATTACTAAAAAATATTCAAAATGATAAATGGAGAAAGATTGCTCTATCATAGTTTACCTCACATAGGTAGAAAAATCTTCAAATAAACTGGTCATAAAATTAACAATATTATTCATTATCCAACCACCACATATAATAATTGTAATGAAAATACTTAGTATCTTAGGAACAAATGTCAACGTCTGTTCCTGTATAGACGTTACCGTCTGAAAAATACTGATAATCAAACCTACAACCAAAGAAACTATCAGCATCGGTGCCGAACATTTTATAATCAGCCATAATGCCTCTCTTGCAATATCAATAACGATATCTGCAGACATCTCATCACATCCTTATCCAGTAAAAATCCGCTAATAATTAAAACTTTTCACCACTTCACCAATTACAAGATTCCAACCGTCTGCCATAATAAACAACAGAATCTTGAAGGGCATGGAAATCGTTGTCGGGGGCAGCATCATCATACCCATGGACATTAATGTGGAAGCAACAACCATATCAATGATAATAAACGGTATGTAAATCAGAAAACCGATGATGAATGCCTTCCGTAACTCTCCCATCATAAAAGCCGGAATCAACACGGAATTCGGTACATCTGAGAGCTCCTTAACGTCATCAACCTTTGCCATATCCAGGAAAAAGTTAATGTCTTTTGTCTCCACGTTATTAAACATAAAATCCCTTAAAGGTTCCATGCATGCTTTAAGACCCTCTTCCTGGGTAATCTCACCATTTGACAAGGGTTGTATTCCTTCTTTGTTAATTCGATTCAAAGTCGGAGTCATGATAAATAACGTTAAAAACAACGCCAATCCGATCAAAACATTATTCGGTGGCGAGGATTGCATTCCAAGTGCAGTTCTCAGAAAATGAAATACGATTATAATTCTTGTAAAGGACGTCATCATAATAACGATAGAAGGAGCCAGGGAAATTACAGTCAATACAAGTAACATCTGCAATGTTCCTGCCAAACTGCCTTCATCATTAGATGTATCAACAGTCAGTCCCAAAGAAAAAGGTACATCATTTTCCAAATCCGTAACAGTATCCTGTTGATTATTTTGATTATTTGTCTCTGTAGCATGAACGGAAAATCCAACACATAAAACAGAAAAAACAATCAAATATATAATTAGAAATTTTTTAATTGACTTACGATTCAGTATTTTTTTTCTGAAACCGTCAATGATCTTCTTTTCTTTCATTTCTCATCTTATCCAGTATCTTTTTAAAATTAAGAGGTTCTAAAGTTGCTGGTTGTATTCTGACTTCATCATCCTCTAACTTGCAAATCAGACTAATCTCGTCCTTACCTACCGCCAAAGCATAAAAATGCTGACCAATCTGAACAATTTCAATCATCTTTGAATTGGATAACCGATAAACCTCCACAACTTTAATATTACTGTTTTTGTTAAGTTTGTTAGCCTGAAAGGAACCACTGATTCTTGCGGCAACATAGGACAAAAACAAAACAAATAAAAACAGCAATATGACACAGATCAACTGACTAATACTTTCCAAACTTGAAGAGTCATGAACCATAAACATATTACTCAACAGCCTTCTTAACAGCCTCTAAAACACGATCCGGCTGGAATGGTTTTACAATAAAATCCCGGGCACCGGATTGGATACTTTCAATAACCATCGCCTGCTGACCCATAGCAGAACACATTACAACGCTGGCATTCGGATCTGCCTCCTTAATCTTTTTCAATGCCTGAATACCATCCATTTCCGGCATTGTAATATCCATAAGAACTAAATCCGGCTGTGTTTCTGCATATTTTTCAACAGCCTTTGCTCCATTTTCAGCTTCTCCTGCAATCGTATAACCATTCTTAACTAAAATATCCTTAATCATCATACGCATAAATGCAGCATCATCACAAATTAAAATACTCTTTGCCATTATTTTATTCTCCATTTCATAAAATACATATTTATTTGATGATATCAGTTACTCTGACACCAAAGCTTTCTTCAATAACAACAACTTCGCCCTTTGCAACCAACTTGCCATTTACCAATACATCAATCGGTTCACCGGCAATTTTATCCAGTTCAATAATGGTGCCGGGACCAAATTCCAAAATCTCTTTAATCGACTTATGAGTCCTTCCCAATTCCACTGTAACCTCAAGAGGAACATCCATAATCAAGTCGATATTCTCCTGCTGGGTAACCGGATTATAGCCTACACTAAACGGCTGGAACTGAACAGGCTGAACATTCAAATCCTGAGCCGGTGGAACATATCCATATGGCATTCCCTGATTCATATTCATTCCCATCATCGGTTGTCCCGTATTCGCCCCCATCATAGGCTGCTGTCCCATAGGCTGTTGTCCCATAGGCTGCTGTGCTGTCTGAGGCTGTACCTGCTGATTTACCGATGGTTCCGGTTTTGCCGGTTCCGTTACCGATACTTCAGGAGCTGCTTCCTGATTAGAACTAAACTTTCTGTATAATTCCTTCGCCAGTTGAATTGGATATAACTGCATAATACTGCTGTCAACCAAATCACCAATCTCCATTCTAAAATATACCTTGACGAAGTTTTCATCCTTGAAAGTACCTAATCTGGAACTGTCAATATCCTCAGCCAAATCAACTAATTCTGCTGATGGAGGAGAAATATCAACCTTCTGATTCAACATAGATGATAAAGATGTAGCTGAAGAACCCATCATTTGGTTCATCGCCTCGCATATCGCACTTAAATGCAAATCTGATAATTCATCTACCAGATTTGTTCCATCTCCACCCATCATCAAATCTGTTATTACTTTAACATCATCTTCTCTAAGAATCAAGACATTATTGCCTTCGATACCTTCCTTATAAGAAATGTTGATAAAGACACAAGGCTTTGCATAGTCCTGTACCAACTCATCCCATGAAGAAATCGTAACTGTAGGTGTTGTAATGGTAACCTTTTGATTCACCAAGGAATACAACGTAGTTGACGCTGTTCCCATACATATATTAGAAATCTCACCTATTGCATCTGTTTCCTGGGTTGTTAAGGTATTCTCAGAAGAAGAAGGAGATGAACTATTGTCAGTAGTCATACCGCCTAACAATGCATTTATTTCTTCCTGTGATAACATTCCGTCGTCCATTGTCCTACTCCTCTCGTATTACTTCTGTTACCTTCACAGCATAGCTGTCGGCCTCTGAACCAGGTAACGCTTTAAATTTTACAATGTCACCAACATATACATCCAACTCATCATCCACATGAGAATCTAACCGGATAATATCACCGACTTGTAAATTAATAAAATCCATTACGGATATTGTACTCCTACCAAGATTTGCCTTAATCGGAATCTGTGCCCGACTAATGGCAGCCTCAATATAGTCATTGTATTTTTTCTCATCCTTTGTCTGCATCGTTGAAAACCAGTATTTTGTATTCAACTTGTCCATTATATCCTCTAATGTGAGAAATGGCAAACATATATTCATTAATCCCTGTACATCACCGATTGTAATATTAATCGTTACAATCGCTATCATTTCACTTGGTGAAATAATCTGAGCAAACTGGGAATTTGTTTCGATTCGCTCCAATCTTGGATGAATCTCAATTACATTCTCCCATGGTTCTCTTAACATATCCACAAAAAGTGTGAATACCCGTTCCAATACACTTAATTCAATCTCTGAAAATTCACGAGGTTTATCCAATGGCTCTCCTAACCCGCCAAACATACGGTCAATAATGGTAAAGCCCAAATTCGATGCAAGCTCAATAATAATGTTTCCGTTCAAGGGAGCAAAATTAACAATTCCTAACAGAACCGGATTTAACAGGGCATTTGAAAATTCCGAATAGGTAACAGCTTCCGAATTCATCACGTCTACCTGAATATTCTTTCTTAAGTATGCCGGAAAATTACTGGAGATCAGTCTTCCAAAATGTTCAAATATAATTTCCAGTGTTCTCAAATGTTCTTTTGAGAATTTAGCAGGTCTTGCAAAATCATAATCTTTAATTTTAAGAGTAGATTCATTGGACATCTCTCCTACATCCAACTCACCTGAACTAAGCTGTTTCAGCAACGCATCAATCTCGTTTTGAGATAACACATCTGCCATTTTCTCACCTCCAATAGTAAATAAGCCTTCACAAATTCATGAATCCTATTGGGTTGTAAATTTACTAAAGGAAACGCTGTAAATACATTGTGTTCCGAATTTTTTTTGTAAATTTTTCAAAATTTGTTCCTTGATCTTATCCTGTGTTCCCTGGTCAGAAACCTCTTCATATGTATAATTCTGAACTACATTTCTGGCTTCGTCAAAAACAGTTCCCTCTGCATTTGTCAATACTGTATTCAATGCAGCATAATCCTCGGATGAATTATCAAGTTCCAGGGTAAGTCCCATCTGAACATAATGACTTGTACCGGAACCGTCATCCTTTAAGTTGATTACCTGTGCTTCAACATTAAAAGTGGCAATATTCTCCAATGCAACGCTCGGCTGCCCGTTTGCACTTTCTAACTCCAAATTCAAAACAGAAGCAATCTCATCAATCAGATTATTGGTCTTTTTTGCAGATGGCATACAAACAAACACTAACATAATATTCAATATCAGATTCACAACACATAATGCCAAAATAATAACTGTAATTAAGTTCTTTTTCATCTAAAAATCTCCTATCAATTTCCATTATTTTCTGTATTATCTGAATTCAACGAATTATAAATCTTTATGGACACTCTTCTGTTCTTAGCCCGTCCTTCTTCCGTATCATTCGAAGCAACAGGATGAGTATCTCCGTAACCTGCCACCTTCAGGTTCTCTTTATGAAGCTTGGATTTCTCCAATATAAACTCGTAAACCTTCGATGCCCTTGCGGTAGAAAGATAAAGGTTACTTTCATATCGGGAATTATGGATTGGTACATTGTCCGTATGTCCCTCTATCTCAATGGTACTGTTACCATACCGGGATAAAATCGACGCAACCTTTTGCATAAACAGCTTTGCATCATCTCTTAAATCAGCATCCCCGGCATCAAACAAAATTGCACCATTTAAATCCAAAGAGACATATTGGGAATTGTAATCCATCACAACCCTGTCATCAATACTATAGTTTTCCGCCATCTGAGATATCTCATCATACATCTGGGAAGACTGTTCCAATCCGCTTTTTTCCATCTGTTCTTTCAAATCCTGCTGTGACAGTGTCTGGGACTCGTTAACACTCTCCGTTTGCTCAGAATCGGATATATGCTCCGTTGTACCAACATTTTCACTGGCATTACCGGAGGTTCCGTCTTCATTTGCATCAGACCCTGTCGCCGACAAGTTTGAATTATTTCCTTCTACTTTACTGGAAACACCGATATATTCCAAAAAGGATTCAATTCCCGGAAGCTGAGTTACTCCGCCGGATACAATCTGTCCATCCACAAGAGAAACTGACCCGGTCTCTAATATACTGAAGCTGATTTCATTAAAAGAAGCCGCTATTTTTTGAATCTTCTCTGCATCCATGGTAGAACTGGCAAACAGCAATACGAAAAAACATAACAAAAGATTCATCAAATCACTGAATGTAGACATCCATGCCGGAGAACCTTCGTCAGCAGGTGGTTGTTTACGCTTTGACATACTACTCACCACCCTCGCTCAGACCATCCCGTTCACCCGGAGCAAGGAAGGATTTTAATTTCTCCTCTATTACTCTCGGATTCTCGCCAGCCTGAATTGATAACAAACCTTCAATCATAATCTCTTTTAGCTGAGCCTCAGCATCGTTATTGGCAGCCAGTTTGTTTGCAACCGGAGCACTTAACCAGTTTGCAATGAAGGAACCGTAAAAGGTTGTAATTAACGCTGTTGCCATATTCGGTCCGATTGAATCCGGATCCGACAAATCCTTCAGCATCAATACCAGTCCAATCAGTGTACCGATCATACCCCAGGCAGGACCTAACGCACCAACCTGTTTCCAAAAGGCAACATTCTTCTGATGTCTGGCATCTGTATTCACAAGCTCTGCCTCTAAAATTCCCCGGACAAGCTCCGGATCGGTTCCGTCCACAATCAACAAAATTCCTTTTTTCATGAAAGGTTCTTCTAAGTTGTTTGCCGATTCCTCTAAAGCAAGCAAGCCTTCTTTTCTTGCAACATTGGATAACTCTATAATTTGTTTTATCGTTCCTATCGTGTCCAGCTTCGGAGCCTTAAAAACCAATGTAATGGATTTTAACCCTGTAATAAAGTCTGACAAAGAAACACCTGCCAGCACAGCACCAAATGTACCACCAAACGTAATCAGGAATGATGGGAAATGCAGAAACTCTTTGACTGCGGCCATACCCATCTCACCGGTTACCATACCATATATCATTAATGCTAATCCTACTATAAATCCTATAATCGATGCTAAATCCACAACTCTACCTCTCCAGTGTTCAATAAATTCACATGGACACAGTTCACCCATGTCCAAATACATAGTATATATTAACACAAAAATCCAATATATGCTACTAAAATTTACATTATATTACTATATATTGCCTTTTTATATGCAACAACCAAATCCGTTACATCCTTCCGGGATTCCTTTACAAGCAGTTTTTTTCCGGTAGTAAGAGTGATCACTGTATCCGGTGTTTCTTCCACAACTTCAATAATATCTGCATTCACCGTAAATTTTGTATCATTAAATCTGGTCAATTCTATCATCTGGTCAACTCCCTTCCATTCTTCCGTCAGCAGATGTCCATTTTATCAAACAAACTATTAATCAATCATATATAAAAAAATGCACCGTGAAAAATCACGGTGCACTAATATTTTATCGCTTCAGGTTAACAAGCTCTTCAATTAATGTATCCGATACTGTAATAATTCTGGAATTTGCCTGGAAACCTCTCTGGGTAACGATCATTTCCGTAAATTCCTGGGACAGGTCAACGTTTGACATCTCCAAAACGCCCTGCGCCATACTTCCACCGGTTGCTCCAATATCTGTTCCGATACCATCAAATTCACCGGATGCCTGAGTCTCCTTGTATAAGCTGTTACCAATAGCTTCCAAACCGGCAGGATTTGTAAAGTTTGCAACTGCAATCTGACCTAAAAGTCTGGTCACACCATTATCGTATACACCATAAATCATACCCTGGGTATCAATGCTGACATCTGTCAGAGAGCCAACCGGTCTACCGGTTCCGGTTGTGTCCGTTGCACCTCTGTGAGTTTCTACTTTTGATTTACCACCTGTTGTTGAATACATGGTAAGTGGTGAACAATCAATTTCAACTCCGGTTACAGGAGGATCCTGGGTTGGGTCCTGGAATACATTACCAACACTTGTATTCTTAGGTGTAATGGTAAGCATCGTTGATTTCAATCCTTGCTGTCCGTTTACACCGTAGAAAGTACCTGAACTCGGATCAAATTTGATTGCATTATAATTTAATGAATAATCATAATTATTAGAAATATCAACATTATTCTCATCCTTGATGGAAACAATGCTTAAGCTGTACAGACTGGAATCATTCTGATCCTGTTTCAAGCTCATCTTAACGGTATATGAATATCCAAGATTATCGTAAATGGATACAGATGTTACAACACCGTCATCTGTCTGAAGAGCCGGATCCGTCTCATCGATAGAACCGTTCATATAAGTTTTTGATGTCATTTCCGGAGATGCAGTCTGATTTTCTTCTGACTCCGGTCTCAAGATAGAAACGGTATCCTTCTTGATAGCAGTTGGATTTTCAGGATCAACCTGCCATCCCATAACAAACTCACCGTTACCGGTAACAAGGTTTCCGGCGCTATCTGTATTAAAGGCACCAACCTTTGTAAAATAATTGGTTTCTCCACGACTTACAATAAAGAATGAGTTACCGTTTATCATTAAGTCGTAAGGATTATTGGTAGACTGTGCCGAACCGGATGTCTGGGTCAAAGAAACAGTTGCTACACTGGTACCTAAACCAATCTGTCTTGCATTGGTACCACCCGCATTCTGACTGGCACCGGTTGCACTTTGTGTTGTCTGGTATAAAACATCTTTAAATAATACATTACTGGATTTGAATCCTACGGTATTAACATTTGCAATATTATTACCGATTACATCCATTTTTGTCTGATGGGTTTTCAAGCCTGCCACACCAGAATAAAGTGATCTCATCATAATTAACGACCTCCTAATTCTAAATAACGGATTCTCCTTCTGTCATTCGGGAGAACTTAGCTTCCATAAAGGTCCAGCTAAACAATTACTGCTCCGTCAATATTTGTAAAAACATTATTATCATTTGCTGCCTGATCCATGGCAGTCACAACCGTGTTATTTTTTACATTCACTATAAATGCAATGTTATCCATCATAACCAGGGATTCATTAATTCTCTTTTCTCTTGCCTGAACAACACCCTTATTCAAGCGGGACATCTGTTCCTCGTTCAAATTAATATTTCTGGAAATCAGACGCTCATTTGCATGCTTGGAGAAAATCAAACTGTCTTTATCAACTGCTTCCTGTTGTTTTTTCTGTAAAACATCCTGAAAGGAAACAACCTGGCGATCTGACAAATTACCGGTCTTTGGTTCCTGTTTGGAAGAACTAAGGTATGCCAGTGCTGCCTGATCCATGGACACATATGAGTTATGTACAAAATCCATTCAATCAACTCCTTTTGATTATGCCTTTGATCTTCGTTACCTTACTACCAACAGTATCATCAAGAATCACCTGAAGTATTGTCTGTCGTATTACCGGTGTTATCTTCCGTGGAATCTCCGGTATTATCACCGGTAGTATTATCTGCATCACCGGTATTACCCGTATTACCTGAATTAATCAAATGCTGAAGATAATCATAACTTACAACAGAATCCAAATAATCAGAAGAATAATAGTTATCATTCACATGAAGATAGGTCTTACCGTCATTAACTGTTACATAATCAACAATTCCACTTACCTGTGTAATCTTTCCTGCCGAATCCGGAACATTTAAAATAACATATTGACCTGTTAAGCTCATCATCTGTCCACTTGAAATGGTACTTCCAAGATTCTGCATAGCTTCTAATGTTGAAAACTGAGCTAACTGGGACATATACTCTGTATTATCTGTTGGATTCATTGGGTCCTGATACTGCATCTGTGTTACAAGAAGCTGTAAGAACATATCCTTGTCCATATCATTTCCACCGGAGCTTGATGTGGTTGCTGTACTACCGACTGCTCCTGCAGTAGATGTATCAATACTAATTGCCATCTTTCTACCTCCTTTTATTATTTAATAAATATACACATATAATATCGGAATTTTCCCGAAAAAACTAAAGAATTATACGGAATAACTCACACTGCTTCCGGAAACCTTCATTTTTTCCAGTTCACCCATATCATCTGCATCCACATCTCCATCCTCAAGGGCATTTAAATCAATTTTACCGGACTTTTTACCCTTGGACTGGGGATTTGCAAATTCATTTTTTTCATCATTCTGTTGGAAACCAGTCGTGGAAACCATTACTTCTATGGCTTCTATCTTGATATTTTGATTTTCCATCGTTTCCTTCAGACTTGCAAGGCCTCCTTCGATTGCCTGTTTTGCAGCATCATTTTCTGCAACAATCTGGGCTGTCATAATGCCTTCCTTTGATACAACATTAATCTGTATTCTTCCTAAATGCTCCGGATAGAGCTGCATTTGTAATGTTGTATTATCCTGATTCATCTGAACCTTTACCTGTTCAACAATCTGGTCAATCACCTGAACCTGCGCTCTTGTTATCTCTCCGGAAAGAGCCACATCATCTGTCATCTCTAAAGACTCCTGAATATTTTGGAGAATCGGATTTTCAAAGTGAATTTCATTATCCTGTTTTTTACTATCAATAACAGGTTTTCCAACTACATCAGACTCCAAATGTTCTGTATTTTCAGAAAATTCTTTTTTACCGTTGGAATCATCCGTTCTGTTATTCTCAACAATAACAACCGGCTCTGTCTGTGCGTCAGCATCCACAAATTCCATACCTGTTTCCGGTATATCCTCCTGCATCACAAAATCCATTTGTTCCGGAAGATTCTCTGTCAACATCGTAACAGGAATGGACTCCGTCAGGTTTTCAAAATCATCCGGCAATTGGGAAAGACACAAGTTAAGGCTGTCCATTATAGCTTGAAACTGTTCACTTAATCCTTCATCAACCAGCAAATCTGTTGAATCAGCCTGATTTACCGTGAGCATCAGCTCCTTCAGATTATCCGGATTTAACAGATCATCCACTGAAAAATTCAACTGCTCCATTGTTTGTGTCAACTCATCTACAGACAGATTAAGAATATCAGCCAAGTCAATCAGCAAAGAACTGATTGCTTCCACCACCTTATCCATATCCGGCTCTTTATCTATAGCATCCGGCTGTGAAGGGATTGTTGTATCTTCGGTATTTACCTTAGAATTATCGTCTTTCACTATATTTGCCTTGTCAGAATCCACCTGCTTATCATCTGTTGTCCCATTATCTTTTGCTACAGGCTGTGCCTGATTGCCAACATTGTTATCCTTTTTCGATAACTGTTCAGACGAAGCCACCGGAACCGTTTCAGACTGATGGATTGTGGTGTCTGTCTTAGATTCAGAAGCCACAGATAAAATATTTGCAAAATCCATGATTGCATCACCGGTGGAAGCCTTGGTTTTATCTGTTCCACCATAGGAATCGTTCACTGATAAATTACTGTTAATTTTCATATTCTGCCTCCTTTCATATATTTTATGGTTAAGGCATTAATTTCTTTGTTACATTAGCCGCAAAGGCAGCATCAAACTCGTCCATAATCTTAGCCCGGCTTTCAGCTTTCATTGCAGACAGAATTTCTGCAACCGTATCCAAATTTGCAAGCTTTTCCAACACGGCTGCCGCTTCGGCAGGTTTCATATTCTCGTAGGTCTTAGCAAGATTCTTTAAATCACTGTCCGCCTGTTGATTAGAAATTACCTGTCGGTATATTGCCTCTGCATTGGCAGCATCAATGCTCTCATACCATTCTTTATATGTATCGGCATCCGGAGCGTTTTCTCCATAGACTATTTCGTTATAAAATTTTTCTTTTTCCGCTTTAAAGTCTGCCTGTTCTGTCTCAAACACCTTTAAACGCTCTGTTTCTTTCTCAAGATCATCCACTTTTTCGTTTAATGATTTATTTTTTTTCTGAAGCTTGTCATTTTCTTCCTGAAGCTGTGCAATCATATCCCGTGCCTGAGACATTGTTGCAATCTGATCTTCACTGTTTTCTGCTATTTCCTGTTCCAATTCTTCTTCCGAAGGCTCCGGCAATATCTTATTCACAACCGGAACATCCTTTAAAATAGGACGTAATACGCCACTTCCAAAACCACCGATATCCAAGCGAATTAAAACAGCCAATATTGCAAGCCATACAGCTATAATTAAAACAACAAATATAACCGAAACAATTTTGCTTCCTACACCTTCTCCATTCTCATTTTTTTGTTTTTTATTTTTTTTTGCCATTATTCATCCTCCGGTTCAAGACTGTTATATCGATAACTGACCAATTCATCAATTTCTTTCATTTCTTCCAGATTCAATTCTTTTTTGAATTTTTCAAATTGATTTTCTCTAAGCTTTTCGTGAATTTTTCTTTCCTTCATGGCTTCGTTTAATTTTAACACAGCCAAATCCAGTTCCTGCTGAATCTTATCAATCACCGCCTGTTGTCTGGCAATATACTCATCCATTATAATAATTGAATTTTTACAATTTTCTATCTCCAAAACATAAAGCCGGTCAGAAACCATTGACATATATTGATCCATATAGGAGCTCTTTCGCTCCTCTAAACGGTTTAATGTAAGAACGGCATCATTTAATCTCGCCTGTACAGACATATATTCCTGCTTTGCCTGTTCCTCCAGCTTATATTTTATATCCAGAATATTTTGCATTTCGTATATAAATTTCGCCATAAATACTCCTGAAAATCTTATTCAAATATTTGCCGCATCATGGAAATTTCATCTTCAAACATATATTTACTATCTACATCCTGCATCAGAAATTCATTCACCTGATGAATCTTTGATATGGCAAAATCAATATCCGGATTAGAACCCGCTTTATATGCACCTATATTAATCAAATCCTCTGCTTCATTATATGTTGCCAATACCTCTTTTACTTTGCCGGCTATCTGTTTGTGCTCCTTTGTAGCGATGGAACTCATACAACGGGATATGCTCTGCAACACGTCAATTGCAGGATAATGATTTTTGTGTCCTAACGCTCTTGATAAAATAATATGTCCATCTAAAATACCTCTTGCGGTATCGGAAATCGGTTCGTTAAAATCATCTCCGTCAACCAAAACGGCATACAATCCGGTAATAGAACCTTTTTCTGAATTACCGGCACGTTCCAATACCTTAGGTAATTCCGAATACACCGATGGTGGATACCCTCTCGTAACCGGCGGTTCTCCGGACGCAAGTCCAATTTCTCTTTGAGCCATACAAAATCTTGTCATGTTATCCATCATAAGCAAAACATCCTTGCCTTGATCTCTAAAATATTCTGCTATGGCAGTTGCTGTCTTTGCTGCTTTATTACGAATCAGAGCCGGCTTGTCCGAGGTTGCAATTACAAGCACGGAACGACGCATTCCCTCTTCTCCCAAATCCCGTTCAATAAACTCTCTTACTTCACGGCCACGTTCTCCGATTAACGCAATCACATTAATGTCAGCCTTTGTATTTCTGGCAAACATTCCCATCAAAGTAGATTTTCCTACACCGGAGCCAGCAAAAATACCAATACGCTGTCCCTTTCCAACCGTAATCATACCATCTACAGCCTTAACACCTAAGGGTAATACATCAGAAATCATTTTTCGTTTCAATGCATCCGGCGGAGGTGCCTCAATCGGATAAGTATCCGTCAGATTGAGTTCCTTTCCGTCCATTGGTCTGCCAAGACCATCTAAGGAACGTCCCAACAATTCAGGACCTACCTTTACCTTTAAGGGGTCCTTTGTATTTTCCACGGTTGCTCCTAATCCGATTCCGTCTACACTGTCAAAGGGCATGAGCAAAACACGGTTATCCCGGAAGCCTACTACCTCCGCCATAACCTTCTGACATCCATCCTTTGATGTTATCTTACATAAATCATTTAATTTACAGGTGGGACCCACAGACTCAACCGTAAGCCCCACTATTTTTGCAACCTTACCCAATTCTTTGACATAAGAACGATTTGCTAAAGATAGATAAGCATCATAATTAATTTCCAAATGATCACCCTAGTCCTTTATCATTAACTTTAACGCCGTGATCAGATTATCCATCTGAACATCCAGACTTAAATCCAATATTCCATGATCCATTTCAATGATACATTGACTTTTTTCTAATTTCGCATCCTCAAACAGTTCAATATCTATATTGGGATTAAAAGCACCATATATATCCATTTTCTTATCATTTATCTGTGAATAGTCCTCTTTTGAAAGCTTAATAATATAATGCTTGCTGTCATCCTGATTCTGCATTGCTTTGTTAATCATAAATAACAATACATCTCTTTGATCTTCCACTACCACACCGGTAACCGACTGCACCAGCCCGCATAGAATATCTACCATCTTATGCTCGGTTTCTTTTACAAGATTATTCCGAAATTCTTCATTCTCATCCAAAAGAGACTGTTTCAATTGATCAAGCTCCTCTTTTTGAAGGGAAATCTCAGCTTGTGCTTTTTCCATACCTTCCCGATAACCGGCTTCATATCCCTCCTGATTGGCATTTTCCTTAATCTGAATTGCATTTTCATAAGCTTCGGCACGGGTTTGCTCCGCTTCATCATGAGCCCGGTTTACAATATCCTCTGCCTCCTGTTTTGCCGAGTTCAATACCTTAGCGGTTACCTTAGATAAATCTCCGTTTTCGTCATCGGGATTCGGTAGCTGTTCCGTATCTACCGTCAAAATATCTCCGTCAAAATCGACACCATCCAACTCTGCATCCCGAATCATAGCCTCTGCTACTGCTTCTTCTAAGGATTCCCCCTGAGGTGTAAATTCCTCTACACCGGAATTAATTGCTTTTATGATTTTATTCTGATTTGCATCAATTACTAATTTATTATCCTGAGAAAAGGCAACAAATCTTGATTTTATCAAATTAGACAATAATTTCATCTCCTCCACCTCGTGAAATAACAATTTCACCGGTGTCTTCTAATTTACGTATAATATTAACAATTTTCTGCTGGGCTTCTTCTACATCTTTCAAACGGACAGGACCCATATATTCCATATCCTCTTTTATCATACTTGCAAGACGGGATGAAAGATTGTTAAAGATACAATTCTGTACATCTTCATTGGCATTCTTCAATGCAATTGCAAGCTCACTGTTGTCAACCTCACGAAGAACAGTCTGAATTGCACGGTTATCCAGACTTAAGATATCCTCGAATACAAACATCTTACGACGAATCTCATCCGCAAGCTCCGGTTCTTCGATTTCCAAGGTCTCCATAATATGCTTCTCTGTGCTACGATCTACAGTATTCAAAATCGAAACAATGGCATCTACACCACCAACAATGGTGTAATCCTGATTCACAAGGGATGACAGCTTCTTTTCCAATACCTTCTCCACTTCCTTAATTACATCCGGACTGGTTCGATCCATTAATGCAATTCTCTTTGCAACATCAGCCTGTTTTTCAGGCGGCAATGCACCAACAACTGCGGCAGCCTGACTGGAAGGCAGGTACGCCAAAATCAGAGCAATCGTCTGTGGATGTTCATCCTGAATAAAGTTTAGCAGCTGCGAAGGGTCTGCCTTTCTGACAAATTCAAACGGGCGAACCTGCAAGGACGCTGTCAGCCTTCCGATTACATCCTTTGCCTTATCCTCTCCAAGTGCCTTATCCAGCAATTCTTTTGCATATCCGATACCACCCTCGGCAATATACTGCTGTGCAAGACATACTTCATAAAACTCTTCCAAAACCTGTTCTTTTAAATCAGGAGGAACACTTCTTGTATTCGCGATTTCAAGCGTTAAAGATTCAATTTCATCATCCTTTAAATGTTTAAATACATTTGCAGACTTCTCCGGACCTAAAGCAATCAACAAAATTGCTGCTTTTTGGATTCCGGAAAGCTCACCATTATCATATGTTGACATAGTTACCTCCCAGATGTTTGTATGTTAATCCCAATCATCATTCAACCAGTTACGTAACAGCAATGCAACCTCTTCCGGATTTTCATCCACAAAACGTTCAATCTGCTGTCTTGTTGCTGACTTATCACTGAATTCAATATCTTCTAAGGTCTGATTCTCCTTTGTAGTTGCAAGCAATGCTTCCACGGACAATTCCGGTTCCATCTCGGTTACTTCTACCGGTTTCATTCCCTTAAATACAACAAAGCATAATAAAGCAACAATTAAAATTGCAAGCAAAAACTGAAGATAATTCGTTACTGTATCAGCGGCACTTACTTCTTTCGGATAGAATAAAGGAACTTCAAATGCCTGTATCTGAATATTATCCTGAGAAATTCCGGTTGCCTTTTCAACTAATGCATAGGTGGCATCATCCACATCAAGAGGTGTCTGTTCGCTATGTTCATTCTGAAATGCCTCAAATGTTGTACCTTTCAGCTCACCTGACTTTTTCATATTTGCTTCATCATATATTTTGTATTTTAACAAGACAACCGCAATGGTAGAATTTGCAGTGTTAACCGTACCAACCGCTTTTTCCGTTACGGTATTGGTTACACTGTCGTGAAATACATTTTTCACAACATTTGCACTGCTGTTGGCACTGGTTCCGTTCCGGATTTCATAATCCTGTACCAAATCGTCATTGGTATCCGTTCCGGGAATTCCGGCAGTTCCATCTACATTCGCTGCATCGTATGTATACTGTTCCACCAAAGGTCCTGTATCATCCTCCGTATCATCCGTATAGTGATGCTCATCGTTAATCGTTGTGGAATCCAGATCAATGTCCAGATTTGCTTTTACATCCGCATCATTATAAATGCCGGAGTTCACAAACAAGCCTCTGACCTGATCCTGTATATTATCCGTAACCTGTTTTGTTATTTTAACTGTCTGGGCAGCAGAACCCGCTGTAGTATTTGCATCGTTATCCCCACCAAAGAGCAACGATCCCGTCTGGTCTACAATTCGAATAGAATCTGTCGTCTTATTACCAAGAGAAGTAGCCACATAATTTGCAATTCCCTCAATATTAGCAGAATCAAAATCACCTGTCGTAATCAACAGTACACTGGCTGTTGTTTCCTTCTCACTGGATAAAAGGGAATTCGTACTATCCGGAACCGTAATCTGAACAGATGCCTGTTTGATTCCATCAATCAGCTCCAAATCGTTTCCAATCTGGTTCTGAGTTAAGATTTTTTGTTTCAGATTCCTTTCACTGTCAGTTGTAGACATACTGTTTTCCAGTGCCCAATCCACATCCTTATTAACGTTTGTGGCAATGTTGTTCTCACCTAATGCAAGTCTTGCCTGCGCTTCACTCTTTTCATCTACCGTAAATGACAGTCCGTTACCGGATACTTTATACGGAATCGCGCTGTCATCCAGTACTGTTTTGGCATTAGCGGCATCCGCTGTATTATCAAAAGTTACCAAATCAACATATGTCGTACGATTCAACAACACAATTAACGCCACCAGTGTCAAGATCACTGCCGCCGTTATGGAAACAATTAATGTCTTTTGTTTACTTGTAAATCGATTCCAAAACTCAACAATCCGAGTCTGGATTCCTTTCAATCTCTCTAACATAATGCTCCTTACAAGGGATATAACATCCACCTTTTATCTTCATCCGGCAGAAACAAAGATCTGAATTCCATCTATCACGGTTCCCGTAATCTGCCCTAATCTATACAGTATTATATCTGTAAATTCATCAGTTCCTTATATGCTTCCAATACCTTATTCGTTACCTTTACAGTATATTGTAATGATATATTGGCCTTTTGCTGTGCAACAGCCAGATCATGGGTACTGGTAGAATATCCAAGTGCAAAATTAATCTCTGATTCCTCTGCCGCGTTCTGATAATCATCTGTTTCTTTGTACATGTTAATAGCAGAAGAAAGCAGGCTGTCAAAGGCTGTACCGTTGTCAGTAGTAACCTGCGCGGTATTCATGTTATTCAGTATTGCATCGTTATTCAAAATTCCATGAATCGGTGATACACTCATATCTAAACTCCTCTTCTAACCAAAACACTATTGAAACAATTCCAGTCCCTTAGCCGCCATAGACTTAGCCGCCTCAAATGCGGTTGCACTAGCTTCATAAGAACGGCTGGCATCAATTAAATTCGTCATTTCTGTTACCGTATTAACATTCGGATAAGTTACATATCCATTCTCATCCGCATCCGGATGGGTAGGATCATAAACCATGGCTCCCTCTGTTGTATCCTCTACGATGGCAGCAATCTTTACACCCTTTGCCTGAAAGCTTTCCAGCTTATTACTTAATACAGTATCAAAGGTAACATTTGAATTCTGCTGAAATACAACAGTCTGTCTTTTATACACTTCACCATTTTCATCCCGTGTTGTATTAACATTTGCAATATTTTGTGCAATAATATCCATTCTGGTCCGCTGTGCAGTCATTCCTGTTGCAGCAACATCCATTGCATTAAAAATACCACTACTCATTATCATCACCTCCATCAAGAAGAAAGAACTGTCTTATATCTGTTAAACTCCTGTCCAATCTGTTCAACTAACGCATTATACCGAATTTGATTCTCTGCCAGATAAGCATTCTCTGTATCAATATCTACGTTATTGCCATCCAGACGATAAGACAGGACCGACGAATCTGTATAAACAATGCCGCCAAAATCCGATAAATGGGTATTCACATCTGAAACCCTCGTATCTAATGCTTCCGCGCCTATTAATGCCTGCTCCAGATAATTTTGAAAGGATACGTCTTTTCTTTTGTAATTCGGCGTATCTACATTCGCAATGTTATTCGCTAACACTTCATTCCTTGTGTTTGCAGCATCAGCGGCCTTATCTAATACATTAATATAATTATAAATATTTGTATTAATCATAGCACATTCCTTTCTTAAAATGTAACGACAGCAATCATAAACGACAGCAAAGGACTTATGAGAAAACCCACAAATCCTTTTGTTTCTAAAAATCCGTTTTAATGTAATTAATGATGTATATTCTTAACTTCATCAAAGACCAGTTCATTCAAAACCTTGATATAAGTTCCCTTCATTCCGGATGACCTTGTCTCGATTACCCCCGCACTTTCGAATTTACGAAGTGCATTGACAATAACAGAACGGGTAATGCCGACTCTGTCCGCAATCTTTGAAGCAACCAAAATTCCCTCCATATCCTGAAGCTCATCAAATACATGAACGATAGCCTCCTGCTCTGAATTCGACAAAGTACCGATAGCGGAACGAACAATGGTAAGCTTCCTTGCTTCTTCTGCATTCTCCTCGTTCACACTTCGCATCATCTCAAGTCCCACAACCGTAGTTCCATACTCACTCAAAATGATGTCATCAATACTGTATGGTTGATTTAACCGGTACATAAAAACGGTACCTAACCGTTCTCCCGCAATATCAATCGGTGATATAATCGCCTGATATTGATCCAAGTCCTCAAACTCAAAACCAAGTGTCGCCAAATTCACATTCTCTTTTGTAGACAATACACCAAGCAGACGTTCATTTAACATTTTATCGATGAAACCGCCCACATCCTTGGCTATCATTTCCGTAATGACACTGATATCGGAACGATTCTTAATACCGAGCACTTTACCCTTCTTACTAATCACCAAAATATCCGATTCAAGAATCTCACTTAAGACTTTACAAATGTCATTGAATACAACTTTATGAGAACTGTTATTATGTAAGAGCTGATTAATTTTTCTTGTCTTATCTAATAGCTGAACACTCATATATACCCTCCAATATGCCATAATTTTAGCACAATTTTCTGACAATAACAACATATTTATAAAAAGAGGGCGACAAAAGACATTTAATCCTTCGGTTTGTTGCATACATAACTGCATTCCGGATTATTACATACTAATTTATTTCCCTTTTCCAACATAATTGTGCCGCATTTTTCGCATTTGTAAACAGATGGTTTCTGCCATGTCATAAAATCACAATTCGGACTGTCAATACAGCCATAATATTTACGACCCTTTTTCGATTTTTTCAGAACAATATCTTTGCCGCATTTCGGACAGGCAACACCGATTTTTTCAAAATAAGGCTTGGTAAACCGACAATCCGGAAATCCCGGACAGGCAAGAAATTTTCCGTGAGGACCATACTTTATTACAAGATTACGACCACATTCCTCGCATATTTCATCTGTAACCTCATCTTCAATCTTTACATGCTCCAATTCTTCATTCGCTTTCTTTACTGCCTCATCCAAATCAGGATAGAAATTGACAATTACAGTCTTCCAGTCGATTAGTCCCTCTTCTATCTTATCTAAAAGACTTTCTAAATTTGCTGTAAAATCTGTATCTACAATAACAGGAAATGCCTTTACCATAATCTGGTTAACAGCTTCTCCTATCTCTGTAACATATAAATTACGATCCTCTTTTACAATATATCTTCTGGCAAGAATAGTAGAGATTGTAGGTGCATAGGTACTTGGACGTCCAATTCCAAGCTCCTCCATCTGTTTAACCAATGAACCTTCCGTGTAATGTGCCGGAGGCTGGGTAAAATGCTGTTTATCCATCAGTGCTTCTACCTTGCAGACATCATCCACCTCAATATCTTTAAAGGAGTTCTTCTGCTGGTCTTCTTCATCGTCAATAGAATACACTGCCAAAAATCCCTCAAACACCAGTTTTGTAGAAGCGGCTCCGAATTCATATCCGTTGCAACCTAATTTGATTGAAGTACTTTCATATTCCGCACCTGCCATTCGGCTTGCAAGAAAACGATTATAAATCAACTGATACAGGCGAAACTGATCTCTTGATAACTGATCCTTTAAGGTAATCGGATTAATGGTCACATCGGTAGGACGGATTGCTTCATGAGCATCCTGAATTTTCTTTCCCTTAGCAGCAGGTTTTGTCTCACTGCCTACATAAGAATCCCCATATTTATCCTTGATATAAGAAAGCGCCATACCATGAGCTTCTTCTGAAATACGGGTGGAATCGGTTCTTAAATAAGTAATCAGACCAATACTGCCCTTTCCTTTTATATCTACACCTTCATATAACTGCTGGGCAATCCGCATCGTTTTTCCTGTTGCAAAATTCAGTTTTTTGGCAGCCTCCTGCTGCAATGTAGATGTTGTAAAAGGAAGCGGTGCTTTTTTCACTCTGTGATTTTTTTTGATATCCGTTACAACGAAATCTTTTTCCTTTAATGCATGTAACACCTGTTCCATCTCTTCCTTAGAATGGAGGTCTGCCTTACCGGCCGGTGTTTTGCTAAGCTTAGCAACAAAGGGCTTCTTTCCGTTTTTGAATTTTACAGATGCTTCTAACGTCCAATATTCTTCCGGAATAAATGCATTAATCTCATCCTCCCGGTCACAAACCAAACGCAGTGCAACCGATTGTACTCTGCCGGCACTTAATCCCCTCTTAATCTTAGCCCACAAAACAGGACTGATTTCGTAACCCACCAATCGATCCAATACACGTCTTGCCTGCTGGGCATCCACAAGATTCATATCAATATCTCTTGCTTCTTTTATGGAATTCTTAACCGCAGTCTTTGTAATCTCATTAAAGGTAATTCTTTTATATTTTTTATCTTCTAATTTTAATGCATATACAAGATGCCACGATATTGCTTCTCCCTCACGGTCAGGGTCAGTTGCGAGATATACTTTATCTGCTTTCTTAACAGCCTTTCTAAGGCTTGCCAATAATTCCCCTTTCCCGCGTATCGTAATATATTTGGGTTCAAAATCATTCTCTACGTCAATTCCCATTTGAGATTTAGGCAAATCACGTACATGTCCCATGGAAGCAATCACCTCATAATTACTGCCTAAGAATTTTTTAATTGTTTTTGCTTTTGCAGGGGACTCCACAATCACAAGATTCTTTGCCATATTCAGGCACCTCCCGATTTATCCAATCTTTAAGCCATAATAATTACAGGAAACTTCTTCTATCATATTAAGCAAAATCAACCGATTCAGTATCCTGCAAATATCTTGCGGTGCTAAATTTACCTCAGCTATAATTTCATCTAAATATTTTGGCTCAATTTGCAAACAACTATACACCATTTTTTCTGTAGGTGCAAGGGACATTTTTTGAATCATTGTTTCCTTATAATATGCAGGATTTATAAAATGTGGTATTTCTTCCCGGGGAAAATACATATCTAAAATGTCAGTAACATCTGTTACAATATGGGCTCCCAACTTGATCAGACGGTTACATCCGGCACTTTTTTCATCCAGTATTCTTCCCGGAACGGAAAAAATATCTTTACCCTGATCAAGCCCCTGATCTACCGTAATAAATGTGCCGCTTTTTTCCATTGCCTCAACAACCAGGATACCATCACAAAAACCGGATATCAGACGGTTCCGTTCGGGAAATAACGCTGCATACGGTTTTATTCCCATATTGCTCTCCGAAACAATCCCTCCATGTTGTTCCATTGAAAGAAACAGTTCGAAATTTTCTTTGGGATAAACCTGATCAATTCCGCCTCCCAACACACCGATGGTATACCCATTCCCCTGAAGTGCACCCCGGTGTGCACAACCGTCAATCCCCCTTGCCAGACCGCTTACAATCTGAACCCCTTGTTTTGCAAGCTCTCTTCCAAAATATTGCGCCATCTCCTTCCCATATCTGGTACAATTTCTTGCACCGATAATCGCAATTGTTTTTTTATTCTCATCCGGCAATTTTCCTTTGTAATATAGACCAAGGGGAGAATCCGGTATTTGCTTTAACTTTCCGGGGAAATGTTCTGATTGATAATGTACAAAACCAATATTGCTTTTTTGCATTTTTTCATAGAGTGCATATGTTTTATCCATATTCCTCCATTCAAGAAACCGTTGCCTTTGTTGTTCATTTTTAAAAAAATGCTCCAGATCATCATAAGCTGCATAGTAAAGCTGCTCCGGACTTCGATATACGGAAAGCATTTTCCGGATTCGATTTCTTGTGATTCCCGGAATATTTAACATCCATAACCAGTACATGTCCTGATTTGTCATAAAAAGCCACCTCCCATATTCCAATTGGTCATTCTAAATGACAATGCTTCCATCATATGGTCAGAGGTAATATTTTCGGATTCATTTAAATCGGCAATGGTCCTCGCAACTTTTATCAGTTTGTTCATTCCTCTTGCAGTCATCTCGTAGTTTTCAAATATATCCTTGCGAAGCTGCTCTGCTTTTCCATCCAGTGCACACCAGTGGTTTAATTTATGATCCGGAATCTGGGAATTAAAATGAAATGCATCATGAGCAAAACGTTCATTTTGAATCCGAATGGCACGGAGCACCCTGGATTTTATATCCTTTGAAGCTTCCGTCTTTTTCTCTTCGTAAAGCTCCCGGTATTCCAATTTTTTAATAGACACACTCATATCTATCCGGTCCAGCATCGGATATGATATTTTGGATAAATACCGGTGAATATCATGGGATGAACAATGACATTTGTTCTGATCCGGAAAATACCCGCAAGGACAGGGGTTCATGGCAGCCACTAACATAAAATCACAGGGAAATGTATAATTGCCATATAATCTTGATATTGTTATCTCTCCGTTTTCCATTGGCTGACGCATCATTTCAATGGTATTTTTGTTAAACTCCAGAAATTCATCCAAAAACAAAACCCCATTATGGGCGAGGCTGATTTCTCCGGGTTTCGGAACTCTGCCGCCTCCGATTAAGGAGGTTGCGGTAATGGAATGATGAGGCATGCGAAACGGTCGGTTACGCAGCAGGCCACAATCCGGATCCAACATTCCGTTTACACTGTAAATCTTCGTAATCTCAATACTCTCATCAAAGGTCAGGGAAGGCATAATGGTTGGTATGCGTTTGGCAATCATGGATTTTCCTGCTCCCGGAGGTCCGATCATTAGTATATTATGCATACCGGATACCGCAATTTCCATGGCTCTTTTGATCAAATACTGTCCTTTTACATCTGAAAAATCAACCGAAAAAGAGTCCTCCCCGGCAGCTTCACTTTCTCTTCCAACCGGCTTCATTACCTGAACATCCATTAAATGCTCAACAACCTCTTTTAATGTCTTTGCACCGTAAATCGTCAAATCCGGAACCACAACGCCCTCTTTTCTGTTGTCATAAGGCAGAATCACGGTATGAATATGATTTTTCTTTGCAAAATCAACAATGGACAATATTCCCTTTACAGGTCTGATATCTCCATTTAGTGACAGTTCCCCAATCAGTAAAACATCCTGAAGCTTTTCCTTCGGAATATAGCCAAACGCCGCCAATAACGCAATACTGATTGGCAGATCAAATGCCGCCCCTTCTTTCCTGATATCGGCAGGGGATAAATTAATTGTAACTCTTTGGGCTTGCATACGATATCCGGAATTCTTAACAGCAGTACGAACTCTGTCACTGGATTCCCGGACTTCAGAAGCTAGAAAACCTACCATATTAAACATTGGTAAGCCATCACTGACATCACACTCCACAGTAATCAAACGACCTTCTACTCCATGAAGTGCACAACTTAAAACTTGACTGTACATGAAATCTCCTATTCCATCCACAAGTATGAACAAAGTTATTATAATGATGTTTTTAATTTTTTACAACAAAAAAACACATATTTCACAAAATGTTCATATATGTGTTTTTTGTTATAATATTCACAATTATTTCAATAATTTTTTTAATTCATCCATAAAGATATTCACATCTTTGAATTCTCTGTATACCGAGGCAAAACGAACATAGGCAACCTCATCTAAGCTTTTTAATTCATCCATGACAATCTCACCGATTACCGAGCTGTCAATTTCCTTGTGTTCAAGATTGAATATTTTTGTCTCAATCCGATCCACACAATTTTCGATATCATCTATGGAAATCGGTCTCTTGTGACAGGATTTGATAACACCGGATTCTATCTTGGCACGATCATAGGTTTCCCTTGTTTTATCCTTCTTAATAATAATCAAAGGAATGGTTTCCACCTTCTCATAGGTCGTAAAACGCTTACCGCAATCATCACACTCACGTCTTCTTCGAATGGAACAATTATCATCCGCAGGTCTTGAATCAATTACTCTTGTGTTGTCCTCACCACAAAATGGGCATTTCATATGTAAATCCTCCTATTATTTAGTCATTTTTCATAATTGCACTTTCCGGGCAAACATCCACTAATATAATATCCGGTCCGATTCTGACAATATCACAATGACGAATATAATAGCGGATACACCTTGTAAAACAGGAAAAGAAACGAATTGGTGCCGTCACGATCAATCCACACAGTTGTCCGTTCATAGGATCCAATTCAATATCCGCCACATAGCCCAGCTTCATACAATCCTTGCAGTTAATCACTTCTTTTTGTTTCAGATCAAAAAATGTCATAGACATAGCTTTCGGTTTTATTATAACAAGATATGCTAATATTATAAAACAAAGAACATAAAATTGTGATTAACATAATATGTTTACTTTGATATTATACATTATAATATTAAAAAAATCCACTAAATATTGTATTTTTGATGAAATATTTCAAATATTCTGTTGCATAAAGTGAAAAATAGGGTCTGGTAATTCTACTCTGATAAACAGTTGCAAAATACACTTCATGAATACGTGCACATTCCTTTTCAACATAAAAAAAGTGCCGCTTTCAAGCAGCACTTTTTAAACACAGTATTACAAGATTATCTTCACCGGACATTTTTCTTTGCAAATACCACAATGAGTACATTTCGTCTGATCAATATGAGCTAAATTGTTTTCTACCGTAATGGCATCGGACGGACAATTCTTGGCACAGAGCATACATCCGATACAGCCGGCCTGACAAACCTTTTTCACTTCTACACCTTTATCCTTAGAACTACAGGTCACATGACATACACTGTCAACCGGAACCAGCTCAATTAATTTTCTCGGACATTCAGCAACACATTTACCACAGGCTTTACATTTTTCCGGATCAACCACAGCGACCCCATCTACAATATCAATAGCATCAAAAGGACAAACCTTTTTACAGCTTCCAAAACCTGTACAGCCGTATGTACAAGCCTTTGGTCCGCCTCCCGGATTATTCAATGCAAGCTTACAATCCTGAACACCAACATACTCATAGTTATCCTTTGCCTTATCACAGGTGCCGGCACATTTAACATATGCTGTCATCTTAACAGAATCTCCAACCGCAACACCCATAATATCACTAATTGCCTCTGCAACCGCATCTCCACCTACAGGGCAGGCATTTACCGGTGCTTCATGCTTTGCAATCGCGGTTGCCAATCCATCACAGCCGGGAAAACCACAGCCACCGCAATTATTACCGGGAAGACATTGTCTGACCGCAACTTCTTTCTCATCCACTTCAACTTCGAATTTTTCTCCGGCAATTCCAAGTAAAATTCCAATAATAATACCTGTACCGCCAACCATCAATACTGCAATTAAAACAGATGTTATACTAATTCCCATCGCAAACCTCCTACTTTATCAAACCGGAAAAGCCGAAAAATGCCATCGCCATAAGACCGGCAGTAATCAAAACAATAGGCGTACCCTTAAAAGATTCCGGAACATCATTATACTCAATCTTTTCCCGTATACCTGCCATGATCACAATAGCAATCGTAAATCCACAGGCAGTTCCAAATCCATTCAGAACCGACTCTATAAAGTTGTATGATTTTTGAACATTAATCAATGCCACACCTAAAACCGCACAGTTTGTTGTGATCAAAGGAAGAAATACACCAAGCGCTTTATATAAGCTTGGTACCATTTTCTTCAAAAACATCTCTACAAACTGAACCAGTGCTGCAATTACCAGGATAAAAACAATAGTCTGCAAATATTCAATTCCCAGTTTTTCCAAAATAAATGTATATATCAGATTCGTAACCGCTGAAGCAATCGTAATAACGAAGATTACTGCACCACCCATTCCGGCAGCGGTATCAACCTTTTTGGAAACACCAATAAACGGACACAATCCAAGGAACTGGCTTAATACAACGTTATTTACCAAAGCTGCACCAATCGCAATTAATAATAATTTCATCCTTTACGCCTCCTTTTCTGCCTTTTGGTTCAGTTCCAACTGCTTTCCGCTGCAAAATGCGTTACTGCAGGAAGCACAACCGTTTTCTTTTTCACAGGAAACCGAAGTCCCCGTATTCTTCTTTGCTTTTGACAAACGTACCTTATTCTGCAGGGCAATCAGACACGCCAGAACAAAAAACGCTCCCGGTGCCAGAATCAGGATAGAAATCGGCTCATAATTTTCAGGCATCACCCATATACCAAATACGGAACCGCCACCAAGTAATTCTCTGAAAATACCGATTGAGGTTAATCCAATGGTAAATCCAAGTCCCATTCCAATTCCGTCAAACATGGATAACCAGACGTTATTTTTAGATGCATAGCTTTCTGCACGACCTAAAATAATACAGTTTACAACAATCAACGGAATATAGATTCCAAGACTGTCATATAAAGAAGGAACAAAGCCCTGTAACAAAAACTGAATAATGGTAACAAAGGATGCTACGATTACAATATATGCAGGTATTCTTACTTCATCCGGTATGACCTTTCTTAAAGCCGATATCATCATATTACTCAATACAAGGATAACGGTAGTCGTAAGCCCCATACCAAGACCGTTAATTGCAGATGTGGTAACTGCCATGGTCGGACACATTCCAAGCATCTGTACAAAAGTAGGATTCTCTGTAATAATACCTGATTTCAAACGTTCTAATGTTTTACTCATTTCGATTCCTCCTCTTTAATTGTACCGATATAATATAAACCGGCATTTACCCCATTGGTAACAGCGTTTGTAGTAATTGTCGCACCTGAAATCGCGTCAATTTCATTATCTGAGGATGCACCGTTCTTCGTATAGACAAACTTAGATACCTGTTTGCCTGAAAACTGATTTTTAAAATCATCTTCTTTAGCCTTCATTCCAAGTCCGGCTGTTTCACTGATAGACAAAAAAGAAATACCGTTTGTGATACCATCTATGGTAACACCCATGGCAAACTGAATATCTCCACCATAGCCTTCGTGGTCCGTTACCGTAAGAACATAACCTGCCATTTTTCCGGAAGCATCATATACCTTCATGGCTTCATCAATTGTGACATTCAAACCTTGCTTACTCAATTCTTTTGCAATCTCATCCTGCTTGATATCAATTGCTTCAAAGGAATCTGCCTCTGCAAAGACAGCTTTATAAGCCTCTTCCTTTGCCCGTTGTTGTTCAGCCTTAATCGGTTCCTTTGTTATCTCATATACAACGCCCAAAAGAAGTCCCGCAACAACTGTAATCAACATTAAAATCAATGCATTTATCACACTTTTTTTACTCATGCTTTACAGCCCCCTTTCCAAAATAATTCGGAACGGTAACTCGTTCTATCAACGGAACCAACAGATTACCGATGATAATTGCGTAAGAAACACCTTCTGCAGAGCCGCCAAAGATACGGAATAAAAATGTTAACAATCCGAGTAAAATACCAAATACAATCTTACCCATCGGTGTAATCGGCGAAGTAACATAATCCGTTGCCATGAAGAATGCACCAAGCATTAATCCACCACCACACAAATGAGCCAATAAGAATGATACATCAAAACCCCTTCCGGAAGCCAATGCATATATCATGATAAATACAGAAAAAGAACCAATATAAAATAACGGGATTCTGTAGTTAATCACCTTTCTTACAAGTAAAAAGATTCCACCGATCAGCAAAGCCAGCGCCGACGTCTCACCGATGGTTCCCGGTATTGTTCCTAAAAACATGGATAACACATCTACGTCCTCTCCCGCCTTTAACTGTGCAAGAGGAGTTGCCGTTGTTACAGCATCATAAGTAAAGGTTGTCATTCTTCCGGTAAAGGAAATCAATAAGAAGCATCTTGCTCCTAATGCAGGGTTCATAAAATTCTGCCCCAATCCTCCAAATAATTGTTTTACTACAATAATCGCAAAGAATGCGCCTATAATCGGTAACCAGAGGGGAACCTCTGCCGGAAGATTTAACGCAAGCAAAAGACCGGTTAAAGCAGCAGACAAATCTAATATCGTATTTTTACGTCCTACCAGCTTTTGAAATAAAGCCTCAAATACGATACAGCTTATCACCGAAATTAAAATTGTGACAACCCCATGCATACCGTAATTGGAAATACCAACCGCAGTTGCCGGCATCAGGGCTACAATGACCTGTCCCATTAAATTTGTTGTTGTTTCTTTATCACGTATATGAGGTGATGAAGAAATCTTCATATTCTGTTCCAAATTTTCCACCTCCTATTTCTTTCGATTTGCAAGAACCTGTTTACGGGTTCCTGCTATTGTCTGGGTCAAATGTCTCTTAGCCGGGCAAACATAAGAACAACATCCGCATTCGCAACACTCCATACCTCCGGCTTTTACAAAACCTTCCGTATCACCATGTAATGCCAGATTTGCTAATTTATTCGGCATAACCTTTCCCGGACACACTTCAACACAACGTCCACAACGAATACAATTCGAAGGAGTCACATTGGATACCTCATCTTCTTTGAAACACAAAATTGCAGAGGATCCTTTTACAATCGGAACATCTAAGGAAAACATTGCTTTTCCCATCATAGGACCACCGGATACAATTTTTCCCGGATCTTCAATATTAAAGCCTCCCACCGCATCGATTAATTCTTTTACATTCGTACCTATACGAACCCGGAAATTGGCTGCCTCATTAACCGCATCTCCTGTTACGGTTACGATTCTCTCATACAATGGTTTTCCCTCAACTACAGCATTGTAAATGGCATATATCGTATCAATATTGTGAACAATACAGCCTGCATCAGCCGGCAGCATGGATGAATTAATCTCACGTTTTGTATTGGCATAAATCAACTGCCGCTCCGCTCCCTGAGGGTATTTTGTTTTGACCGGATTCACCTGAATATTATCAATATTTTTTGTATGCTCTTTTAAAATCCTGATTGCTTCCGGCTTGTTGTCCTCAATAGCAATAATACCCTTTGCATGATCGAATAAATTAATAACAATCTGCAAGCCTGCCACAATCTTTTCCGGCTCTTCAATCATTCTTCTGTAATCCGATGTTAAATATGGCTCACATTCCGCACCATTGACTATAATCGTATCAATGGCATCTTCATTTTTAGGTGAAAGCTTTACGTGTGTCGGGAAGCCTGCTCCACCCATACCAACAATACCGGCCTCCTTGATTGCATCCTTTACATCATCCCGATACATCTTATCTAATGGTTTTACATTTTTAGAAAAATCAATCTCTTCAAATTGACCGTCATTTTCAATCACAATTGATTCAACTTTTGTTCCCCCAACCGTCATTCTTGCCTCAATGCACTTGACCGTTCCCGAAACACCGGAATGAATATTGGCAGATACAAAGCCTGCTGCTTCGGCGATTTTTTGTCCAACCAGTACCCGGTCACCTTTTTTAACAAGGGGTTTGGCAGGTGCACCAATATGCTGCGATAATGGATACACACAATCACCCTTTGGTAAATAATCGCAGATTGCCTTGTTCTTTGACATATTCTTTCCATCAAATGGATGAATTCCTCCATCAAACGTTAACAAACCCATACTCTTATCCTCTTTCTTTTTATTACATGCTGCCTTTTTCAAAGTCAGTAAAAAAGCTTACATGCTTCCCAATTCCATCTTGAAAAAATCATATATCATTATACATCTACATGATATATTTTTCCAGTAAGTTATATCACTTGAAGTGTATTTTTTTTAACAATAAGTATGTCAGATATCCCACCAGACAGCCTGTAACGATTCCACTGATGAGCAAAACCGGAAGATAATAAAATACATTTTCGTTATCCATAATAAAACATGCAGCTACAATCTGTCCTATATTATGGGCAATTGCTCCAAGCATTCCAATACCAAGAAGGGAAAATCCCTTGCTTTTTTTCCCAATCAACATAAAAACAATACTAAACACCCCACCGGTCAGGCCGAATAATATGGTTTGAAATCCGGAAAATAATATAGACGTTAAAAAGACTCTTATTATTGTAAAAATAAGAGCCTTATAAGGTGAATAACGGTACAGCATATACATGGTACCAATATTTGCCAATCCAATTTTTATTCCGGGAATTGCGATAAATGCAGGAATCATGCTTTCTAAGTAGGATAACACAAATGCAGCCGCCAAAATCAAACCAAATTCAGTAATTTCTTTTGTTTTCATATTCATCTCATATCACCTGCAGAATTTCATTAATTATCAATATCATTTTCAACTGTACTTACAATACGAACTGATACATCATTTGGTACACAAATGATTGTTTCTCCATTCTTTTCAATGGAATGATGATGTACACATATCAAATCTGGACAGGTCGCATAGGTCATGGAAACCGTACCGTCTTTGATGGATATGATATTTTTTCCGTGATTTTTGGCATTTTCAATCACAATTTCCTGATTTTCATTAAGGGAATACGTCTGGCAATCTCCGGAAGAATCCACAACTGCATAATTCCCCGGCTTCCGAAAGCTGCCAATCAAAAAAAGCAGTCCGGCTGCTAATAAAAGCAACACCACTAATATCATATCCCCTTTTTTTATAATATCATTCTTCATAAATTTATTATTTTTTGTATTTTTCAAGGGTATAATCCTCAGACTGCAGCCGCAATCTCTTTTTTAATCCATCTGTAACATACACCTTCTTATCAGATGTTACAAATACAGCATCCACACCCTTTTGATTCGCATAATCCATTCCTTTTTCCAATCCAAGAACAAAGCATGCCGTTGACATTCCATCGGATAACAAACCATCCTCAGAAATGATGGTTACGGAAATCAAACCACTGTCAGCAGGATAACCCGTTTTAGGATCAAAAATATGATGATATCTGACCCCGTCTTTTTCAAAATACTTTTCATAATCTCCGGAAGTAGAGATTGTTACAGTTCCCGGAACATCTACTACGGCAAAAACATCCCCATCCGTACTTCTTGGATTCTGTATTCCGATATGCCAGTCTTTTCCATCACCTTTATCTCCATAAACACAAATACTGCCACCAATGGAGACAACAGCTCCCTGTAAATCCGATTCGGTTAATACTTCACGAACTTTATCACAGGCAATTCCCTTACCGGTTGCACCAAAATCCAGCATCATACCTTCTTCATCCAGAATTACGCCCCCATCATACAAATGCACCTTATCTGCATCTGTTATCTTCAGGGCTTTTTGAATGGATGCTTCATCCGGAACCTCCTGCTTTCCATCCTCGATTCCCCATAATCCGGCAATCGGACGCATGCAGGGACTGTAAGCACCCTGAGATTCCTTATATATTTCCATCTCTTCCTTTAAATAAGACTGCAAATCCTCAGACAGCTGATATTGTCCTCCTGCCGAATGATTGTAATTACATTTAGAAATCTCTGACGTGACAATTCGAACCGAAATCTGATTCTCCAAATCCTTCAAACATTTATCCAGCTTATCATTCATAGAATCCAAAGATGTCAAATCTTCAGAATACAACGTTTTTTTCAGAGTCGTTCCAAAGGCATTACCTGCATAAACAGAGTTTTTTACCCGATTAATCTTCATTCCGGATGATTTTGTTCCGAAAAAAATGAGAATCCCGATGATAACAATACTTGTAATTCCGATTATTATTTTTTTATTTCTTCTTAAGAATCTCATAACGACACCTGTTATCCAATCATAAACGAAATTTCACCCTTACATGCTATTTTCCCATCAACTGTAGCCTTAACGGAAGCAACACCCAAAGGACCTTTTTGTTTAATAATCTCACATTCCAGATCCAACCGGTCACCCGGAACTACTTTTTTCTTAAATTTGGCATTATTAATTCCGGCATAATAAGCTGTCTTGCCTTTATTCTCCGGCAGACTTAATACCGCAACCGCACCTAACTGAGCAAGTGCTTCTAACTGCAAAACTCCCGGCATTACCGGTTCATTCGGAAAATGTCCGGCAAAAAAAGGTTCATTATAAGATAAATTTTTATATCCCTTAATAGATACTCCCGGCTCCATCTCCGTAACCCGGTCAATTAGTAAAAACGGATGTCTGTGGGGAAGAATCTCCATAATTTGTTTAATATCAAGTTCCATATCGATTATATTACACTGACTGTTCTCTCTTCGGTTACAGTCAGGCATTCCTTTCATTAATCTGTATATTTTTTTACAACCAATGTTGCATTATGACCACCAAAGCCCAATGAATTTGTCATACAAACATTTACATCTTGATGAATTCCGTGATCCTTTACATAGTCTAACGAAAATTCCTCTTCATCCTCGACTTCTTTTAATCCTACATTTTCATGGATATAGCCATCGGTAATGGATTTAACACAGGTGATAAACTCAACACCACCGGCAGCACCTAACAAATGTCCGATCATAGACTTGGTAGAGCTTATTTTTACATCATTTTGTGCATCCCCCATAGCAAGCTTAATGGCACGAGTCTCAAAGAGATCATTATGATGAGTAGAGGTACCATGAGCATTAATGTAATCCACATTCTTTGGCTCAATACCGGCATCCCTCATGGCATAAATCATGGCATTGGCAGCACCCATACCATCCTCGGCAGGTGATGTAATATGATAAGCATCTGATGTTGCACCATAACCGACTACTTCTGCAAGAATATTGGCGCCTCTTGCCTTTGCGTGCTCTAATTCTTCCAAAATAACAACTCCGGCACCTTCTCCTAATACAAAACCATTTCGATCCTTATCGAAAGGAATGGAAGCCTTTGTAACATCCTCTGTTACATTCAAAGCAGTAAGCGATGTAAATCCGGCAATTCCAATAGGAGAAACACATGCCTCTGTACCACCTGCGATCATCACATCTGCATCCCCATACTGAATAGTACGGTATGCTTCCCCAATATTATGGGTTCCGGTTGCACATGCCGTAACTACATTAATTGATTTTCCCTTCAATCCAAACTGAATGGAAACATTACCACTTGCCATATTGGAAATCATTAAAGGTACCAAAAGCGGTTCTGCACGATTTGGTCCCTTCACCCGCATACGTTCCACATTTCTTTCGATTACCTGTAAACTGCCGGTTCCGGAACCAACTGCTGTTCCCACACGGTAAGGATCTTCTTTTTCCATATCAAGTCCTGCCTGTGTAATGGCTTCCTTTGCAGCAGCTACCGCATACTGGGAAAAAAGCTCCATTCTCTTGGCCGCTTTAGGATCCATGTAATCTTTACCCACAAAATCCTTTACTTCCGCAGCTATTTTTACCTTAAAATCAGAACAATCAAACTTTGTAATCGGGCCGATTCCAACCTTGCTTTCCTTAATACCGTTCCAAAATTCATCCACACTTAATCCAATCGGGGTAATCGCCCCCATACCGGTTACAACAACTCTCCTCATTTACTTATCTCCTTCTATATAATCTTCTCAATAGGCGTTTGCGAAACGCCTTATATCTTTTCAAATGTGCAAATTAATATGGATATATCATATTAATTTTGAACAAGTGATATTGGTTATTGAGCGTTTCGCAATTACCAAAGTCTTCTCAATCGGACTCTTGCCGGATTCTTACTCATAATCCATTCGTCATGAATCTCCGACTTTGCCATAAATATGTAAAAAAACACAGCTTAAACGCTCATGCCACCGTCTACGCAGATTACCTGACCTGTAATATAAGCAGCCTTATCTGATGCTAAAAATGCAATTAATTCTGCAACATCCTTAGTTGTTCCCAGCTTTTTCATTGCAATCCGCTCAGCAACCTGTTTTTTGGCATCCTCAGGCATAGCATCTGTCATTTCTGTAATAATAAATCCAGGAGCAACAGCATTTACGGTAATCCCACGGGAACCTATTTCTTTTGCAACTGATTTTGTGATTCCGATGACACCTGCCTTTGATGCAGAATAATTTACCTGACCTGCATTCCCGTATACACCGACAACACTGGACAAATTAATGATTCTGCCGGATTTCTGCTTCAACATCTGACGGGATATATGCTTAATACAGTTAAAGGTTCCTTTTAAATTAATATCCAAAACCGCATCATATTCTTCCTCTGACATCTTCATTAACAGACCGTCCTTGGTAATTCCTGCGTTATTTACAAGGATATCAATACGTCCATACTCCTTTACCAGCTCCTTCATCATCGTCTCAACAGCTCCATAGTCCGATACATTACATCCATATACCGAAGCATTTCCTCCCTGAGCCTGAATCTTAGCCATAACTTCTTCTGCCTTATCCTTTGAACCATTATAATTAATAATAACCGTCGCTCCATATGATGCCAAAGTCAATGCGGTTTCTCTTCCGATACCACGGCTTGCACCGGTTACAAGGGCAATTTTTCCTGATAACATACTTCCTCCTACAGACCCAGGGTCTTCTTTAAATTATCCAAATCTTCGTATTTGTCAACATTTGCAACTGTAACTTCCGTACCGACAGCCTTTGCGATTTTTTTAATAAAGGAAGATAAAGTTTTTCCCGGTCCAATCTCTATAAAGGTATCCACGCCATCCTTTAACATGGTTTCCACACATTGAATCCATTTTACGGAATGAGAAACCTGAGTTGCCAACAAATCTTTCACACTGTCTTTGTCAGATACATAATCTCCTGTTACATTGGTAACATACGGAATCGCAATATCACGAATCTCAACATGCTCCAATTCAACAGCAAGCTTGTCTCCTGCTCCCTTCAACATAGGAGAATGGAACGGTCCACTTACATTTAACGGGATACAACGTTTTGCTCCGGCTTCCTTTAACAATTCGCAAGCCTTCTCTACCGCTGCCTTTTCTCCCGAAATTGCTATCTGTCCCGGACAATTGTAATTTGCAATTCCTACAATTCCATCTACAGACTTTAATACTTCTAATATCTTATCTGCATCCATGGCAATAATCGCAGCCATTCCGCCCTCGCCGGCAGGAACCTCATCCTGCATATAAATACCACGTTTACGGACAACCTTTGCACAGTCCTCAAAATCCATTACATCTGAGGCTACCAATGCAGCATACTCTCCCAAGGAAAGTCCACCGTTCACATCCGGCTTGATTCCAAGCTCAAGAACTGCCTGCATAATTGCCACTTCTGTTGTCAGCATGGCAATCTGTGTATATTCCGTAATATTAATATCTTCATTCTCTTCAAAGCATAATGCTTCAATATCTAAGCCCGTAGCAGCTGATGACTTTTTAAAAATTTCTTTGCAGCTTTCATTATTTTCATAAAATTCTTTTCCCATGCCAACGTACTGGGCACCCTGTCCCGGGAACACGAATGCTGTCTTTCCCATTGTTTTATCCTCCACATCTTCAATCTCAATCTATGTATCTTGCGGATAAGCTGCGTTGCTTACCCCTTCATACAAATAAACATTATTCTTCCGAAATCACTTCATCTGAAATAACAGGTGTTTCCATGTCCCACTCCAATAAATGAGCTCCCCAGGTAAGACCTCCGCCAAAACCGCATAAAACAACCTTATCTCCCGGTTTTAACTGTCCTTCACGATTCATCTCATCCAACAAAATCGGAATGGATGCACTAGAAGTATTACCACAATGCTCCACATTCATAGAAAACTTTTCAATCGGTAATTCCATCTTTTTTGCCACAGATGCAACAATTCTTGCATTTGCCTGATGAAGTACATAATGATCAACATCCTCTTTTGAAATTCCGGCACGCTCCAACAAAACATCAATACAGGCAGGAACCTTACGAACGGCAAATTTAAAAATATCAGGACCGATCATCTGAATATAATGCTTATCCTCAAACTTTTTATTTAAGAAATTACGGGTAGAACGTTCTTTGCATTTTAATGACATTCCTTTTGAACCGTCACTTCTTGTAACACTGCTCAAAATTCCCCGCTTGCAATCTCTGACAATAGCTGCACCAGCTCCGTCTGCAAATAAAATACAGGTCGAACGATCTTTCCAGTCCACCATCTTAGACAACGTCTCCGAACCGATTACAAGAACCGTCTTTGCAAAGCCCGCCTTAATATATGCATCCGCAGTCTGTAATGCATATACAAATCCGGAACAGGCTGCATTCAGATCAAAACAGGTTGCGTTCACAGCACCAATCTTATCCTGTACAATACATGACATACTCGGCGTTGCTCTTTCAGGGGAAAGTGTTGCAAGTAAAATTAAGTCAATTTCTTTTGGTTCAATTCCCGCATTCTCTATTGCTGCCAGTGAAGCCTCCGTTGCCATATAAGAGGTTGTCTCATCTGTTGCAATATGACGTTCCACAATTCCTGTATGCTCCCTTATCCATTCATCATCCGTTTTTACCATCTTTGCCAGCTCATTATTGTCAATGATGGTAGGTGGCAAAAAGCTGCCGGTTCCAATAATTCCTGTCGCCATAATCTCCTCAACTTTCTCTACATTTCACTTTTATCTGTGTATCATTTTTTGTTATTTTTGTGCTTTTTGTACAAAAATTTAACAATAGGCTCATGAATCATGAGCCTATTTAAATAAAATTATATTGAAAAATATAAAGCTTGTCAACAAATAAAAATTTAGTTTTCTGTCTCGATCAAAGCCAGCTTTGTCTGTAACTCTTTAATTTCGTCATTCATCCGGTCAATATTGCTTACAAACTGGTCTAACTGCTCTGTAATGTCTCTTTCTTCCTTCTTAGCAAGATAATAATCCATACCCATCTGGCTGAACAACTTATTTTTGTCGTTATTCAATGTACGAATCTGACTTTTTAAATCATTGATTGTAGCCATTCTTTTTGTTGTATCCTTTGCCTTGTCCATTGCATTAACAGAAGTTTCTTTTACCTTATTCAGAAAATTATCAAATGCCATCTCATATCCTCCTAATATTAATTATTGATATTATAAATTGTTTTTAAAAATAAACAATCTCTTCTTCCGGTTTCGATGCTTTTTCAATCTTTTGCGCATACAATACCGGTCCGTCACCATCAAATTCCTTGTAAAATTCTTTTTTAATCTTGGCGGTAACCGTTACCCATTCTCTATCCTTTAAATTTGGTGTTTCCATTGAGTTGCACTTAAAGCCAAGAAATGTAACGTCTTCTGCACAACAGGTCATTGCAAATCTTCCCGGAACAAAGGATTTTCCCTTATACTGAGGTGGCAGATATACCTGACCTTTGAATTTAACAACCTTACCTTCATATTTTTCCGGATTATCAGATGCATCGATATAGAAAATACCATAATCCTCATCTTCAATCTCAATCACATCCGCATCCATATCATAAGGAATCTCCAATTCACCCTGGTCGATGGACGCCTGACCGTTCACATTTTCAAAAACAATCTGTGCACGGCGATTTAAAGTCTTTACCGCCATTCTCATTGTATTAATATCAGAATCATCTGTACATCTGTTAAATACAACCATATCTCCGTTCTGGATATGTTCAGCCATCAGAGACTTCATATTATTGTTATATACTGTAAATGTACTTGCATCTACAAGAGTAATCACCTGAACAATTGTCCAGCCCTTCGGAACCCGGATAGAAAAAAGCTTATCTAACTGCCACATTCCGTTATACTCGATAAATACATTCTGTGGTTCGTATTCATCCTGCAAATCCAACAGCTTATCTGTATTGATATCCTCTTCCTCAAGGTAAACAACAGATATATTCCGTTTCTTTAACTGTTCTTCATCATACTCTTCCATACCCTCTTCCGTTACAATCAGCAAAGAAGGTTCTCCATCTGTAAAATCACGATCAACTAATGTTTCCTGACAGAATTTAGTTTTTCCGCTTTCCAAAAAACCCATAAATATAAATACAGGTATTTCCTTTGGCTGTTTTCTCATTTTATTACCCTTTCTGTATCATACTCAACGTCGCAAATAGATTATCCTTATCCCTGTAAGCAACGGGATATTCCATTATAATTGAAACAATTCTGCAATCTTATCTTCCTTTAAATTGCTTCCGATTACGCAAAGCTTTCCGGTAACATCCGGCTGTCCGGCTCTTAATTCATATTCTTCCGGAGTCAGATCAAAGTAAATCCAACCACCATCTACATCAGGAACCATACCCTTTGCACGTAAAATAATTCCGTATTCCTGACTTTCCGAATCAGAAAGCTTCTTCAATGCAGACTCAATGTCAGCCTTTGAATATTTGTGCGGCGTTTCCTTACCCCAGCTTGTAAATACTTCATCTGCATGATGATGTCCTTCATGATGATCATGTCCACAGCAACATTCGCCGTCATGGTCATGATGGTGTTCGTGGTCATGATGGTGTTCATCGTGGTCATGGTGATGTTCGTCATGGTCATGATGGTGTTCATCGTGGTCATGATGATGTTCGTCGTGATCATGGTGATGTTCATCATGGTCGTGAACATGTCCACAAGTAGGACATACCTTTGCCTCTTCTAACAATTCATCTACAAGGGATTTTTCCTTTTCCATAGCAGCAACAATCTGTGTACCGTCTATATCATCCCAAGGAGTTGTAATGACTGTTGCCTTTCCGTTCAGTTCCTTAATCATTCCAACAACTGCCTCTAACTTATCTTCGGAAAGCTTTTGACTTCTGCTTAAAATGATGGTACCTGCATTTTCAATCTGATTATTAAAAAACTCTCCGAAATTCTTCATATACATCTTGCATTTTTGAGCATCTACAACCGCAGAAGCAGAATTGATCACAATGGAACCCTCATTCATATCTGCAACCGCTTTCATAACATCTGAAAGTTTTCCGACACCGGAAGGCTCAATGATAATACGATCCGGATGATAGTCTTCCAAAACTTGTCGTAATGCTTTTCCAAAATCGCCTACTAAAGAACAGCAGATACAACCGGAATTCATCTCATTAATCTGAACACCTGCATCCTTTAAAAATCCGCCATCAATACCAATTTCTCCAAATTCATTCTCAATCAAAACAAGCTTCTCGCCCTTCCAGCCTTCAGCAATGAGTTTTTTGATCAATGTTGTTTTACCTGCACCTAAAAATCCTGAAATAATATCAATTTTTGTCATTTTAACGCCTCCATTGTATTATTATATAACTAAAAATTGGTCAATAAGATTATTTCCCACTGACCAATTATTATAACATGTTTTGAATCCTTTTTAAAGTATTTTTGAAATAGTTGCTCCACCTACGACAATATCATCCTGATAGAATACAACAGCCTGTCCCGGAGTGATTGCTCTGACAGGGCTCACAAAGGAACAGGTAATCTCATCTTCTCCTGTCATTTTAATCCTACAGGCTTCTCCCTGATGAGAATATCGAATCTTAGCCTGTACAAGCAACTCACCTTCCAATTTATCAATCGCCATGAAATTAACCTGATTTGCAACCAACCCGTCATGAAACGTATCTTCATTGGTTCCGATTACAACCTCATTGGTTTCCGGTCTCAATTCCAATACAAAGGCAGGCTTTCCCAAAGACAACCCAAGTCCTTTTCGTTGTCCCACTGTATAATGGATCAGCCCCTTATGTTGTCCGAGAACAGTTCCGTTCTTATCCACAAAATTGCCCGGTTTAAATTCTTTTCCGGATTCTCTTTCTATAAAACCGGCATAGTCATTATCCGGGACAAAGCAAATCTCCATGCTGTCCGGCTTTTTGGCAACATATAGACCGATATCCTCGGCAATTCTTCGAATCTCATCCTTTGTATACTCACCTACAGGCATCAGTGTTTTGGATAACTGCTCCTGAGTCAGATTATACAATGCATAAGTCTGATCCTTTTTGGAAGTCGCTGATTTCTTTATGGCATACCTTCCGTTAGAAAGTCTGGCAACCCTTGCATAATGACCGGTTGCAATATAATCACAGCCAAGCTCCATAGCACGATTCAGCAAAGCTTCCCACTTAACATATCGATTGCAGGCAATGCAGGGATTCGGTGTTCTTCCATGCATATACTCATCCATAAAGTAACAGATTACATTCTCTTTAAATTCTTTTTTGAAATTAAGAACGTAATATGGTATATCCAACATATTTGCTACTCTTCTGGCATCATCTACCGCGGACAATCCACAGCAACCGCCATTTTCAGCCATATCAAATATATCCTCATCCTGCCATATCTGCATCGTGACACCAATCACATCATATCCCTGTTGTTTTAACAAGTATGCTGCCACGGAAGAATCTACTCCACCGGACATTCCTACTGCAACCTTTTTTTTCATTAATACTCTTCCTCTTCTTCGCCTTCGCTTATATCATTCTTCGGCTTTGAAAGACCTTCGATTACGATATTATTCTTCTGACAATAATCCCATAACGCTGCATGAATCGCTTCCTCTGCCAATAATGAACAGTGTACCTTAATTGGTGGCAAACCGTCAAGTGCTTCCATTACCGCTTTGTTTGTTACTTCCAATGCTTCATATATGGTCTTGCCCTTTACAAGCTCTGTAGCCATAGAACTGGTTGCAACTGCGGCACCGCATCCAAAGGTTTTAAATTTGACATCCCGAATCACCTGATTGTCATCTATATCAAAATAAATTCGCATAATATCGCCACATTTTGCATTTCCTACCGTTCCAACGCCACTGGCATTTTCTATTTCACCAACATTTCTGGGATTTGTAAAATGATCCATTACCTTTTCACTATACATTTTTCATTCCTCCTAAATTTATATAAGATAACTCTACAGCTATGCAAAAATCATCCTTTTATCCTGAATGTTTCACACCTTGTTTTTGAAATCTTCATACAACGGAGACATTGCACGCAGACGTTCTACAATCTGAACCATATTATCTGCTACATAGTCCATCTGTTCCTTTGTATTCTCATCACCTAATGTAAGTCTCAAAGAACCGTGAGCGATTTCATGAGGCAAGCCAATTGCAAGAAGAACATGAGACGGATCCAAAGAACCTGATGTACACGCAGATCCTGATGATGCACATACACCCTTCATATCCAACATAATCAGCATAGACTCACCTTCAATAAACTGAAAGCTGACATTTACATTGTTTGGTAATCTCTTTTCCTTATGTCCGTTTAAGCGGGAATATGGAATTTCAGTAAGCAAACGATTAATCAGATAATCTCTTAATTCAATTTCCTTCTTTGTTCTTTCTTCCATTGTCTCATGTGCAATCTCCGCAGCCTTTGCCAGACCTACGATTCCAGGTACATTTTCCGTTCCCGCACGTCTTGCACGTTCCTGTCCGCCACCATGAATAAAGCTTCTGATCTTAACTCCGGTCCGGATATAAAGGAAACCAATTCCCTTTGGACCGTTAATCTTATGTCCACTGACACTTAACATATCAATGTTTAACTCATCCACATTAATCGGAACCTGACCGTATGCCTGAACAGCATCCGTATGGAATAAAATATTATGTTCCTTTGCGATTGCCCCGATTTCTTTGATCGGTTCAATGGTTCCAATCTCATTATTTGCAAACATAACAGAAATCAATATGGTATCCGGACGGATTGCATCCTTTAAATCCTGTAATCTTACAAGACCAAACTCATCTACATCCAAGTAAGTAACCTCGAAGCCCTGCTGCTCCAAATACTGGGCTGTGTGCAGAATAGCATGATGTTCGATTTTTGTTGTAATAATGTGCTTTCCTTTTACTTTATAGGCATCCACAGTTGCCTTCAGCGCCCAGTTATCAGACTCAGAGCCACCTGCTGTAAAATATATCTCATTTGACTTTGCTCCGATTGTATTTGCCAGCGTGTCACGGCAGGCAGTAATCACAGCTTTGGATTTTTGCGAAAAACTATAAACACTGGATGGATTTCCGTAGATTTCTCCAAAATATGGCATCATTGCCTCCACAACTTCCGGCTTTGTAGCTGTTGTCGCTGCATGATCTAAATAAATAAACGGTTTTTCCATTTTTTTCCCTCCTTTTATATTCCTACTAAAATAGTATGTTTATATGTTATCAACTTCTTATTGAACTGTCAAGGCATTTGTAACTGTTTTTTATCATATTTTTTTAATTTACAAATATAATAAATCAAACTACTACATTCGGTCATTTCATGAGTAAAAAAATTGTAATTCCTGATCTGTCAAAGCACCTGATTGTAAAGGGAACCTTAATCCTTACAATTACAGGTATTATGACCCGCTTTATCGGCTTTTATAATAGAATATTCTTATCTGATTTAATTGGTTCAAAAGAATTAGGCGTCTATCAGCTTGTACTGCCAATTTATATTCTTGCTTTTGCAATCTGCACATACGGTAATGAATTAGCCCTTACCAAATTAGTATCCCAATATAACAACAAACAAGTTCAGCATGTCTTTTTTCGCTGCTGTACTGTTATAAGCTTTTCCTGTAGTATTATTATTTCATTCCTGCTATATTGTTATGCAGACTTTATCAGCATACATTTTTTGAACACTCCGGACTGTGCCGGCTGTATCCGAATCCTTTGCTACGGGATTCCAAGTATTTCCCTAAAAGGCTGTATCCACGGATATTTTCTGGGAAAACAGGACTCGTCCGTCCACGGAATATCGGATCTGATTGAACAAACCATGAAAATATTAAGTCTGTATATCTTAATCACACTTTTTTTCCCACATCAAAAATATAATGCAGAATTTGCAATTTACGGCATTGTCTGCGGCGAATATATCTCATTATTATATTCTCTTTACCGGTATGTCCGCTTTTTAAGGACAGAAAAAAATAATAACCTCAATCATACAACGTGTACATATACCAACAGGGAATTATATAAAATCTTTATGAAAAACGCTTTTCCAATGACATTAAACCGCTTTGCAATTACTTTAATTCAAAGTGTTGAAGCAATCTTAATTCCTGCTGCTTTACTTGCTTATTATCATAACGAAAATGAAAGTCTGTCTGTCTACGGTATTATTATGGGGATTTCATTTCCTTTTATTATGTTTCCGGCAACTATAACCAATGCAATGTCTTCTATGCTGATGCCTGCAGTCTCCTGTGCCAAAGGAGAAAATAACAATAAGACACTGCAAAAAATCGTGGAAGAAAGTGTCCACTTCTGTCTGTTAATCGGAATCTTCTCTGCAATCTTCTTTTTTATAGCAGGAAAAGAAATCGGCATCTGTTTCTTTCACAACGAAACAGCCGGTGTTTATTTACAGCAGTTATCCTTTTTATGTCCTCTGATTTATCTGTCAACTACCTTTGCCAGCATCTTAAATGGATTAGGAGACATTACAAGAAACTTAACCCAGACATTGATTGCAACAGCAATCCGTATTTTTTTCATTTTGTTCCTGATTCCGAAATGGGGAACCAACGGATATATTCTCGGCTTATTTTTCAGCTATCTAATACTAAGCTACATGGCATCCTACCGAGTAACAAAACAAATTCATTTTCAGATATCCTTTGTAAAAAGTATTCTTCTGCCTGTCATCTTCTTTTTGATAACCGGATACAGTTACTATTTTTGCTGCAAAAAAAGCATGACAATGTTTCATAGTGAAAACAACATCTTCATGCTTTTTATATTCATTGCACTATACAGTTTAACTACAATCATACCTGTTATACTAACTACTTACAAAGTTCAGCAACAACGCCATTAATAACCTTTCCGTCTGCTTTTCCTTTCAGCTCAGGCATAACGTTTTTCATAATCATGCCTTTATTTTTGGTTGCCAATACATCAGCAAACTTCTCGGTAATATATGCACGAACCTCATCCTCACTCATCAAAGATGGTGCATATTCATTAATTACGTCATACCGAAGCTGGTACTCCTGTAATAAATCCGTTCTGTCTGCCGGACAGCTGTCAATCTGTTCTTTTACTGTTTTTAACTCTTTTAAGATAACACGGTCAACCAATTCTTCTTTTATGTCATCCCTGCAGCCTTCATCAATGGCAACCTTTTTTACTGCGGACACAAGAGAAGAAATCGCATCCTTTCTCTCCTTATCTCTTGCCTTCATTGCTGCTATCATATCTTTTTGTAATGTCTCAATTGTCATATTATCCTCCTTTATCAGCAGTTCCCTATACCACTGAGAATTAAATTATCAATACATCCAACCAGTTGCCCAATCTCCGGTTTGGAAATCTGAGCATCCGCACCAAGTCTTTCTCCCTTTCGTTTCATATCTTCGTTAATCAGGGAAGAAAAAACGATAATCGGTAAATGCTTCAACGCCTCATCGTTCCGAATCAGACGAATCAGACGATGACCGTCCATCTGTGGCATTTCAATATCCGTGATAACACATTTTACGCCGTAATCAACACCGTTATTTTTCTTTAATTCAAGTAAATTATCCCATGCTTCCTGTCCGTTAGAAAATACATGGATATTGGTATATCCTGCCTGTGTTAATGCATCACTTACCAGTTTTTGAAGCATCAGAGAATCCTCAGCCATAATAATCGGAATATTATTACGCTCTCTTTCGCCAAGAGATTCAATCTCTGACATCTTAAGACTTGTCTCCGGACAAATCTCTTCAACAATCCGTTCAAAATCCAATACAATAATTAAATTCTTTTCTTTTTTGATAATACCTGTTGCAATACTTGCACCCGGTGTATTTACCGTACTGTCAGGCTTTACAATATCTGTCCATGATACACGGTGGATTCCCAATACCTGTTCCACATCAAAAGCAATATTCAGATTGTTAAAATTGGTAATAATCAGCATATCACTTTTTGAACTGCCACCATCATCAAAGCCTAAAGATCTTTTCAAATTAATCGCCGTAATAATAATATCTCTCGGCATAAAAATTCCTTCAATACATGGATGGGAATTTGGAATCGGTGTAATCTCTGTCATAGGAAGAATCTCTCTAACCTTAGCAACATTAATTCCATAATGATTACCTGCTACTGTAAATTCAAGGACTTCCAGTTCATTTGTACCGCTTTCTAATAAAATATTCGTATCCATAATAACCCCCTTATTGTATATCAACTACACAGTTTGCACCATCATACTCTGTATATAATTGAATCGTTTCTATCTTATCCTTCAAATCATCCGAAATCTGAAATACAAGTACGGCATCCTGCTTGTTCCCTGCATCCAAAGTCGTCTCTAAGGTACTCAGATCATCCATTAAAATGGTAAGCATAGGCTTTGCTGCTTTATTCCCATTACATAAGATTTTATAGGATACATCCTTATCAATCAACGAAATATCCTTCGGTTCCAAAGCCGCATTACCAACTTCAAAACGTACCACCAGCAGTTGGTAGCCAGGAGAAGCTTCTAAATATATAAACTTGCCTTCTTCATCCGTGGCAGGATACTGATTAGTAATCAGATAATCCTTATATGTAACAGATATGTCCTTAAGACCTAACACATCAGAAAGATCCGAAACGACAGCCGCATCTGTCTGACTTCCATCAATATCTCCTGCATGATCCTTCATAGGCTCGTTTTGGGGTTGCTCCGTTGTCTTAGTGGTCGTAGTCTCCTCTGTTGTAGGTGTCTGCGTCAAAGCCTCTTCGGAGGTCTCCTCCTGTTCATTCAAGTCACTTTCCCCATCCCGAATCCGATCATTATAACTTATATCGTATTTTAGAAGCAAATCTGCTGCATATTCAGCAATTACTTTTGTCTCATCCTCTGTCAGTTTCTGTACATTGCCACACCCAACAAGGAGGGAGCACAGCAAAACCCCAACAAAAAATACACTTATCTTTTTCATATCAGTTCCTCAATATTGCATCATAATCATTCCATATCAAACAATGAAATTGTACCATAAAACAGAAAATGCTTCAACTCATTTCAATAGACTCCAAAGACTTTGCAAGTTCCACATCAAAATAGAAAACAACACCGTTTTCGTAATTATATGCTCCGTAATCCCGTCCGTGAAGCTTCATGGTTGCTGCGACAATCGAAAGCCCGATACCGCTTCCCCCATATTCTCTTGTTCTTGCTTTATCTACCTTATAAAACTTGATCCATATCTTATCAAGCTCATCTTCCGGAATCGGATTCCCTTCATTATAGACAGATACCCGAAGAATATTATCCCTTTCCTCCGTTCTAACCACAATGGTAGAACCCTTTGTTGCGTAATGAATGGCATTGGACAAATAATTACTATACACTTCTTCCAACAGAAACTCATCGCCCCATACGGAAAGGCTGTCCGGTATCTCACATGAAATACCAATGTCACTTTGTTTCAAAAGAATGTCTGATGAGGCATTAATATTTTTAATCAGCTCCACCATATCAAATCGTTCAAAATTAATGGTGTTATTACCAAATTCCAATTCATTTAACGCAAGAAGCTTCTTAACCATCTTATTCATGCGGTCTGCCTCATCCATGATGACTTCGCAATAAAATTCCCTGCTTTCCGCATCATCGGAAATATTTTCCTTTAAGCCTTCCGCATATCCCTGAATTAAGGCAATCGGCGTCTTTAATTCATGGGAAACATGGGATAAAAACTCCTTCCGCATCTCATCAATCTGTATTTTCTCCTCGATATCCTTCGTAAGCTTTGCATTGGCAGTCTTCAACTCAGAAATCGTATTCTCTAACTCCTGGGACATAAAGTTAATACTCTTTCCCAGTTCTCCTACTTCATCCTTTGAGAACTTGGTAACCTTGGCATCAAAATCCAGCTGTGACATTTTTTTCGCAACAATCGCCATTTGCCGAATCGGTCGTACATAGGCACTGCTGACTAAGAACATGGCAACACAACCTACCGCCATGGCAATCAGACAGACAGTAAGAAACAGCTTCATGGTGGAATTAACATTTTCATTAAATCGTAACGTAGAGGTTCTGATTGCAATCAAATTACCATTGTCCAAAGAACCTACCAGGTCATAGAAATTGGTATCCATCTTTTCATCATAATTTTGATGGAAAATATAATAACCACCCTTATTCTGATTAAACAGGTCCGACAAATCACTTTCATCTTTTCCCTGAAGCAAAAGTCTGACAATTGCATCCAGACTGTTCCACATATTTGTTTTTTCATTGGTATTTGTGTATACGGTTCCATCCTCACATAATATAAATATGCTCAAATCTCCGTTGGCGGCAATCTTTGCCAAATGATTCTTTACCTCATCATCCGTAAGTCCGTCTGTTAAAAATACCTGATTAACATTATTATAGGTGTCAATCATCTTTGTTTTTAACTGACCAAGGAAATAGGTATTCACAAAAAGCTTGGTTACAATTACCGAACCAAGAACCGTCAATGCCATCATGGTCATAAGCATAACTGTCAATTTGAACCGTAAAGATTTGTTAATTCTCTTAAACATATTATTCCTTTTCTATCTCAAATTTGTATCCCATGCCCCAGATTGTCTTAATATATTCGCCACAATCTCCCAGCTTACTTCTTAATTTCTTAACATGGGTATCAATGGTTCTTGCATCACCAAAATAATCATAATTCCATACGTTGTTCAATATTTTCTCTCTGGACAATGCAACGCCCTGATTCACTACAAAATAATTCAACAATTCAAACTCTTTATAGCTTAAATCAATGGTATTCCCTTTTACTTTTACGGTATGACCTACAACATCAAGTTCAATATCTCCTGCCTGAATCAGTTCATCGGTAGTTCCGTTTGATGTTCTTCGCAAAATTGCCTCCACTCTGGCAACTAATATTTTCGGGCTGAACGGCTTCGAAATGTATTCATCCACTCCCAAATTAAATCCCAGCAATTCATCCCGTTCATCACTCTTTGCCGTCAGCATAATAATCGGAACGGCAGACATTTCTCTTAATTCCTTACAGGTCTCCCATCCATCCATCTTCGGCATCATTACATCCAAAATAACCAAAGCAATATCCTTATTTTCAACAAAGATATCAATTGCTTCTTCTCCGTCACCGGCCTCTAACACATCATAACCGCTTTTGGAAAGGAAATCCTTTACAAGCTTTCTCATTCTGCTTTCATCATCTACAACTAATATTTTGATCTGAGACATAAACAAACATCCTCCTTGATTATCTAGTCAGCTTCATCTATACCAAGCTCCGCCTCTTTCTCTTTAATAACCTGCTCTCTCTGTTCCAAATCCTCCTGCCATGCAGAATATTTGTTCAAAACCTTGTTTTCCGCATTGATATAACCTGTATTTGGATTTAATGCAGCAATCACAAACATGGCAACTACCATAAATGCAAGGGCAAAAACAACAATCTGTAATCTTGTCTTTTGTCTTGCAAGCTCCGTAAGTTTTCCATCAAGAACCGTTCGATTCATTTCATTGACTTTATCATATTCCAGCTGTCTTGGTAAAACAATCACTGTTAAATCATCTTCATTATACATAAATTCTGTGACCAAAAGGTGTCTAAGTTCATTTAAAAAGCTATATCCTACAATTGTTTTGAACATATCCCTTTGAATCAGTTTTTCATACAACTGATATACCGCCCGGTCATTTTTAAAATCCAGTTTCTGCCGAATCATATTAATGTTTTCTTTTTCTTTTAACGCAAGTCTCGCCTCTTTATAGCTGGGAAAGCGAAATCCATCTACAATCAGGTCTTTTTGTTCCATCTGTCTCTCCTTCAATGATTCAAAAATAAGATGTACTTATTATGTTATATCTGCATCGATATTTTCCATTTTGTCCAATACTTTTGCATATTATAAGCAAACATATTATAACAATAACTTTCTTCCTTGACAATTGTCAATGCAGTTTCAATTACAGATACAAAGGCAGGCAGCCTTACTGTAAGACCACCTGCCTTTGAATCATTCTTATCACTCTCGCCCATATACATCCCCAAGTATGTAGTATTCCGATAGTTTCTTATTCGTCAAAAATCAAAGTATTACAAACACACCAATCAAACATCCAATTACCCCTACGAACCAAGGTATTATAAAAGAAAGCAGATTCGCCTTATCTTTTCGAAGCAGAATAATCGCGATTATCATTATAGCTAACCAAGCGAACATAATCATATATCCAAACGGTACAAAAAACATATCCTCTTCATAATCTCTTGCACCGAGAGAAGTTTCGGGAAATGCAAATGCCCAACCAAGTAATGCTAAGTAACTACCAAAGGTTCCTTGCAGAATCCCTAATATTGCCAACAATATTTTCTTGATTACATGATTCATAATAAATACCTCCTCCAAAAATCAAACCGGGATTTAATTTAATTCCTTTATCTAAGTCTTCTTTTTTGTTATATTCACTGCTTTCACCCAGAGAAAATAGATTACAGCATATAAATTATCATCTGTCTGATAATATGGCAGTACTACAGTATCCGGATCTCTCATGCCATTATTATGGTTTACCAACAGTACCGACAGCTTCCCATGTTCCATCCTCTTTTTTTTCAATTAAAATTACAAACCAATCTCTCCCCTTACTTTCAGTATCATCATCATTATTCACCACATTAACACATGTCACATAAATCTTCCCCTTCTCCATTCCGCAATAAGCAAAATATCTTGTAACATTACATATATAAATATTCTCTCCCAATGGCCTGAATCTAGCGTATGGTGTGCCGCTTTCCACAGTTACTTTCCATGCTGCAACATCTTTTGCCTTTTTCATAACCCCATTCGTTGCAATCAAAACATATGTATAGTATATAAAAATGATTATAAGAACAAAAACGATTATCTTTTTACCTCTTTTTTTATTCAATACAATCAGCCCCTTCATAAGCTAACTCACCCTTTATTCTCACAATATAAATACCTCTATAATTTCAAATTTATCCTTTAATCCTTATTTATTTTGTCGTTTCCTCTTAATTGATGTAACCATCATATCCGGAAACAATCTCCTGATATCCATTATCATTTTCTGTTTTCTTCTCTAACTCAATCTGTTTTTGTTTATAATCCGTCCATTCTTTCTCGGTATAAATCTTTTCTGCCGTATCACCACATCGCTGCAATAAAAAATCCCATACCGTATCCGCATAACTGCACGCAAACATAACAGCATGATCCTGATTTTCCGCGATCACATACTTCCCATACATGGAACACCATTCTTCTGCCGAATAGCAGGTGTTTGTTTTTTTATATTTTCTAAACTGTACCGGGCAATCATCAATATAAAGATAACGGATATCTCGGTATTGATATCTTTTATGTTTCAATTTTCCAAACATATTATGAAAAATAATCTCTTCTCCCAATTCCAGATAACCGGAAGTTTCCGGAATTGTCATAAGCCAATATAATCCGGCTTCCGAACATATTCCTAATGATAACATCAAAAGTCCCAGCCAAATTTTGTCCGCTATCATAAAAATACAAAAAGCCAGAAGCATCGGTAACGCTATCCATAATCGAACAACACTTCCAAGTATTTTCCAAACCTTTGATTTCTCTGCTGCATGATTTACTTTCTTATGTACAGGATAACGCATTTGTTATACCTCCGATTTTACTGTTTTATAAATTAGAAGTTAACTAATGGATGCCATTTTATCAGTCGACCATGATCTCCTAAGAGCCACATAGGAGATTAAAAAGTTTGCA
>CAKRAK010000012.1 GCA_934294885.1 uncultured Lachnospiraceae bacterium | reverse complement strand
CGTCATGCCATCTCGCCTTCGGCTCGATGCTAGGACATTCGTCCTATATCACCGGAAATGTCTGTGCTCACTCTTGTGCAAGCACAGAGTGGAGCACACCCATTTCCGGTGATGCATGACTCATTGTTATTACATATTGTCGATACCGTCGTACATACTAAGGATTGGTCCGTATACAGCGGCAACAATCATACCTACGATACCTGCCATAAGAACCATAGTTAACGGCTCCATAGCTGCTGTTAATGATTCAGTTGCAAGGTCTACCTCTCTATCATAAAGATCAGCAACCTTGTCCATCATATCTTCAATGTTACCGGTCTCTTCACCAATCTTAACCATCTGTACTAACATAGTAGGGAATACTTCCATATCCCTTAATGGCTTTGATAAAGGAATACCTTTGGCAACCTGAGTTTTTGTATCCATTAATCCATCACGGAAAATCTTGTTATTCATCATCTTGGCAACCATATCGATAGAATCCAACATCGGAACACCGGCACCCATCAAGGTACTTAAGGTTCTGGAAAACTGTGATGCATTCTGTTTGATTACCAAATCGCTGAAGATTGGCATCTTGATTGCAATCTTTGAAAAGAACAGCTGTCCTGTCGGTGTAGCCTTAAACATCTTAATCGCAACAACAACCACAGCAATAATAATTATTAATAACCACCATTTCTGAAGAATGAAATCAGAACCAGCCATCATAATTCTCGTAGGAAGTGGTAATGCTGTACCCATCTCTGCGAACATATCCACGAAAGTAGGAATAACCGCTACCATAACCACTACAATAACCAACACCGCAACTATCAAAACGATAATCGGATATGTAAGTGCTCCTTTAATCTTTCCTGCTACCGCATCTGCCTTCTCAAAATGAGTAGATAATCGGTCAAAGGATGTCTCCATACTACCGGTTGCTTCACCGGCACTGATCATATTCACCATCATCTGAGGAAACACATCCGGATTCAAACGCATGGCATCCGAAAGCGTACCACCTTTTTCCACGTAAGACTTTGCTTCAACCAAGGCCTTTTGTAAAGTCTTATTATCCATCTGTTCTGCCAGCATATCCAATGCAACAATTACTGTAACACCGGCATTCAGAATACTTACCATCTGTTTACAAAGAATTGATAAATCTCTGTTCTTAACCTTCTTCTTAAAAAGTCCTACCTGAACCTTCTCACCAGCCTCTGTCATGTCCGTTACAGATAATCCTTCCGACTTCAGCTTGTCCATTGCTCTTTCACGATCTGCCGCTTCGATAGAGCCTTTTTTCGCTTTACCGTCTGCACCAACCGCTTTGTAGTTAAACTGTGCCATACTGCTCCTCCACCATTCTTTCATTCCATATTCTAATTACGTATAAAATATGAACATTTTATTAACATTTTACGATACTATAGATATTACTCTATTTTTATAAATAATGCAACAGATTTTTGCATTTTATTGTTATGAATGTCAAATTTTACCATGACATTTTATTACATTTTTTTCTTCAATGCCTGAGCATCTTGTGCATAAATCAAAGCATTCTCTCTACTAATAGCACCCTCTTTGTACAATTCATACAAATGATCATCCAAAGTAATCATTCCCATCTGTCTGCTTGTCTGAATGGTTGACTGGATCTGATGTACCTTCTGTTCACGAATCAGGCTTCGAATTGCAGGGCTTCCAAACATTACCTCAAAGGCTGCAACTCGTCCTCTTCCATCCTCCGCAGGAATCAACGCCTGAGAAATAACACCTTCCAGAATCATAGCAAGCTGAACTCTGGTCTGCTGCTGCTGATGCGTCGGGAATACGTCGATGATACGGTCAATGGTACTGGCTGCGCCAATCGTATGTAAGGTTGAAAATACCAAGTGTCCGGTCTCAGCCGCGGTAATCGCTGTCGAGATTGTCTCTAAGTCACGCATCTCTCCCAAAAGAATAATATCCGGATCCTCACGAAGAACAGCTCTCATGGCATTCGCATAACTCATGGTATCTACGCCAACCTCACGTTGGTTTACAACTGACTTCTTATGATGATGCACATACTCGATTGGGTCCTCCAAGGTAATAATATGATCCGTCAAATTCTCGTTTGCTTTGTTAATAATAGAAGCAAGTGTTGTTGACTTACCAGAACCGGTAGGTCCTGTTACCAATACCAGTCCACGCTTCTTCTTATATAAATCAACGACCTCCTTTGGAATACCTAACTGATCCGGTCTTGGAATAACCGTCTCAACCCGTCGATAAGCAGCCGCCATATTACCACGATCCAAGAATACATTTACACGGAATCGTCCGGTCTCTTCTGAGTCAAAAGAAAAATCGACTTCTCCACGCTCCTTCAAAATATCCTGATGACGCTTCGTCATCGTTCCACTAATCATCTCTGCCGCATCCATCGGTGTCAAAGGCGGACAATCCACATCAGTCAGTTTACCATGTATACGAAACTTTGGCGGTATACCAACTGCAATATGTACGTCGGATGCTTTCTGTTCCACTGAAAATGCTAACAATTCTTTAATGTCTATCATAATTCTTCCCCTTCCGGTTATTATTTATCTCGTAATATTAATATTCGTCTCCTGCTTCGTATACAATCTTACGCATCTCTCCTATAGATGTTATACCATTCAATACATGGTTAGAACAGCTCATCTTCAAAGTGTGCATACCCTCATCCAAAGCCTGACGTTCAATTTCATTCGCAGGTGCGTTGGTTGCAATAACCTGCTGTAACGAACGGGTTACCGTCATCATCTCGTACACACCGATTCGTCCTGAGAATCCGGTATCATTACACAACGGGCAGCCATTCGGCTCATATAAAATAATATCATCGTCTACATCTGCTACACCAAGAAGCTTCTTCTCATGTTCTTCCGCATATCTTGGTTGTTTGCAGGAACAAAGTCTTCGAACAAGACGCTGAGCAATAACACCTACTAAAGCATCACCTGCCGTATAAGGTTCAATTCCCATATCAATCAGACGGGTTACGGTAGATGCTGCAGAGTTGGTATGGAGTGTAGATACAACCAAGTGACCTGTGATAGCCGCTTTAACCGCGATATCGGCTGTCTCACCGTCTCGAATCTCACCGATCATAATGATATCCGGGTCCTGACGAAGAATAGAACGAAGGGCTGCGGGGAATGTCATGTCAGCTTTTTCATTAACCTGACACTGATTAATACCGGCAATGTTCGCCTCTACCGGGTCCTCAACGGTAACGATATTAACTTCTTCTGTATTCAATTCCGACAAAGCCGTATACAGTGTAGTTGATTTACCGGAACCGGTAGGTCCAGTAACCAGAATAATTCCATGAGGATTACTCAGAATTCCATCAAATACAGCTTCTTCCTCCGGCGAAAGACCAAGACCCGACTTCGGTCTGGTAAGACCATCCTTTGCTGCAAGACGCATAACGGTTTTCTCTCCGTATACCGTCGGTAACATAGATACACGGATATCGTACTCCTTTCTGTCTACCATAATGGTAATACGACCATCCTGTGGTTTACGTTTTTCAGAGATATCCATTCCACCCATAATCTTAAGACGGGCAACAATACCTGATAACAGGGAATAATCATAAGACATAACCTGTTTTAAAACACCATCGATACGGTAACGGACACGAACAGAGGTTTCGAGAGGTTCGATATGAATATCGGAAGTTCTCTGTCTCGCCGCACCTTCTAAAATCTGCTTAACCAACAATACAATCGGAGAATTCTCAATATCTGCATTATACTCATCTTCTTCTGCCTGAGACAAGCCGGACATCTCCTGCTCTTTTCGATATGCTTCGGCAGCTTCCATCGCCTGATGATTACCATAATATTTACCGATTGTCTCTGTAAGATCTTCCTCCCACGCAAGAATCGGTTCAATCTGGCAGTTTGTTACGATAGAAATATCATCTACCGCGATAAGATCCATGGGATCTGCCATAGCAACCCTTAATACATTCGGATTCGTCTCGTCAAATCCAAGAGGGATAACGTTATACTTCATAACGATATCTTCCGGTATCAGCGATAACACATCATCATCGAAAGAGCATCCCTTCAGATCAATAAATTCTACCCCCATCTGTTGGGTTAAAACCGCAATCAATAATTCCTTACTGATGATACCAGATTCAACTAATGTAACACCCAGCTTCTGACCTTTTTCCTTTTGCAATGCCAGTGCTTCTTGTAACTGTTCCTCTGTAATGGCACCTGCTGCAACCAGCAAGTCACCCATTCTGATTTTTTTTCTACCAACTCCTATACGCATAGCCGTACCTCTCTTATGTCATAAATAATATTAATTGTAACACATTACAAAAAAAAAGAAAACATTTTCTATAATTTTGTTATTATGTACAAATCCATTTGTGGAAAAGCACTTTTTTACGATACTAACATAGAATAATGAAAAGCATACTAAAGGTGACTGTAATGCAAACCTTCAAGCAACCGTTATCAAAAGAAGAAGAACTGCATTATCTAAAGTGTAGTAAAAACGGCGATCTTGAAGCCAGAAACACCTTAGTGGAATATAATCTGCGTTTAGTTGCACACATTGCAAAAAAATACAATAACCTTGAAAGGGATATGGATGATTTGATTTCCATCGGAACCATCGGCCTTATTAAAGCAATTAACACATATGATATTGACAAAGGAAACAGACTGGTAACCTATGCTTCCCGTTGTATAGAGAACGAATTGCTGATGATGCTGCGTCAGGAGAGAAAATGTTCCAAAGAATTTTCCTTATATGAACCAATCGGAACCGACAAGGAAGGAAATGAAATCAACCTTTTAGATATTATCGAAAGTGAAGGAAGAGATGTTGCCGAGCATGTTATCACAAAGGATAACATCCGTCAATTATATATTTTTTTAGAAAGCACTCTTACAAAGCAGGAATTAAAAATCATCATTCTGCGTTATGGATTATTTAACTATGCCCCTCATACACAACGGGAGGTTGCGGATATTATGCAAATATCCAGATCCTATGTATCCCGAATCGAAAAAAAAGCACTGTCCAAACTAAGACAATGCTTTTTATAAACCTTTATTTTTTACGATACCGAATGATCATTCCCGGTTCCAAGGATTCTCCAAAGTCAACTGTCAGAGATTCCTTTGGATGGGGAGCGCTGTCAACGCTCTCTCCCTTTTCATTATAAATCCCTTTTACCGTCAGAGTAAGATTACTGCCATCAAACAGCATCCCTTCTACCTGATCTCCGACACAGAATTTATTCCGTTGAATAAAATGCGCAAAGCCCTTATCATCCACTGACTCAACCGTGCCGACATAGATGTAGTCCTTCACGTATTCATTATTATCGTACACTTGGGAATCGGAATCTGTCTTACCGTAATAAAATCCTGTTGTAAACTGACGATAGGTACACTTCCCAATCTCGGATTTGTAATATTCCAGATTCTTCTCATATAACGCAGGACTTTCTATAAAATCATCAATTGCTTTGCGATAGGTTCTTGCCACTGTAGCCACATATAATGCAGTTTTCATTCTGCCCTCAATCTTAAAGCTGTCAATTCCCGCATCTATCAGGTCAGGAATATGTTCTATCATGCACAAGTCCTTTGAATTAAATATATAAGTTCCTCTGTCATCCTCATCCACAGGGAAGTACTCTCCGGGTCTTTTCTCTTCCACCACACTGTATTTCCATCTGCACGGATGTGTACACGCTCCCTGATTGGCATCCCTTCCTGTCAGGAAATGACTCAAAAGGCATCTGCCGGAATAAGAAATACACATCGCTCCATGGATAAAGCTTTCAATCTCCATATCTTCCGGAATATTTTCCCGAATCTGCCGAATCTCCTCCAGAGATAATTCTCTTGCAGAAACCACTCTTTTAGCACCCTGTTGATACCAGAACCGGTAAATTCCATAGTTTGTATTATTGGCTTGGGTGCTGATATGAATCTCAACATCAGGAAGAATTTCCTTTGCCATCATAAAAATGGCAGGATCTGAGATAATCAATGCATCAATCCCTATTGGTTTCAGATTCTCAAAATATTCTCTCACACCCTCCAGATCATCATTGTGAGCAAATATATTCGCAGTTACATATAATTTCACACCTGCATTATGGCAATATTCCACACCTTCCTTCATCTCCTCCAGAGTAAAGTTATGTGCCTTTGCCCGCAGTCCAAAATCTTCACCACCGATATAAACCGCATCTGCACCATAATTAACTGCAACCTTTAATACCTCCAGACTACCGGCCGGTATTAATAATTCCGTATCTCGCATTTTATCTCCTTTAATCTCCAATCTTAACTGATAATGCAACCCCATCTCCCAGCGGCAGAATCGAGGTTTCTAACTGTTCGTGATTTTTCAATGCATATAAATATTCTCTCATACGACTGTGAATGGTTCTGTTCCTTCGTTCCACAACATAACGGGAATCTAAAACCTCTCCATCCTGCAAAACATTATCGGATATCAACATTCCATCCTTTTTCAAGAGAGAAATTACATCCGGCAGAAAATGAATATACTGACCCTTTGCCGCATCCATAAAAATAAAATCAAAGCCTTCCGTATCCTCAACCGCCAGTTTTCTTAATATATCTGCCGCATCGCCCTCTAAAAGAGTAATCTGCCGTTCTACACCTGCCCGCCTGAAGTTCTCCTTTGCCTGAACAATTCTCGGTTCCCACTTTTCAATGGTTGTTATATGTGCTTCAGAATCTATATAACCGGTCATGTATATAGAGGAAAACCCCACAGCAGTCCCAACCTCTAAAATTCTCATTGGTTTTTTTATCAGCAGCATGGTTTTCAACCATTCTTTTGTCTCTTTCCGAATAATCGGCACTTCATCCGCCAATGCCTCCTGTTCTATTATTCCCACAATTCCCTTTTCATCCTGATTCATGGAATTAATAAAAGAGACGATTCTTTCTTCTGTAATCATGACGTTTCCTCACTTTGTATTCCGCAAAAGGTTTTGCATAAGTCTTCCGGACTCATCATTGAATTAACTGCATAACTGCCCGCCTTCATTCTGTTTGCATACTTACCGATATAGGCTCTGGCAATGAAAAGCTTTGGATCTCCTATAATCCTGTTGTCATATAAAACCTCCGCAATCTCCTTTGCCGACATCCCTTCTTCCAATGTAATCGTAACAAGGGAATTCTGTCCCACCATATACGGTGTATCAGAAAAAAGCGTATAGGAAAAGCTATAAGCCTGCACAAGACTTTCATACAACAGAAAAATCATCAGCAGATTCCATATTGTACGGATACAGATATTCAAAACAGACCGCAAAACACTATTTTTTTCGTTCAGCATATTTATCCCCCTAAAAACCGAATGTTCTTAGTTCATGTAGTCATAGTCCAATTCAATTCCTTCTGCAATCGCTTCATACACTTCCTGCATTTTTCTGGAAAATAACTGTTCCGCAATCAGAAAGGCATTCACATCCGGATGCCGCAAAACCTTCTCATATTCCAGTGCAAGATTATGAATCTCCTGATATCTGTTAATCTGATCATCATAGCCTTGCAGTTCATAATTTCTTCTTCGAAAAGAGTTCAAAGAATCATATAATTCTTTGTTTTCCTTTAAATGGGCAAGGGTCTCACAATAATCCTGATATTCTTTGCTTTGTCTGATTGACTGGTTTAACACCATAGCTTCCTTCATTGACATATCTATACCTCTGAAATAATTGGTAAAATCATCGGGTTTCTCTTTGTTCTCTTCCATAAGAATTCGCCAAGCTCATCCTTAATGGATGTTTTTATCTTGCCCCAGTCTGTAACATGATTCGCAAGACAATGCTCTAACACATCCTCTACTACATCATGACACTCTTCCATCAAGCCCTCTGACTCTCTTACGTAAACAAATCCACGGGATACAATATCCGGACCTGCCATCAACTGATTACTGCCTTTTTCCAAGGTCACAACCACAATGATCAATCCATTTTGAGATAAATGCTGTCGGTCTCTTAATACGATATTGCCTACATCTCCAACACCGAGACCGTCAACCAGAATTCCCTGGGCAACTACGCTTCCTGTAATCTTTGCTTCCTGCTTAGACAGCTCTAAGACCTTACCGTTACTCAGAATCAGAACATGATCCTTCTCAACACCCATCTCTCTTGCAAGCTCTGCATGACGTTTCAGGTGTCTGAATTCTCCATGAACAGGTATTGCATATTGGGGTTTCGTCAAAGCATAGATTAATTTTAACTCTTCCTGACATGCATGTCCCGATACATGGGTATCCTGAAAGATTACCTTTGCACCCTTCATCTCTAACTCATTAATAATCTTATTAATGGACTTTTCATTACCCGGAATCGGACTGGAGCTTAATATTACCGTATCATTCGGTGTAATACTTACTTTGTTATGAATATTCGCCGCAATTCTGGAAAGTGCCGCCATATTCTCGCCCTGACTACCGGTTGTAATCAAAACAATCTGTTCATCCGGATAATTTTTTATCTGGGATATATCAATCAATGTATTATCGGGAATCTGGATAAATCCAAGCTCACTGGCAGTATTGATAACATTTACCATACTACGTCCTTCTACAACTACCTTACGGCCATACTTATTGGCTGTATTAATAATCTGCTGAACACGATCCACATTCGAAGCAAATGTAGCAATGATCAGACGGCTGTTTTTATTCTCATTAAAGAGAATATCAAATGTACGTCCCACCTTTTTCTCACTTGGAGTAAATCCCGGACGTTCTACATTTGTGGAATCCGCCATCAATGCAAGAACTCCTTTTTTACCAAGCTCAGCATATCTTTGCAAATCAATAGTCTCCCCAAATACAGGAGTAAAATCAACCTTGAAATCTCCAGTATGAACAATAATACCCTCCGGTGTATAAATCGCCAAACCGGAAGAATCTGCTATGGAGTGGTTTGACCGGATAAACTCAATTCTAAAGCATCCTAAATTAATGGTTTGTCCGTGTTTTACCACTTTTCTCTTCATGTTAGACAACAGATTATGTTCTCTTAATTTATTCTCGATTAAGCCCATAGTAAGCTTCGTCGCATATATCGGCATGCTTAATTCCTTCTCCACATATGGAATGGCACCGATATGATCCTCATGACCATGGGTTACAACAAGTCCTTTTACTTTATCAGCATTTTCTTTTAAATATGTAATATCCGGAATTACCAGATCAATACCAAGCATATCCTCCTCCGGGAATGCCAGACCACAATCAATTACAACAATAGAATCCTCATACTCTATTGCTGTAATATTCATTCCAATCTGATCCAAACCGCCTAATGGAATGATCTTTACACCAGGTTTTTTTCGGGACTGTGTTCCACTATTCTTACGATTTCCTTTTCGGTAAGAAGAAAAACCTGTCTTTTCATTATTTTCTTTCAAAATTCTACCTCCGTATCACTATCCTCTAACAACTCTTTAAAGATAGGGAATAAGCTTTCTAATTCATTCTCATCATCCACAAAATCATACATACCATATCCGTCATCTTCTGTTTGTGAACTTTCTTTCAAAATATAACACTCATCATCTTCCTCATCATCCGGTACAACCAATAAATATGTATTACCCATGAGTGTTGTCTGTTCTAAAACATAAAAAGAAACTTTCTCTCCATCATCAAAGGTTAATTCAATTGTATCTAACTCGTCCACGACTTATAACTCCTTTCCTGATATACTTTTACAGGTATTTCCCATTTACCTGATGTCTTTTATTTTATCCGGGTGAGCATCCATATAACTTTGCAGAATAACCGCAGCAGCCATCTTATCTATGTACATCTTACGGTTTTCTCTTCTTACACCGGCTTCCATCAAAATTCGTTCTGATTCCATTGTGGTTAATCTTTCGTCCCACAATTCTACTTCTAATCCTGTTCGTCGTTCAATATGTTCTTTAAATTCCTTTGTCGCCTGAACACGTTCTCCCTCTGTATTGTTCATGTTTTTAGGATATCCAAGCACAACAAAAGAAACCTTATACGCTTCCATTAACTCCTCTATCTGCGCCAAGGTCTTTCGTAACTTATTCTCCGACTTCCGTTCTATGGTCACAACAGGCTGTGCCGTAATTCCCAGTTCATCACTAATGGCGACACCGACTGTTTTAGAACCATAATCAAGTCCCATAATCCGCATTCTTCTTCTCCTATTTTAGTTTTGTCTCGATATAGTTTTCCAACAAAACCTCAATAATCTCATCCCGTTCCGCCTTCATAATCAGACTTCTTGCATTCTTATAGCTGGTAATATAGGTAGGATCCCCGCTCATAATATAACCCACAATCTGACTTACAGGATTATATCCTTTTTCAGACAAAGAATTATACACTTCCTCAAGAATCTCCGTTACAGGAAGACTGTTATCTTTTACGACCTCAATAAATTGTGTATTATTTGTATTTTGTTCGTTCATCTTTATCACGTCCTCATTTTATTCATGCCTATGATAATATAATTTGGCAAAAGTTGCAAGTATTTCATAAACAGCAGCCCTTACAGTAATTCAACCTCTACGATTGAGTTGACCAGATCACGGTCACTCTTAACTGCAACCTTAATGTAATTCGGCGTATGCCCTGTAAAGTATCGAGAACAATTAAAATCTTCATCCACAGCCGGCAATACCCGTCCCCCAACAAGCTGTTTTGCCTGTTCAAAGGAAATCTCTTCCTCAATCAATACAGACTCCGCGCTACCAATACATGACCGCTCATATTGATTTTTCTGTGCTGCAGTAAGCTCCAGCAATACATTACTCCGCTCATTCTTAATCTGCTCCGACACCTGATTCGGCAGTTTCTCAGCAACCGTTCCGGATCGTACAGAATATTTGAACACATGGATTTCATAGAGATTGATTTCTTTTAAATTCTGCAGCGTAACAGAGAATTCTTCCTCTGTTTCTCCCGGAAATCCCACAATTACATCGGTTGTGATTGCCGGATTTTCAAAATGTTTGCGAAGCAATTCGCATTTTTCCTTGAATGCTTCTATGGTATACTTCCGATTCATCCGCTTCAATGTGTCATTACAGGCACTCTGTAACGACAAATGAAAATGGGGACAAAGCTTATCATACCGGGATACTTTTTCCAAAAAGGCCTCGGTAATAATACGGGGTTCCAAGGAACCTAAGCGAATACGCTGCACCTCCGGTATTGCACTGATATGTAACACCAGGTCACCCAAATCCCGAATCGTTGTCTCCTCCTTTATATCACATTTATCAAGGCTTGTTTCTCTATTCTTTTTTTCAGAAGCAAAGCTCTCGTCATATTCCTTCCCATCATCCACAAAATCCAAACCATAGGAGGATATATGAATCCCTGTCAGAACAAACTCCTTCACACCTTCTTTTGCTAATTTTTGAATCTCCTCTAAAACGTGTTCCGGTTTTCTGCTTCTAACCCGACCTCTGGTATAAGGAATAATACAATAAGAACAAAACTGATTGCAGCCATCCTGTATTTTTATATATGCTCTTTGATGATCTAATTCAGATGCCTCTAACATTCCCATCTCCTCAAACTCATGGGTACTGTTAATATCAATATAATTATTTTTAATCTGTTCCTGTGCAAAATACTGTCGAAGAACTTCGACAATTTCTTTTTTTCGATTATTCCCTATTATCAAATCCACATAATCCATCTGCTCTAATTGTTCTGCAGACGCATTCACATAGCAGCCTGCCGCTATCACAACCGCAGCCGGATTTTTCTTTTTTGCCCGGCGAAGCATCTGTCTTGATTTCTTCTCCGCTACATTGGTAACAGAGCAGGTATTCACAATATAGACATCCGCAGGGATATCTCCCTCCACTACCTGCCACCCGGCAGCAATCAATTTGTCTGCCATGGCATCTGCTTCATACTTATTCGCTTTACATCCCAGATTTATAATCGTAACACGTCTCTTTTCTAACATAACACTCCAACTTTTAACGGCAAGCTGCTTCAAACCGAAAACTTACCATAACAAAAACAAAAGCCCTGCAATGCAAGGCTTTCACACAAAATAAATTCTGAATTAAATAATATATGGCTTTAATGCCTCGAGAATCTCTGTATCATCACCCTCAGCGTGAATATTTAAATCAATTGGTTGAGAAATATCCAAACTAAAAATACCCATAATTGACTTAGCATCAATTACATATCTTCCCGAAACCAAATCAAATTCTGCATCAAATCTTGCAATGTCATTTACAAAGCTTTTTACCTTATCAATTGAATTTAACGAAATCTTAACTGTCTTCATATCCATTCCTCCTAATCCTATTATGCATATCTGCAAAAGCTATTATCATCATAACTTTTCATGAAAAAAAAGTCAACAATCAATCCTCGATTTTACCCGAAGGGAAGAAAGATTTTACCCGGATTACAGATGAAGCTCCAACACCTCTACGGATTGCATTGCTTTTTCGTACAAATCATCAATGACATCCTTTAAATTCTCCTCCGAACGCTTAATAATCTCCAAAATCGGCTTGGTAACCGGATGCTTGGCAACAAATATCGTACAGCAATCCTCATAAGGCTGGATGGAAGTCTCATAAGTATGAATCATCTCTGATATATCCACAATTTCCTGTTTGTCCATACCAATACAAGGGCGGAATACCGGAAGAGTACATACCTCGTTGGTACAAGCCAAAGAGTATATGGTCTGGCTTGCTACCTGTCCGATACTTTCTCCGGTAACCAGTGCCTGACAATTATTCTTCTTTGCCAGGTCTTCTGCAATCTTCATCATATATCTTCTCATGATAATCGTAAGCTCTTCATGAGGGCATTTTTCATATATGGCAAGCTGAATATCCGTAAAATTCACAATATGCAAACGGATGGTTCCGGAATATCCGGATACGATTTTTGCAAGATCTACTACCTTCTGCTTCGCTCTCTCAGAAGTATATGGTGGGGCATTAAAATAAACCGCCTCTAATTCCACACCACGCTTTGCGATCATGTATCCTGCAACCGGAGAGTCAATCCCACCTGACAATAAAAGCATGGCTTTTCCGTTAGTACCAACAGGAAGACCTCCTGCTCCTTTAATCGTTTTTGAATAGATATATACCTGTTCCCTTATCTCAACATTCAATAACACGTCCGGATTATGAACATCTACAGAGGTATTCTCACATGCCTCCAAGATAAAATGTCCAAGCTCACTGGAGGTTTCCATAGAAGTCATAGGAAAGGCTTTATTGGTTCTTCTTGTATTAACCTTAAAAGAAATCTTCTCCGTTCCATAACATTCCTTCATATATGCAATCACTGTTTCCTTGATTGCTTCAAATTCTGTGTGTTCTTGCACTACAATCGGGCAGATTCCCACAATACCAAATACCTTTTGTAATTCAGCAACCACATCATCAAAATCATAAGGTTCATTTGCTTCTAAAAAAATCCGTCCATATTCTCTGCGGATTGAAAAATCCCCATACGATGCCACATGATTCTTTATGTTGTTACATAACACATCTTCAAATACATATCGGTTTTTTCCCTTTGTTCCGATTTCTGCATATTTAATTAAAAATGATTGGTATTCCATTCTGTCTCTCCTTTTACTTTCTTGTAAATTTGCGTAGCATCGGCAATAATTTCTCTAACGCTTCTACCACATAATCAACCTCTTCCAAGGTATTATTCTCACATAAACTAAATCGAAGTGTCGAATCCAGCAATTTAGAATCTAAGGATATTGCCTTCAATACTCCACTGATAGCAGGATGATTGGAAGAACATGCAGAACCGGCAGATACATAAATCCCCTTTTCTTCCAATGCATGGAGCAAAACCTCACTTCTTACATCACAAAAACTCAAGGAAACAATATGGGGTGCCGCTCCTGAATTGCTGGTTACTCCTTCTATCCGGGTTGCCTTTTGAATCAGTGCATCCTTTAGGGCAAACATCTTTTCCCTGTTGGCTTCCAAATTATGATACATAATCTCTGTTGCCTTACCAAAGCCTGCAATGGCTGCCGTATTCTCTGTACCGGAACGCATTCCTTTTTCCTGTCCACCACCATAAATAATCGGTTTTATCTTCACATTACGATCCACAAACAACGCACCACTGCCCTTAGGCCCGTGGATTTTATGACCACTCATGGACATTGCATGGATTCCCATTCTTTTTGGGTATAATAATTGTTTTCCAAATGCCTGAATTGCATCCACATGGAACACAACCTGTTTTTTATGGGTTCGGTTGAATTCCCCAATCAGTTTTCCGACCTCTTCAATCGGTTCCACCGCACCGATTTCATTATTTACTGCCATAACAGATACTAAAATCGTATCCTCACACAGCTCATTTTTCAGTTGTTCCAAATCCACAATTCCATGCTCATCCACATCCAGAAAGCTCACACGAAATCCCTGTTCTTCCAGATAAAAAACCGGATTATATACAGAGGCATGTTCGATTCTTGTTGTAATAATATGATTACCGGCTCTTTTATTCGCCGCCGCAATTCCAAGCAGCGCCAGATTATTAGATTCCGTTCCGCCGGATGTAAATATAAGCTCCTTCGGTTCACATTTTAACTCCTTGCTTAATACTTCTCTGGCATATCGCAAGTAGTTCTCCGCTTCAACACCCTTCATATGCAAAGAAGAGGGATTGCCGTATTCCACATCCATGGTTTCCAGCATGATTTCCCGGACTTCCGGTAATATTTTTGTTGTTGCCGCATTATCAAAGTAAACTTCCATCTATCTTACCACCATCATTTTCATCATTTTCCATATCAAACATCAATAAAGACAATACCACCATACCGGCTGTTTCCGTTCTAAGAATCCGATGTCCTAAAGAAATCTGATATCCACCAAGAGATTCTATCATAGTAACCTCTTCCGGGTCAAATCCTCCTTCCGGCCCAATAAAAATACCAATCGAAGACTTTCCGGCTGCCTCATGAAGCCTTTTTTTAGAAATCTCCATTCCACCGGCTAATTCATAGGGTACCAGTAGCATTTCCAATTCTTTTCCGTATGCCATAGCCTCCTTCATGGACATAACAGAAGTTACTGTGGGAACCTTACCTCTTTTGGACTGTTTTGCCGCACTTAAAGCTATGCTGTTATAACGCTCTACCTTTTTTCCTGCCTTTTTCTCATCCAGTTTGACAACACAACGTTTCATGGAAACCGGTACAATTTCACTAACGCCCAGCTCCACAGCCTTTTGAATGATCCATTCCATCTTATCCCCTTTGGGTAATCCCTGAAACAGTACCATTCTTGCAGGGAGCTCCCTGTTATTTCCAAAGATATCTACAACCTGAAGCAGAACCTGCTGCTGTTCCTCATTATAGCCTTCAATGCTGCACAGATACTCCTTGTCATCCTCGGCGCAAAGCAGCACCTCTTCCCCTCTTTTTAGACGAAGAACCGAATGAATATGATTATAATCTTCACCCTGTATCACAACGGGAGCCTGCAGCATCTGATTTTTTGATACAAAAAACCGGTACATATTAAAACATTCCTCTTTTCTTATGAATCCCTACGGATTCCCCATTCTCAACCTAAGCTTCTTTTTTCTTTCTCCTGTTATCATAAATACAAAGTACAACAAAGACCGCAACACCAAACAAGCTGATCAGGGCACCTTGTTTAAAATACGGTGTCATATACTTAAATTCCACCTTATGGTCTCCCTTAGATAAGGGAACTCCTATAAAAGCATTTCCAATCGTCTTAATAGAAACTGCTTTACCATCTACCAAAACAGTAAAGCCCTTCATTGCAGGAACGGAAGTCATCATAATACCATCTTCATCTGCATGAATGGTTCCAGATACATAAGCAGAATCCATATTGTCAATATTGTATACGTTTTTAGACAGCTTTTCATATGCCTTGGCATAATTTTCTTCATTGAATTTGGCAAAACGGAACCATAATACTGCCTCTTCTCCAACACCCATAGAGTGGGTACTGTAAATATGTATTTTCTGCCCCTTCTTTACCTGTCCTATATGGTAATATTTTTGATAACAGTCATTTACATCGGTACAAACCAATTCATCATCAACATAGATTGTGTTATTCATCACTTCCTGACTAAACAAATCCATATACAGATCCATGTCCTCATCAACGGTAAAGGATAATTCCGTCATCTCGGAGGTGGCAATATTCTTAGATACATAATCATAATAATAATATCCTCTTTCGTAGCTGTTCTCATTATAATTATAGTTTAAAATCCCATCTGTAAAAGTAACCTCCGGCATTACATTGGTAAAAATATTCGATTCTCCGGTTGTCTTCTTCACAAAATCATTTTGCAAATCAAAATTATATAATTCATCCTTATCCCACTGTGTAATATCGGTATTTACCATATATCCCAATCCTGCCAGACGGTTCACACGATATAACTGTGTGTTATCAACACTTCGCTCTTCTGTCTCATCACTTATACCGGCCTTCCAATCTCCGACATCATAACGAATATTTAGCATAAGATTCATTAACGGTGACGTTCCCGAAGCAATATAACAGGATGCTCCCGAAAAATCCATTCCCAATCTGTTGTACAATTCTATCATATCAATGCTGTTATAAGAAACAAACTGATTGGTACAAGGTACATTAAATGCCAATCCGGAGTTAATCGGCGAATCCGGAAACGTTACACGCTCTCCCCTTGCAAGATCAACATTTTTTATCAATTCTGCTGCCTGACTGACATTCAGAGAATCATTCCAGTTTTTGATATTATATTCCTTCAATTCATAGAACCCATTTACACACAACTCCAATACCATGAATACGGATACCGTTACGATGATATTTTTATATTGAATACTTCCCTTCAAACAAAAACACAGCAGCATAGTATATAAAACAAAAAGCAGGAATGTAATGAGATATCCCCAAAAGCTGTTTAACTTTGTAATATGCAGGAAACAAACAACCATAAATGCACATTCCAAAATTCCAAAAACAATAACATGCCATTTTTTCAACGAATCAAACTGTATAACCGTCTGCAATGCCATAAATAGCATTAAGAAAATGAAAATATAAAGGAATCTGTGGTTTACACCGTTTGGAACGGAAAAACCATGCCAGAACAAGTTTAATTTCCCAATAAACAAACTCAAAAGCATAAAGAGCCATACAAATCCAACCTTTATTTTTAATGTTTTTTCTGTTTTGGTGCTGAAAAATAACATAGCCAAAACCAAGCAACCAACAGAAAAATATAAATTGGGTTTATACGAGGTCCAATCTACCAAATTATCCCCGCAAAAAAACAATTGTTCCCCAATATCATATATATTATTGAGAAACGTTGGCATACTTCCTCCACCATATCGATTCATCACACCCAAAGCAGCCGGAAGAATTGCAACGCAGGAACTAATCGCCGATAATACAGATGCTCCCGCAAAAACCAGAAATTTTTTTCCCTTATGCTCATCTGAATGGTGAATATAAATTACAAACCAGAACACCAAAAAGATACATACCTGATATGCCATATAAAAATTGCACAACATTGCTATCAGTAACAAAACCGAGTATGACTTCCATTTTCCTTCATCAATTAAACGTTCTAACGCTAACAAAAGTATCGGCAACAGTATAATCACATCTCCCCAATTGAAATAACCAAACAAGGTAAGAATCGCGTTAGATAAAGAAAACGCTAACCCTAACACACAGGAAAACAAACGTTTGTGATATTTTAACGTATTAAATCTGGTATGTACAAAATAATAGGTTGCACTGACTCCCATAAGAGCCCATTTTAAAACCATAACAAATTGAACCGCATTTTCTATACAAGCCTTTGGTAATAACAAAACAATTATATTAAAGGGAGAAATCAGGTAATATATAATGTTCAAATAAAAATCAATACCATTTCCTGCATTCCAGCTGTAAAACAACGATTCACCGGAATGTACTTTATCCCAAAATTCCACCATCAAAGGATATAACTGTAATCCGGTATCTCCGTTTAACAATCCCCCCTGTCCTGTCAGCCAGGAAGCTCTCACAAGGGAATGTACTATAATCAATAACCAGGGAACCAAAAATGAAATAATATAACATCCATATTTTTTTATTTTCTTATTCATCATCATCGTCTCCTTTTATTCTGAAATTTGATATAATGTAAAACCGTCATTCACAGTCTGATAAGTCCCAATTTTCTTTAAAGCTCCGGCAGATAAGGTATCCACAAAATAACTCTGTATATTTTTTTCTAATTTTTTTAAATTATTATCTCTTGTGTTTTTTTCCTCATTATTCTTGTTATTAAAACATACTCCCTCACTATTATTTTTCAGCGTATCAGTCAATACATTTTCTACCAGGGCTTTTTCCTGTACAAAAACATAAATATCCTTATCCGTGTCAATTTTTTTGATTTCTTTACGATATTGCTTCAAATCCGCATATTTAATAGCCAAAATAGAATTACTCCAATCTATGGAAGCTGCCAGACGTTCCAATCCCGGATCTGAGCCAAGCAATAGAATAACCTGTGCATTTTTAATATCCCGGGGAGATTTTCCGCTAGAACCTTCGCCTTGCAAAAATTCCGGAGAACCGGTTTTAGCTGTAATCGCCACAATAGCACAACAAATAGCAAAACAACTGACTTGAACCCATCTTTTTTTCCCAATAAGTAAAACCAGTATGCTGTATAATACTACTATAAAAATCAATTCCACCAATGTATATATTACAAACAAATATCGAACGGACTGTTCCTTCATCTGATAAACAGAAATCGAATCATTCATCATTGCAATAAATCCTATGGTCACAAATAAGGCAATACCAATCATAGGAAGGGGTTCTTTGCACTGCTCCCATGTACATTTCAACCGATTGTTCATCCGGTTTCCTGCCCTTCTCAATCCAACAAAAGAATTTTTTTCTTTTTTGATATAAATAAGCAACGGCAATATAATCAGCAACGAATAACCAACCACCAACAAATAAGGTACCATAGACGCCAAAAAAGGCTCATATGGATTTGTCATTATACCCATAATTTCTTTTATAACCATGCTAATCAGCATTTTCAGCTGCAAAAAATAAGGATAGCTTTCCCAACCGGAAAATCCCTTTCCCCCTATATTGCCAATCATATCAGAAATTGCATCCGGAAATAAAGCAAAGGAAACAAGAATACTTCCCAACATCGTAAATCCATATACAAAACAGTTTTTTATTTGTTTACGAAATAATAAAATCATACAAACAGAAAGGGCAACTAAAAATGCAAACACGTAATACTCATAACAGGTAAGTGCCCCTAATACATTTACGATTGCCAAGGAAAAGATTTGCTTTTTTCCGATATTCTTTTCCTTTATAATGAACAAGCTTATATAAAATAACATAATTCCAAATGCTGCAAGCAATGTGTACATACGTAAATACATTGCCATGTTAATTCCGCCGGTACAGAAGGCACTCAGAACACAACCGGCCAAACATACAGGTTCTGGAATATCATACAGCTTTAAAATACGGTATATATACACATCGCACATTAACATTGCAATTATGTTAAAAGGAATAAAAAACCAAAAAGAAAAAACATTTGGAAAAAATGAACCGACTAAATGAATCAAAAAAAACGTTAACGGCGGATGAAAATCATTCTTCGCATTGATATATGTATTTTTAAAATGAAAACATTCTTCCTTTTGTACTGTCAGATACTCCTGTAAAACTGTACCATCAAACCACTTTCCAATATTAATGGAATTTCCGGATTCGTCTTCGAATAATGCCCCGGCAACACTGCTATTTGCAATCCCATAGGACCAGACTTCATCTGAGTGATATTCCTTTCTCACAAATACAAATAACAAAACCAGCAGTATCACATGACTTATTAAAATCAACAGTAACCCAATATTTATATTTTTCTTTTTCATAAATAATCCTCACATTTTGTGAAACCGTAATTTAAAGGCTGTTCCAACACTGTCCCTGACTGTTTTCAAAATTTTCATTTTGCTTTCACCTTGTTTGTTGTCGTAACGCAATTCAAATCCCACCTCGGAAAACCTTGCTCCACAAAGATTTAACTTATATAACACTTCCATCATACAGGCAAAGGTTTTCATTTCAATAAAATGCTCCCCATATTTTTTTGTTGCTTTAGAAATTATATCATAGGTATATCCACGATATCCGCAGGTATAGTCCTTTACTCCCTTTACGCCTAAGACAAGAGTATAAAATAACCTTGCCCCATCGCTTAAAAACAGGCGAACTTTCGGAACACCAACAACATTGGAATTATTACAATATCTGGATGCAATCACACAATCATAGCCTTCCTTCAACCGTTCTAACATTGGAATGGAATAGCAGGGTGCATGGGTATTATCTCCATCCATTAAAAAACAAACATCCCCAGATTCGCCATTTTTCAAAAAGTACCCAAAGGCAGTCTTAACACCACCACCTAAATTCTGATTTACCTCATGTTGGATAATGGTAATATTATCATACTGTTTTCGACAATTCTCCATCACATTCAAGGTGTCATCCGTGCTTTTATCATCGATAAGAATGACCTGCATCTCGTAATTTAATTTCTTAATTTTCTCTCGTTCTGTCTCCCATTCCTCTACCAACAAACCGATATTGGCCTCTTCATTATAACAGGGCAGACACACATATACTTTTTGCATTTTCTCTCCTCCAAAACATTATTGATCCGCTTTTATGGAATACAAATACTTTCTGACAAAATAAACAAGAAAGAAGGGAACTCCAACCGAAACAAATTTACTTATCGTATATCTGTATACTTCAATCAACATAAATAATAATTTATCGTATGTTATCTTCATAACAAGATTTTGCAAGACAAATCCTAATATAAAGGTAATAATGTATACGAATCCATTCCACAAAGAGGTTCTTCTTTTGAACGCTTTCTTTGTAACCAATACATAATGAACAATCGCTCCAATTAATATACTGATAGAATTTGCTACAATTAATTTCTGTCCAAGATAGTTTTTCAATCCATAACCTATTACAGTTTCTAAAACGCATGTAAATACAGAACAGAACCCATACACAAGAATTTGTCGATATTTTGATATAATCCGCTGTAAATTTTTAATCATTTAAATATCCTCTTATGTAAGCTACAATTTCATCTGATGTTGTTCCTCGTCCAAACACATCCGATGATTTTGCCATCCTTTCATATAATTCATCATCATCTAATATTTCCTGTATATGCCTTAAAACATCATCATAAGATGTTCCCATAAGCTTTGCAACACCTGCTAATACAGCCTCCATACGTTCTGTTTCTTTCCGGAAAACCAGCACCGGTTTTCCCAATGCGGCAGCTTCTTCCTGAATCCCACCGGAATCCGTTACAATCATATAACATCTGTTAATCAGATTATGAGTATCAAATACATCTAACGAATCCATCAAAATAATATCATTACAATTACCACATAACTCATAAACCTGATTTTTTACAATTGGATTTGCATGTACAGGCCATATAAATTTTATATTCTGATACCTGGCTGTAAGCTCCTTAATTGCCCGGCAAAGCATTCCAATATTTTCTCCCCAGTTTTCTCTTCTGTGGGCTGTTACCAAAATATATTTATTTTTCTGAAAGTCTATAGAATTTAATGCTTCATTCCTGAAAACATAATCCGGCTTGACTGTGTAAGAAATTGCATCGACGATAGTATTTCCAACTACATATACATTCTGATAAATTCCTTCTTTGTTCAAATTATCCTGATTCATCTTTGTAGGGGCAAAATGTATATCTGCAAGCTGACCTGTTAACCGACGGTTCATTTCCTCCGGAAAAGGAAAATATTTATTATTTGTTCGTAATCCCGCCTCCACATGAGCAATCGGTATTTGCAGATTAAATGCTGCCAAAGCCGCTGCAAAGCTTGTAGAAGTGTCACCATGCACCAAAACAATATCCGGCTTTTCACTTTCTAAAACAGCCGGCAACCGTTCTAATATACTACTAATGATATAAGAAACTCCCTGTTTCTCCTTCATAATCTTCAAATCATAATCCACATGAACATGGAACGCTTCTATTACCTGCTGCAACAAATCCGTATGCTGCCCCGTCGTGACTACCTTCGTTTCGAAGTCCTTTTCATTCCGAAACGCTTTATATACCGGTGCCATCTTAATAGCCTCCGGTCTTGTTCCGAATATTAACATAATCTTCTTCATCATAATTCTCCTAATGTATTATTCTACCACCAAAAATCAGTAAGCTTCAATATCTGGTCTGGTTTACTTTCGTCCCGTTTACGTAAGTCCTCTTTATTCCCGGTGTAATCAAATTCATAGAGACAATTAAATGCCGAACCTATTGTTGTATTGGCTGTTTTCGCATTATTTAATAGTTTGGCATTATACTTTCTAATATACACAGATCGCTCTCTTATGGCATTCTCATCCACATCAAATACAGAAGTTCCAAAATCATCCGGTATCTTCTGATTCATACAGGATAATACGGTAGGCATAAAATCAACGGCATCAATCGGAGCCGTATTTTCTATATACTGCGTACCCTCCTGATTCTCTTTTTTTATCATAAACATTGCCTGAATTCCATCAATCGTTTCGTGTAATCCGTGGTCTGCAGTAACGATAATCGTTGTATTATCATATACCCCCAGTTTTTTTAATTGTTCCATATATTCTGCCACAAGTTTTAGATTCTGTTTTCCCAAAGAAACAACTTCATCCTCAGAATAAGAATATGCATCATGCATACCTTCAAAATGATATATAACAAAGCTCTTTCCCTTTTCATCCCTTATAATTCCCTTTGTCTTTATATAATTTTCGAATTCCTCCTGATTCGGAATGTTACTTTTCTGGCTTTGACCACCGCCAATGGTATCTGTAAAATCATCGGTTACAACTAAAAAATATGGTTTTGCCACAGTCGGTACAACACGATACAGAACACTTTTAACCATCATCTTTAATATTGCATCATAATAGACCTCATATGCCGTATCCTGATCATATTCTACATTGCTATAATAGTCTGTCAAATTTCCAATTCCCAGCCACGATTGTGTCATACTATCCGTATACAAACGTGCATCAATCTGATTGTCCTTTAATGTATTATAAAAATAACTTGCATGCTCTGATTCAAAAGCATTTTTCGTTGAGGTAACACAGGAAATCGTATTATTAAATTTCTGTCCCGACAGCAGATATGACATTGCAAGGGGGGTTCCGTCATAAGAGCCATTATAGTTAGAATAATAGGTAAAGTCATGAAAGTCCGCTAATGCATCACTGTCATGCTTTAATAACGTATCAATATAATCATTACTGAAGGTGTCCAAAATAAACACAACGACATTCTCATCTGATATCGTATAACAATCTTCATCTGTCAAATAATAATAGCCGGCCAAATTCTTTTTTTCCGCATCCTTGCTAAGGTCTCCCGACCATCCACCGATGCTGACAAACATATATACGATAGATACCAACTGCAATGCAAGCAAAAAGTATGCACCATTCTTACCTATCTGACCTATTATTTTTTCATGTTTACGATATAGCACTGACATGCCAATCAAACAGGCTCCCCAGATAACTACACCAAGTACCATGCTTGGTATGTATTCTGACCAGTTTATTTTTTCTAAATCCGTTTGACCTAAGTTATGATTCAAAAACATAACCTGTACATAAATTGCCAAATCAACAGAGAAAATAAACACAGACACTTTCCTTACGTAATTTTCTCTTATCAATGCAAACAAACCACATACACCAATTACAAGTGCAATTGCAATTCGAACAAAATCGACATAAAAGCTCCCAACCCCAAATGGTAATGTATTGATATTAACACTGTAAAATTCCAAAGAATTTTCACAAAAAAACATAATTGCAAACAAAAGAATGGATGGTAAAAGCCACATTATATTTGTTTTATATTGTTTTAAGACAGACTGCTTTTCTGCAGAAAAATCCAAGTATAATTTTTTCTTTTCAAATATAAACAGGCACAATAACACAAAAAGGAAAATATAAGTTACCAGTCTTATGTAAGAAGTCTGACCAGAACTTCCTACTGCCATAATACACACAAGCAAAAATGTAATCGTCACTGACGCATCTACGATCTGAAATTTATCATTTAATCTTTTAAATACATCTTCTCTTCTATACAACAATAGGGTTATCAAAACCGACAGACCGAAAATCATCCCATATACGTATGTACACAGTTCTAAAAAAGCGAGATTAAATTCTCCCATTAAATCTCTCATATAGATTAACAGCCAAAAAGCAACTGCCAATACCGATATTTTAGGCAGGACAGAGCTCATAATTTTAACAACCTTATTGGATTGAAATTTATTCTTAACAAAATAGATTGCCAGCAAGCTTATAACAATCGAAAGAAACCACGAAATTCTGCTAACCCATTTGTAATTATCATCAAAATCTCCAACACCTGCTATGCTTGCAATTCCATAATCAATAGCTGCATATGTTAAAAATATCAATATCAGATACGACGGACACTTAATAATCGACTTCCGGTTTTTCTCCATCTTCGTAACAATAACCGATAAGATTATAAATCCAATCCATGCATAAGCCATTTTCCCGTTCTCCTTCTTTATCCAAGACGTTTCATAATATAAGCAGCTCCTATCTTTCCGCTTTTTCCTACATTAAATAGATACTGCTCCCTGATTTTTTCCATTTGTTCTTTCGAGTAATCCGAAGAGTATAATAATTTTTCTATGTTCTCTTTTATCCCACTTATTTGTTCTAAATCAACAGAAACACCAACCTTATTCCGTAGAATAATATCAACGGGTGTTATATCAATTTTGTCATAATCCAAGTTCATAATTTTCATTGGCGTATTAATAAACAAAACCGGATGCAATGTAGAAAATGCATATTCAAATGCAATAGACGACCAGTCCGTAATTAATACATCTGCTTCATAAACTACACGATTTGAAGAAAAATCCATTTGAAATTCTATATTGGAACAATCCCTATACTGAGCCTCCAGTTCCAATAGCTGTTTCCTACAATGTCTGACATATTGCGGATGGGGACGGACAATAATATCACAATCCATATCTTTCATAACATTCAAAAGTTCGTCTACACAAACATCCATTATATTATCGGTTTGCCAAGATGGGGCGATCAATATCCTCTTTTTCTTTGCAGGCTGAATATCTTTACAATATTCACCATAGGAAAGAATCATATCATCAATCAGACAGGAACCAAATTTGACCAGTCTTTTTTTATGAGCTTCATTAAACTCCTCCAAAGCCCTCATCTCATCAATTCCATTTTGATTTGCAACATATGCCGTATCAAAGTAATCTAAAGCATTCTTTCTTAATGTCAGATTACTACTGTTAATACCATGTGGCACATAAACATATTCAATATCTGCTCGAACAATGGAGCGTTTGATATGATATTTTTCCAAATCAGGAGTTGTCATCACAACCATATCCGCATCCATTTTTAACATCAAGTAAATTAACTTTCTTCCGGAAACATAATAGGTTCGAAATCTCTCACTTTCAAGTTGAAAAACATTATCCTCAGGATCACTTGTAACATAATCAATCACAAGCTGGGAATGTTCCAAAATTTCCTCTATCATATCTTTAAAAAATTTATAAAAGCCCTTATTTTCAGAATAGAAAACAAGACGCTTATCTTCCTGTTTTAAAAATCTCCTATAATCCCTATTACACTTTTTCTGATACGGATCCCGATTTAAACGATTCTTTTTTTGATCCTGATTGCCATCCATGTATTTTAATAAATCGCGACTTTCATTTAACGCCTGATAATCTACGTATTTTTTTGGATTAATCAGACAATTTAATAAGAACAGCTGTGCAATCGCCGTTAAGTTACTGCAAATCCAATAAAATCCTACACCTGCAGGAACAAAGAAGCCTAAATATAATGATAATAATACGGATAAAAGAGTCGTTCCTATCTTATTCAGCATCCCCTGTTCCGACTGCAAAACATTCACCTTATTCTGTGCAAAACAAAGCAACAAAGCACAAAACGCCGCCAAAAAAGGAACCGCTATATAGATACCTCCGCTTTTTGAAGGAATTGCTGCCAAAGAAAAACCATTCCAAGAAAGATTTAATGACCTGATATGATTTAACGTTTCTGAAGAAACAGCATTTCCGTATACCTCCAGATTGTTTCCATCTATAATATCCTGAGCTGTCATCACCTGAATTCCCGATGATTCCAAGCTGACATTTTCTTTATCGGCATACGTTACCACCAAGCTTTTAATATCCTCCGATGGAATATGCAAAATATGGGTCATTGGATTATAGATTACATTTACCACACCTAACAGAATAACCACCTGCAACAATAAGGGAATCACATCCGCAAGAGGATGGTAGCTTTCTTTCTTGTAAAGCTTCATCTGCTGTTCGGATATCTTATCCTTATTTCCGTAGTATCTTGCTTTGATCATATTAATGTCCGGCAGCATTTTTACCATTTTGATTGAATTTTTATGCAACCATATACTTATCGGTAACAATACAACTCTAATTAAAATTGTAAAGAGAACAATTGCCAACAGATAATTATGTACAAGTCCATAACATGCGTACATAACATATCCCATTATCCTTCCAAGTACCTCTATCACTAAATCCATTATTCTTTCACACCATTATTCTTCATCAATTTTTATATCTACAACACCATCTTCATCCGCAAGTTCCTTCTGCTTTGTACTTTGAAAAGATTTTTCCTCCGGGTTTTTCTTACCCTTAAAAAATGCTATGATCTTATGTCTGTAAACTGTAAAAGCTGCACCAATTGCAATCAGGATTCCTGCAATTGCCTGAACCAGATAAGTTACCGTGGACGGATCAATATATGCATATACAACCTTTGTATATAATATATTTACCAACGAAAAAAAATAAAGAAACTTTCCAATTTTATATACTGTCTTTTTCATAATCTCAGCCTTTCCTTTTATCTTGTCTTCTTTGACACAACAGGGTATATTATATCATATTATTATCTGTTTTTCTATGAGTCCTTCATCCAACTCCCTACTAAGTGCTTCTATCAACCGATTGTTTTCTTCCTCAGATCTGATTGCTAACCTTACATACTGCTTTCCATCTTTTTTTAATTTCGGAACCAGATTTTTTATTAATATATTATATTTCTTTAACAACCGGGCATTCAATTCTTTCGCTGAAACATCTGTCAATATTTCAGCCATCACGTAATTGGCTTGCGTAGGGATCAGACGAAGACCATGCACATTGGATAATTTTTCAACGAAACGACTTCTTTCTTTCCTAAATAACACAAGTGAATCTTCATATTCTGACCTGTACTTTTCTGCAATCTGCATATAAAATTCCGCAAAAGAATTAAGATTCCAAATTGCAACATCTTTTTTTATTTTTTCTATTACTTCAATATTCCCAGACGCTAATACACCAATGCGAATCCCCGGTACACCATAAGACTTAGATATACTTTTCATTACATATAAATGCTTATTATTATCTAACAATGGCTGTTGTATTACGCTGGCATTTACTTCATCAGAAAAATCCACAAAGGATTCATCAATTAATAACTGAATATTGTTATCCCCTGTCCATTCAATTAACCTGAGTAAATCCTTATGTCGAATATAATTACCGGAAGGATTATCCGGATTAATTAAAATCAAATTCCGAATTTTTTTCTCTCCAAAATAGCTTATCAAATCATCAACAGTATACCGAAATTCATCATTATCCGGATAATACACTACTGTTTTTTCTGATGGATATCTGTGTGCATATTCCTCAAAAGTAGGTCTGACAACACCTATCAAACCCCTCAAATCACTCATATACGATTTAATCAATTCTGCAGCACCGTTACCAATAACAATATTCTCCTGTGCTACGTTAAAATTCTTTGAAGCCAATAAAGAATTTACCTTCATTCCGGATGGATATTGTGTAATTAATTTATCGAAATTTGATTTCATTTCGTCCAATAAACGCTGTGGAGGAAAAAACGGATTAACCAAATAGCAGAAATCCAGCAAATTAGGATATCTCCAATAGCCTCCATAGCGACCGGAAACCAAATCTACCCTCTCATCTTCATTAGAAACAAACATCGAAGCTGCAATATCCAAATCCTGAATATCATCTATTTCATACCATAATTCACCGTTTAGTCTCTTTGCTCTTATTTCCGGTTCATCAAGCATTGTAATCACTCTAAGTACCTGTTCATAATATTCATTTTCTCCCAACGCCTTCTGATAGGCCTCCAGAAAAGGAACGTAATGGGTTTCGGAAAAATGTTTGCTAAACTTATATATATTAACTGTTTTGTAATAATCCTTAATCTCATCAAATTGAAATTTATTTTTAGGCACAAACTCTTTAATTTCATCATATTCATTGATTTTCACACAGGTTCCGTCCATCCATGATTCATACTTATCAACAAGGGCCAGAGTATCACGGGAATCATTCAGTAATTCATCAATCACTGTATCTTCAAATATCAGATCAGATTCAAATAACAAAGTATCCTCTTTGCACAGCCACTCCTTTGCCAGTGCCAAAGAATAAATGTTATTCGTGCGGTCATAAATGGGATTACTTATATATTCAATAGGAGTTTGAATCTTTAATGTGCTGATATATTCAATCAATTGCTGACCTTTATAACCGACAACAATAATAATACGCGACAATTTTTTCTTCTCCAATTGACAAAGCATCCGTTCAATCAAGGTCACTCCATTTACCTTTATCATACACTTTGTATTATCCTTCGTTAAATCCTTTAAACGCTTCCCCATTCCGGCAGCAAGAATCACAGCCTGCATACAAAACCTCCCATAACAGTTATCTTTCTAATTTTCACACCCAAAATTTAGTATCCGGCTCCAACATGTCAAAATCAAAATATTGCTTTTCATCTTTTATCATATCATAAATATGCATTCCATAATTAACATCATGAATCGCCAAACCGATATTATATGCAAGTATCCGTTCTTTATCATTCTCACGTCCCTCTGTAACATGATTCACAACGTCGCACATCTCTGCAAAAGCATGAAACTTCGAAAAATTTTTAAAATGACAAACATGGCCATAATCATCCGCAAACACCTTATCAAAAAACAAATCGCAATTTGTAAAACCCCTTGTATGAACCGGTATAACCAGCACCCCTTCATCAAAACATTCATCCGGACACAAATCTGCTTCCGAATAAGTAATACAGGAAAGAACAACCTCCGCACCACGCACCAAAGGTTCCACCTCATCCTCATATGTAAAATGCAGATTCTTATAGGCTTTAAACCGTTCCACAAAAGAATCCTCCTGCCCCTTGTATTTTAATAATCTAATCTCGAATTCCCGATCGGGATAAACTGATGCCAAGATAAGAATTGCGGCTCTCGCTGTATTTCCAAGACCAAGTATTGAAATTTTACTAAAGTTCTTTTTAGCTAAATATTTCATGGAATGTACCGCTACTGCCCCGGTTCTCATTGCAGTTATCCAGTTAGCATCCATCAGACACAGGTAGTCTCCGCTCTTCATATCCAACAATAGCAGCTTACTATCCAGACTCGGAGTTCTGTCAGGATACCTGTTTACAATTTTAACACCACCTGCACTTCTGTCTTTACCATAAGGAATTATACAGGGCATATAATTGCAAAACACACCATCGGCAGGATGAATACTGATTTTAGGGGGAAGTTGTGTATCTTTTTTATTTTCGATCATATCACTGACCCATTCAAAACAGATTTCCGGCTCTATATTTAAATTAATAATATCCTCAAATGTAATGAGTTTCATATCCTAATCAGCTCCTATCCTTACCTTGCCACAACAGATACCCACTCTCCCATATGCAGCACATCTACAATCTCAAAACCATTTTGAGCAAGGGCATCCTTTACTGCTTCTTCCTTGGTGTCAATGATACCGGAGGTAATAAACACACCATTTTCTTTCATAAACGGACGGATAACACCGGACAGCGGAATGATTACATCTGCCAGAATATTCGCTACCACAATATCATACTGACCAATGGATGCAACCTGCTTTGCAAATTCGGAATCTCCGATTACGTCTCCCTTTACAATAGTAAAGCTTTCTTTCGGGATACCGTTTAACAGAAGATTTTCTTCGCTTGCCTGAACTGCCAGTTCATCGATATCAATACCGTATACCTTTCGGGCACCAAGCTTCATGGCAATAATAGATAAGATTCCGCTTCCGCAGCCGGCATCTAACACATCTGTTGTACCATCCGGTTTGATATATTCCTTTAGTCCGTGGATACAAAGCTTTGTTGTCTCATGAGAACCGGTTCCGAATGCCGTTCCCGGATCAATCTGAATGATGATATCATCTTCGTTTGTATCCATAGCTTCCGTCCAGGTCGGTTGGATTACGATATTATCCTCCAAACGAAAGGGATGAAAAAATTCTTTCCAGTTATTGATCCAGTCCTTATCTTCCGTCTCCCCGATTGATAACTTTCCCGTTCCTACATTCATATAAGCAGACATCTCTTTTAACTGTTCTCCGATATATTGGCATAACTCCTTTACCGGCATCTTATCCTCTTCTATGTAGCAGGATATCTCTGCTACTCCGTCATCCTCCGGAAGCTCCGGCAGGATATCAATAAACATTGCCTTTTTATCTGCTTCCGATAAAGGTATCTTATCCTCTATCTCTATTCCCTCAACGCCATATTCCCCTAACACGTAGCTTAACATATCTGTTGCTTCGGTAGTTGTTTCAATGGTTACCTTTGTCCACTTCATATGCTTCTCCTATCTTACCTCTTGACATTAATATGTTATTATAGCATGTTTTCAATCCATTTCCAAGAGCACAGCTATGAGAAACTTTGCATAAAAAAAAGCATATCACCAGGCGAATGAATCGTCATGATGATATGCTTCTTACTTTCATATTTATTTTTTCTTTCCAAATCCTTTTTTCTTATGCCCACTGAAACTGAAATCACCGGAAGAATCCGTTGAACGTCTTGCAGTAGAACCTGTTGCCTCATCAAAGCTGTTAAGAATTGTCTTCTGCTCCTCTGTCAGCTTATCAGGTACCTGAACAACCAGTGTTACATAATGGTCACCACGCACATTCTTATTACGTAATGTAGGAACACCCTTACCTTTTAATTTAATCTTTGTATCAGTCTGGGTTCCCGGCTTAATCTCATAATCCATAGGACCATCAATGGTACTGATAGAAATCGTGCCGCCAAGAGCTGCCTGAGTAAAGGTAATCGGTTCTGTGGAGAACAAATCGTATTCCTGACGCTGGAAGGTTGGATGACGATCTACTAATACGGTTACCAGTAAATCACCTCTTGCTCCTCCATTGATACCCGGCTCACCCTTTTCACGAATACGAATACTCTGACCGTTATCAATACCTGCAGGAATTACAACCTGAATCTTTTTCTTACTCTTTACATAACCGGTACCGGAGCACTGGTTACACTTGTATTTAATTACCTTACCGGTACCACTACAATCCGGACAGGTCTGAACGTTACGTACTACACCAAACAGGGACTGCTGTGTATATGCCACCTGTCCCTTACCATTACATTTCGTACAGGTTTCCGGTGTATGACCCGGTTGTGCACCGGTACCATGACATACAACACATTCATCCTTTAATGGCAATTCCAACTCTTTTTGAGAACCAAATACCGCCTCATTAAAAGAAACTCGAACACTGGTCTTGATATTAGCTCCCTTCATAGGGCCATTAGTCTGACGTGATCTGGTTCCACCAAACATATCTCCAAAAATATCTCCAAAGATATCTCCCATGTCACTGAAATCAAAACCAAAGCCCTGACCGCCCATTCCTCCGTTCGGATCAAAGGCAGCATGACCATACTGATCATATTTTGCACGGGTTTCCGGATCACTTAATACCTTATAGGCCTCTGAAGCTTCCTTAAATTTCTGCTCAGCTTCTTTATTCCCCGGATTTACGTCCGGATGATATTTTTTTGCAACCTGACGGTATGCTTTTTTCAGTTCAGCGTCTGTAGCATTTTTTGCTACTCCAAGGACCTCATAATAATCTCTTTTTGTTTCCGCCATCTTTTTCACCTTTATCTACAATTATCCTACGATTCCCGAAAGGGAACCGTAGGAATGACCCACAAGTTTCTATGATTAGATTTCTGTATAGTCACCGTCTACTACATCACCTTCCGAATAATCAGCAGGACCTGCAGTACCTGTACCTGCATTTGCACCCGGCGCACTCTGCTCATATAACTTAGCAAATAAGTTCTGAGCGCTTGTCATCAATGTTTCTTTTGCATTCTTTAACTGCTCAACATCATAATCACTCATATTTTCAGGATCTGTGCTTTCAACTAAGCTCTTAAGTGCCTGTAAGTCTGTCTCAACCTTTGTCTTATCCTCACCTGATAACTTATCACCAACATCCTGTAATGCTTTCTCAGTCTGGAATACCATAGCATCGGCATCATTTCTTGCCTCTACAGCCTCTTTACGCTTCTTATCCTGAGCTTCGTACTCTGCAGCATCCTTAATAGCCTGCTCGATATCAGCATCTGACATGTTAGAACCGGCTGTAATCGTAATATGCTGTTCTCTTCCTGTTCCCAAATCCTTAGCAGATACATTAACGATACCGTTTGCATCAATATCAAATGTAACTTCAATCTGAGGAACACCACGTCTTGCAGGAGCAATTCCATCCAAACGGAAACGTCCTAATGACTTGTTATCTCTTGCGAACTGTCTTTCACCCTGACAGATGTTAATATCAACTGCATCCTGATTATCCTGAGCGGTTGAGAAAATCTGACTCTTCTTTGTAGGAATTGTTGTATTTCTTTCAATCAATCTTGTAGCTACACCACCCATTGTCTCAATAGAAAGGGAAAGTGGAGTTACATCAAGAAGTAAGATTTCGCCGGCACCGGCATCACCTGCAAGCTTACCACCCTGGATAGATGCACCGATTGCAACACACTCATCCGGGTTAATACCCTTAAACGGCTCTTTACCAGTTAACTGTTTAACCTTTTCCTGAACTGCAATAATACGTGTAGAACCACCAACTAACAATACCTTATCAAGCTCTGAAGCTGTCATTCCTGCATCCTTTAATGCTGTCTGAACAGGAGTTGCTGTACGGTCTACTAAGTGAGCTGTTAACTCATCGAATTTGGCTCTTGAAAGATCCATATCAAAATGCTTTGGTCCATCTGCTGTTGCAGTAATGAATGGAAGGTTAATGTTTGTAGTTGTTGAAGAAGATAATTCCTTCTTAGCCTTCTCTGCTGCTTCCTTTAATCTCTGCATAGCCATCTTATCTGTAGATAAGTCAATGCCCTCTGCCTTCTTAAACTCTTCTAACATGTAATTTGTAATAACTGCATCGAAGTCATCACCACCAAGCTTGTTATCACCGGCAGTTGCCAATACTTCGATAACACCGTCACCGATTTCAATGATAGATACATCGAATGTACCACCACCTAAATCGTATACCATAATCCTTTGCTCATTCTCATTATCAAGTCCGTAAGAAAGTGCTGCTGCTGTAGGCTCGTTGATAATACGCTTAACATCCAAACCCGCAATACGTCCTGCATCCTTAGTTGCCTGTCTTTGTGCATCTGAGAAGTAGGCAGGAACTGTAATAACTGCTTCAGATACAGACTCACCTAAGTAGCTTTCTGCATCTGATTTTAATTTTTGAAGTACCATAGCCGAAATCTGCTGTGGTGAAAACTGCTTATCATCGATTGTTACTTTATAATCAGAACCCATATGTCTCTTAATAGATGAAATGGTCTTATCTGCATTTGTTACAGCCTGACGCTTTGCAGGTTCACCTACAACTCGTTCACCGGTCTTAGTAAAAGCTACAACAGATGGTGTTGTTCTTGCGCCCTCTGCATTATTAATAACAACCGGCTTACCACCTTCCATAACGGCTACGCATGAATTTGTTGTACCTAAATCAATACCAATAATCTTTCCCATAATCTTTTCCTCCTGGATTTATATTCTTAATATTCATATTCTAAATTGCTTTTAGTTAGCAACCTTTACCATACTATAACGAAGAACCTCATCCTTATACATATATCCTTTTTGAAGCTCTTCCACAACTACATTCTCTCCGGCATCTTCGTCTTCCACATGCATAACCGCATTATGAAGATCCGGATTAAATTCCGTTCCGGTGGCATTCATTGGTGTAACACCAATCTCTTCCAAGGTAACGATCATTTGCTTGTAAATCTTATCTACACCCTGTTCAAAGGCTCTTTCCTTATCATCCTCCGGAATCATCTGCAATGCTCTTTCAAAATTATCCACAACCGGAAGCAATTTTTCCAAAACTTCCTTTGCTCCAATTGTATAATTTCTCTTTGACTCTTTTTCATTACGAGTCCGGGCATTCTCAAACTCTGCAAGAAGTCTCTTATATTTGTCATTGGCTTCTTCCGTAAGTTTTTTCTGCTTTTCTAACTCAAGCTCCAATGCTTTGTTATTACCGCCTCCGCGACGGGTTCCTTTTTTTCCTTTGACAGGTTTCTTTTCAGCATCTTCAACTTCCTTGTTTTCCTGAGTCTCAACAACGGTTTCTTCCGTTGTCTCTACGGCAACCTCTTCCACTTTTTCTTCTACCGTTTTTTGTTCTTTATTCTCAGGGGCCTTTTCCTTCTTTGACGAAGTCTTTGATGAAGTTTTCTTTGAAGCTTTTTTCTTATTTTCTTCTTCCACTCTTCCACCTCTAATCTTTCTTAAATATTGTATCTAACTCACCCGTAAGATTCTTAAGGGTACTGACAACCTTTTTGTAATCCATACGTTTAGGTCCGATAATACCAATGGTTCCTTTGGCTCCTTCGGCTAATTCATAGGTTGCGGTTACAAGACTTAAATCTTTCATATTCTGTCCCGGCACCTCTTCACCTATATAAACCTGAATACCGTCTTCACCATCTCTTGAGCCATCAATCAACTCATTCAGACCCTGTTTTTCTTCTAATGCTTCTAACAGCTTTGTTGTCTGTTCCACATTACCAAGCTCCGGATACTTTAACATATTCGTTGTTCCACTTGTATAGATATCAACCTCTTCCGCCTCATGTATGGTTTCCACAATTCCCTGAAAAATATGTTCCATAATATCGGCAAACTCTCCAGCCTGTGTCTTAATCGTCTGAATCATTTCAAGGTTAATGTCCTGTAATGATGCGCCCTGTAAAAATGTATTCAACAACACATTCAGTTTCAGCACCTCATCATTTGCAAGCTCCCGTTCCACATTCATTAATTTGTTCTTGATCACGTTACCATCTACAACAATAACCGCCAATAACTGCTGGGGATTCACCTGAGATAACTGAATAAACTTTAATGTAACATTCTGGTACTGGGGTGCTGTAACCAAAGTAGCGTAGTTCGTATTATAAGCTAACACCTTAGCAACCTGTTTCAGTAAAGATTCCATCTTGTCAACACGACTGAGAAGCTGTGTCTTCATCTCTTCCATCTCAGAATCCTTTTCAATCATCATCTGGTCTACATATAGACGATATCCCTGATCGGTTGGAATACGGCCTGCAGAAGTATGTGGCTGCATAATCAAACCCAGCTCCTCCAAATCAGCCATCTCATTGCGGATGGTTGCAGAGCTCAAATTCAGGTCTGTATACTTGGAAATGGTTCTTGAACCTACCGGCTCGCCTGTTTCCAGATAATTTGAAATAATGGCTCTCAATATCTTGAGCTTACGTTCATCCAGTTCCATGCATCATACTCCTTTCTTTATAAGCATATGCTTATTTTTTATTATTAGCACTCAATATATATGAGTGCTAATCGTTAGGTATAGAGTACCACCGTCATAATGGATTGTCAAGGCAAAAAAATAGAAAATGTAGTGATTTTTTTCAGCAAATCACTACATTTTCCATTTTAAGTTCTCTTAATAAACGTGGCGCCGCATTTCGGACACCGGATACTGACCTTGTTCTTTCCTTTTGGAATACGAATCACCTGATGACAGGTGCCACAGACAAAATAAACATATTCTTTATCCTTTATGGATTTTATGGACATTTTAAGCTTTAACTTCTGCAATCCGGTAAATCGAACAACATTACCCATATAACGCATATAAAAGGCATTTTCCCTTTGGCGTTTGTCCAGTTTTTTGGAAAATACCCTGCAATAACCAATCACAACAAATAACGCTCCCAACAGGGTAAAAATTCCTTTTTGTGTAAATAAAGATATTACCAGAAAGATAAAACCGATTAACATGATGAAATTATTCAACTCATCCAGTCCACATCTTTGGGACATAACAATTCTCATATCTTCCCGGAACATTGTTATATATTTTCGCCACAAATTCATCTCAACTCTCCATTCTTTTATCATTTACAATGGTTCTGACACCACATATCGTCAAAGCATAAAATCTGCCATTATCATATTACTGACATCAATACCTGCATCACTTAAAAAGATACGACCATTCTCCTCTAAAAGCAAGTCCTGTTTTTTGTATTTTTCTATGATTTTCCCATATACGTGCTCTATAGACGTTCCGAATCTGTCGTAAAACTCCGTCTTTGACACACCTTTCATCATCCTCAGTCCCAAAAACATCATTTCTTCCATACAGTCTTTTCTCTTTAGCAAATATAAATCCTTATAATAATCCCGGAAAAATTCCAGTAATGCATTATCCTCCAGTTCCCGGTATTCTTTCAAATGCTCCTGTGCTGCATAAGATTCTTCATATAAAGTATCCTCATAGACATCCTCATAAAAATCTTCATGATAGAAGTCTTCCATCTCATGATAAAGATTTGTGTACTGATCCTCGCTGATTCCGTCACAGGCTTCAAATCTTCCGATATATTCATTCAGATTCTCTACACCGTGAAAACGAATTCTTTTCCACTCACCATTTTCCAGCTGCACATCCAGACAAGAAGACGCCCCAAGTCCTACGCCGAGATACTCGCCCCCTGTCCAATATACAATATTATGTCTGCATTCATATCCCTTTTTTCCATAATTGGATATCTCATATCTGTAATAGCCGCTGTTTTTCAACAATTGCTTGGTTCTGCTATACATCTGCCTGTCAGCCTCTTCGGAAGGAAGCGTGGAAAGCAGTGCTTCATTCTCACTTAACGGTGTCCCTTCTTCCACGATCAGACTATAGGCAGAGATATGCTCCGGATTCATCTCCACCACCTTTGCAAGGGTGCGGACATAATCCTCTATGGATTCTCCCGGAAGAGCAGACATAACATCCACATTAATATTTTCAAAGCCTGCCTCCCTGGCATTCAAAAATGCAGCAACAAACTGGTCATAATTATGAACCCGTCCTAATCGTACAAGACTGTCACCATTGGCACTTTGCAGTCCGATACTCAGCCGGTTGATTCCCGCTTCTTTATATTGAAGCAGATGCTCCCTTGTCAGGCTGTCGGGATTTCCTTCAATGGTAATCTCGGCATTTTCATCCACGGTAAATATCTGACGTACCTTTTCCATAATCTGAGCAATCCATTGGGCATCAATAAACGATGGTGTCCCCCCTCCTATAAATACAGTACGAACCATATAAGAATCCGCCATTCCTTCATAGGCATCCAATTCCTTTAACAGTGCCCGGATATACTCCTTATGTTGTGTATACCCACACCGGTCAAAGGAAAGAAAATCACAATAGCTGCATTTTAATTTGCAAAACGGAATATGAATATATAAACTTAAATCTCTTTTGTGTTCCTGATCCGACATCCTATATCCTCATTTTATTCGTCATCTAACTTTAATACACTCATAAATGCCTTTTGCGGTATCTCTACATTTCCAACCTGACGCATTCGCTTCTTTCCTTCTTTTTGCTTTTCCAAAAGCTTTTTCTTTCTGGAAATATCACCGCCGTAACACTTCGCCAATACATCCTTCCGCAATGCCTTGATGGTTTCTCTGGCAATAATCTTATTACCGATTGCCGCCTGAATCGGAATCTCGAACAAGTGTCTCGGAATCTCACCCTTTAATTTTTCACACATTTTTCTTCCCCGTTCATAAGCAGTATCTTCATGAACGATAAAGGAAAGTGCATCTACTTCTTCCTTATTAATCAGAATATCCAGTTTAACAAGCTTTGAGGTTACATAACCACTCATCTCGTAGTCAAAGGATGCATAACCTCTGGAACGGGATTTTAAGGCATCAAAGAAATCATAAATAATTTCATTCAAAGGTAATTCGTATTTTAGCAAAGCTCTGGTCTCTTCCATATATTCCATACTTTTATAGACACCTCTTCGTTCCTGACAAAGCTGCATGATCGCACCTACATAATCCTTTGTGACCATAATCTCAGCACTGACAAAGGGTTCCTCCATGTAGTCTATTTTAGACGGGTCCGGAAGATTACTCGGATTGGTAAGCTCTATCATTTCACCATCGGTTTTATATACACGATATACAACACCCGGTGCAGTGGTAACCAGATCAAGATCATATTCTCTCTCTAACCGTTCCTGAATAATCTCAAGATGCAGCAAACCTAAAAATCCACAGCGGAAGCCAAAGCCTAATGCAATGGATGTTTCCGGTTCATAGCTTAATGCCGCATCATTTAGCTGAAGCTTTTCCAATGCATCCCTAAGGTCCGGATACTTGGCACCATCTGCCGGATATAATCCGCAATAGACCATTGGATTTACTTTCTTGTATCCCGGTAAAGCCTCCTTACATGGCTGTTCTGCATCCGTTACCGTGTCACCTACACGGGTCTGCTTAACATCCTTAAGGCTCGCTGTAATATATCCAACCATACCGGCAGACAGCTCTTCCTGAGGAATAAACTGACCTGCACCGAAAATGCCAACCTCAACCACCTCTACAGTTGCCCCGGTTGCCATCATCTGTATTTTCTTTCCTTTTTTAACTACCCCGTCAAACACACGACAGAATATAATAACACCCTTGTACGCATCATATTTACTGTCAAAAATCAATGCCTTCAAAGGTCCGTCCACATCTCCTGACGGAGCCGGAATTTTTGCAACAATCTGCTCTAACACATCATCAATATTAAGACCCGTCTTTGCCGATATTCTGGGAGCGTCAGAGGCTTCGATTCCAATTACATCTTCGATTTCATTTACCACATGCTCCGGATCCGCACTTGGAAGGTCAATCTTGTTAATAACCGGCATTACCTCTAAATCATTGTCAATGGCAAGGTAAACATTTGCCAATGTCTGGGCTTCTATTCCCTGTGCCGCGTCTACAACTAAGATTGCACCCTCACAGGCTGCCAGACTTCTGGAAACCTCATAGTTAAAGTCCACATGTCCCGGAGTATCGATCAGATTAAAAATGTATTCCTCTCCATCCTTTGCCTTATAAACAATTCTTACCGCCTGGGCTTTAATCGTAATACCACGTTCTCTTTCCAAATCCATATTGTCAAGAACCTGTGCCTGCATTTCCCTGCTGGTCAGCAGTCCGGTTTTTTCAATAATACGGTCTGCCAGAGTTGATTTTCCATGATCAATATGAGCAACTATACAAAAATTACGAATATGACTTTGATCTATATGTGCCATACGTTTTCTCCTCTATCTTCATTTCATAATTAGACATTTTCGAAATGCTTTTTCTCTTTATAATTTGTGCAAATTTAATATATATATATAATTAAATTTCGCACAAATCAATGTAGGTTACTGAGCGTTTCGCAATCACCTATATTTCATAATTAAATCCTCGTGAAAAGCTTACAAAATCCCATAGATTATAGCATAAAACAACCACACCGTCAAAATTTATGTACCCTTGTATAACACCTCATATAAAATGTCCGCCAGTGGTTCCATTGCATTTTTCTCTTCCTCAATGGTATTATTCTGTGCCCCGACCTCAATTAACGTGGCTCTTGGCATGAGATGCAGATTATATCTTAGTGATCTTACATATATTTTCCGTACATAATCCCCATATTTTTCTTTCCCCTTTAAATACATCTGAAAGGAAAAAGCAAGATTGGACTGCTTATTGGGATTATCCAGATAAGCAATTTCTCCGTTTATATTGGAACGGCTTACACCGTTTAAAAACATAATTTTTGCAGTCTGCTTTCCGTTTACTGTGGTAACTAGATGATTTTCTTCATCAATTCCATCCCTATGCAGATCAATAACAACTTCAATAGATGGATTGTCTTCTAACAGCCTGCTTACATTTGCATAGGCATTTTCATAAGCCTTACTCCGGTCAAGATTACCGTCAATCACATCATATAAGGTTTCATCATGATACACCGGAATGTGATACTTATTTTCCAGAATATCCGTCAAATATGTACCCACTCCGATAATAGAATCCTCCACCTTCCCCGGTGTACTGTCTATAAAGCTTTCCGAACCATGGGTATGATAAATCAGTATTTTGGGTTCTGCCTCTTTTACCTTGTCTTTCTCTTTACAAACAAGTGAGGAAACCGTCAGATCTCTGTCTAACAGATTGACCAGACTGGTTTCCTCCTGGGTCATATTGGTATTTCCATCTACCACAAAGATATGATTCAGCAAAAAATCTCTCTGCTGCAATTGTTCCCTTTGAAAGGTAACCATTCCCGCATTTTCCCTATTGGCATTAACCTGGGATATGGTTTCTACATTTTCCTCCTTTTCCGTGGTAGGGGCTGCAGTTGCAAGGTCCGTATTGGTACCCGCACTTTCATCCTCATAAAACCATTCCGGCACAACATAATCCGAGGCGTAATCAATGGAGTTGGTTCCCTCCTCCTCTTCATAGGAAAGAATCGGTAATACAAAAGTGGTTGTCCTCTCCCAAACCAGTTTCTTTAACTCCGACAAAGACACCGGATTGGCACATAGCAGTAAAACAAGACAGGCAACCAATACCGCAATTCTGAATTTTATCAAAATAATTTTTTGTTTTGGCAAACCCTTGTGGGCATAATATTTTTCCATGCTATTAGTTTATTCTTTCAAGCTGTGGATTATGACAGGCTAAGTTAATGCTGCCGTATTAATCGCCTCTGAAATGGTGTAACTGACCCGCTTTACGGAAGCATCAATATCTTTTGGTGTTACAAACATTTTTTCCATATAAGGGGTAATCATTTCACAGGCTAACTGATATCGCTCCTCTTCATTAAACTTCTTAAAAATATGACGGGTTCCCTGTTTACCGAGAGCTTCCACCATTTTTTCCATCGCATCATTCACAATGGTAGGAACGGAAATAACGGTGGGAACTCCTATCGCCAATACCGGAGCACCGATGCTTTCTTTATTAATTGCATTTCTATGGTTTCCAACACCGGAACCCGGAGTGATACCGGTATCTGCAAGCTGTATCGTTTTATTCAGCCGGTTAGAATCTCTTGCCGCCAATGCATCAATTACAATTACAAGCTCCGGTTTCATTTCCATTACCAGTGCCTTTAAAATTGTCACCGCCTCCATACCGGTCTGTGCCATAACCCCCGGTGCAATTCCGCTTAGCTCTACACCTCTTGTTATGATACCTTCCTTTAGCAAATGTCTTGTCATATACAGGTTATCAATTACCAAAGGACCGAGACAATCCGGCGTAACATCCCGGTTTCCAAGTCCGGCAACCATAATTCGTTTCTTATTCCCGATAAACTGACGCAAATGCCCCGCCAACACCTCCATCATTGGCTGATGATAGCTTTCATCCTCTTTCCGAAGCATCTCACTTTCCAAAGTTATATATGTGCCGATGGGTTTCCCCAAATTAAGTGCTCCCTGCTCCGTTTCCACAACAATACGTACCTCTTTTACATCGGTATCTCCATTATTTTTTGTTGTTACATGGACACCTGTAATGGGTTCATCCGATTGGATTTCCTCTTTTAATTCTACTGCAAGATCGGTTCTTCCCCTCATGTCATTCCCTCCTTCAAATTCTGATATCTCAGTATTTCCATTTTCCGGCAAGCTATACATTCAAAGTTTTCCAAAATTCTTGCAAACTTTTTAAATTAAATATTGACAGAAGCCCTTTGTTTATGTATTATATTTGAGTATGTTTACGTTAGTTGACCGTGTCTGGTTTTAATGTAAAACCATAAATATACAATAATATGAATTAATGGAGGTGTCTGATTTGGCAAATATCAAATCTGCAAAGAAGAGAATCAAAGTAATCGAGACAAAGACAGCTAGAAACAAAGCTGCAAAATCAAAGTTAAAAACAGTAATCAAGAAGTTCGACCAGACTGTTGCTTCAGGTGATAAGGCTGCTGCTGAAGCTCAGTTAAAGGTTTGTACATCTGAACTTAGTAAAGCTGCTTCAAAAGGAATTCTTCATAAGAACACTGCTTCTAGAAAGATTTCCCGTTTATCAGCTGCCGTTAACAAAATGGCGTAATAGAGTATAAAAAAACCATCAGTGCAAGCTGATGGTTTTTTTATTGCTGTCGATTCATTCCATTCGGAATCCTACAAATGTAGATAACCCCTCCTTCTCGAAAACTCTACCAGTATAGAACAACGCATCCCGAATCATAAATTCCAGCCACTATGAAGTTATTAAAGTAAATAATAAATTTAAATATTGTAAAAACATGGGTATATCATACAACAAAAAATACCCCTAAAACGAGATCTGTCATTTTCGTACATGATTCATGCACTTTTCGTTTCATTTCATGCATTTTTATTTGGAGAACTCCACAATCAACAGCTCTACCCCGACAATATCCTGCACCCTTCCGGTTTTAATATTCTGATCCGTCTGCTGACAAAGCTCTACCATACTCCGTAGCTCCTCGTAGGTATACCGGGATGCCTGATTCTTATTTTTTTTCACATTGAATTCCGGAATACCACAAAGACTTGCAAGCTCCTTGTACTGATACCCCTTATCCGGCATGGCAGACAGCTCCATCAATGACTTAAAATGATTGGTCAGATTAAATAAAATCCGCATCGCCGGCTCCCGTAAAACCAGTAAGTCATGATATAACAAAAGTGCTGTATCCTGTTTTTTCTCCCCAATGGCATCTATCATCTTATATAGCTTATCTACTGCCTGACTGACACATACCGTCTGCACATCCTCCAATGTAATATCCGGACGGTCCGCACAATAAGCAAACAGCTTTTCCAATTCATTATGAAGCATTAACATATCTGATCCCATGTGGGTTACAAGATATTTGGCAGTCTCTTTTTCCATTGTTTTTTCTCTGTTTCTGCACTGCTTATCCACCCACTTCACAAGCATGGAACCGGTGGGCGTTTTCATCTCTGATGCATAACCGGTTTTCACAATCCATTTATACAGACGATTTCTTTTGTCTACATCATTTTCCACAAAGATCACGTAAGTTGTATCCGGAAATTCTTCCAGCTTCTTTTCAATGCCCTCCGGAGCCTTTTTCAGCCAGCCGGAATTTTCAATGACGATTACTCTCCGTTCCGCAAAGAACGGCATGGTATTACCCAGATCAACCACTTCTAATGCATTTGTTTTATTCCCCTCAAAATAATGATAGTTCATGGTATCTTCCTTGTCTGACAAAGCATCCCGCAGCTTATCTCTGTACTGCTTTTTCAGATATCCCTCTTCACCAAATAAAAGATATACATTCTTATACTCATCATTTGCTATATTCTTATTAATCGTTTCCATAACTCACTCCGCTCTTGTAATACTTTACTGCCTTGATTATTATATCATATTTTCTTACCTGAAAAAACAGCTTTTAAAAGCAGATGATGGATTTCGTATCCCTACTTTTTGTTATAGCGATGAACCACCAACCCTTTCTGATTAACCTTTATTTTCACTTCCCCACATTCCATTGTATTGTAAATTTCACATTTCATTTCTTCCAGATTGGTCAAAGTTTCCTGATTGGGATGACCGTACCGATTATTCTCCCCGGCGGATATCAGTGCAACCTTAGGATGCAGCATACGAAGGAACTCTTTCGTAGATGCTGTTTTTGAACCATGATGTGCAACCTTTAATACATCCAGACTGCCCTCTGTCCGGCTGGTAAACCACTGTTTTTTCTGCTTCAACAACTCCTTTTCCACAGTCTCATCCATGTCGCCGGTAAATAACATATCAAAGTCCATATAACTTAACAGGAATACAAGGCTTCCTGTATTTTTATCCTCATAGCTTCTGTTTTCCGGATTCAGGCAATAAAAAGTAACACCATCTGTCACAAGAAAATCCTCCCTTGCCATATATATTAGTTTGGTGTTTCTTTGTTTGGCAAGGGATTCCAATGCATGATATGCATCATCCGGATTTTCAATATATGGCAATATCATATTCTTAATCTTAATGGAATCATTTTCCAATAATTCTTTTACTCCGCTGTAATGATCCTGATCACTGTGGGTAATTATGACATACTCAAGCATCGAACAGCCATAATACTTTAATCCGTTTTCCAACACATAAGTTCCAACCTTTTGTTTGGAGCTGCTTCCGCCATCAATCAAAATATTGGTATGCTTCGGTGTTCTGACATACAATCCATCCCCCTGCTCCACGTCAAACATACAAATCATCAGCTCATCCTTCATAACAAAGGGAACTACAAATAAAGAAGTGATACTAAGCATTACCATAACCAAATAGATTCTTGCCATCCGGCATCCCATTTTCAAGGCATCCATATGATATACAACAATTAAAAATAAAATAAGGATTCCGTAATAAGCTCCCATCCATAAAGCAGATGGACGTCCCATACACATTGTGGTTCCCGGCAGTCTTTCATTTATATGACAAAGCAGTTCATAAAACCGAAAGATCAGCCTTGCCGGACAAGCGGCATAGATTCCGTATTTTAGAGAAAACAGTCCCACAAATCCGCTAAGCAGGAGAAAAAACAGCAATATGCTCATAACCGGAACTACGATAATATTCAAAATAATGCTATACACCGGTATCTCATAGAAAAAATACAGCATGACAGGAGTCAGACTAAGCTGAACACTTAAACTTACAAAAAAACCGTCACTCCATTTAGGAAGCGTCGGAAATATATGCTTCCATACCGGATGAATGACCGCAATTCCCAAAATGGCTCCAAACGACAACAAAAAACCTGCCTGAACGATCTGAAAAGGATTATATAACAGCATCAGCAAAAGGGAAAAACTTACCGCAGTCAATATATCATATCTCCGTCCCAACAATTGAGCCATAAGACTTAAGGCTAACATAATAACCGCCCGAAGGGTTGCTCCCGATAAGCCTGTCATAACACCATAACAAACAATAAATCCGATACCGCAGCCTACCGGAATTACATATCCCCCTAAAAGCCGTCTTAAAAGCTTATACAGGCTTCCTCCGATCATGGCAATGTGAAGCCCCGATATCGCAATCAGATGTGCAATTCCGTTACTCTGATACATCTTTTTCACATCTGAATCCAATCCCCCTTTATCCCCCAAAACCATGGCAGTTGCCAGAGAACCATCCTTTTCCGACAGGCAGACATAAAATATTTTTTTCAATCGATTTCTGACTTTAGTCAAAATTGCAGATATGCAAAAGGATGGTCTTATAAGTGTCTCCACCTCCACCCGGTCACATGCCAGATAAATCCCCCTTCCATATTGATAGGAAGCTTCATCATATCCACCGGGATTCGTTGCACAGGAAAACCGTGCCCCCTCTCCATTTGCCTTTAGCCGGTCACCCTTCATCAGGCTCACGGGTTTTGAAAGATTCTTACGAAAATCCGAAAGTGTAATGCGAAGCTTTACCGGTCGGTTATAGGTTTTCTTGTCTGCCTTTTCACAATCCGCTTCTATATAATCTGTTTTAATAATATAATAAGTTGCATTGGTCTTTTCCTCAACGTCAATAACCGTCCCCGTAAAAGTAACATTTTGACCATAGCAAAATTTCATCCATTCCAGTTTATTTTTTACTCTTTCCGTATTACATACGCCAATTAATAAAAACACGCCTCCAATCAGCCATAATTTTTTGTGCAGCACCTTCCACTCTTTAAAAAAAAACGGAGTGCCCGCAATTATTACAAGCACTCCTAATAAACATATCAGCATTTGAACCGATGACAATCGTAGGCTCATTATTTCTCCAAGTATGAACAAGCTTACCCAAATAATCACTGGTCTTTTCAAAACGATATCCTCTTTCCTTTATTCTTTTGTATTATTCTCTTCTAATATCTCCTCTGTTGTTTCTTCCTGAGTCGTCTCCTCCTGTTCAATCAAATCCAGATTGCGTTCAAATAATCCATCAAAAGGAAGACTTTCCCGAAACAGGGATTGTTTTTCCCCATTCCGCAAAAATTGCACCTTTGAAACACCCGGTAATTCCACTAATGAATCTACAATGGAATAAATAATAATATCATTGGATAATGTATTATCCGAATCATAAAATTCATCGCTTAAATCCACGTAGCATATACCGTCCTTTACGGTAATCTTTTGAACTTTTACTTTTGAAGAAACCGTTGCCCTGTAATCCTCACTTTCCGGCCCTGCAATCAAGGTCTCCAAAACCAGTCTCGGCAATGAGGTATTATTGCTGATTTCCACTGTCTTTCGATATTCCTTTAATACCTTACCATCCTGACTTGCAAAGTAAACAGTAATTGCACCCTTTTGTGTGTATCCGTTCTCTTTATCAAATACCATGTTAAAGGAATCATCATCAAAGTACTCCGAAATGGTAGCAGTCTCTAAATCAGAGTTTGCCAAATCCGTCAAATACAGTGTAACGGAATTCACCCCTTCCAGATTCAAAATCGACTTTGTAACACATGCCTTAAAGAATAACAAATTCTCAGCCGTTATGCTGTCGTACACAACATCAAAATGAACCTCTATATTTCCCTTTCGCTGTCCATGATTACAGCTTTTGTATATCATTTCCTTGGGAATCGGAGAAAGGAATTTATCCTTCTCCTCTACATCCGACAATGCCGTTATAATATTATCCACACAAACCAGTACATCCTCATTTTTTTTCAGTTTAAATGGTTTCTCAGACAGATCATTCTGATCCAAGCTTTGATAATAGATATAAATCTCATTACTGCCTAATTCGTATTCTTCCTGAGTCTGCTTATTTTTTACTCCACAGGCAGTAAGCAGAGTCAGAAGACACAAAAGTAAACATACTGCTGTTTTTTTCAATTTTTCATCTCCTCTTATACTGTTCCCATGTATTAATTCACAAACTTTAAGGGAATCCGTACCGTAAAGGTCGTTCCCTCCCCCGGCTCCGAATATAACTTGATTGCTCCCTTATGCATCAAAATTGCATTACGGGTAATGGCTAATCCCAAACCGGTTCCTCCGGTCTCCCGGCTTCTCGCCTTATCCACGCGGTAAAACCGTTCAAACACCTGGGATTGACATTCCTCCGGAATACCTACTCCATTATCCTGAACCTTTACATAAAAGAATTTGTGATCCGCGTTCAATGATACATGTACGCTTCCACCGTCATTGTTATACTTTACCGCATTCTCGATTAAATTAGAAAATGCAAGGGACAATTTTACTTCATCCACTTCTCCTACAACCTCACGGAAGCTTTCGAATACAACCTCTATATTCCTCTTTGCTGCCAAAGGCTTAATACGCTTCAATAACAACTCCAACATGGAATTAATATTAACCGCCTCGATATTAAGGGCCGATGCTTTCTTGTCCATTTTGACCAGAGTCAATAAGTCATTAATAATCTTCGTTTCACGATCAATCTCTTCCACCATGTCTGTCATAAATTCCCGATAAAGTTCAGCCGGAATATCCTCCTGAAGCAGCAGGGAATCCGCCAAAACCTTCATAGATGTAATAGGTGTTTTTAACTCATGAGACACATTGGATACAAATTCCTGTCTGGAAGTCTCTAACAACTGCATTTTTTCAATGACAACATTAAAAGAATCCTGTATATCCTCAAACTCCTTTACGGTCTTCCCAATCTGAATCGGTTCTAACTGTCCTTCATTCAGACCCTTTAACTGGGTATTGAGTCTGGCAAAATCCCTGAACCCAAACTTTGCAATACAAAAGGCAATGATAAAAGAAATCAATCCATACAAAACCAGCATGATATTTATCTTCAAGGCAATATACTGGTTCGTAGACTCAATATCCGCAAGGGATACCGTAGCGATCATAACGCCATTGACATTCTTATCAGCATTCACGATAGGAATAATAATCTCTGCATAATCATCGATCCGCCGGACACTCCGATCCAGTTTTCCATGCATAACTGAAAACACCTTATCATAAATAATATAATTACCCTGGTCGATCATATAGGTATCCTTGACAATCTTATAGTTAGAATCAACCACAAGAATACGTCCTTCCCAAACATTTGCCAGCTGGTCTATCTCCATATTCAAATTATCCTGAAGGGAATCAATTATAAACTGATTAACAAGAATCTGATTACCCATTATGCTACATTCATTCTGTACAGAAGACAGCTTCTCCTCCACTGTCTTCTGATTATATGCATGCTTTATCATAATGGTAAAAGAAATCATAGCAATCATAGATAATAAAAAGAAGGCAATAAATATAACAACCTTCAAACTGCGAAAAGGATTGGATTTTTTATTTTTTAAAATAGTAACCAACTCCCCACTTTGTCTGAATGTACTTTGGCTCTCCCGGATTTTCTTCTACCTTCTCACGTAATCTTCTTACATGAACATCCACGGTACGTCCATCACCTAAGGAATCACTTCCCCATACAGCTTTTAACAGATCATCCCGGGTGTAAACCTTATTGGGGTGAAGCAACAAAAGAGTCAGAATATTATATTCTTTTGCAGTCAGGTTAATCTCCTCACCGGAAATAGAAACTTCACGGCTTTCTAACTCAATCATCAATTCGCCTTCAACAATTTTCTTCGGTTGTTCTACTAAAGGCACACGCTTCTGGTTCCGACGCATAATTGCCTTAATTCTTGCCTTAACCTCTAAGATATTAAACGGTTTGGTAATGTAATCATCAGCTCCATATTCAAGACCTAAAATCTTGTCCATGTCATCGCCTTTTGCGGTAAGCATAATAATCGGAACATCCGAAAAATCACGAATTGCCTGACAAACCTCAAAGCCGGACAATCCAGGCAGCATGATATCCAGTAATATCATGTCATATTCGTTATTCCTTGCCAGTTCCAATGCTTCTTCACCATCATATGCAGGAGTGACAACCATATCATCCTGCTCTAATGAAAACTTAATTCCTTTCACAATCAACTTTTCATCATCCACTACCAAAACTTTTTTCATCATTAATCTCCTCTATATAAAACCCTGCTATAACTTACAGGGCATCTGCTAACATTTTCTATCCCGTCACTTTTACATGACTCTTTATTTTATTGAAAACCCCTTCTTTGATTCCGGAAATATTCATCAAATCTTCGACCTTACTAAAATTACCGTTTTGTTCACGGTAAGAAATAATGGCATCTGCCTTACTTTCACCAATTCCCGGCACCGTCATAAGAGCTTCCTTATCAGCGGTATTAATATTAATCAGTCCATCATCTGTTTCTGTCTTCGGCTCTGCAGCTCCATCACATCCCGGAACATATAAGGTCATCCCGTCTGTTACACACTCAGCCTGATTCAGGGCAAGTCCATTACCATCCTCAGTTAAGCCTCCTGCCAATTCCAACGCATCTACAATTCTTGCCTGTTCCGGCAAAGAATATACTCCCGGATTCTTAACATGTCCACAAACATATACAAACACATCAGACACCTCATCAGTATCCTCTAAGGAAGAATTCTCCTGTTCAGATGTCTCGGACGTCCCATGAAGGAATTCCTCTGACGTCAATATCACATCTTCCTGACTGCATCCGGTAAAAAAACAAAGCATCAATAACATTAATACCCATATTAATTTGTTCATATGTAACACTCCTTTTTTACTAAAATCTTATAAAAAAACAGAGTGTCAGCAATTTAATATAATTCGATACAGAACCATAATAACGAAAATGAAACGGTTTTACAACCTCTTTTTCTCTTTTTTTTTAAGAATTTTTACTTTTCCCATTTAAAAATTACAATACCGACAATTGCAACCATAATTCCTACAAGCTTCCACCATGAAAAAGGTACTTTTTCTACTCCGAACAAACCAAATAATTCAATTAAGTATCCTACAAGCACCTGTGTAACAACAATCATCAGTATTGCCTGGGCAGGACCTAAGCTTGACATACTTTTGATAACCGTAAAGGTTATAAATGCACCGATTACTCCGCCTAACAGCATATATTTATGCTCAACCTTAAAGATATCTCCAACCGATACCTTTCCCATTTCGGAAAAAAGATAAAATCCTACACATACAAAAAAAGCAGTTAACTGAACAAAGCAGTTGGTAATCCATGGCCCGGATTCCTTTGTTACTCCTGTATTAAATACACCCTGTATGCTCATTAATGCACCTGATATACAGGCAATCAACAACCCCCACATGATTTTCGCCCCTCTCAAATATAATAAAAAACAGTGTATTCCTACACTGTTTTTATTATATTCATTCTCTTTTGTTTTCATTCATATTAACAGACATTCCATCTCCACACTGCAGCATGAATCCTTCTACATTTTCTCTTTCATTTTCTCCTGTAATGCAGACAGCTGCTCCTCCACATCCTTTCCATCCCAGATTGCATCATATGTAATCCCACTTTCACTGATATAATCTCCAAAAAGCATAACCTTAGGTACCGGAGTGGAATTTAAATATTGTGCATATAAAATGGACTGATTTTCGTCTAAGTCATCTCCCAAATCTACAACCGACAGCTTTCCGTTTCCCTCAAACAAAGCCTTTGGATTTCCATAGCTTAAATAACAGGCAAAGAGATTGGCAAGATTCTCATCTGACGTATATGGATTTACCATGGCAATATAGGTTGTGGAATATGCTTTGGTAGACAGATCGGCTGTCAGGCTTGGCAGATAAGAAAGCTTATATGCAACCTCTCCTGATTGATTGGCTTCATCCAGAAGCTGAAGGATATCCGACTTGCATAATCCAAGCACCAGGGTACCTTCCTTGATTCTGTTTTTTACAATATCATGAGAAATATTATTTTTATCCATCCACATATATTCACTGACAGAATTAAAATACTTCATGGCTTCTATCGTCTTTTCATTGCAGATATCAAAGGAGGTGGAATCATCCCCCTGTTCTCCGAAAATATCTGCATAAGAAGCTAAAAACATAGTATTGATATACGGATCCGCTACATCCCATCGTAAAATTGCTTTTGTTGCTCCTGTATCCGAATATTCATCCGCAAAGCTTAATATATCATCCATGGAAGCCGGCGCTTTTTCCAATAACTTGGAATCATATACAAGACAATAGGTGTCAAAATATACCGGATATCCGTATTGCTGATTTTTAAAGGTAACCGCATCCTTTGCAACCTCCGGATAATTTTCTTCCCAAAGCTTGGAATCAAATGCCGTATTTTCCTCAGCCAGTCCCAGATTTCTCACAAGCTCTAACTGATCATTTCCACACAGATACACATCCGGTCCTTTTCCCTGCTGGTTGGCAGTATTCATATCCTCATAAAATGTATTGCCATCATAAAATACAAGCTCTACTTTTTTTCCGTATGCCTTTTCAAAATCCTTTGCCATTGTCTTTAACCATTTTTCATCGGATTTTTCTGTATACCAAAGGGTAATCGCTTCCTCCTTTGATAAAGCATTCCAGTTTTTCATCAAACTGCTGTAAGAAACCTTTTGAGCCTGCTGTTTAGACTGTTGCTGTCTGCCTGTACAACCGGTTACACACACAGCAAAAAGAATACCACACATTATCAATCCCATAATTTTATTTTTCATATATATTTACCTCTTGATAAAGGATAAGCCATGTAATAGTTTACATGACTTATTCTTACTTTATGATAAGTTTTTAAAATAATGGTTCCTTCAAAATAGCAGTACCGATACCCTTTTCGGTAAAGAACTCCAGCAACAGACAATGTTCGACTCTTCCGTCTAACACATGGACTCTGGAAACTCCGTTTTCAATTGCATCAATACAATTCGTCAGTTTTGGCAGCATGCCTCCGCCTACAATACCTTTTTCAATAAACTCTTTTGCTTCATTTACATTCATCTCGGAAATTAAAGTATCCTTATCTGTCGGATCTACAAATACACCCTCAATATCTGTTAAGAATACTAATTTTTCCGCTTTAATCGCTTTTGCTACCGCACATGCAGCATCATCGGCATTAATATTATAGCTTTCAAAATCCTCGGAAGAACCAATCGGTGCAATAACAGGAATGAAATCACTATCGATCAATGTATCCAAAAGCTTTCCATCCACCTTAGTTACTTCTCCTACGTATCCGATATCTTTTCCACCCGGAAACTTCTTGGCAACGGTCATAAGACCCGCATCCTTACCACTGATTCCAACTGCATTGATACCAAGCTTCTGCATCATCTGAACAAGACCCTTGTTCACTTTGGAAAGTACCATTTCCGCAATCTCCATAGTCTCTGCATCTGTAACACGCAAGCCGTTAATGAATTCCGGTTCCTTTCCAATCATCTTAACCCACTTGCTGATTTCCTTTCCACCACCGTGAACCACAATCGGCTTCATACCGATTAGCTTTAACATCGCAATATCACGAATTACATTGTACTTTAAACTCTCATCTAACATGGCACTTCCGCCATACTTAACTACAATCTTTTTTCCGTTAAACTTCTGTATGTACGGTAAAGCCTCACTTAGTGTATATGCCTTTGCAATTACCTGCTCCATATTCGTTATATTATTATTTACCATTGTTTTCTCCTTTTACATCAAATTTATCCATAGCTAATTATGGGAACATCGGTGCCTGCTCAAGACCCATTGTTTCCGGAAGTCCAAAAATCAGATTCATGTTCTGAACAGCCTGACCGGCAGCCCCCTTTACAAGGTTGTCTAATGCACCCATCACAACAACCCGTTTTGTTCTTGGATCAATCTTAAAATTCACATCTACATAATTACTTCCCTCAACCCATCTCGTCTCCGGCGGTACATCCTTATCAAGGACACGAACAAAATGCTCATTCTTATAATATTGGTCGTAGATGCTCTTTATCTCTTCATATGTATATTCTTTTGTAAGATTACCATAGGCAGTTACTAAGATTCCCCGATTCATGGGAACAAGGTGAGGTGTGAAATTAAGAACAATCTTCTCACCACAGGCATATCCTAACTGTTCCTCTATTTCCGGTGTATGACGATGAGTTGTAACACCATATGCCTTTATATTTTCGTTTACCTCACAATACAAATTGTTAATCTTAGCGCCACGTCCTGCTCCGGAGGTTCCTGACTTTGCATCAATAATGATGCTGTTTGGATCAATAACACCCTCTTTTACCAATGGATATAAAGACAGGATAGAACAGGTTGTATAACAGCCCGGATTTGCAATCAGACGTTTTCCTTTAATATCTTCACGGTTAATTTCACAAAGACCGTATACAGCCTCGTTTATATACTGCGGTGATTTGTGTTCGATTCCATACCATTTTTCATAGGTTGCTATATCCTTCAAACGGAAATCCGCACTTAAATCTATAATTTTAACCTTAGACAAAATATCGTCATTTACGAGAGATGCACATAATCCCTGAGGTGTTGCAGTAAAGATAACATCTGCTTTCTCTGCAAGCTCATCCATATTGTCATCCAGGCACTTCTCATCTACAATCTCAAACATATTACCGAATACTTCGTAATATTTTTTATCAATATAGCTTCTTGAACCATACCATACAATTTCTGCTTCCTTATGACCTAACAACAATCGTACCAATTCCTGTCCGGCATAACCGGTAGATCCAATAATACCAACTTTAATCATTCTATAAACCTTCTTTCCTGTTCCTATTATAACAGTCCCCTATTATAGCACTCTTTTTTTATTCTGCATATTTTTTCAGACTGTATATTGGTATTTTTTATAAAACATCCTTCCCTATCAAACGTTATAATTATACATACTTTGTGAATATTATGCAATAGTTAACTTCAATTTTTCTCCGTACACAGTGCATCCATTTTCAATATCATGAATAATATACACAGAAAAATGTATATTTTGTATTTTCAAAGAAAAAAGGCTCCGAAGAGCCCTTCTACTAAATTCTATGAAGATTTTTTAATGATAAATCCAATATCGGAGCAGAATGAGTCAAAGCACCGGAAGAAACATAGTCCACACCAAGATCAATCAGATTGGCAACATTTTCCTTTGTTACATTGCCGGAGCATTCTGTCTTTGCTCTTCCATCAATCAATTGGATTGCCGCTTTCATGGTATCCTTATCCATATTATCTAACATGATAATATCCGCACCGGCTTCCACTGCTTCCTTTACCATATCAAGATTCTCACACTCTACTTCAATCTTACGGACAAAAGGAGCATATTCCTGTGCCATATGAACTGCCTCCTTTACACCTCCGGCAGCACCGATATGATTATCCTTTAACAGGATACCGTCAGACAAATTAAAACGGTGATTATATCCGCCACCAACCTTAACGGCATATTTTTCAAAAACACGCATATTCGGAGTGGTTTTTCTTGTATCTAACAGCTTTGTCTTACTTCCCTCAAATAAAACGGCAATAGAGTGGGTATAGGTTGCAATTCCACTCATTCTCTGAAGATAATTTAAGGCAGTACGTTCTCCTTCCAACAGTACCCGGATATCTCCACGTATCGTTCCTAATAACTGTCCACTCTTTACGTTATCCCCATCCTTTGCGCACATCTCAAATTCCGTATCAGCATCTAAAAGCTGGAACACTCTTTTAAATATATCAATTCCTGCCAATACACCATCCTGTTTACAGATCAGCTGTACTTCTCCTAACTGATAATCCGGCATAACAGAATTAGTTGTAATATCTTCACTGGTAATATCCTCCCGTAATGCCTGTAAAATCATATCATCTACATTCAAATTCATCAATTCTCTCATTTTCATTCTCCTCTTTTGTTATTGCAAAACATTTTACTGATTTTGTCTTTTCTGATGCTCATTCTTTATCTTTTCCCGGACACTATCATGATATTCCGATGCCACAGAATTATAATCCGGTAGCACATTATTCTTCAACGCTCCAAATTCCCGGTTCAGGAACTCTGTCTCAACCACTTCATATTTACCGGCAATATGAAGTGCCGCATTCTTTGCCCATACAAGACTTTCTAACAAAGAATTGCTTGCCAGCCGGTTTGCACCATGGACACCGTTGCAGGCAGTCTCACCGGCACTGTACAGACGATTCATAGAAGTACGTCCATCCAAATCTACCTTAACACCACCCATAAAATAATGCTGAGCAGGAACAACCGGAATCGGTTCCTTCGTAATATCGTAACCCTCATCCAGACAATATCTGTAAATATTCGGGAATCGGTTTAATATCTCCTCTGTTCCCATATTTTCAAGAGACAGATAAACATAATCCGTTCCGTCCTTTTCCATTTGTTTTTTTATCTCCGCAGTTAAAAGATCTCTGGGCAGCAGCTCATTTGCAAACCGTTCTCCGTCTTTATTCAGTAGGATTGCTCCTTCCCCACGAACAGATTCCGATATCAAAATCCGTCTTCCAGGTTTTTTGGAATACAGAATCGTTGGATGAATCTGCACATAATCCACATTCTCCAATGTAATATTATGTCTAAGTGAAATGGCCAGTGCATCTCCGGTTAACTGAGGATAATTTGTTGAGTGCTTATAAAGACCGCCAATTCCTCCACATGCCCAGATTGTATAATCAGCAAATACAGGAAATACATTACCGTTATTATCATCTGCAATAATTCCATAACAGGTATTATTCTTTTCGATGATATCAACCATTGTTGTCTTTACAAACAAAGAAATATTCTTTTGAGCTCTAACTTTTTCCAATAATTTGGAAGTAATTTCTTTACCGGTCAGATCCTCATGATGTAAAATTCTGAATGTTGTATGACCACCTTCTCTTGTAAAAACAAAATCTCCGTGATTCCGTTCAAAATCCACACCGCAATCCACAAGCTCCTTAATTACATCCTGAGAAGACCGAATCATCAAATCCACTGCATCTCTGTCATTCTCATAATGTCCTGCCCGAAGTGTATCCTCAAAAAAATCTGCATAATCATCTTCACTTTTTAATACACAGATTCCACCTTGTGCAAGGAAGGAATCACATTCCTCTAATTCACCCTTTGTAATAATTGCAATTTCTTTATCTTCAGGTAAATGAAGTGCAGCAAACAAGCCTGCAACACCATTTCCTACGATTACAACATCGTATTTTTCTTTCATCCTAATCCTCTAATCTGCCTCATTTGTACAACGAAGCTTTAATCTATTCTACTTCACACTCTGTTTCTTCCGGTATATCATCATCCTTACCGAAATCATTAAAGTTATCAAACAAAATATCGCCCTTTGAAAAATCATAATGATCAATATTGCCATACACCTTACGAACTGCCTCGTCAACCTCTTCCTTGATTGGTAAAAGCTTTTCTACCGGAATATTCATCAAAAGAGACACCTCTTCCAATTCAATACCACCCTTAATCATTCTTTTTGCTGCATCCAATGTGGCTTTATCTGTTTTATTCATAATAAACCCTCTTTTCAATTATATTATTTTAATTCATTTAGATATGCTTCATTTATCTCAATTACCTGTTCCATGGCTTTACGCCCCGGAGCACCGATGGTTACTCGTTTTTCTACACAGGTCTGTAAGCTGATGGCATCGTATATATCTTCTTCAAAAACAGGAGAAATCGCTTTGTATTCATCAATACTCATATCATCAAGAGATATATTTTTCTCGATACAATACAATACCAGTTGTCCCACAATTCCATGGGCATCTCTGAATGGTACGCCATGATTTACCAGATAATCTGCTGCATCTGTTGCATTCGTAAACCCATTCTTTGCACTCTTTTCCATAACTGCCTGATTCACGGTCATTGTCCGAATCATTCCGGTAAACAAGGCAAGACATCCCTTTACGGTATCAATTGCATCAAAGGTTAATTCCTTATCCTCCTGCATATCCTTATTATATGCTAAAGGAATTCCTTTCATAGTTGTTAACATCTGCATCAATGCTCCATATACACGACCGGTCTTACCACGAACCAGTTCCGCAATATCAGGATTCTTTTTTTGTGGCATAATGGAACTTCCCGTGCTATATGCATCATCCAGTTCAATAAACTGATATTCATTGGAATTCCAAATGATAATCTCTTCCGAGAACCGGCTTAAATGCATCATAATCGTAGACATTGCACTTAACAGTTCAATCACATAATCTCTGTCAGAAACCGAATCCATACTATTCAGAGTCGGTCCCTCAAACTCCAAAAGCTGAGCAGTCAGATTCCGGTCAAGGGGATAAGTTGTTCCTGCTAATGCACCTGCTCCCAATGGACAGAAATTCATACGGTCATATATATCACACAATCTGTCATAATCCCGTTTGAACATCTCCATGTAGGCACCAAAATGATGTGCCAAAGTAATCGGCTGAGCTTTTTGTAAATGTGTAAAGCCCGGCATAAATGTATCAATATGATCCTTCATCAGTTGATGAAGAACCTTAAGCAGCTCCTTTACCAGCTCCTTTAAAGAAATGATTTCTTTTCTGACATATAAACGCATGTCTAAAGCAACCTGATCATTTCTGGATCTTCCCGTATGTAATTTTTTACCGGCATCTCCAATCCGCTCGATTAGATTAGCCTCAACAAAACTGTGAATATCTTCATATTGGGAGGATATCACAAGGGTACCGTTATCTACATCAGAAAGAATACCCTCTAAGCCTTTCAGAATCTGATTCTTCTCGTCCTCCGTTAAAATACCGGTAGCTGCTAACATTTTCACATGTGCCATGCTTCCCATGATATCTTCCCGATAGAACTTCTGATCAAATCCGATTGACGCATTAAAATTGTATACTAATTGATCTGTTTCTTTTGTGAAACGACCGCCCCATAACTGTGCCATATTTTCTTCCTCACTTTTGTCATCATTTGTTTTCTTTATACTCATGAAAACATACTTATTCTATTTTACAACAAATCCCTTTACATAACAAGCAACTTCTTATTTTTCATTGTGTTCAAAAAAAGTTAACAATTTTATGCACATTATGTATTTAACAATTTTTTATTTTCAGTTATAATGGTATCAAATATATGCAATTGACGAATATTGCATATCCTCACAAAAAGAATTCGGGAAGAGGGTGACGGCATGGCACGACAGGAAATTGATAACAACGACGGAACTGACTTAATTATCTCTGAGGATAAGTATATTTCAATTGGAAAAGACGGTGCCAACATTGTAATTAAGAATGGAGACAAGATGATTTGGTTCGACGGAGACGATGGTTTTAATCAACTTGTAGAAGCCATTGATACAAATAAAGCGAGCTTATCAACCGGTTAATAACCGTTGGGAAAGCTCGCTTTTTTATTTTTATTTTTTAATTTATAAGTTATCGTAAGCATCTACCTGTGGCAGTATAAATGTTCCTTCTCCCCGGACAATACAGATACACTCCTTTTCTTCTAATACATCCATATCCTCCTTTTCAAAAGAGGTTGTCTTATACATATCTTTTCCTAACAGCTTACTTTTTCGAATCACATTACTATCCGCATGCTGGAAAAAATAATCCATTACATTGACATCCCTGGAACCTAAATACAAAAATGTATCACAGCTCTCAAATAAGTCATTCCATTTTGGATAAACCTCTGCAACACGGGATAAATTATTCACGTGAATCATACAGCCTACGTTATACTGCTGAATATCCGGAAGGAGCCTGTCGAATCGCGAAATTGCACCTGCATCCGCAAAATAGTTCAAATACAGCATTACCATTCTGTCATTATTGTGTTTACGGGATTCATTACATAAAGTATAGGTTATCTGAGATAACAACAACGATGTAAATAACTCCACTTCTCTTAACGCAGAGGGAATGATAATATACAATACCTGTTTTGCCTGATAAAGATGCTGGAATGAAATGGATTCTTTTTTCGTCAAAGCAACCAATCTTTCATCTTTAAAAAATGCTGTTCGATCCGAGCAGGAATCCAGAATAGCAGGATACCGATCACCTGCATCCTCTTTGAAAATCTGAAAACGTTTGCACTCCATCTCGTTCGGACCCTGTGGATAATCCCCGGAAAACAATTTCGCTAACGTCTGCTCTCTCTTATCACTGCGTAACAAATTGGCCATAGCAGCCAGGGTCTTTGATGTTCCGTACTTCATATAACAGGAAATCAATATTTTCAAAAAAGTCTGTTCTAAGCTTTTGATTGCCAGCTTATCCTGTTCGGAAGCCTGCATAGCGTATTGTGATCTCGTATTCTCCATAATGCACCGCACGATCACATCCACATCTACTTCATTCTGAATATACGCAAACGGATTATATCCATCGCTTTTGTCCGATTCAATCAAATTAATTGACTTAACATCAAATCCTCTTGCACGAAAATTATCTGAAGTCTTTTCATAGTACTCGCCATCAAAATCCACGATTACATAATTACTCTTATCATCCTTTAAATTCTCAAGCTCAACCTTATAAAAATCTTCTTTTTCATCAAAAATTAAAATATTATTATTTCTTTTTGTTTTTAAGTAGTCCCGGCTTACAGACAGATTCGCAGTTATAACACTGACACCCTTTTCACTAGCGGAACACTCTGTTTTAAGCTCCTCTAACTGTCTGCATCTGGCGTTCCAGTCAGCCTTCGCATCTTTAATCTGTTTACGAAAATCCATACCAATTATGCCTCCAACTTAAGTTAAGTATGCATTATTTTTCGCGTAAAGTCAACAAACTTCTGAAACAGAAAAATACATATCAGATGTACAAATAATCACACTTCCAAAATCGCTGTTTTTAAAATAGAAACTGCTTTATCACAATCTGCTTTGGTTATGATAAGAGGCGGAACCATACGGATAATACGATTTGACGTAGCCGTTACAAGAAGCTTATGCTCCATTGCCTTTATCTTAACCTGTACAGCGTCCACATCCTCCAGCTCCACACCGACTAACAGACCAAGCCCACGAACTTCTTTTACATGAGGAAGTGTCTTTAGCTGTTCCATAAAGTAAGAACCGATTTCTTCTGCATTTTTTGCAAGGTTCTTCTCAATCATTTCAGAAACTGCTGCATATCCTGCCGCACAACATACCGGATTTCCGGAAAACGTACAGCCATGGCTTCCAGGAGTCAAAGCCTTTGCACATTCCTCTGTAAGGGCCACTCCTCCAAGAGGAAGTCCACCACCCAATGCTTTCGCCATAGAAACCGCATCCGGTCTCACACCATAATGCATAAATGCCATGGTAGAACCGCACCGGCACCATCCGGTTTGAACCTCGTCAAACAACAATAGCATTCCTCTTTCATCACAAAGTGCTCTAAGACCTTCCAAAAATTCCTTTGTTGCAGGATAAACACCACCTTCACCCTGAACAGGCTCTACCATGATTGCAATGGTATTCTCTGTGCATGCTTCCTTAAAGCTCTCTAAATTATTATATTCCGCATAAGAAAATCCGGTTAAATCCGCATGGAATCCGCTTTGAATCGGTGTATCCGGCTGTCCGGTTGCCATCATGGATGCAAAAGTACGTCCATGAAAGCTTCGCTTTGCCGTTACGATATGGTAATGATTCTGTCCATAGTGGTCAATACCATATTTTCTCGCCATCTTAATCATTGCTTCATTGGATTCCGTTCCTGAATTTTGGAAGAACACTTTGTCAAAGCCGGTCTGCTCACATATTAATTTTGCAAGCATTGCCTGAGGTGTATTATATGGGTAGAGAGAGGTATGCATAATCTGTGCCACCTGTTCCTGCACAGCCTTTACAACTCTTTCATTACAGTTTCCTACGGAATTTACAGCAATTCCTGCATAAAAATCCAAATATTCATCTCCATTTGCATCTGTCAAAACTGCACCCTTCCCATCTTCCACAACGATAGGAAAATGATACCCAATATCTAAAAGATACTGATCAGACATCTCTACAATATCTTGTTTTGTTAATCCATAATCTGCTGCTTTCATTTTATCTCCTTTCAGAATCCGTACATATAAACATTTGTAAAACGCATTTATCATTGTAGGTTTCTATCCATTATTTGTCAAGGCGTCTTGTATATTTATTCACATTATATGAATATTATTTATGAAGCATATCAACCTCCAACCGGTTATATGGTATCTCTATTCCATCCCTGTCAAATGCCTGTTTGATCTGTTCCCTCAAAGCCCATGTTACCGGCCAGTAATCTGTCGTTGCAACCCAGACCCGGATTCCCATCATCATTCCGCTGTCATCAAAGGAATCAATAAAGATGTCCTGAGGCTCCGTTTTTAAGATTCTCTCATCCTGATTGATTACATTCTGAACCACTGTTTTTACTTTCTGTATATCACTTTGATATGCAACAGAAATCTTAACTTCAACCTTACGCTTTTCCTCATCAGTAAGGTTTACCAATGAATTGGCTGCAAGGATTCCATTGGGAATCACAATCACTTTATTATCATGGGTTTTCAGCTTTGTATAAAACACATCAATGGATACAACCGTTCCTTCGTTGTTTTTATCATTTTCTATAATGTAATCTCCTACCTGAAAAGGCTTCAGCAAAAGAATCAACACACCACCCGCAAGATTTGACAATGCTCCCTGCAACGCAAGACCGATTGCCAAAGATGCCGTACCGAGTATGGTTACAAAGCTGGTCACCTCAATTCCCACCATTGCGGCTGCGGTAATCAGCATCAGGATATAGCACACCACACGGATTACCGATAGCAGAAATCCGGCAACAGAAGAATCCATTTTGGAATGTTCAAATGATTTTCTTAAAAACTTTAGAAAGATATTAATTATACGCAATCCGATAAAAATAAACAGACCGGCAATGATCACACTTCCAAGCTTTCCCATCATCCAGTCTCCCAACTGATTCAATGTCTTTTTTGCAAAGCTTGCAGATGCTTCCATGCTTTTAGCCGTTTCGCTTACGGCATCCGCTTCTATTAAACAACGATTCCATATCATAATGCAGCAACCTCCTCGCTATCTGAATATATCCGTTATTCATTAAGAAAAATGTAAGCCGTCACCACATTATGATGACAGCCTTCATATAATTGTTTCTATCGTTCTATGCATTCTTTGCAGGCAGCTTTTTCCGTCACTGCTATTCTTCACATATGTTTTTTTGTATTACTGCTCTTCTTTGTTACAGCACCTTTTGTATTACTGGTTTTCTTCGCTGTTGTACTTCTTGCATTACTGCTCTTCTTTGTTGCAGCACCTTTTGTATTACCGCTCTTCTTTGTTGCAGCACCTTTTGTATTACTGGTTTTCTTCGTGGTTGTACTTCTTACATTACTGTTTTTCATTGTCGTACTCTCTACGTTACCGTTTTCATTTGTAGTCGTCTTTCCTGATGTTTTTTTACTGACAGGTGCTTCATCCGTCAGCTTGAAAATACTCATGGAAAGAGGTGCCAAATCTATGGTAATAGAATTCTTACGTCCGTCACAGGCACTGCGTTTACTAACCTTTACTACCTTATTCAGACTTCCATTGCCACCAAATTCCTCTAAATCACTGCAAAAAACTTCTTTGTAATTGCCCTGATACGGAACACCAACCTTATACTTTGTATATGTTACCGGTGTAAAGTTACATATAATTAACAGTGTCTCCTCTTTCTTGTTGCTTTTACGAAGAAAGGAAACAATACTTTCATCTGCAGCAGTCGAATTAATCCACTCAAATCCCTCTGCATTATTATCCAATTCATATAACGCCGGCTCGGACTTATACAGATGATTCAAAGCCTTCACATAATTTTTCAATATCCTGTGAGCTGCAAACTCAAGTAAATCCCAGCCAACCTCTGTTGTGGCAGAAAACTCTTTAAACTGGGCAAATTCCTGTCCCATGAATAAAAGCTTCTTTCCCGGATGCATCATCATGTATCCGTACAACAAACGGAGATTCGAGAATTTCTCCTCATAGCCTCCCGGCATCTGTTCTGCAATAGAGCCCTTGCCACCAACAACCTCACTGTGGGAAAATTCCAAAATATACCGTTCATCATAGGCATTGGTCAGACTGTTAACCAGTTTCTTATGCTCATACTTACGATAAAGAGGATCCAATGCCATATAAGACAGCAAATCCTGCATACAGGACATATTATATCGATAGTCAAATCCCATTCCGCCACTGCTTACCGCTTCCGTCATCATCGGCCATCCGGACTCTTCTTCCACGATCATCATACAGGTAGGATATTTCTCATTCATCAATTCATTCAGGTCTTTGAAAAAAGCAATCGCATCAAGGTTTTCATTTCCTCCAAATTCATTTGGAATCCATTCCCCATAACTCTTTCCATAATCTAAATATAACATAGAAGCAGCATGATCGATTTTAAGACCATCCAAATGATATTCATCAATCCAATACAATGCATTAGAGATCAGATAATTTCTCACTTCTTTTTGACCATAGTCAAATATGTAAGTTCCCCATCTTGGATTAATGCTTTTTTTCGGATCCTTCGGCTCATACAAAGGTTCTCCGTCAAAGCATGCCAGACCTCCATTCATAGGAAACTGACCGGGTACCCAGTCGCAAATAACACCAATGCCTTTTTTGTGCAGATAATCTACAAAATACTTAAAATCTGCCGGCTCTCCGTATCTCGAAGTCGGGGCATAAAAGCCTGTTGTCTGGTACCCTAAGGTACCATCCTGCTCATGCTCCATAATCGGCATAATCTCCACATGGGTATATCCCATATCAGAAACGTAATCAGCAAGCAGCTGTGCAATTTCTCTGTAGTTAAAAAATTCTCTTCCGTCTGTAGGATGCTTGAACCCACCTAAATGAACCTCATAAATATTCATCGGTACTTCGCTTTTAACAAGCCTGCGTTCCTCATAATACTGTGTATCTGTCCAATCGTAAGACAGGTCCACTACCTTAGAAGCATCACCGGGACGAAGCTCAAAACCATTTCCATAAGGATCCGGCTTCATAAATACATTTCCATTTTTCGTTGCTATCTCATACTTATATATCTCGCCAACTTTAATACCCGGAACAAACAATTCAAAAATACCGGAATATTCTACACGACGCATCATATGTTGTCTGCCGTTCCAGTCATTAAAATTACCGACAACCGAAACTCTTTGCGCATGAGGCGCCCAGACAGCAAAAAGCACTCCGCTTTCTCCGTCAATTTCGTAAGGATGTGAACCTAATTTTTTGTATATATCATAACAAATTCCGTCGTTAAACTCGCTGATATCAATTGGATTGATTACTGCATCATAATTATATGCATCCTGCAGGATTTTTTTTGTCCCGTCCAAATAACATACTTCGAACTCATACAAAAACGGTGATTCATCAGATATCTTTATGGAGAAAAAACCTGCAACCCGTTCGCTTTTTAATTCGTATACTTTCTTTTTTGTTTTAGCAATCGCTTTCACAGATTCTGCCCCGGGGAAATATGCATTAATATATACCCCATCTATGGTTTCATGCATACCAAGAATATGATGAGGATTGTCATGATGTCCCTCCACCAACATATTAACTTCATTCCAATTGATTGCAAACACTGGTCTTTTGTTTACCATCCTGTACTCCTCTTAATCTAGTTTTACAGAAAAAACGGCGCTTATTAAGCGCCGTTTTCTTACTCGCCTCTTAATTGTTTTACAACACGACTGATTGATTCCTCATATTCTTCCTCCGAAGAATTCTCAAATACGATCAGTTCCTTAATATTATCCGGCTGATTAAAATTACAACGGGAAATATACTCATCCCAATGCTCAAGCTTCCATGTATCACGATCTGAATTACGCTTTATCATTCTTTCCTTACAAACTTCTACTCTTGTATTAACCCAAATAACCACTAATTCAGCTCCGTGTTTTGCCAGACGCTCCCGTAATGAATCCAGATATGCATCATCACGAATCTCATCTGTAAATGGTGCATTAATTAAAACCGTATCGTTATAGTCTAATGCTTCCATAGCCAGATCCAAAATACAGTAATACTCATAATCGCGAATTTCCTTCTGGAAAAAATCAGATGATCGGTTATACTCTTCTCCCGCAACTGCAAAGATCTGCTTTGATAATACAATCAATGTATCCTTATCCAAATATACACAATTTGTCAATGCCTTTGCCAACTGTCTGGAAATAAATGTTTTTCCGCATGCTGGTGGTGAAGTAACCAAAATTAAATGTTTCATTCTATATGTGCCTCCTTTATGCCTATCGGCTTATATCTTTCGAATAACCGTCAAAATTATAGCACAATTTCATTAAAATGACAACGAATTTCCTTTCAAATCTGGCAAAACAGATACATATTTTATATATCCAAATAGTTCTTCATGGATTTCAATGCAGATTTTTCCAATCGGGACACCTGTGCCTGGGATATAGAGATTTCCTCTGCCACCTCTGTCTGAGTTTTTCCCTCAAAAAATCGAAGCTTGATAATGTTATATTCCCTAGCAGATAACCGGTTCATCGCCTCCTTTAACGAGATATCCTCAACCCAGTTATCTTCCCGATTCTTTTTATCACTAATCTGATCTACGATATATAACGTATCTCCACCCTCCTGATATACAGGATCATACAGGGATATTGGCGTTGCAATGGCATCTAACGCCATAACAACAAACTCTTTCTCAATTTCTATTTCCTTTGCAATTTCATCTATTGTTGCCTCCCGGTCTTCTTCCCGTAATATCCTCTCCCTTGTATAGATTGCCTTATAGGCAATATCTCTTAAGGATCTGGATACACGTATTGTATTATTATCTCTTAAATATCTTCTACATTCCCCGATTATCATAGGAACCGCATATGTGGAAAACTTAACATTTAAACTACGGTCAAAATTATCAATTGCCTTCATCAGACCGATACAGCCCACCTGAAACAAATCATCCGCATTTTCAGATGAATTGGAAAACCTCTGAATCACACTTAATACAAGTCTCAAATTTCCTTCTATCAGACGGTTACGAGCCATCCGGTCTCCATTTTCCACCTGAATAAACAATTCGTTTTTTTCTTCATCCGAAAGCAATGGTAATTTTGAAGTGTTCACTCCGCAAATCACAACCTTGTTTAACGCCATTTTCCGTTCCTCCTTAAATGCATCTATAACATTAAGGATTCACATTTTTCATTTTATTTATACGAAGGGAAGAAACCAAAATCTTCCATATTATGCACCAATCCGAAGCATTTCTTTTTTCAGTCGTTTCATGATCTTCTTTTCCAACCTTGATATATAGGACTGGGAAATTCCCAACAAATCCGCAACCTCTTTTTGTGTCATTTCCTCCCCTTTATCACTGTTTAAGCCGAACCTTAAATCTATAATCAGCTTTTCCCGATCCGTTAAAATCGTCATAGCCTTTTTCAACAAATCCCGGTCTACCTCATCCTCTAAATCCCGATAAATAATATCCTCCTCCGTTCCTAAAATATCCGAAAGCAGTAATTCATTTCCATCCCAGTCAACATTTAAGGGTTCATCAATGGATATTTCCATTTTTGTTTTTGCACTTCGTCTCAAATACATCAATATTTCGTTTTCGATGCATCTGGACGCATAGGTTGCCAGCTTAATGTTCTTATCTATTTTAAAGGTATTAATCGCTTTAATTAATCCAATGGTTCCAATGGATATTAAATCCTCCACTCCAACACCTGTATTATCAAATTTTTTTGCAATATAAACAACCAGTCTCAAATTCCGTTCGATCAGAATACTTCGAACCTCAGTATCATCCGGTTCATCCATTTTTTCCAGTAGCGCTTTTTCCTCCTGAGGCGATAAGGGAGGGGGAAGTATATCCGAGCCCCCTATATAATGAATCTCCTTTTTGGGTACAAGAAACATTTTTCCCAGCGTTAATTTGAATTTTTCACCATTTACTATATTAATCATAAAGTCCTCCAAATCATAATGAAATACAATCCGGCTGCAACAGACCCTGATAGAGCTTTCCATAAAAAAGATTTTCCTGAACCAGTGCCACCGGCTGTCTGTAAAGTTTTTTGTGTCCTTCTATAATCTCCACCTCATCCATAAGAAAGCATAATAATTTTCCCTTTTTTCTTCCTACACTTTCATAACTGATTTCATGGAAACAATATTTCATTTGCATTTCACTAGAATGCAGACTTTTATAATTCAATATTCCTGTATCAAAATATTCCTTCAGCAATCTATATTCATCCACCGTAAAGCATGTATCCATACATTTTTCATTTAAAATAATAACCGGTTTTTGAAACATGGGATCCCAGAGAAAATTTCCGGTATCCATGTATAATACCTGTGAAGTACGCCGATTATTTAACTTAAATATCACTGTATACATCTGTTTGCTATGTTTTTGCATCGGAATGAGCTTCATCAATAGAATGAACACGGTACTTTCAGCCGCAAAAAAACAAAGCAGCCATTTGCCAAAATGCAAAACCGACAACCCAGTCATATATTTTATGTAATTCATACAACTTCCAATCAGAACCATAATTGTGGTGGACAGGAGCCATTTTGAAAAAAAACCTTTTTTCAATCCAAAGCATATTATATTTGCTCCTAAACTGATTCCAATATAGATGAAAGCAGATGTCACAGGGTAAAGAAACCACCTATGTATTATAAAAAACAGTAAAGCAACGGAACCTGCAAATCCTCCTAAAACAATTCTCCAGCATTTTGTATGTAAATGCAGTAAGACATTCACACAAAACAATACAAAACAGTCCGCAATAAAATTAATTAGGAAAATAACATCTAAGTATAACTTTACCTGCATGTACATCCTGCTCCTTTATCAAAAGTATATGCTTTCCCATCTACATATTTCGTCGAAAAAGCGTATTGTATTTCGCATCTTTTTTCTCAGAGCCATAACAAAAAAACCTCCGTCAGAATTTCTTCTAACGGAGGTTTTATATAAGTCTTTATCCAATTATCTTCTCTTTAAAAATTCAGGAATCTTAATACTTCCATCATTCTCCTGAGATGAAGTCTGTGGTCTTGCTGTCGTTACCGGTGCAACGGTTGAAGTTGTTCCGGCCGAAGAAGCTGTACTACCTGCACCATTCAAAAATGATGGCTTAGGTGCAGCCTTTGGGTGTGTAGATGTAATCGGCTGATTACTGAATGTCGGTGTTGCCTGCTGTGCAACAAAGCCTGACTGTGTTGTCTCCTGAGGCTGAGGTGTTGTTACCTGACTTGCACGATAAGCCGGCTGTACCGGTGTAGTTGGCTGCATAGTCTGCGAAATCGGATTCTGAACCTGTGGCTGTACAACCTGCGGCTGAACAACGGTAGGCTGAACCGGTGTAACATTCTGCTTAAACGCAGTTGTTGAAAATCCACCAACTGAAGTACGCTTAGCTGCAGCGCCCTCAATACCTGTGGCAATAATTGTAATGCTGACCTCGTCACCAAGTGTCTCATTATCAACAGTACCAAAGATAATATTTACATCATCCCCGGCAGCTTCTGTTAAGTAATTAACAGCATCATATGCTTCAATCATACCAATGTTACCGGCAAAGTTAATAATAATATCTGTAGCACCGGAAACCGTTGTCTCTAACAATGGTGATTCCATAGCCTGCTTAATTGCTTCAACAGCCTTATCTTCACCACTTCCACGTCCGATACCGATATGTGCAATACCCTTATCACGCATTACAGACTGAATATCAGCAAAGTCAAGATTAATAATTCCAGGACTCTGAATCAAATCAGTAACACCTTGTACACCCTGCTGTAAAACTTCATCTGCCTTCTTAAGGGCATCCGGAATCGTTGTTCTCTTATCACAAATCTGTAACAGCTTGTCATTCGGAACAACAATCAATGTATCAACATTCTCTTTTAATCTATCAATACCTGCCAAAGCATTATTCATACGAGGCTTTCCTTCAAAAGAAAATGGCTTTGTAACAACACCAACAGTAAGAATACCAAGATTCTTAGCAATCTCAGCAACAACAGGTGCTGCACCGGTTCCGGTTCCACCACCCATACCGCAGGTAACAAATACCATATCAGCATCTTTTACCAGTTCGGTAATCTCTTCACGATTTTCTTCAATAGCTCCTGCTCCTACTTCAGGTTTTGCTCCGGCTCCTAATCCCTTTGTTAATTTCTCACCAATCTGAATCTTAGTTGGAGCCTTCGATGTAGCCAATACCTGCTTATCAGTGTTAATGGCCACCAAATCAACACCGTTAATATTCTCATCAATCATTCTGTTTACTGCATTGTTACCTGCACCACCTACACCAATTACTAAAATCTTAGCAGGTCCTTTGTCTTCAAAAGTCTTTATTTCAAGCAAGGTCTTTTCCTCCTTAATATATATTTTCTCTCTTCCTAGTATACATAACACATACAGGTTAATTGTACTGTCTTTTTTTAAAATAATCAAGCCTATATTTAGACAAATCACTAATTTTTGTACTTTTTTTAATTTTGAACCTCATTATGTAGGGTTTCTTGTGTATTTTCGACAGAAATTCACTGTGTTACTGCCTCTGTTGCAGCCTCTGTCACCGTTTCTGTTGCTGCTTCTGTCGTTGTTTCCGTAACCATTTCCGTCGTACCGGCAGCCTCATCGGTTTCCTCAGGGGTTCCCTGTACCTGTCCATCCTCTGTATTCTGAACATCACCCTCCTGGGATTCCGTACTTTGACTGCTCTTTCCCTCACTGTCGTCCTGACGGAAAGATGCGGTGCCACTTGACGTACGAAACGTCTTCAAATCCAAAGTACCTTTTTTTCCTTTCACGGAATCTAACATCTGATTCAGATCAATAAGCTGTTCTTCTATATTGCTTCCATCTCCTAATTCAATCTTAATATCCTCATATCGTAACACAATATCTCCATTGGATGTAAAACTGATGGAATCAATATGAACCTCATATTTTTGAATCAGCTGTGTCAGCGTTAAAATTGTCTTAAATCTTTTTTTATCTTCAATCGGAAGCTTTTCATGCAGTTCCATGCTGTCAAAAGACATACCTGTAATACACGGCGTATCATCTAACTTTGTCAACGATATTTCCAGTACATATCCGTCACGGTCAAAATATATGTATTGATCCATATACTGGATACAGCCTGCCATGGCCTTTTCATACACTGTAACAACCACCTTATGGGCTCCGCTATACTCTATATCAAGCTTTGCAATAAAAGGAATATCCTTTATCGGACGGATTTTATTTTTTATCATTAGTAGTACAGAATTATCAATATATCCGTCCTGAAGTACAAAATTTTTAATCTCTTCTTCTGAATAGTGTACATTTCCCGTTACTTCAATATCATCGATTTTAAAGCAGGAAAACAAAATAATAAGGGCAACGACCACAATCCCCAGAACAACTTTAATCAAAGCCTTTTTGTTCAGTCTTTTAAATTGTACCTCTACTACATTATCTTTTCTTTTATTCATACTCATACCTAAACATATGCAATGTCTACGCCCAAACACTTTAAGTCTCTTACAATGTCCTCGTAACCACGAAGGATATATTCTACATCAGTAATTGTAGTATAACCTTCACACAAAAGACCTGCCACTACCAATGCGGCACCCTGCCGCAAATCTGTAGCTCTTACCGTATGCCCACACAGACAATCGCTATAATTTATATATACAATATTCTCCTGTTTTGATACATTCCCACCCAGTCGTTTCAAAGCATCCACAACACCTAAGCGGTTTTCAAATATGGTTTCCGTAACTGTACTTTCCTCACGACACCTCATCAGAATCGTAATCAATAACGGCTGCAGATCCGTTGGAAAATCAGGATAAATTCCCGTAATAAAATTACCGCCTTTTACAGTTCCGGAAGAATGAATACTGATATGATCCGGGAACTCCACAATGGCAACTCCCATATTCTTTACCAGTTCGATTATATTCGCGATATACACTGTATTATGGATTCCGTACAACCGAACCTCCGAAGGCAACGCTGCGGACATCAGTATATAAGTACCCGCAACAATCCTGTCATAAGGATTCACATAATCAGCCGGATAAAAGGTACCGGTTCCCTTGATTACTAATACATCGGTGCCGATTCCTTCAATCACCACTCCCACGGAAACCAGATACCTGCACAACTCAATCACCTCAGGCTCCCTTGCTGCTCCACGAAGTATGGTTCTTCCCACAGCACCGGCTGCTGCCATCAAAAGATTCTCTGTGGCACCAACACTTGGAAAACGCAGATGATACTCACAGCCTTGCAAATGAAAGCACTTACACTGCAAATAATCCTTTTCTTTTGTAATCTCTACATTCATTCCCATCAATCCGTCCAGATGAATATCGATAGGACGGGAACCAATGGCACAGCCTCCCGGCATGCCAATCTGAACCTTATGAAACCGGGAAATCATCGGTCCTAACAACAAAACCGACGAACGTAATCTGCCGGTTAATTCCCCCGGCAGAATATTATATTCAATATGTTCTGTATCAATTTCCAATACGTGCTCCTCCATTCTGGTTTTTACACCAAGACAATGAAGTAATTCACACATAACCGATACATCCTCTATTTCAGGGCAATTATGAATTCTGGTAACTCCGGTGGTTAAAATACTGGCAGCAATGATTGGCAATACTGTATTCTTTGAACCTTGAATTTCTATACTTCCCTTTATACCCGTAACACCTTTTACACTAATTGCTCTCAAGAAGTTCACATCCATTTTCGCCATATAGTTTACTATATGCAGGCGAAAAAAATATGATACTGCAAATTAATATTCTTTTGGCAATGCAATCTGTTTTGCTACAGATAACACCACTCCAATCTCTACAAGTAAAACCAAAATAGCCGTTCCTCCATAACTGATAAAGGGCAACGGAACACCGGTTGGTGGAATAGACTTCGTAACAACCGCAATATTCACAATAACCTGTACTGCAATATGGGTAATAACGCCCACTACAAGCAACGCACCATATAAATCCGGTGCACTCATGGCAATCATAACACAACGCCATAACAACAGTGCAAACAAAAGAATGACGCAAACTGCACCAAACAATCCCAATTCTTCACAGATAACAGAGAAAATATAATCATTATGAGACTCCGGGATAAAGCCCATTTTCTGTATGCTCTGTCCAAGCCCCTTTCCAAAAAGGCCCCCGGAACCAATGGCATACAAAGCCTGCAGGGTCTGGTATCCCTTTTCATATTTTTCAGGATGCAGCCAGATTTTAATTCTGTCCAGCCGGTAAGATGCAACCATAAGGAAGATTCCCATCATAACACAGACACCACCTGCCATGACAAAGAACTGTTTCCACTTTGGACTTGTTACAAATACAACGACAAATACAATCGCAGCGCAAATTATAGATGTACTTAAGTTTTCTTTTGCAATCAGGGCAATCGCTATCATCGGCCAGAATACAATTCGTGCAAGCACTTTCGGATCCGTAATTCTGGCAGCCCATATCGTACACATATGGGCAGTATATAAAATGATAATGATCTTTGCAAATTCGGAAGGCTGTAAGCTCAGTCCACCAATACTCAGCCATCTGGATGCACCGTGGGAAGCAACTCCCCATATCAGTACCACAACAAGCATGACTATAATTCCATACATCAGCAGCAGAGAAAACTTTTTAAAAACATGGTAATCCATATTCGCAACTATCAGCATGGCAATACAGCCTACAACCGCCGCAACCGCCTGATGCTTCAGAAAATATGCAGGATCACCCTTTTGAAGCTGTGCCGTGTAAGAACTGGTACTGTACACAATCACCAGTCCGAATGCAACCAAAAATAAGATGATAAACAGCAAAGAGTAATCAAAAAACGTACTTCTAAACATAAACGTATTTATGATTCTTTTTAAATTAAATCTTTTCTTTTTACGAACTGCCCGTCTTGTCGCCATAAATTATGCTCCTAATTCATTCACATATTGTTTAAACATATCTCCACGTTGTTCATAATTATCAAACATTCCCCAGCTTGCACAAGCAGGAGATAATAATACCGCTTCTCCCGGTTCGGCAATCTGATAACATCTAGTTACAGCCTGCTTTAAATCATCACAAAACTCCACATCTGTAAAATCATATTTTTTAGCTGTGTCTGCAATCATCTGTGCAGTCTGACCAATCAAAATTAATTTTTTTACCTTTCCGTCAAAGGCCTTAATCCAGTCATCAAAGGCAACACCCTTATCATATCCTCCGCCAATCAATACCGTCCGGCGGTTCATTGCCTGAATTCCTTTGATTGCCGCATCCGGATTTGTTCCCTTTGAATCATTATAATATGTAACTCCATTTACCTCTTTTACAAATTCAATACGATGTGCAACTCCCTTAAATGTCTTCAACACGGAAACAATATGAGATAACGGAATTCCCATATAGTATGCAACAGCAATACCTGCCATATAATTTTCAATATTATGTCCGCCTAACAGAATCAAATCCTTTGTATCGATAATATCTGTTTCTTTATCCGCTTCCCTTAGTACAATATGATCATCCTTTAAGCAGATTCCTTCTGATAGATTTTCCAAACAGCTAAAGAATATTACTTTTGCATTTACACGTTTATCCTTTGCCATAGACCGAGTAATGGGATCGTCATAATTTAATACAAGGTAGTCATCCGCTGTCTGGTTACGACAAATATCCAGTTTTACGGATGCATAATTTTCCATGGTATAATGACGATTTAAGTGATCCGGTGTGACATTCAGCACAGCACTTACATGTGGTCTGAATTCATCAATGGTTTCTAACTGGAACGAGGAAACCTCTGCCACCGTATAGGTATCTTCATCCATGGAAAGTGCCACCTCCGTATACGGAATTCCGATATTACCTACTGCAAAGCTGTTTTTTGTATAATCTGCAAATATTTCACCAACCAAAGAGGTTGTTGTTGTCTTTCCGTTGGTTCCCGTTATCGCAGCCAAATGTCCCGCACCGGCCTGATAAGCAAGCTCTATCTCACTCCATATCGGAATATTGGCATCTCTTACCGTGTTGGCAATTTCACTGTCAACAGGAATTCCGGGACTGATTACCATAAGGTCTACATCCTTTAATATCTTTTCACTGATACTTCCAAGAACAACCCGCACCGGATCATTTTCATCAAATTGGGACAACAGTTTTTGCACGTCTAAAGCAGAATTGTCATCATAGAAAATAATCTCTGCTCCCTTTTCCAATAATAATTTACCTGCATTTAATCCACTGATTCCGGTTCCGGCAATCAGTACTTTTTTATGAAAATCCATAGCTTCCTCCATATATCTACGCTCCCATACAGGAGCAATTATTCACTATAATGCAACCAGACCTACCAGACAAAGTATCGCTGTTATGATGGAAAAGATTGCTACAACCTTTGTTTCAGGCCATCCGCTTAATTCAAAATGATGATGAATCGGTGCCATTTTGAAAACTCGTTTTCCGGTCTTCTTAAAATAAGTAACCTGAATGATAACAGATAACACTTCTGCCAGATATATAAATCCTACAATTACAATATAAATCGGCATCTTCTGCATCACTGCTACGGAAGCAATCAAACCACCCAATGCCAAAGAACCGGTATCACCCATGAATACTCTTGCAGGATATACATTAAACACAAGGAATCCAAGCAGTGCACCAACTGCTGCACAGGTTACAGGCTCCAGCCCCGAATTGGTTCCAATGGCAACAACCGTAAAAAAGGTTGCCGTCAACACAGTAATGGAAGATAACAAACCATCCAAACCATCAGTAAAATTCGTTCCGTTAACCGTTCCGATCACAACAAAGAATAAAAACGGATAAAACCAAAAGCCCAAATCAATCTCATTCCCATGAGTAAAAGGAATCAATACGCCGGTTCCCACATCCGTATAATTTGCAAGATAATATGCAAACACAGCAGTTACAAGGAACTGACCAATCATCTTCTGCCATGCTCTAAGGCCCATGGAACGCTTCATAACAACCTTAATATAATCATCTAAAAATCCAACCAGACCAAAGCCAAGAGTAACGAATAATACCGGTAATATCAACGGATTACTCTTAATATAAAATAGGGACGTAAGTACAATACTGCATAAAATAATAATTCCGCCCATTGTAGGAGTTCCTGATTTTTTCAAATGTGATTCAGGTCCTTCATCCCTTACAAACTGACCAAACTTCATCTTGTGAAGAAGGGGAATCATAATCGGACATAATATCACACTAATTCCAAATGCAATTAAAACAGGTGCTAACACCGTAAAATCAAACTTCATCTTTTTCCCACCTTTGTAAAAACTTATTTGTTGCAAGCACAAGAAGTTGTGCTTTTATCGCAACACATACGCTAATAGTATAATTCTTTTTATGGTTTTTATCAATCCATTATTTCAATTTCCATTACAGTTTCTGTGGTTTCTTCCTGAAATTCAGCTTCTATTCCAAGATATGGTAAAATGTTTGCAAACAAATCAGACATAACCGGCGCGGCAATCATGCCTCCGTAATAAGCTCCCACCGGTTCATCAATGAGAATCAGTCCCACAATCTGAGGATTATTTGCAGGAGCAAAACCCATAAAGGCAGAAATGTATTTACCGTTTCCTCTGGGAAACTTTTCTGAGGTTGCGGTTTTTCCACCAATGCGATAGCCTTCCACCTGACCTTTAGTTCCTCCACCGTCACTGACAACTGCCTCCAGACATTCTTTCATTTGATTCGAAGTCTCTTTGGAGATAACCTGTTCTTTCTGTTCATAGGAAAATTTATTTTTTATATGATTTTCTTCATCCGTAACATACATTGCAAAATGGGGTGTTACAAGCGTTCCTCCATTTAAAACAGCACTCACGGCCCGAAGCAGCTGCATCGGTGTAACCTGAATTGACTGTCCAAAGCTCATAGTTGCCAGCTCAACATTACCTACATTACCTTTTTTATGCATAATCGAAGACGCTTCTCCCGGCAGGTCTACCCCTGTTTTTTCCAACAGCCCCAGCTTTTTATAATATTTGTACATATTATCCACTCCAACCCTGCTTCCAACATCAATAAACACAGGATTGCAGGAATTCATAATTCCCTCCTTAAAGGTTTCCTGTCCATGCCCCGTTGTCTTTGCACACCGAATCCGTCTGTCATCAACAACCCGGTATCCCGGACAATAAAAGGTATCCTTTTGGGTCACAACCTGTTCCTCCAAGGCCGCTGTGGCAGTTACAATTTTAAACACGGAACCGGGCTCATAGGTATCATTAATGCAGAAGTTTCGCCACATATTATTTAAGGCATCCGATTCCGACAGATTGCTGTCCGTTATTTCATTTAGCTGATAAGGTTCATTTAAGTTATATTCCGGCACATTTACCATCGCAAGAAGCTCTCCGTTTTGGGGATTCATCAAAATAATAGAAACTCTTTTTGCCTGTTTTGACTTGCGAACCGTTTCCGCAGACTGCTGGGCATATTTTTGTATGTTAACATCAATTGTTGTGTACAGATTATCTCCGGCAACCGGTTCAATTCTTCCTTCCGCAGCATTTTCCACTTCAAAACCATTTGCATCCGTAACGGTTAATATACTGCCCGGTGTTCCCGCCAAAATGCTGTCATATTTTACCTCCAGTCCAACAATCCCCTGATTGTCAGAGCCTGTAAAACCCAAAACCTTACTTGCAAGGTCTTCATAAGGATAATATCTTTTGTAATCCTCATCAATTTTTACCCCGGCCAAATTCATATCCCTTAACCGGTCTGCCATATCCTTTGGAACATTACTTTTTATTTTTTCCCGAATGGAATTCGCCGTCACCTTTTTCCGAACCAAATCTTCATCCAGCTCTAACACCTTGCAAAGTGCCTGTATTACACCTTCTTCATCTTCTATCTGGGAATGAATCACGGAGATGGAGCAAACCGGAACGTTACCTGCCAGTTCAATTCCGTTTCGGTCATATATCACTCCCCGTTTTGCTTTAATGCTCCTTTCCCTTGCATGTAACGCCTCCGCCTTTTCATAATAATATTCCGATTTTACAAGCATCAGATAAGCCAGACGCCCTACAAGAAAAAACCAAACCGCTGCAAGCAAAACAGCAAGTATCAATATCTTTTTTCTGGTAAAGGTTTTTACCATATCCTATCCATCTGTTTTTTTATAATCTATTAATAACAGATTCTATATATTCCACTTTTCCATAAATAACCCAAGGCACGAATCCTCTCTCCCAAAAGAATCCATGCCTTATACAATTCACTGAACCGCCACCATTGGTTCATACTATATTTTATTATTGTGTCTCGGTAGAGGCAGCCTCGGTAGAAGCTGTTTCTGTAGAAGCCTGTTGTTCCTCCGACGTTCCTGTTGTTGTCTCTGTAGAAGCCTCTGTTCCACCTTCCTGATCCTGTGACAGCTGTTCTTGCGGAACATCTCCCTGGAATATTGGTGTAATCGTCTCATCTCCTACATTCGGATCTCCCTCAGATGCTGCTTCATCCGTCTGATATACATTCATATAAGGAAGGATTTTCTCAAATATAGAATGTGCAAGAATCGTTCCGTATCCGGTTGCCGACTGATCTTCAACATCCGGTTCATCTACAGTAACATATACAACCACCTCAGGATTGTCCACCGGAGCAAATCCAATGAAGGATAACAGATATTTTCCATTACCTCGAGGTAATTTTTCTGCTGTACCGGTCTTACCACCGATTGTATAACCTTCCACTTTAACCTTCTGTCCTGTACCGGAATCAACTACCTTAAACAAGGTATCTCTCATAAACTTTGAAGTTTCTTCCGAAACTGTTTTTCTTAAAATCGTCGGCTCGATGTTATTAATAACACCACCGTTTTCATCCACAATTTGTTTTACCATATGAGGCTCATAATAGTCGCCTCCGTTAATAACAGAGCAAAATGCTGCCGCATTCTGAATCATTGTAACTGTAAGACCCTGACCAAAAGAAGAAGTTGCAAGCTCTACCGGATTTAACTTCTCCTCATCGTATACAAGACCGCTTGCTTCTCCGGAAAGGTCAATACCCGTTGTCTTTCCGAAGCCAAACACCTGCTGATACTTGGAAAATACATTTCTTCCTTCTGCTGCAGCGATATCCATTAACGCTACATTACAAGACTGCATTAAAGCCTGTTCAATAGTTACTGTTCCGTGTCCTGCGTGATTGTGACAGTGAATCGGATAATCCTCTACCTGCTTTACACCTTCACAGTAAAAGGTCTCATTACCGGTCAACACATTTTCTTCCACCGCACCTGCAATGGTAAATGTTTTATAAGTAGAACCCGGTTCAAAACCATCCGACAATATAAAATTTCTCCATTGTCTGTTTAGACACAGTAACCGAAAATCTTCAGGCAAATCCTTCATTTTTTCCGATGCCGGAATGTCCGGATTTTCCAGAAGTGCTTTCAGTGTCTGCTTTTCTTCTGATAATTCTTTCCCCTTTGGAGGAGTAAAATACTCTTTAATCGTAGAATCACTTAACAAATACTGTATATTCTTACTATCAAACATATTTTCAATGGCAGCATCCTCGTATGGTTCATTCAAATTATACTTATTAGAATTTGCCATAGAAAGGATTTCTCCGGAATTCGGATCCATAACCAGACAGGATACATTTTTTGCACCTGTTTCAGTCATAAACTGATTGATTACGTCTTCCACCGTCTTTTGAATGTTTGCATCAATTGTGGAAACCACATTATATCCGTTAATCGGTTCCTTTGTTGTTCTTTCGATAGACATATCGTCTGTCAGATAACCATACTCTCTACCGTTAACTCCGTTTAATTCTTCCGAATAATATCCTTCGATTCCACCCTGTCCTACATTACCGCTTACGGTAAAACCAATGGCATGACAGGCAAGAGAGTCATAGGGATAATATCTTTTGTACTCTTCTTCAAACCAGACACCCTTTACATTACTTCCGGCTTCCGATGCTACATACTTATTAAAAGGTTCCACCTGTTCGTATGTAAGCTTCTTCAACATCTTTTTATACAATGAAGTATTATCCTTCAGAGCCTCTGTAACATCATCCTTAGACAAATCAAAATATTTTGTCAGAGCGGCTATTGTTGCTTTTTTTACTTTGTCGTTCTGCAAAATATTCTTTGGTTCAATTATTAAATTATATACTTTCTCGCTTGTGGCTAACTGGGTTCCGTTACGATCTAAAATATCGCCCCTTCTGTATGGAATCTCGATACTGTCATAGCTTTGCTGTGACAATACAATCTTCTCATACCTTGCGCCATCCTTTTTATCAATCCATATTAAACGAATAATCAACGCAATCAGTAATATCAAAAACAGGATTGCAATCAATAAAAATTTGACCTGCATCCGGGGAATGAACCGTTTTCTCTTTTTTGCCATATTTCATCACCTAATCTTAGTTTTGAGGCACATCTTTGAACTGTTTTACATAATCAGGGTTACTTGCTTCATAGGAAACAACCTGTCCTGCCTTTGGGTATACCATTCCAAGTTCTGTAGTAGCAACATTGTATATTTCAGTCAAATCAACAGAGCTTTCAATTCTTTTGCTCATTTCATTATTATTGTCTGTCAGACTATTCAAGTTGCTTTCTAACATTGCAATCTCTCTTCTTTGTTCTGTTATTGTTGCCTGTACCGTCAACATGTAAAAGCAAGAACCAAATAAAAAGATAGTCGCAACCATTAACATACATGTATATAAAGGACTAAACGCTTTTGCACGTTCTGCATTCCTACTAATCGACTTATTTTTCTGTCTTCTGACCTGACGCTCTTCCCGTCTTTCCTCTACCGGTCTCTCAATGATTTCAGGTTCCACATTAAGCTTCCGTGCTGTATTTCCCTGTGTGTAATATTGTTCGTTTACTCTTGAATTCAATCTAGTCATTCCCCTCTTCTAAATACGTCATCCTTTGCGTATTTATTTTTCTTACTGTGTTTTATACTCAATACCAATTTGTTTTTTCTCGAAAATTCGTAGTTTTGCACTCTTACTTCTCCGATTTTCCTCTAACTCTTCCTCCGACGGTAATATCGGTTTCCTTGTAATGACCGTTCCCTTTGAAACCTTACCGCATACACATTTAGGAAAGTTCGGAGGGCACGTGCATGGATTTTCGTTTCTTCTAAAAATCCGCTTTACAATCCGATCCTCTAGGGAATGGAATGTAATGATGCAAAGTCGGCCCCCTGGATTTAACAAGTCTATCATTTGGTCTATGGATTGTTCCAGAACGGTCAATTCCCGGTTTAATTCAATCCTGATAGCCTGATAAGTTCTTTTTGAAGGGTGCCCTCCTTGAGACCTAGCTCTAATTGGTATAGCAGCCTTAATAATATCATTCAGCTCATAGGTTGTTTCTATGGGCTTTTCTTTTCTTGCAATGCATATATGCTTTGCAATGTTCTTGGCGAATTTTTCTTCACCATAGTCTCTTATTATATGAAATAATTCCATTTCGGAATATTCATTCACAATATCTTTTGCCGTCATATCCTGACGCTGATCCATACGCATATCAAGCGTAGCATTCTCCCGGTATGAAAATCCCCTTTCCGGCGTGTCCAATTGATGGGAGGATACCCCAAGGTCCAATAAAATACCATCAACACCGTCAATGTGTAGTTTTCTCAGAACCTCAGGGGTTTGTTGATAATTGCTTCTTACAATATTAATGTTCAATGTATTTTGATATGGTAATAGCCGGACGCCTGCTGCTTCTATCGCAGCGGCATCCTGATCTATTCCTATGAACCGACCTTCATTGGATAAACGCTCACACACATAAAACGCATGACCTCCACCACCTAAGGTGCCGTCCACATAAGTTCCGTTCGGTTTTATATGAAGTCCTTCTATGGATTCCTGCAGTAAAACTGACTTATGTGAAAATTCCAAAACGCTTATCCTCCTTACTCTGTATGTAATATCTAAATGTTAAATCCCAAATCAGCAAAACCGGATGCAAGCTCGTCTAAATCAACATCATCTAAGCAACATTCTGCCTCATATAATTCCTTGCTCCAGATTTCCGCTTTGTCTCCAACTCCAACCACAACTACATCTTTCGTAATCTGTGCAAAATCCCGCAGCTTCTGGGGAATATTAATTCTTCCCTGATTATCCACTTCGCAATCGTATGCAGAACTGGAAATGGCACGGACGAATCTTCTTGCATTTTTACTTGTCGTTGGTAACTCTTCAAGTTTTTTTGCGTATATCTCCCACTCTTCACGGGGATATGCACATAAACACTGATCCATTCCTCTTGCGATAACAAAGGAGACTCCTAATTGCTCTCTCAGCTTTGAAGGTACGATCATTCTGCCCTTACTGTCTATGGAATGGCTATATTCGCCTTTTAATCCTAAGGACATGACCCTCACCTTCCTTTCTTCATCTCCTTGAAAGTGGTCAGGTACTCCGAAATCCACCACTTTTTCCCATTCAAGCACCACTTATCACCACTTGCAACCACTATTTTACAGTATCAGGTTACATAATGCAAGTTTTAATTTTTAAGTTTTCTTAGTTTTCCGTTGTGAAAATAGCTAAATTTTTCTTTGATTTTTTGTTCGAATTTTTGTTCTTTTTTTATTTTTTTGCACATTTTTAAAAGCAAAACAACAATATATTGTTATTTATTTCTTTTACATCCATTATATTGTGCATCTCTTCATCCACAACACAGTTGACATAATATTGTGTACTCATAAAAAATATCCCCCACCACTTCCATCCCTTCGTCACATAACGGAGGTGGTGGAAGGTGGGGGGAGAAATACAGAAAAATCCATGAAAGGGGAAATCCTCCTCATCGCCACACCATAAAAAAACACCCTGTGGTGGAAATTCCCACTACAGAGTGTTTTCATAATTATTTTATTCTTTTGTATGATTGGATTTGGATATCTGAATCCTCTTATATATAATAAATACAGAGGCTGCGATTACACACAATGCAGCCAACAGCTGGGAAGCTCTAAAGTTCACACCCGGCAGCATCAGGGAATCGGTACGAAGGGCTTCAATCCAGACACGTCCTAAGCCATATCCCCATAAATACATGGCAAACAGCTCACCATCAAATTTCTTCTTTCTTCTATATGTAAATATAACAAGCAAAACTATCAGATTCCATGTCGATTCATATAAAAATGTGGGATGCACCTGAATAAATTCCTTACCGTTAACAACCAATACATGATCTATCATTTCCTGGGTAATATTACCATTATTGACCCGGGCAAGGAGATAATTTTTCCCACCAAACCAATCGGCAGGAATTGCCATGGCAAATAAGGAATCCGTATAGGAACCAAAAGCCTCACGATTAAAAAAGTTACCCCATCGTCCTAATATCTGTCCCACAAGCAAACCCATACAGCTTGTATCTAACATCAGTAACGGACTGACTTTTCTTTTTTTGGCAAAGACCAGCAACACAATGATTCCGGCAATGACTCCTCCGTAGATTGCCAATCCACCACCTCTTATGTTAATCATACTAAGGATAATATCCTTTACTGACTTTCCTTTCACAAGGTAATCCCTCAGACTAAACAGAACATAATAGATTCTCGCCCCAAGAATTGCCGGGATTACGAGCCACAGCATATAATCCAAATACAATTCCGGATTCTGATTCGTTCTTTTTGCTTCATTTGCAACCAGTAAATATGCCAGAACAAAACCGATGGCAATAATCACACCGTAAAATCGGATTTCAAAACCTCCAATAGAAAATCCATCCAGCACATGCTTTAATGATATTCCCAAATGCGGGAACCGAATCTCATACATAGCAAGCCTCCTATACATTAAACTTAAACAAGATTACATCTCCATCCTGCACAACATATTCCTTACCTTCAGAGCGGACAAGACCTTTTTCCTTTGCGGCTACCATAGAACCGTTTTCCACTAAATCCTTGTAGTTTACCACCTCGGCACGGATAAATCCACGTTCAAAGTCTGTATGTATCTTTCCTGCTGCCTGTGGTGCTTTTGTTCCCTTCTTAATTGTCCAGGCTCTTGTCTCATCCTCACCGGAGGTCAGATAAGAAATCAGTCCCAATAAAGAATAGCTTGCCCGAATCAATTTATCCAAACCGGACTCCGAAAGTCCTAAATCTTCCAGAAACTCCATCTTCTCATCGTCTTCTAATTCAGAGATTTCCTGTTCTATCTGGGCACATACAGCAAATACCTCTGAACCATATTCCTTGGCATAATCCTTTACAGCCTGAACATATTCATTAGAAGCGCCATCATCTGCCAAATCGTCCTCTGAAACATTGGCTGCAAAGATAACCGGCTTACGGGTCAGTAAATTATAATCAGCAATCCATGCTTCCTCATCTTCTCCATCTACTTCAAAGGTAATTGCCAGCTTTCCGCTCTCTAAATGTTCCTTAATGCGCTGCATAAACGCAACTTCTCTTGCAATATCCTTGTTATTGTTTGCAGCTCTCTTATTCTTATCAATACGTCTGTCCAAAATCTCGATATCCGAAAAAATCAACTCGAAATTAATGGTCTCAATATCCCGAAGCGGGTTAATGCTGCCATCTACATGAACCACGTTGGTATCCTCGAAGCATCTTACAACATGTACAATCGCATCTACCTCACGAATATTCGCAAGGAACTGATTGCCAAGACCCTCGCCCTTAGAAGCACCCTTAACAAGACCTGCAATATCCACAAATTCAATAACAGCAGGTACTGTCTTCTTCGAATTGTACATCTTCGTTAATACATCCAACCGCTCATCCGGAACAGGTACCACACCTACATTGGGGTCAATTGTACAAAAGGGATAGTTTGCACTTTCTGCTCCCGCTTTGGTTAACGAATTAAATAATGTACTTTTTCCTACATTTGGTAATCCTACGATGCCAAGTTTCATTTCTTCTATTTCCTCCTATAAATCCTTTGATGTGAACATACTTATTTTTGCAAGTGAGCCATTTAGCGAATCATTATTTTCTCGTTCCAAACCGATTCACAAATCTGGCTGAGTATAATCCCATACTTTTCTGAGATATTCCTTGCCAAGTTCTTTGTCATTTAAATCTTTTCCCATATTTAGCTCCTCTCATAAGAAGCCTTAATACAGTAACTTGCATTATACCATAGCATCTTAGCTTTGTGAATATTCATTTTCGTCTCTTGTCCTGTGATTTTCGTCTCCTGTCCTGTGATTCTGCTTGCTTCTTTGCGTTCCTTGCCTTTTTTGCTTCTGACTTCTTCTGTGCAGCCTTTTTCTCTTCCTCTGTCATATTTCGCTTTGATTTTCCTTTTTCATCTTTTGGATAATCAATTGCATATTCTGTTTCGTCTGCCTTATCTTAGCTGTTTCATAATCTGCCTTTTCTCTTCTACTATTTTACAGCTTTGTTCCATTCCACTCCCGATTCATCTGTCCATGTATCTTTT
>CAKRAK010000011.1 GCA_934294885.1 uncultured Lachnospiraceae bacterium | reverse complement strand
TTTCTTTGTTTTTTAGCGTATTTCTGTATGGAATTAAAATTGCTTCCATATGCCTATAATACTTGAGCGAACTCTTTCGCAGTGATGGTTCCTTTCAAGGACCGTTCCCACTGTCTGCTTCTCGTAGCGGTACTAAATTCGTGCTTCGCACTTATTAAGTACCGACGGAAGCAGATGTCCTTATAAGGAACCATCATCTGCTTTCGAAAGCTGTTTTTTCACATAATCATCTTGTTCCCTTTGTATTCCGGATAAATACTTTTAATTCCGAGGTATCAAATACCGACATGTTTATCAAAAAAATGCTTGACAGACGGAATTACATATGGTAGATTATTTAGCGATGAACTGCCGAAGACAGTAGGTACCATTTGGTGTAAGTATATCGCCTACCGAGGAAAATCATTATGTTGATGTTTCGCTCTATGTCTTTGACATGGAGCTTTTTTAATTGTTTTCAGTTAAAAGATAGATACAGGATTTAGCTCGCGCAGTCATTAATATATAAGGAGGCGCAAGACGATGGCAAAAGTAGAATTAAAGCAACCAATCGTTGAAGAGATTAAAGCTCAGCTTGATGGTGCACAGACAGCAGTGATTGTTGACTATCGTGGACTTACTGTAGAACAGGATACAAAACTTCGTAAGGAATTAAGAGAAGCTGGTGTATCTTACAAGGTATATAAGAACACAATGGTTCGTCGTGCAATCGAGGGAACAGAGTTTGAGTCTTTGAAGGACGATTTGGAAGGACCTAACGGATTTGCTTTCTGTAAGACAGATGCTACAGCTCCTGCAAGAATTTTTGCTAAATTTGCTAAGGAAGCAGAAGCATTAGAGATTAAGAGTGGTGTCGTTGAAGGTACTTACTACGATCGTGAGGGAATTAAAGCTATTTCAAGCATCCCATCAAGAGAGGAATTACTTTCAAAGTTACTTGGAAGCTTACAGTCACCAATTACAAACTTCGCTCGTGTTCTTAATCAGATCGCAGAGCAGGGTGATGCTCCGGCAGCTGAGGCAGCAGAGTCAACAGATGCAGAGTAATATTCAGTAACACAGCTAATTATGATTAGCGCATATCACGTAAGTGAAGAAGCCATAAGGCAAATAATATTTTAGAATAATATGGAGGATTTTAGTTATGACAACTCAAGAGTGGATTGAAGAGATCAAGAAGTTAAGCGTATTAGAGTTAAATGATTTAGTTAAGGCTTGTGAGGAAGAGTTCGGTGTTTCTGCAGCAGCAGGTGTTGTAGTTGCAGCAGCAGGTGCAGCAGGCGGAGAAGCAGCAGCTGAGAAGGACGAGTTTGATGTAGAATTAACAGAGATCGGTAGCGAGAAGGTTAAGGTTATCAAGGTTGTTCGTGAGGTAACTGGTTTAGGACTTAAGGAAGCTAAGGAAGTTGTAGATAACGCACCTAAGGTAATTAAGGAAGGCGCTGCTAAGGCTGAGGCTGACGAGATTAAGACTAAGTTAGAGGAAGTTGGAGCTAAGGTTACATTAAAGTAATTTAGTGAATAACAAACATAACTAACAAAAAATGAACGAAAGATCTTTACAGGCATTGTCTGTGAAGGTCTTTCTTTTTATATATTGTAAAAGATGTAACGGTAATATACATATTCCGGTTTGTAAGAGAACATATCGTTTCGTAAATTTTTATGATAAATGAGACATGCAGGAGGGATGTAGTGTGGAAACAATGTATTATGTAGTGGAATCCATTGATGGAGACTATGCGAATTTGAAAAGAACGGATATAGAAAGTGATGATTTAAAGCTGGTAGCCCGTGCCTTGCTTCCGGATGGAATCGGAGAAGGCTCTCGCTTGAAGTACGAGCTTTTGCAGTATGAACTTCTGGATTGATGGAAAGCGTAGCTGCGAAACGACCGGTAATCGATATGTGTGGGGATGAAGCGCAAGCGTGCCTGGGTTATATAAATTAAATTTTGCCCAAATTAACATGGTGAACAGATGTTTCGCAACGATGGAGAGAGAGGAGGAAATATGGCAGAGTACATTACCACTTATACAGGGGAGCATTTTTTCCCTTTGGAGCCGGATGGAGAAAAGTTGAAAATCGAGGATATTGCCCATGCGTTATCGCTGCTGTGCAGAGGGAACGGACATGTAACCCATTTCTTTTCCGTTGGGCAGCATTGTATTCATTGTGCCTTGGAGGCACAGGCAAGAGGCTACAGCAGGGCGGTATGTCTTGCCTGTCTGTTACATGACGGAAGTGAGGCTTATTTGTCCGATGTGCCAAGACCCTTTAAGAAAACACTGCCGTCTTATCAAAGGTTGGAGGGACAGTTCCTTTCTATTTTATATAGAAGATTTTTAGGCAGGGATTTAAGAGCGGATGAGAAGAAGCTTGTAAAAGAAATTGATGATGATATGTTGTACTTTGATCTGAAGGAGCTTTTGGGGGAGACACCCGATCAGAAGCCCCCGGTTATGAAAAGCAGTTTTTCATTGGACTATGTTCCTTTTGAAGAAGTGGAAAGAAAATATCTGGAGTTGTACCGGCTTTTTAAACCGGAAGCGGTAGCAGATATAAGAGAAAAATGAAATCTTCTGTTGAAGGAAAAGTTAAATTCCGCCGGGAGATGAAAATCCGGTAAAAAAATGATTGACAGCGGGATAGACATTGTGATAATATAATAAAATGTCATTACTGTGGGATGGTATCGGTATATCTATGCCATTTTTCAGGGAAGACAAGCAAAAACGTTGGAATCACAGCATTTGTGGTGGTAATTTGCAATTTCTACCATATATGGTTGTGGGACCTACGAAAAAATAATTTCAAGGGGTGAAAAACGTCAATGGAAAAGAGCAGAATTAGTCCTGTGAAAGCGGGAAAAGGAATGCGTATGAGTTATTCCAGACAAAAAGAAGTACTCGAGATGCCTAACTTAATCGAAGTACAGAAAGACTCATATAAGTGGTTCTTAGAGGCAGGACTTAAAGAGGTGTTCGAAGACATTTCTCCAATCACTGATTACAGTGGCCAGTTAAGCTTGGAATTTGTTGATTTCCAGCTGTCAGCGGAGGAAGCAAAGTATTCGATTGAAGAGTGCAAGGAAAGAGATGCAACATATGCAGCTCCACTTAAGGTTAATGTTCGTCTGATTAACAAAGAGACAGATGAGATTAATCAGCATGATATTTTTATGGGAGATTTACCTTTGATGACTGAAACAGGTACCTTTGTAATTAATGGTGCTGAACGTGTTATCGTCAGTCAGTTAGTTCGTTCTCCCGGTATTTATTATGCAATTGGACATGATAAATTAGGAAAGACATTGTACTCTTGTACGGTTATCCCTAATCGTGGTGCATGGTTAGAGTATGAAACCGATTCCAATGACGTATTTAATGTTCGAGTAGATAGAAATCGTAAAGTCCCAATTACCGTTTTGATTCGTGCATTGGGAATTGGAACAAATGAAGAGATTAGAGAATTATTTGGTGACGAGCCAAAGATTCTTGCAAGTATGGAGAGAGACCATGCTACCAATTATGAGGAAGGTCTTTTGGAATTATATCAAAAGATTCGTCCGGGAGAGCCTCTTGCAGTGGAAAGTGCAGAAAGCTTAATTAATGCAATGTTCTTTGATCCAAGACGTTATGATCTGGCTAAGGTTGGCCGTTATAAGTATAACAAGAAGTTAGCTCTGAAAAACCGTATTACCGGTCATGTGTTGGCTGAGGATGTTGTAAGTCCTTTAACCGGAGAGATTCTTGCGAATGCCGGAGAAAAGGTTACAAGAGAGTGCGCAATTAAGATCCAGAACTCTGCTGTTCCATATGTTTGGATTCAGTCTGAGGAAAGAAATGTCAAGGTTTTATCTAATATGATGGTTGACATGAAGGAATTCGTGGATTTTGATGTAGAAGCACTTGGCATTGAAGAAGATGTATTTTACCCTGTTTTAGCAAACTTATTAGAAGAATATAAAGATGAAGAGGAATTAAAGAGAGCAGTTAAGAGAGATGTGCATGATTTGATTCCTAAGCATATTACAAAAGAAGATATTTTGGCATCTATCAACTATAATATGCATTTAGAGTATGGCATTGGCTGCGATGACGATATTGACCATTTGGGTAATCGTAGAATTCGTGCAGTAGGTGAATTGTTACAGAATCAGTATCGTATTGGTATGTCACGTCTTGAAAGGGTTGTAAGAGAAAGAATGTCAACTCAGGATATTGAGACGATCTCACCACAGTCATTAATTAACATCAAGCCTGTAACAGCAGCAGTGAAGGAATTCTTTGGTAGTTCCCAGCTGTCTCAGTTTATGGATCAGAACAATCCGCTTTCAGAGCTTACCCATAAGAGACGTCTGTCAGCGTTAGGTCCTGGTGGTCTTTCCCGTGACCGTGCCGGATTCGAGGTTCGAGATGTTCACTATACCCATTATGGTAGAATGTGTCCGATTGAGACTCCTGAAGGTCCTAACATCGGTTTGATCAACTCCCTTGCATGTTATGCGAGAATTAATGAATATGGTTTCATTGAGGCACCATATCGTAAGATTGATAAGGCAGATCCTGAAAATCCGGTTGTTACAGATGAGGTTGTATATATGACAGCGGATGAAGAGGATAATTATATTGTTGCTCAGGCGAATGAGCAGTTGAATCCTGACGGAACCTTCGTCAGAAAGCGTATCGCAGGTCGATACAGAGAAGAGACTGCCGAGTTTGACCGTAACAGAGTAGATTTAATGGACGTATCTCCTAAGATGGTATTCTCTGTTGCTACATCCATGATTCCGTTCCTTCAGAATGATGATGCGAACCGAGCACTTATGGGTTCTAACATGCAGAGACAGGCTGTACCTTTGTTAAAGACAGAGTCACCGATTGTTGGTACCGGTATGGAAGCAAAGGCAGCAGTTGACTCAGGAGTATGTATTGTTGCAAAGCACGATGGTGTTGTTGAGAAATCTACCAGCAAAGAAATCGTAATAAAATGTGATGATGGTACAAAGGATACTTACCATGTAATTAAGTTTGCAAGAAGTAACCAGGCAAACTGTATGAACCAGAGACCAATCGTTGTCAAAGGTGAGCGTGTGAAAGCCGGAGAGGTTATTGCGGATGGAGCATCTACTTCTAACGGTGAGATTGCATTAGGTAAGAACCCGTTAATCGGATTCATGACCTGGGAAGGTTATAACTACGAGGATGCGGTATTATTAAGTGAAAGATTAGTTCAGGAAGATGTATACACATCTGTTCATATTGAAGAGTACGAGTGTGAAGCCCGTGATACAAAGCTTGGTTCCGAAGAGATTACAAGAGATTTGGCTGGTCACGGTCCGGATGTATTAAAGGATCTGGATGAGAACGGTATCATTCGTATTGGTGCGGAGGTTCGTGCAGGTGATATTTTAGTTGGTAAGGTAACACCAAAGGGCGAGACTGAGCTTACTGCAGAAGAGAGATTGCTTCGTGCGATTTTCGGTGAAAAAGCCAGAGAAGTCAGAGATACATCTTTACGTGTTCCTCATGGAGCATATGGTATTGTTATTGATACAAAGATATTTACAAGAGATGCAGGAGATGAGTTGTCTCCGGGTGTAAACAAGTCAGTACGTGTTTACATTGCACAAAAGAGAAAGATTTCCGTTGGTGATAAGATGGCCGGTCGTCATGGTAATAAGGGTGTTATTTCCCGTATCCTTCCGGTTGAAGATATGCCATTCCTTCCAAACGGACGTCCTCTTGATATTGTATTGAATCCGTTAGGTGTGCCTTCCCGTATGAATATCGGACAGGTATTGGAGCTTCACTTAGGACTTGCCGCTAAGGCGTTAGGCTTTAAGATTTCAACTCCTGTATTTGCCGGTGCAAACGAGGAAGATATCATGGAAACTCTGGAAATGGCAAATGATTACGTCAATACGGAGTGGGATGAATTCGATAAGAAGTGGAGAAGTCAGGTATCAGATGATGTCATGGATTATCTGTATGAGAATCGTGACCACCGTGAAGAGTGGAAGGGTGTACCGATTGATCGTACCGGTAAGGTAAGACTTCGTGATGGTAGAACCGGTGAAGAGTTTGACTCACCTGTATCTATCGGATACATGCACTACCTGAAGCTGCATCATTTGGTTGACGATAAGATTCATGCCCGTTCTACCGGACCATATGCATTGGTTACACAGCAGCCACTTGGTGGTAAAGCACAGTTTGGTGGACAGCGTTTCGGTGAGATGGAGGTTTGGGCTTTAGAGGCTTATGGTGCTTCCTACACCTTACAGGAAATTTTAACTGTTAAGTCCGATGATGTTGTTGGTCGTGTTAAGACATATGAGGCGATTATCAAGGGTGAGAATATTCCTACTCCTGGTATTCCGGAATCATTTAAGGTATTGCTTAAGGAATTCCAGTCATTGGCATTGGATGTACGTGTATTACGTGAGGACAACACAGAAGTTGAGATTGGCGAGAGTGTTGATTATGGTAATGACGATGTACGTAATGTAGGTGATATGGATTACCGTAACGATGAGGCTGAGATGAAAGAGCATGGATACAGCGGAATCGATGAGAATGATGAAACTTATGAGTTAGAGGGTGATTCAGGTGATGGCTATGACGATGGCTATGATGAAGATTCCTATGATGACTATGATGAATAATGGAAGGAGAGCAGAATAAATGTCAACAATGAATAATCAGGAAACAGAAGAACATATGAATTTTGACGCGATTAAGATTGGACTTGCTTCTCCTGAGCGAATCAGAGAATGGTCTCATGGTGAGATTAAGAAACCGGAAACCATTAATTATCGTACATTAAAGCCTGAAAAGGATGGTTTGTATTGTGAAAGAATCTTTGGACCAAGCAAGGACTGGGAATGTCATTGTGGTAAGTACAAGAAGATTCGTTATAAGGGTGTAATCTGTGACCGTTGTGGTGTTGAGGTTACAAAGTCAAATGTAAGACGTGAAAGAATGGGTCATATTGAGCTGGCAGCTCCTGTTTCTCACATTTGGTATTTTAAAGGAATTCCAAGTAGAATGGGATTGTTATTGGATATTACTCCTAGAACCTTAGAGCGTGTATTATATTTTGCTTCCTATATTGTATTAGATGCAGGAGAAACCAATCTTGCATATAAGCAGGTGTTAAATGAAAAAGAATTCCGTGATGCTGAGGAAGAGTATGGATTTGGTTCTTTCCGTGCAGGCATGGGAGCAGAAGCAGTTAAGGAGTTATTACAGAATATTGATCTGGAGAAAGAATCCACAACTCTTCGTGCAGAATTAAAGGAATCTACAGGTCAGAAACGTGCAAAGATTATTAAGCGTTTAGAGGTAGTAGAAGCATTCCGTAATTCTGATAATAAGCCGGAGTGGATGATCTTAGATGCAGTTCCTGTTATTCCACCGGATATTCGTCCTATGGTTCAGTTAGATGGTGGCCGTTTTGCAACCTCTGATTTGAATGATCTGTATCGTCGTATCATTAACCGTAATAACCGTTTGAATCGCTTGTTAGAGTTAGGTGCTCCTGATATTATCGTACGTAATGAAAAACGTATGTTACAGGAGGCAGTAGATGCATTGATTGATAATGGTCGTCGTGGACGTGCCGTAACAGGTCCCGGTAACCGTGCATTAAAATCATTGTCAGATATGTTAAAGGGTAAGCAGGGACGTTTCCGTCAGAACTTACTTGGTAAGCGTGTTGACTACTCAGGACGTTCCGTTATCGTAGTAGGACCGGAACTTAAGATTTACCAGTGTGGTCTTCCAAAAGAAATGGCAATCGAATTATTTAAGCCATTCGTAATGAAAGAATTGGTTTCTCGTAAGCTTGCTCATAATGTTAAGTCTGCTAAAAAGATGGTGGAGAAATTAGAGACAGAGGTATGGGATGTATTAGAGGACGTAATCAAAGAACATCCTGTTATGTTAAACCGTGCCCCGACCCTTCATAGATTAGGTATTCAGGCATTTGAGCCAATCCTTGTAGAAGGTAAGGCAATTAAGCTTCACCCATTGGTATGTACTGCATTTAATGCGGACTTCGATGGTGACCAGATGGCGGTACATTTACCATTGTCAGTGGAAGCCCAGGCAGAGTGCCGTTTCTTACTGTTATCACCGAATAACCTGTTAAAGCCATCAGATGGTGCGCCGGTAGCCGTTCCTTCCCAGGATATGGTACTTGGTATTTACTATCTGACCATTGATAAGCCGGGTGATTTGGGAGAAGGTAAGTTCTTCAAGTCAAAGAATGAGGCAATTCTTGCTTACGAGAATAAAGTAATTACATTACATTCTAAGATTAAGGTTCGTATGAAGGGAACTGCTCCGGATGGAACTGAGATGACAGCGATTATTGAATCTACCCTTGGTAGAATTTTATTCAATGAAATTATTCCACAGGATTTAGGTATTGTTGATCGTACAATTCCGGGCAATGAACTGGCACTTGAGATTGATTACCTTGTTGGTAAGAAGCAGTTAAAGGGTATCCTTGACAGATTATTTAATACACATGGTGCAACAAAGACAGCAGAAGTATTGGATGATATTAAGAGTATCGGTTATAAGTATTCTACAAGAGCAGCACTTACCGTTTCTATTTCAGAGATGACTGTGCCTGCTGCTAAGAAGGAAATCTTAAAGGATGCACAGGATACTGTTGATTTGATCCTGGATAAGTTTAAAAATGGATATATTACAGAAGAAGAGCGTTATACAGCTACTGTTCGTACATGGGAGGCTGCGGATAAGAAGTTAACAACCGCTTTGCTGGAAGGTCTTGATACTTATAATAATATTAAGATGATGGCTGAGTCCGGTGCCCGTGGTTCTAACCAGCAGATTAAGCAGTTAGCAGGTATGCGTGGATTGATGGCAGATACAACAGGTCGTACCATTGAGTTGCCGATTAAGTCTAACTTCCGTGAGGGTCTTGATGTATTGGAGTACTTCATTTCCGCTCATGGTGCTCGTAAAGGTCTTTCTGATACTGCGTTACGTACAGCCGATTCCGGTTACTTAACCCGTCGTCTGGTTGATGTATCTCAGGATTTGATCGTTCGTGAAGTAGATTGCTGCGCAGGTACAGGAGAGATTCCGGGTGCATATGTAGAAGCAATCATGGAAGGTCGAGAGATGATTGAAAGCTTTGAAGAGCGTATTACAGGTCGTTATGCAGCTGAGAATGTATATGACAAAGACGGTAATATGATTGTAAAAGCAAATCATATGATCACACCGAAGCGTGCTAAGAACATTGTGGCAAATGGTGTGGATGAGAAGGGTGAAAGCCTGACAAAGCTTAAGATTCGTAACATTCTGAATTGTAAATCAAAAATCGGTGTATGTTCTAAGTGTTATGGTGCCAACATGGCAACAGGACTTGCGGTACAGGTTGGTGAAGCAATCGGTATCATTGCAGCACAGTCTATCGGTGAGCCGGGTACACAGCTTACCATGAGAACCTTCCATACAGGTGGTGTTGCCGGTGATGATATTACACAGGGTCTTCCTAGAGTAGAGGAAATCTTTGAGGCTCGTAAGCCAAAGCGTTCTGCTATTATTGCAGAGTTTGGCGGAAAGGTTCAGATTCGTGATACGAAGAAGAAGCGTGAAGTTGTTATTACAAATGAGGAGACAGGTGAAGCTAAGGCATATCTGATTCCTTATGATTCAAGAATAAAGGTATTTGATGATCAGGTAATTGAAGCCGGTGACGAAATTACAATCGGTTCTGTTAACCCTCATGATATCCTGAAGATTAAAGGTGTTCGTGCCGTTCAGGATTACATGACTCGGGAGGTTCAGAAGGTATATCGTTTACAGGGTGTAGATATCAATGATAAGCATATCGAGGTTATTGTTCGTCAGATGCTTAAGAAGATTCGTATAGAGAGTAGTGGTGACAGCGAATACTTACCGGGAGCTATGATAGATGTATTAGAGTATAACTCAATTAATGAGAAATTAGTGAGTGAAGGTAAGGAGCCGATGTCAGGAACCCAGGTAATGCTTGGTATTACAAAGGCATCTTTGGCAACCAACTCATTCTTATCAGCTGCATCCTTCCAGGAGACAACAAAGGTTCTTACAGAAGCTGCTATTAAGGGTAAGGTAGATCCTTTGATTGGTTTGAAGGAGAATGTATTAATCGGTAAGTTGATTCCTGCCGGTACCGGTATGAAGCGTTACCGTAACGTTAAGCTTGACAGCGAGGATACCGTCATTAATTTTGATGACGAGGATTTAAACTTCGAAGAATTAGATGATGGGGATGTAACGGAAGAAGCTGTAGAAGAGACTACAGAGACGGTTACAGATTCAGAAGAATAATTTGTTAAAAAAGTATTGACTCTGGTATAATACTAGGGTATATTCTTTGAAACATGAAAAACACAAAGAAGTGCTTAGGAGGAATTCCTAAGCACTTTTTTAATTCATAGGAAATTATATCTTATGAATTAAAAATTAAGAAAAGCGAGTTGTTCACAGGTTAAAAGACGGTAAGGGAGGCGAAGCAATGGAAAATTTTATCTATCATATCCCAACCAAAATTGCTTTTGGAAAGGGTCAGATTCAACGGTTGCCGGAATTTCTTGCTGAGTACGGAAGTAAGGTTTTACTTTTGTACGGTGGAGGAAGTATAAAAAAGAATGGAATTTATGATGAAGCAGTCAGACTCATGAAGGAAAGTGGAATCACTTATCATGAATTATCCGGAGTGGAACCGAATCCGCAAATTGCAACGGTTGAAAAAGGAATTAAGATTTGCAGGGAAAATAACATTGAAGTGTTACTTCCCATTGGTGGTGGAAGCACCATCGATTGTGCAAAAGCAATTGCCGTTGGTGTATTTTATGAAGGGGATGCATGGGATATTGTTAAAAACAACGATTATATCACAAAGGCTTTACCCATTGTATCGGTTTTAACCGTAGCTGCTACCGGTTCGGAAATGGACGCCAGTTCTGTAATCAGCAATGAAGAGTTGCGGGATAAGGCAGAAATTAATTCTGAACTGCTGTATCCGAAGGTATCTATTCTGGATCCGACATATACATATACCGTACCGCCTTATCATACGGCTGCGGGAGTGGCAGATATTATGTCTCATATATTTGAGTATTATTTTAATGGAGATACCATTCTTGATATACAAAGAGCCATGATGAACAGCGTTTTACGGACGTGTGTACGCTATGGTCCCGTTGCAGTGGAGCATCCGGATGATGAAGCAGCAAGAGCAAACCTGATGTGGGCAGCCAGTTGGGCGATTAACGGATTTGTTGCCGGAGGAACCTTTAGCAGCTGGCCTTGTCACGGAATGGAGTATCAGTTAACCAATCAGTATCATGTTACCCATGGTCACGGAATGGCTATTATGGATATCGCATGGATGAAGCATATATTGAATGAAAATACATTACCTGCGTTTTTGGAATATGGCAGGGAGGCATTTGACATAGAGGGAACGGATATGGATACTGCCGGGATGATAATTCAAAAAACAGCAGAGTTCTATGAAAGCATAGGTCTTACATTGACACTTCGTTCCATTGGTGCCCAGAATAAAGATAATCTGAATCAAATGGCACAACAGGCAGTAGAAGAGTTCGGATTGGATTGTGGAGGTCCATTATCCCTGACAATTGAAGATGTAAAGCAGATTTATGAAGATTGCTTTTAAAAATATAGTCAAAGATGACAAGATGTTATCTTTGGCTTTTTTTATAGATAAAAAATACATAGGTAAGGAGGATGACAGTTATGAAAAATAGGATATGTAAATATTTAAGTTTATTTATGGTAGGTACATTGTTATTTGGATTAATGACAGGATGTGGTTCTAAGGATACGAAGGATACGAAGAATACAGGTGATGAGGCGCAGGAACTAAATATTTGTATCTGGGACGGATGCTTTTCGGAAGAAGCAATCCATAATTTTGAGAAAGAAAATAATTGCACAGTTAACATTACCTATATTGAAAATACGGATACCATGATCAGTAAGCTGGTGGAAGGTGGTAATGAATATGATGTCTGTGATATAGAGGCAGCATATGTAAAGTCCTTTGTTGATAATGGGTTACTACAGAAAATTGACCATAGTGCAATTCCGAATGAGAAGTATGTTGATAAGTCTTTAATGGAAACAGGGGCAATCGGAGATGAAAAAATGGAATATACAACACCGGATATGAATGCCGGCTATACAGGTATTATTTATAATAAGGAAACCTGTCCGATTGAGATAAAATCTTTTAAGGATTTGGCAGATCCTGCGTTAAAGGGTCAGATTGCAATGGTTAACTCTACCATTTCTTTATATGGTGCAGCATTGGAAGCCTTAGGATATGAGCCAGATTCCACAGATGAAAATGAAATTAAGGAAGCAAACGATCTTCTTTCGGAGATTAAGAAAAATGTAAAGACCTTTGTTGGTGAGAGTGCAGTGTCAGCCTTGGAAAATGGGGAATGTTCCGTTGCATTTTGCTGGGATTACGCAGTCCTTTGTTTTGATAATGAGGAAAACTGGGATAAATTTGCAATTGCTGATATCGATTCCGATTATGAGAAATTTGTTCAGTACTGGGGTATTACAGCGACCAGTGAAAAAAAGGAGTTAGCCCAGAAATTTATTGATTACATGATCAGTCCGGATGCAGTTGCAATGCATGTAGATGAATGGGGACAGGTTCCAATGGTTCAGAAGGAATATATAGAGGATAAATTGCCGGATGACTTTTATGATAATCCATGTATTGAAAAATATGAGGAATTAGCGGATAAGAGCTGGCTGGTAGCAGTTGATGATAAGCAGATAAATATTATGGATACTTATTATACCCAGTTAATGGGTGGTAATTAACTATAGTTAAAATCGAAGTGGAGGAATGATTATGAAGAAAATAGAAGTTGTTACAAGACCGGAAAAGCTGGTTGGTTTAAAGGAAGTTTTGGCATCTCATAATTGTCAGGGTATGACAGTATATTCGGTAATGGGATGCGGTAGACAGAAGGGTTATTTGCCGGAAATGAATTTTACAGGTGAAGATATCAACTTGTTGCCGAAGATTATGGCATTTGTAGTAGTGGAGGATGATATGGTAGAGGATATTCTGGTTGATTTAACCACTACCATACATACCGGAAAGAATGGTGACGGAAAAATATTTGTTACTGATGTTTTGGAAGCAGTTCGAATTCGTACAAATGAGCGTAATTCCGATGCCATTGGATAAATGGGAGGTGGAATGTTATGAGTAAAACGATTGTTTCACTAATGAATGTGGATAAATTATATGGAGAAAATCATGTTGTAAAAAATATGAATATGAACATAGCGGAAGGAGAGTTCCTGACTTTGTTAGGACCCTCCGGCTGTGGAAAAACAACAACTCTTCGTATGATTTCCGGATTTGAGATGCCTTCTTCCGGAACAATTAAGGTACAGGGGGAGCGTGTGGATAAAAAGGAGCCGTATCAAAGAGATGTTAATACGGTATTTCAGAATTATGCATTATTTCCCAATATGAATGTGTATGACAATGTTGCATACGGACTGAGGGTAAAAAAAGTTCCGAAGAATGAAATTCGGGAACGGGTAATGGAAGCACTGAAGATGGTACAGCTGGAAGGCTTTGAAAAAAGAAGGATTACCCAGATGTCCGGAGGTCAGAAACAGCGTGTGGCAATTGCAAGGGCAATTATTAACCGGCCAAAGGTATTGTTGTTGGATGAGCCTCTCGGTGCATTGGATTTAAAGCTTCGTAAACAGATGCAGATTGAGTTAAAACGGTTGCAGAAGAAACTGGGAATTACATTTGTATATGTAACCCATGATCAGGAAGAGGCATTAACCATGTCTGACCGGATTGCCATTATTAATCAGGGACGAATTGAACAGTTAGCGGCACCAAAGGATATCTACGAGCATCCAAAGACAAAATTTGTCGCAAGCTTTATTGGTGAAACCAATCTGTTAGATGCAATGGTTCTTTCTGTAGATGGAGACAAGGCGGTAATCGGAACAGAGGTTGGTAAAGCAACTGTAATGATTGATCCGAAGAAAAAGATTAAGGTGTCGGATGGTGTGGCAGTATCCATCCGACCGGAAAATATGAAATTCTCCAAGACGCCGGTTGAAGGATTTTCCATTAAGGGTGTGGTAAAGGAACAGATATTTGTGGGAAACCTCATTAAGATGATGATTACGTTAAATGATGGTACCGAAATCCGAATCAATCGTTTTGATGCGGATGATTTGGCTGAAAACGGAGAATTGCTTTATTTGTACTGGGATTTATCAAAAGGAGTAGTAATAAAGGAGAAAAACCTTGTGGATACGGATTCTGTTCGTGACATTGAGGGAGGTGATCCGGATGAAGAAGAATGATGGAGAAAAAAGGGAATTAAAGAAAAAAGGAAAATCAAAAAAATCCGGACGGGAACGGATTACAACGTTGATTATGCAGGCTCCCATGACAATATGGACAATCCTTTTTATCATGGCACCCTTTGTATTACTTGCATTTATGAGTTTTATGACAAAGGGTCCCCTCGGTATTATTCAGTATACACCCACGGTTGATAATTATAAGGAAATATTAAATCCGGTGTATGCGGATGTAATCAAACAGTCTTTGATTGTTGCCTGCTGGACAACACTTTTTACCATATTAATGGGATATCCCTTGGCGAATTTTATTGCCCGTGTAAAAAGTAAGACATCATCCCTGTTAACAGTATTGTTAATGCTGCCCCTGTGGGTAAGTGGATTGGTTGTCCTTTACAGCTTTGTCATTATTTTAAACAACAGCGGTATTATTAATACATTTTTAATGAATATCGGTTTGATTCGGAAACCGCTGGCACTGCTTTATAACAACTTTGCCATTATTGTAGGTATGATCTATATGTTCCTTCCTTTTGCAGTGCTGCCTATGTATTCATCTATTGAAAAATTGGATCGTGGATTGATTGAGGCATCTAAGGATTTGGGAGCAGGTCCCGTGAAGACCTTTATGAAGGTAACGTTGCCTCTTACCTCACCGGGAATTTTTGCCGCGGTAATTTTAACATTTATTCCATGTATCGGATATTACATGGTTACGGATATGTTAGGTGGAGGAACCAGTTTAATGATTGGTAATCTGATTTACAGGCAGTTTACGATATCCAGAGACTGGCCTTTTGGAGCAGCCCTTTCTATGGTACTGGCAATTGTTATTTTGTTAATGGTATTTATTTATACGAAACTTGGTGGAGATTTGGATGATTTAGGAGCATAGCCTATGAAGAAAACGATTTTAAACAACATACAAAAAATATATGTCATTTTATTGTTTATTTTCTTTTATGCACCGGTTGTGGTAATGGTGGCATTTTCCTTTAACGTCAGTAAGGCAAATGTTGTATGGCAGGGCTTTACTACAAAATGGTACGAAAAGCTGATGGGGGACAGTGAGCTTTGGAGTATATTTGGATTAACGATTTTAATCGCATTCCTTACTACTGTATTCTCAACCCTGATTGGAACAATGGGTGCCATTGGATTTAAGAAAACAAAGAGTAAACTGGCGAAATTAATTACCAATTCCATTTATTTTCCGATTGTTATTCCGGAAATTGTGTTGGCAGTCGCATTATTTATGATATTCAATACAACAGGAATTTCCTTAGGGGTTCCGGTAATTGTAATCGGTAATACAACCATTTGCCTGCCTTATGTTTATATAACGGTAAAGGCAAGACTTGTGGGAATGGATCCGTCTATTGAGGAGGCTTCCTTGGATTTGGGTGCAGACCGGATTTATACATTATTTCATGTAACGATTCCACAGATTATGCCGGGTATCGTTTCCGGCGCATTTATGGCATTTTCCCTTTCACTGGATGAGTTGATTATTACTTCGTTTTTGGCGGATGCCGGAACAACAACACTTCCGATGAAGGTTTATTCTATGATGAAAAAAGGAATTTCCCCGGAAATCAATGCCCTTACCACGATTATATTCGGGGTCAGCATCTTATGCGTGATTCTTTATCTGGTGGCAGATGCAGTGAAATCCGGAAAATTTAAAAGACAAAAGAAAACAGACTTGTAAGTTATATATGCAGACAGGAGGAATGAAGTATGAAGAAAAAACTACTTATCACAGGTGCGGTCGTTTCATTACTGATTGGTTTGATGACAGGATGTGGAAGTGGAACGGACACAAAAGAAGACGGAAAGAATGCATATAAGGGTCAGACTTTAAATGTTCTCACCTGGGAAGGTGATGTAGCGGATGATGTGGTAACGGCATTTGAGAAGGAATACGGCGTAGATGTTAATGTTACCTATGTTGAAGATACCAATACCATTCTTGCAAAGATGTTACAGGGTAATAGCGAGTACGATGTGATTGATGTGGAGAGTGCATATATGAAATCTTTTGTAGATGCAAAGCTGCTGGCACCGATTGACAGAGATAAGTTGACAAATTTTGATAATATAGAGCCTATTTATGTAGAGAAGGGACCAATCGGAGATGAAGAGCTTCAGTATAGTCTTCCTATTTGCGGCGCGTTATTTACAGGTGTTGTGGTGAACAAGGAAACCTGTCCGATTGAAATCAAATCCTTTAAGGATTTGGCAAATCCGAAGTTAAAGGGACAGTTATGGTGTACCAATGCTACTATTTCTTTATATGCAGAGGCGTTGCTTGCACTTGGTTATTCTCCATGCAGCTCTGATGAAAAAGAATTGAATGAGGCACAGGCATTATTGCAGGATATCAAGAAAAATGTAAAGGCTTTTGGAGCAAGCTCTGTTTCACCTTTGGAAACCGGTGATTGTTCCGTTGCATTTACCTATGATTACAATGTTTTAATGTTTGATGATGATGCTAACTGGGATAAATTTGAAATGATTCCAACAGAGACATTAGGTTATACACAGTATTGGACAGTTGCAGCCAGTTCAAAAAATCAGGATCTGGCAACAGAATTTATTAATTATACGTATTCTGCCGAATCTGCCGCAGCATTGGCAAATGAATGGGGCGGTGTGCCGGTTGTTAAGAGTGATTTGATTAAGGATAGCGTCGCAGATAATTATTTCGATAATCCAATTATACAAGAGTTTGCGGATATGTGGCCGGATCATGAGGATTTATGTGTCAGTGACGAACAGACGGCAATTATGGATACTTTATATAATGAGTTGATGAGTGGTGAACAATAATTTCTTTTCGGGAGGGAATTGTTTATGAGTGCAGATTTTATTTTGATTGGAAAAATATTTACTTCACAAGATGCAATGCCCTATGCGGAAGCATTTGCAGTGGAGAATGGAAAAATTATTGCCGTAGGAAAAAAAGAGGATGTACTTTCCTTAAAATCTGAGAAAACGATTATAAAGGTCTGTGAAAATGGGTTGATAACAGCGGGATTTACGGAAGGACATGCACATGTAAGTTCGGTTGTGGAATTGACGATGGGACCCTTCCTTGGTGTGGATTCCATTGAAAAATGTCAGCAGAGAATTAAGGAGTTTGCCCAGGCTCATCCGGGAAAAAAACCTATATTCGGAGGTGGATTTGATCCGGGGTTATTTGGTACGGAAGGACCGACAGCGGATTTAATTGATGAAGTGGTTTCGGACAGAGCGGTTATTATATCCGATGAAGGACATCACTCCGTGTGGGTAAATTCCAAAGCAATGGAAATTGCGGGAATTACAAGGAATACATTGGATCCGGAGTGCGGAAAAATCAATCACTATCCCAATGGAGAACCCAGTGGATTTTTGCAGGAGATGGCAATTGACCTGATTACACCGGCAATGCCAAACATTGGTGTAGAAGAATATAAACAGGCAATTTTGTATTATCAAAATATTGGCCTGGAAAACGGAATTGTATCGACTTTTGAACCGATGCTAAGTCATTCCGGTGATGAGGCAATCCGTTTTGATGCATATGATACATTGGAAAAGGAAGGTAAATTAAAAATTACATACCGTGTTGCACCGACATTAAATCCGGGGGATGACGGGGATAGCTTCTTTCAAAATGCAATATCACTTCATAAGCGGTTTTCTGATAAGGAAAAAGTTCAGGTGAATACCATTAAATTTTTTATGGATGGTGTTGTGGATGGTCACACGGCTCTGTTACGGGAACCATATTGTGTGGCACCGTTTGATTGCGGACCGGTTATGTATGAACAGGAAGAACTAAACAAAAGAATGACCAGAGCGCTAAAAGAGGGATTCCAGATTCATGTTCATGCAATTGGGGATGCCGCAATTGATGAAGCTTTAGATGGATTTGAAGCGGCACAGACAGCGGTTCCGGGTAATTATCGGAATGCAATTACCCATTTGCAGGTTTGCCAGCCGGATCATCCAAAGAGAATGAAGAAGTTAGGTGTTGTTGCGGTTGTGAATCCTTACTGGTTTTATGAAACTCCACTTTATCTGCCTTTGGAACTGCCATTGCTTGGTAAAGAAAGAGCGGAACAGATGTATTATGTCAATACCTTTGCACAGGAAGGAATCGTAATCAGTCAGGCAAGTGATTTTCCGGTAACCGTACCACCGAATACCATGATGGGACTTCATATAATGGTGAACCGGATGCATCCAAAGGAATCAAGAACTCCGTATTTTGGAAAAGAAGCATTGGATATTAAGTCTGCATTAAAGGCATTTACCTTAGGTGGAGCTTATGAAAACTTTTTAGAGGATAAAAAAGGCTCTATTGAGGTGGGAAAGGATGCTGATTTTGTTATTTTAAGTCAGGATGTAACAACCATTCCCAAAGAAGATATATACAAAACCAAAGTCATGGAGACATGGATTGCCGGTGCGTGTTGTTTCAAACGGAGGGATGACGAATGAAAAGTTATATAGGTGCAAAACCGTTTATTTTTCCACAACCGGTTCTGTTAGTGGGAACATATGATAAGAATGACGTTCCGGATATTATGAATGTGGCGTATGGGGGAATTGTAAATTCAAACCGCCTACAGATAAATATTGGTGTAAGACATAAAACATCGGATAATATTAAAAATATGCAGGAATTTACCGTGGGCCTGGCTACAGAGAATATTATAACTGCGGCCGATTATGTCGGAATGGTCTCCGGACATGAAGAACCGGATAAGGTTAAAAAATCGGGATTACATATAAACAAATCGGAGCATATTAATGCTCCGGTAATTGAAGAAAGTCCGATTACATTGGAATGTCGTGTGGAAGAAATCCGACAATTTGACCAAACCTTGCGTATCATTGCTGAAATCACAGATGTTTTGGTGGATGATTCCATTGAAATGTTAAATGGGCATCTTGACATTTCCAGAGCTAATATTGCAAGTTATGATCCGGACGGAAATCTGTACTATCGGTTAGGGGATGAAATCGGGCATGCGTTTTTAGATGGTAAGCAGCTAATGTAAGTTACTTAACCGGCAGCTGGATTTCAATTAAGTATTCTGCTTCGGTATTCGTTTCATATTCGTCGATATAGCAAAACTCAATAGGATCTCCCGCAGGGACATAACCTTTTTGGGTGGCATAATCATATAAAGAAGGGAGCAATTGCTTTGTTTTGGTCAGAGGACCTTTGTATAGGATGGAAAGATAAAGTCCTTCCGGAAGAAAGTAATTGCACTCTTTTTTTGTGAATTTCTCGGAGTAAAAAAATACATTCTTGGTACGGTAATACAAAGAATTCGGATTGCTGCCGGGAAGGTCTAAGGTATAACAGTCACATAGACCGATGGTTCCGATATAGTTATTCGTTTCATTCATATATTTTATAAGATAGTAATCCACAAGATTATCCGGAATGTTGGAGTCTTTTACCATGACACCCCCACGTTTCTGGTACCGGAGTTCCTTGATGGGTTCGGTCTCATCATACCGGTCAAGCATGGATTTAATGCCATGGAGCCGGTTGGTCAGATTTTTTTTGCAGTATTCTAAATTCTTAATCTGTTCATCTATGGTATCCAATTCCTTCTGTAATGTCTGTTTGGTTTTTTCCACGCTGCGGTTTGTTACAAAGGATTTGATTTCTTCCGTGGAAAATCCCAGGCCTAACATTTCCCGGATTAAGGCAACCCGACGGAAATCTTCGATAGTATAAAAACGGTAATTGTTCTCTTCATTACGGATGGGATTTAATATTCCAACTTTTTCATAATACCGGATGGAATCGACACCGATATTAAAAAATTTGGATAATTCGCCGATTTTAAAGGTTTCATCTTTTGTCATATTTTCACCTCTGAAAACTTAATTTTTTAAAGTCAAAATGTATTGACACTGGTATGATACTAGAGTTTAGCATATTTATATCAACGAAACAAGTTCTATTTTGTTAGGTGATTGCGAAATGCTCAGTAACCTGCAAAAGGTTGTGTCAATTTAATAATATATATAAGCAGGCTCTTGTAGCACGCCGGTACTTAACGAGGGAAAGCGTTAGCGCATCCCAAGTTTAGTACCGCTGTGTGCGGATGAAGCGAGAGCGTGCCTGCGTTATATATATTAAATTGTCACAAACTTTAAAAAGAAAAATGTTTCGCAAATGTATAAGTTCTATTTTGTAAAAGGAAGGAGAGATTTGTTATGGAAAGAATAAAGAAGCATCCGATTCTCGGAGATACACCTGAGGGTCGGTTGGTAAATTTTACATATGACGGAAAAATATTGCAGGGAATAGAAGGGGAGCCGATTTCCGCAGCTCTCCGGGTGGCAGGTGTCATGACCCATCGATATACAAAAAAACGTCATGAGCCCCGAGGTGTATTTTGTGCCATTGGACGATGTACCGACTGTGTAATGGTTGTGGATGGAAAACCGAATGTGAGAACCTGTATTACACCATTAAGGGAAGGCATGATTGTAAATACACAATATGGTGCTTCTGATCGGAAGGAGGAGTAGTTATGGCAAAGAGATATGATTTGATTGTAGTTGGAGCCGGTCCTGCCGGTTTAAGTGCAGCAATAGAGGCAGCAAAAAATGGGTTGAAACCAATTGTATTTGACGAAAATGCAAAACCGGGTGGTCAGTTATTTAAACAGATACATAAGTTTTTTGGTTCTAAGGAGCATAAGGCGAAAATAAGAGGCTTTAACATCGGAGAGGAATTGTTAAAGGAAGCGGCTGAAAATGGTGTAGAGGTTGTATTAAATGCAACGGTTGTGGGACTTTACGGAGAGAAAGAAGTCACTGTCAGGATTGGAGAGGAAATCAAGCATTTTAAGGGTGACAGTATATTGGTTGCAACCGGTGCCAGTGAGAATATGGTTACATTTAAAGGCTGGACAACGCCGGGAGTAATCGGAGCGGGAGCAGCACAGACCATGATGAATCTCCATCATATTATGCCGGGAAAACGGGTGCTGATGTTAGGCTCCGGTAATGTAGGTCTGGTTGTCAGTTATCAGCTGATGCAGGCAGGCTGTGAGGTGGTAGCCCTTGTGGATGCCGCTCCGAGAATTGGTGGATACGGTGTACATGCCGCCAAGATTGCAAGGTGCGGGGTTCCGTTTTATTTATCCCATACCATTGTTGAGGTAAAGGGTACCAATGCAGTGGAAAGTGTAACGATAGCGTCAGTTGATGATAAATTTCAGTTTATACCGGGAACCGAGAAAACCTTTGATGTGGATACAGTTTGTGTAGCGGTTGGATTATCTCCAATGTCACAGCTGTTAAAGCAGGCGGGCTGTAAGATGAAGGACACGCCGGGAGGTTATATTCCGGAATGTGACGCACTGGGTGCAACCTCTATTCCCGGCATCTATGCAGCCGGTGATGTTGCCGGAATTGAGGAGGCAAGTTCGGCAATGATTGAAGGAAGAATCTCAGGAGCGGTGATTGCCAATTATCTGGGTTATCTGGAAGAGGATGCATTAAAGGAGCGGATTACGGAACTGGAAAAGGCACTGGATAGCCTGCGAAAAGGTATGTTTGCTCCGGAAAACCGAGGAAAGCTTGTGACAAAAACGGAGGAAGGAATAGATACTTCCATGAGTCTGTTGGAAAAGGGATATGTTGCAGATGATGAAATAGAGCGATATCCGGGTGTGACGAAGACAAAGGGAATTCATCCGGTAATTGAGTGTACACAAAATATTCCATGTAATCCATGTCAGGATGCGTGTCCAAAGGGATGTATCAGCATCGGAAAAAATATTACTTCCCTGCCGGTTGTAAAGGGGGACGTAAAGTGCATTGGTTGCGGAATGTGTGTGGCATCCTGTTCCGGTCAGGCAATCTTTTTGGTTGAAGATGATATCGGGGATGGATTTGGAACCGTTACCCTGCCATATGAGTTTTTACCATTACCGGAAATTGGAGCAACGGGCATTGCGTTGGGAAGAGATGGTAAGCCGGTATGTAAGGCAGAGGTTCTTAACATAAGAAGCTCCAAGGCATTTGACCATACAAATCTGCTGACAATGAAGGTGCCTGCGGACATGGTTATGAAGGCAAGGTTTTTTAAGGCAGAGTAAGGAGGGATTTTCATGATTGATATTCAGGAGAAATTAAAGGAGATAGGACCTTATGTGGAAGCAAAAGATGATGATATGCTGATTTGCCGTTGTGAGGAGGTTACAAAGGGAGAAATCAGAAGGGCAGTACATTCAGGAATGTTTACCATTGAGGAAATCAGAAGATTCTTACGATGCGGTATGGGATTATGTCAGGGACAGACCTGTGGAAAGCTTGTGAAGGGAATCGTTGCAAGGGAGTTAAAGGTATCTCCTTTGGAGATTGAACCGGCAACATCAAGAGCTCCAATGAGACCAACGGAGATGAAAATTTTAGCAAAAGATGGAGGTGAGGGTCATGAGTAAGAATACAGCAGATGTAATTATTATAGGCGGTGGCGTAAATGGTTGTGCAACTGCATATTATCTGGCAAAAAAAGGTGTAACCGATGTAATTGTTTTAGAGGCAGATAAAAGTATCGGGCATGGAGGATCTTCCAGAAATGGCGGAGGTGTCAGACAGTCCGGACGAGATATGCGGGAGCTGCCCTATGCCATGTATGCGGTTAATAATATGTGGCCCACACTTTCCGAAGAATTAGGCGTTGATGTGGAGTATTACCAAAGGGGAAATCTTCGTATGGGAAAGACGGAGGCACATTTAAAGAAGCTGGAGGATTTAGCTTCCAAGTCCAGAAATCTTGGATTGGATATGAATGTGGTGGATGCAAAAACCGTTAAAGAAATCTGTCCGTATCTTTCTGATGAAGTAATCGGTGCAAGCTGGTGCCCTACAGACGGACATGCGAATCCAATGCTTACTACACTGGCTTATTATAAGCGGGCTGTTGAGATGGGTGTTCGTTTTTTCACGGATGCAAAGGTAGCAAGACTTGAGAAATACAAGGGAAAGATCCGGAGGGTAATTTTACAGACCGGAGAGATTTTTGAGGCAGAGCAGGTTATTGTAGCTGCAGGCTATGAAAGCCGTTATATTGCAAGAACAGTAGGTGTTGACGTACCCTTGTGGAAATATTTTGAAGAAGCATTGGTTACGGAGATGGAGCCGGAGATGTTTGATATCATGCTTGGTTGTGCAGACGGTGATTTTTACGGACATCAGTCACAGCATGGCTCTTTTGTATTCGGCTCTGACAGTGGTTTAGAGGATGGAATCGACATGCCAATGGATGATTTGAGAACCTCATCCCTAACGGTATCTGCCGGTTGTCGTGCCATTATGGGTTATATTCCTTTATTGGCTGATGCCAAAATTGTAAGAACCTGGGGTGGATGGATTGATATGTGTCACGATGGCGTTCCGGTAATCAGTGAGGTTTCTGAGGTTCCGGGTATGATATTAGCCTGTGGATTTACCGGACACGGATTTGGTACAGCTCCCGCAGTCGGACTTATGCTGGCACAGATGGTGTTAGGTGAAAAAACAGTGGTTGATATATCTGCATTAAGCTATGACAGATTTAAAACAGTTCGATAGAAAGGGGTCTTTGCTATGGATACAAAAGTAGAATTTTTATTTTTAAATGAAGAGGATATGTTAAAGGCAGGTGTTCTGGATGCAGGGCATTGTGTAGAGACTGTAGGAGAGGTTATGAGCCTGTTAAGTGCCGGTGATTACCTGATGGGTGGAAAGGCACATAATGATCATGGAATACAGTTGATTTTTCCGAAACAATCGGACATTGTAGGATTTCCCAAGGAAGATTCCAGAGACCGTAGATTTATGGCGATGCCGGCGTATCTTGGAGGACGCTTCCATATGGCGGGAGAGAAATGGTACGGTTCAAACGGACGTAACAGTGAAAAAGGTCTTCCTCGTTCTATTTTGATGGTAACTTTAAATGATATAGAAACAGGGCAGCCTCTGGCATATATGTCAGCCAATTTGTTAAGTGCCATGCGGACAGGGGCAATGCCGGGACTTGCTGCAAAATATCTGGCTAAAAAAGATGCAAGGGTATTGAGTCTGTTAGGTGCAGGTGTTGTAAATAAAACCTCTCTGATGGCAATTATGTCAAAGATTCCTACCATAGAGGTATTAAAGATCAAGGGAAGCTCGCCAACCTCCAAAACAGCGGCAGAACTGGCAAAATATGCAAAGGAAAATTATCCGCAGTTAAAAGAGATTACAATCTGCAAGGAATTATCGGAAGCGATTATTGATGTGGATATTGTTTGTGAAGGTGTATCTGTTAAACCTCGTAATTGGCCGGTTATCGATCCGGCATGGATAAAAAAAGGAAGTCTGATTATATCATCCGGTTCCATTGGATTGGATTATGCTTACACAAAGGATCATATTACAAAGGTTGTGGACAACCTCGGAATGTATGAAGAGTATATTAATGTTTATCAGGAGTATGATGATGAGGGCAATAAGCTTCCGACAGGAGTTCCGGGTATGGAATATGCCAATATGATCATTGCCGGAGAAATTAAGCGGGAGGATGTTCAGCATCTTGGAGCAATTGTAAGAGGAATTGAACCGGGCAGAAGCTCAGAGGATGAGGTAATCATGATCAGCTTAGGTGGTATGCCGATTCTTGATGTAGGCTGGGGATATGAGTGTTATATGAAGGCATTAAAGGAAGGAATCGGAACAAAGTTAAAGCTATGGGATAAACCATTTATGGCATAAAGGGCGGATGCGTATGAATTTAAATACCAAAATACTGAATATGCGGTATTTTTTCCTCCAGATTTTATTTTGGGGGGCTGCGGTTGTGCATTACGCATACATGACGCAGATTTTGGAATTTAAAGGTTTCAGTGAATTTGAAATTGGAATTTTAAGCGGCAGCCGGTTATTGACCGGATTAATCTTTCAAATATGGATTGGTGCATTTGCTGACCGGTATGTATACCGTTTTCCATTAAAAAACATTATAGCCGCTTTGGCGATTGGTGCCGGAATTTTCTCGTTTCTTTTATGGAAGGTGGGGCATCATTTCTTGTGGATGCTATTCATCTGTATGGGACTGGGTATTACATTTACAACCCTTTCCCCATTGATTGATTCTCTTTCCATGTTGTATGTAAATCATGGAAAGGATGTTAACTTTGCAAAAGGGCGCGCAGGAGGGTCTGTATCCTGGGCGTTCCTTTGCATATTTGCAGGGGTGTATTGTGATAAAAGGGGACTTGGTAATTTCCCGTTGTTTGCAATTGGTATCTGCTTGCTCATGGGAGTTGTTGCCCTTACGATGCCGTGGCAGTCGATTCATCAAAATCATCGGATAAAAAAGGAAAAGAAGGAATCTCCCACAGGAGATTCGGTATGGCAGATATTGAAGAAATATAAGGTTTATACTGTTTTTTTAATCGGCTCTGCAATGATGTTCATGGGCTATAATCTGGGCAGTGTATTTCTGATTGATGTATTCAAGGGTCTTGGTGGAAATAATACCCATTATGGACTTGGAGAATTTGTATTGGCAATGTCAGAGGTTCCGTCGGCATTTCTGATTCTGAAATTTCGGAGGAAAATTCCTATGAAATGGTTCATGCTATGCTGTGCTTTTTTTATGACCTTAAAAAATCTGATTCCCACATATTCCCATCATATCGGAATTGTGATTTTGGCACAGGCATGCGAAATGCTGGGATTTGGTCTTTATTACGCCGGAGGCATGTATTTGGTTACGGATATGCTGCCGGAAAGAGATCTTGTAAAAGCAACCACGTTGATTAGTGTGGCTACCGTTGGAATGGGGGAGGGAATTGCTTCTTTATTCTGTGGTATGATTCATCAGAGGTTTGGTCTTTACGGTTTGATGAAGGCCGGTACCCTTGTGAATGCATTGGCGGTTTTGGTAATGCTTTTTATGTGCATGATGAAAGAAGAACCAAAGGAAACCAATACGGTATAAATGCATTGACTCTGGTATGATTCTATGGTATATAATACAGTAAATAATTAGTAAGGGCAAAGGTGCCGGATTGGTGCCATTGCCCTTTTTTTATGGGAGATGATAGTATGACAGAGGAAAGAGATGTAACATTTGAAGCCGGTGACAGAAAAAGTAATATTGAATCGGAAAATACGGAGGTTAGCTTTTTGTATCTCAGTGAGGAGGATATGGTAGATGCAGGGGTGTTAAATGCATCCAGATGTGTTGATGTCATGGAGGAAACCATTGGATTGCTGGAGGATGGAGATTTCATTATGGGTGGTCCATACAATGATGCCCATGGTCTGATGTTGTATTTTCCTAAAAATTCTCCGATTGAGAATTTTCCCATTAACAATGCAAGAGACCGTCGGTTTATAGCCATGCCGGCATATCTTGGAGGAAGATTTCATGTGGCGGGAGAAAAATGGTATGGTTCTAACGGCAATAACCGGAAAAAGGGTCTGCCAAGATCCATATTAATGGTTATGTTAAATGATGTAGAGACAGGAAAACCACTGGCTTATATGTCGGGAAATTTATTAAGCTCCATGAGAACAGGTGCAATGCCGGGTGTGGCTGCAAAGCTGTTGGCTGTAAAAAATCCTAAGGTATTGACGTTACTTGGATGTGGTGTTGTAAATAAGGCGTGTCTGATGTCAATCATGACAGTCAGACCGAATATCCAGATTATAAAATTAAAAGGAAGCTCCGTTACCTCAAAGACGGCTTTGGCAATGAAGGATTATATTTTGGAAAAATATCCTTCTGTGAAAGAAGTGATTCTGTGTGAAACGGTTGAGGAAGCTGTCCGGGATGCGGATATTGTAAGTGAGGCAGTATCCTGTATGGCAGGACAGTGGCCGGAGGTGAAACGGGAGTGGATGAAACCAGGACTTTTATATATTTCCTCCAGCACCTTCAACATGGATTATAAGAGTATTGTGGATCTGAAAAAGGTCATAGATAATTATGGAATGTATGAAAATTATGCAGAGGAAGATAAAGTCGGCTATGATGAAAATGGTGAAAGAAAACATACCGGATGCATGGGTGAGGACTTTGTATATATGATAGAGGATGGATTGATTACAAGAGATTCTCTGACCCATATCGGAGAAATTGTCCGTGGTAAAAAATCGGGAAGAGAATCTGAGGATGAAATCATTTTAGTATCTATGGAGGGGATGCCCATTGAGGATGTTGCATGGGCGTATGAATGTTATACTTATGCATTGATTCATGGAATTGGAACCAGATTAAAGGTATGGGATGAACCGAGAGCATTTTAAGGGGCGATGATATGAATTTATTTGATATTATGGGACCGGTAATGGTTGGCCCGTCCAGTTCTCATACAGCCGGTGCAGTAAAAATCGGCTGTGTGGCAAGAAAATTGATGGCAGAGCCTATATCCCATGCGGATATACTGTTATACGGCTCCTTTCTGGCTACCGGAAAAGGACATGGTACGCCATATGCCATTGTAGCGGGATTGTTGGGGATGACACCGGATGATGAACGGATTCCTCAAAGCTTTGACATTGCTAAAGAAAAGGGAATGACCTTTGAGTTCGGAAAAGCGGATTTAAAGGACGGACATCCCAATTCCGTTGTGCTTTGTCTACAGGGTGTGGACGGCAAAAAATTAAAGATTGAGGGACAATCCATAGGAGGCTCTATGATTAACATTGCAAAAATAGATGATCTGGACGCTAATTTTTCGGGAGATAATCCAACTCTGATTGTCCATAATCTGGATCAGCCGGGACATGTGGCTGAGGTTACCAGTATGTTATCCCATAAGTCGGTTAATATTGCATCCATGCAGCTATACCGGGCAAACAGAGGTGGTCATGCGGTTATGATTATTGAGTGTGATCAGGAGATTCCCCGGGATGGAGTGAAGTGGTTAGAACATTTAGAGGGCGTTGAGAAGGTAACGTATTATAGTCTGTTGGAAAACGAAGGAGAGTAAGATGGGATTTTCGAAGCTAAGTGAAATTATAGAGGAATCAAATCATACAAATGAGCCTTTTTGGAAGGTGATTCTTTATAATGACTGCCGGGAGAGAAATGTTACAGAGGAAGAATCCATCCAATATATGAAAAAGCTGCTTTGGGTGATGCAAAGTGCTGATGAAAATTATGATGCAGACTTAAGGTCTCCCAGTAACATGGCAGGTGGAGACGGAGCAAAGCTGGAAATGTTTCGAAAAAAGGAAAATCGGCTGATTGGGGATTTCCTTACGATGGTTATGGAAAAGGCGGTAAAAATGGGAGAATCCAATGCCTGTATGAAACGAATCGTGGCTATGCCGACAGCAGGCTCCTGCGGAGTGATTCCGGCGGTGTTATTATCTTATAAAGAATATAAGCAGGTTCCGGAGGAGGAAATTATAAAGGCTTTGTATGTAGCAGGTGGAATCGGAGAGGTTATTGCAGCCAGTGCCAGTATTTCCGGTGCAGAGGGTGGCTGTCAGGCAGAAATCGGAACAGCCAGTGCCATGGCGGCGGGAGCACTGACATTTTTAGAGGGCGGAGATAATTCTCAGATTGTTCATGGAGTTGCATTGGCAATCAAAAATATGCTTGGACTGACCTGCGATCCCGTTGCGGGATTAGTGGAGGTACCCTGCATTAAGAGAAACGTCAGCGGAGCAGTTAATGCAGTGATTACTTCTCAAATGGCAATTGCCGGTATTCAGAGTGCCATTGCTCCGGATGAAACAATAGATGCCATGCAACGAATCGGAAAGCAGATACCGGTGTGTTTAAAGGAAACCGGCTTAGAGGGTCTGGCAACGACGCAAACAGCATTGGAGCTGAATAAAAGATTGACAAAATAGAAGGGAGATGCTATATATTAAGTATCTTTGTAAAAACGATGATGGAGACAGTAATTTTCCAGCAAAACCAAAGCGAGTCCGGGACGGTGAAAGCCGGATGGAAGTAGCGGGAAGATGAATATCACTCCTGAGTTTTGAACTGAACAGGCGATTTTATGTGATGAATCTGATAATGTCCCAGTAGGCTTCAACGGTTGTTTCCCGTTACAGAAACCATGTATAAAAACAGACCCGGATATGGGAAATGTTGCGTACATTGTATTAGGTGGTATAGCGAAAGACAGCCCTTTTCGTCCTGATACAGGATGAGAAGGGCTTTTTTATGTGTAATGAGCCGATAGGCGGAAAGGAAGGGTAGTATGAAGAAAAAGGGATTGATTCTTTTATTGGCGTTATCTGTTATGGTTGTTACCGGCTGTGGCAATCAAAATACTTCCGATGATATACAGCTTGAAGCGGTAGCGGACGATGCTTCGGAGGAGGTTTTGTTAGACCAGCCGACAGAGGGTACCACACAGGAACCGACAACAAGAATTGTAGAGAAAACAGAAGAGAAAACCACAGAAGCAAATACTTTGCAGGTAAGTGATGGCAGTGAAGGTGTTACAGCCATTTCGCCGGAGGATGCGACAGCTATGCTTCAGGTAACATTAGGCGAGAAGGACAAGGATACCGGTAATGAATATTCATATGGTTATATTGAGAATGTTCAGGTTGACGGTGTTACTTATTTAGCCTTTGACTGGCGCTGGATGGTGGATGGAGACCATATGTCAAGACTTGGTAATCTCTTTGTTACAGCAGATGGTTCAAAGATTTACAGCGGAGTTTATAACGGTCCGGAGGACTGTACAATAGATTTAGATAATCCGATGAATTAATTCGGGTTGTGAAGCATTTAACAGATGCTTGTGATTAAAATCATACAGAAAGGAAGAAGAAAATGTACGAAAAAGTATCAGCAAATTTAAATTTCGTAGAGCGTGAGCAAAAGACATTGGATTTTTGGAAAGAGAATAAAATTTTCGAAGAATCCATTAAAGAAAAAGAGGGATGTCCGGTTTATACATTCTATGACGGACCTCCAACAGCAAACGGTAAGCCACATATCGGACATGTACTTACCCGTGTTATTAAGGATATGATTCCAAGATATCAGACAATGAAGGGTCATAAGATTATCCGTAAGGCAGGATGGGATACTCATGGTCTTCCGGTTGAGCTTGAGATTGAGAAGCAGTTGGGAATTGATGGAAAAGAGCAGATTGAAGCTTATGGCTTGGATCCCTTTATCCGCAAATGTAAAGAGTCTGTATGGCAGTACAAAGGAATGTGGGAAGAATTTTCCGGAAAAGTCGGTTTCTGGGCTGATATGGATGATCCATATGTAACTTACCATAATAACTTTATTGAGTCTGAATGGTGGGCTTTAAAGAAAATCTGGGATAAAGGCTTGTTATATAAAGGCTTTAAGATTGTTCCTTACTGCCCTCGCTGCGGTACGCCTCTTTCTTCTCATGAGGTTGCCCAGGGCTACAAATCTGTAAAAGAACGTTCGGCAGTGGTTCGTTTTAAAGTAATCGGAGAGGATGCATATTTCCTTGCATGGACAACCACTCCTTGGACATTGCCAAGTAACGTTGCTCTTTGTGTCAATCCGGATGAGAAGTATTGTAAGGTAAAGGCTGCTGACGGTTACACCTACTATATGGCAGAAGCATTGCTGGATACCGTATTAGGCAAGCTTGGAAATGCTGAAGAAGGTGTGGCAGCTTATGAGGTATTAGAGACATATGTTGGTAAGGATTTAGAGAATAAAGAGTATGAGCCATTGTTTAAATGTACCGGCGACTATGTTGCAAAGCTTCCTGAAAAAGGACATTACATTACATGTGACAGCTATGTAACGATGTCAGATGGTACCGGTATTGTTCATATTGCTCCTGCATTTGGTGAGGATGATGCAAATGTTGGACGTAATTATAACCTTCCTTTTGTTCAGTTTGTAAACGGAAAGGGTGAAATGACAGAAGAAACGCCTTATGCCGGTATGTTTGTAAAGGATGCAGATAAGCCGATTTTAATGGATTTGGAAAAAGAGGGATTGTTATTCGATGCTCCTAAGTTTGAGCATGATTACCCATTCTGCTGGAGATGTGATACACCATTGATTTACTATGCTCGTGATACATGGTTTATTAAAATGTCTGCGGTAAAGGATAAATTGGTTGCCAACAATAATACCGTTAACTGGATTCCGGAGGGTATCGGTAAGGGACGTTTCGGTGCATGGCTTGAAAATGTACAGGACTGGGGTCTTTCCCGTAACCGTTACTGGGGTACACCTCTTAATATCTGGCAGTGTTCCTGCGGAAAGCAGCATGCAATCGGTTCCATCGAAGAATTAAAGAGCATGAGTAAGAATTGTCCTGAGGATATTGAGCTTCATCGTCCGTATATTGATGATGTGACGGTAATCTGTCCGGATTGCGGCGGCGAGATGAAGCGTGTACCGGAAGTAATCGACTGCTGGTTCGATTCAGGTGCTATGCCATTTGCACAGTGGCATTATCCTTTTGAAAATCAGGATATTTTTGAGGAGAATTTCCCTGCCGACTTTATTTCAGAGGCAGTTGACCAGACAAGAGGATGGTTCTATTCTCTGATGGCAATTTCAACTTTGATTTTTGATAAAGCACCTTATAAGAATGTTATCGTATTAGGTCATGTATTGGATAAAGACGGTAACAAGATGAGTAAGTCAAAGGGTAACGCAGTGGATCCGATGGAAGCGTTAAATGCTTACGGTGCCGATGCGATTCGTTGGTACTTCTACAGTAATTCGGCTCCATGGCTGCCAAACCGTTTCCATGAGGATGCTGTTGTGGAAGGTCAGAGAAAATTCATGGGTACACTTTGGAATACGTATGCATTCTATGTACTGTATGCAGAGATTGACCAGTTTGACCCGACAAAATACAGTCTGGATTATGACAAGTTATCGGTAATGGACAAATGGCTTCTGTCTAAGATGAATACAATGGTTAAGACTGTTGATGAATCTCTTGGAAGCTATAAGATTCCGGAGGCAACCCGTGGATTATCCGAGTTTGTGGATGATATGAGTAACTGGTATGTAAGATGTTCCCGTGACCGTTTCTGGGCAAAGGGAATGGAGCAGGATAAGATTAATGCGTATATGACACTTTATACTGCATTGGTAACACTTTGTAAGGCTGCAGCTCCTATGATTCCATTTATGACAGAGGATATTTATCAGAACCTTGTTACCAATTTAGATAAAAATGCTCCTAAGTCAATTCATCTTTGTGACTTTCCTGTTGCAGATGAAAAGGCAATCGATACAGAGCTGGAAGCAGATATGGATGAGGTTCTTAAGATTGTTGTTTTGGGACGTGCTGCCAGAAATGCTGCCAATATCAAGAACCGTCAGCCGATTGGCAATATGTATGTAAAGGCTGCAAAGGCACTTTCAGAGTATTTTGTTGAGATTATTGAAGATGAGTTAAATGTAAAGGCAGTTACCTTTAAGGATGATGTATCGGAATTCGCTTCATACAGCTTCAAGCCACAGTTAAAGACAGTTGGACCAAAATACGGTAAGCAGCTGGGTGGAATTAAGCAGTATCTTGCAAATGTAGACGGAAAAGAAGCGATGGCTGCATTAAAGAGCGAGGGTGCGTTGAAGTTTAATGTAGGTGATGTTGAGATTTCACTTGCAGAGGAAGATTTGTTAATTGATCTGGCTGAGAATCCGGATTATGAGACAGTATCCGATAATACGGTAACCGTTGTACTGGAAAAGAAGTTAACACCGGAGCTGATTGAAGAAGGCTTTGTTCGTGAGATTATTTCCAAGGTTCAGACCATGCGTAAGGAAGCCGGCTTTGAGGTTATGGACAAGATTACCATTTCTGTAGCCAATAATGATAAGGTTGCTGAAATCATGAAGAACAATGAGGAAGCAATTTTCAAGGATGTTCTTGCAACAGAGATTACTTATGGTGAAGCCCAGGGTTATACAAAGAACTGGAATATTAACGGTGAAAAGGTAGACCTTGGTGTTACCAAGAACCAGTAAGAGGTAGTTTTATGAAATATTGAAAAGAGGACAGACACCATTGTTGGTGTCTGTCCTCTTTTTTATAATAGTTATCCTCTGTTCTGGGCTTCTACAAGTCGTCCGCCTGCATACATTTCTCTAAGCTTTGGTTTTTCAATCTTACCTGTTGGGTTACGAGGAATATCAGTGAAGATGACCTTGTGAGGCCGCTTGTAACGTGGCAGCTTCATGCAGAACTCATTAATATCTTCCTCTGTTACAACGAAGCCCTCTTTTAACTCAATGATTGCACAGGTAACCTCACCTAACCGGTGGTCAGGCAGTCCGATTACGGCAACATCATGAATTGCATCATTGGTACGAAGAAAATCTTCAATCTGAACCGGATAAATATTCTCTCCACCGCTGATAATGACATCTTTCTTTCTGTCTACTAAGAAGATAAATCCGTCTTCATCTTCCTGCGCCATATCACCGGTATATAACCAGCCGTCCTTTAATACTTCCTTTGTAGCCTTTTCGTCATGATAGTAACAGGTCATAACGCCGGGACCCTTTACACAAAGCTCTCCAACATCCCCTTTGTTCACAATCTGACCGTTTTCATCTACAATCTTAACTTCCCATCCGTAACCTGCTTTTCCGATGGCACCTACTTTATGGATGTTATCGACACCTAAATGAACGCAGCCCGGTCCAATGGATTCGCTAAGACCGTAGTTGGTATCATATTGGTGATTTGGAAAATATTCTTTCCATTTTTTGATCAGACTTGGTGGAACCGGCTGTGCGCCAATGTGCATTAAGCGCCACTGGGAAAGCTCATAATCTGATAAATTAACTTTTCCGCTTTCGATTGCTTCCAATATATCCTGTGCCCAAGGAACCAATAACCAGACAATGGAGCATTTTTCTTTGGAAACGGCATCCAATATATATTCCGGTTTTGTTCCACGCAGTAATACAGCCTTGCCGCCGGAAATCAGACTTCCGAACCAGTGCATTTTTGCTCCGGTGTGATACAACGGAGGAATACATAAAAATACATCATCCTTTGTCTGACCGTGATGCATCTGTTCCACTCTTGCGGCATGCATCAGACTTTCGTGGTTATGTAAAATGGCTTTTGGGAAGCCTGTTGTTCCGGATGAAAAATAAATCGCTGCATCATCCTGATCGGTTAATGTTATATTTGGTGATAAGGAAGAACAGTTCATTGTCATGGAAGTGTAATCTTCCGCGAAGGTTGGACAATTATCTCCAACATAAAATAACAAACGGTTCTTGCTGATGGATTCTGCAATTTCTTCCACACGTCCGATGAATTCCGGTCCGAACACCAGAATATCCACATCTGCTAAGTTGACACAATATTCAATTTCATCAGGGGCATATCGGAAGTTAAGGGGAACCGCTAAGGCACCGGTTTTTAAGATTCCAAAATAAATCGGCAGCCATTCTAAACAGTTCATTAATAAAATGGCAACCTTGTCACCTTTTTTGATTCCTCTGCTGATTAACAGATTGGCAAAGCGGTTTGCTTTTTCGTTCATAACATGCCATGTAATTTCTCTTCTGTAATGAGTTGTAGGATTCGGCTCCATTAACTCATATTCTTTCCATGTAACCCGCCGTGTTTCTTTTACCTCCGGATTGATTTCTACCAGACATATGTCATCCGGAAAATCTCTTACATTACGTTCCAGTAACTCTGTAATTGGCATAATAAATTCTCCATTTCTCCGTATTAAATCTTTGCGCATTTAACGTTTTAATGCTTTTATCGGTTAAAGTAAATTGTATAATTTCTAATATCTTTTGTCAAGCCGGACAAGGTGAAGGTTGCTGTCAAGTAATTGTTATAGGCGTTTGCGAAACGCTTTTTCCTTTTTGACATGTGCAAAATTAATATGATATATCTCAGGCACGCTTGCGCTTCATCCGCACACAGCGGTACTAAACTCGGAATACGCTAACGCTTTTCCTCGTTAAGTGCCGGTGTGCTACAAGAGCCTGCTTATATATCATATTAATTTTGCACAACTGATATAGGTTATTGTGCGTTTCGCAATTCGCAGCGGTACTAAATTCGTGCTTCGCACTTATTAAGTACCGACGGAAGCAGATGTCCTTTTCAGGAATCCATCATCTGCTTTCGAAAACTGTCATTTGTAGTGAGGCACAGAATTTGGTAAGTTCACAAAGGATACATAAATAGATGGTAAGATAAATAGAAATGATTGGAAATGGGAATATAATCTGATAGGATGACCCGGAATAACAAAAAAGGAAATGAGAAATATGAGAAATAAAACAAAAGACAATAAAATAGTGGAAAAGGACACGATGACAAAACAAAAGCCGGAGGGATTTTCCGTAACGGAACCGGAGAAAAGCTACCAGAATGTCCAGCTTCCGGGATTAAGAGAGAAGGAGGATGATCTGGAACAGCTTCCTGAAATAAAAGGGGACTTAATGGAACAGATGAAGATTTTAATGCTGCAGTCCCAGGCATTTTTAGAGATGCAGATGATGTATTCCTGTGCTATCCGGGAGGTTCGGACAAAGGCTGAGGTTTTAAATGATGAAATGTCAGTCAGATATCACAGAAATCCCATAAGCAGTATTACATCCAGAGTCAAAAAACCGGAAAGCATTATCCAGAAGCTTCATAAAAAGGGACTTCCCTTCACGGTAGAAGCGGTTATGGCGAATTTGTCCGATGTTGCCGGTGTTCGTATTATTTGTGAGTTTGTGGATGATATTTACACTGTTGCAAATCTGATTGCAATGCAGGATGATCTGCGGGTTGTAAAGATAAAAGACTACATCCGGAATCCGAAGCCAAACGGTTACCGAAGCTACCATATGATCGTAGAGATTCCGGTGTTTTTCTCAAAGGGAAAAACTCCGATGCGGGTGGAGATTCAGATTCGAACCATAGCCATGGATTTCTGGGCAAGTCTTGACCATGAATTGAAATACAAAAAATACATTGATCCGGATACGGAGGACTCGATTGCCACAGAATTAAAGGCATGTGCGGAACGCATATCAGAGACGGATACGATTATGCAGCAGATCCGTATCAAATTAGATTCTGTGGAAGAAGAGAAAAAGAAGGAAGCTCAGAAAAGAAACACCGGCAGATACACCGTAATGGATAAGGATTACGATGATGACGACGATATTATTGTTTCCATACAGGATTAGATAAAGGGATTATCACAAAGGGGCTGTCGCACCAAGAATAGTGCACAGCCCCTTAATATTATATGCAAAAGTAAAGTTCTTATTTCTTTCTTTCGCAGAAACTAATTTCTGAAAAGGAAGCAAAACCCTGTCCACCCTCTAAAAACCAGCTTTCAAAAGTGCATGATGGATTCCTGAAAAGGACATCTGCTCCCGTCGGTACTTAATAAGTGCGAAGCACGAATTTAGTACCGCTACGAGGAGCAGACAGTGGGAACGGTCCTTGTAAGGAACCATCATGCGCTTTTGTAAGCGTCCGGTTAACGATTAGCCGATGGTAACAAACACCAATTTTTGGTTTACATGTACCCCTAAAAAGGGTAAAATAGCAGTGTATGGGTTTGTGAAGGCTACATGGATAAGTAACATTCCTAAATATATGATAGGCGAGGTATATCTGTTATGCGCAAAACAAAAATAATTTGTACATTAGGACCGGCAACAGAGAATGATAATGTCTTAAGAGAGCTGATGAAGGAAGGTATGAATGTTGCCAGATTTAATTTTTCCCATGGAGACCACGCTCAGCATGAAAAGAATCTGAATCGTGTGAAGAAGCTTCGTAAGGAATTGGGATTACCAATTGCAGCGTTATTAGATACAAAGGGACCGGAAATCCGGGTAAAGGATTTTAAGACCGGTAAGGTTGAATTAAAGAACGGTCAGGAGTTTACCCTTACAACAAGAGAGGTGGAAGGAGACGAGAAGCAGGTTTCCATTTCCTATGCAAATCTTGTGAAGGATGTAACTGCAGGAGATCGTATTTTGATAGATGATGGTTTAATTTCCATGAGAGTTACAGCGGTAACGGAAACGGATATCGTATGTACGGTTGAGAATGGCGGACCGGTTTCTAATCATAAGGGTGTCAATGTTCCCAATGTTCATTTGTCTATGCCGTATGTAAGCGAGAAGGATAAGGACGACATTATCTTTGGTATTGAGCAGGGTTTTGATTTTATTGCCGCTTCTTTTGTAAGAACTGCTGAGGATATTTTGGAGATTCGTGATATTTTAAGCAGTCACAACTGCAATTTTATTAATATTATTGCAAAGATTGAAAATATGCAGGGTGTTGAAAATATTGACGAGATTATCCGTGTTTCGGATGGTGTCATGATCGCCCGTGGAGATATGGGTGTTGAGATTCCTTTTGAGGATGTTCCGGCAATTCAGAAAATGATCATTAAAAAGGTTTATAATGCCGAAAAGATTGTAATAACAGCAACACAGATGCTGGATTCCATGATGAAGAATCCACGTCCAACCAGAGCAGAGGCAACAGATGTGGCAAATGCGATTTATGATGGAACATCTGCCATCATGCTTTCCGGAGAAACTGCTGCAGGCTTATATCCGGTAGAAGCATTGAAAACAATGGTTCGTATTACGGAACGGACAGAGGCAGATATTGATCTGGTAAAAAGTTTTAATAACAGAGAAAGTCTGGTGAACCCGGACATCACAAATGCTATTGCTCATGCAACCTGTACAACTGCTATGGATTTGAATGCAACAGCTATCGTTACCGTAACCAAATCCGGAACCACTGCAAGAATGATTTCCAAGTATCGTCCAGCCTGTCCGATTATTGGTTGTACTCCGTATGAAAATGTATGGCGTCAATTGAATCTTTCATGGGGTGTTCTTCCGTTAATGGTAGAGATGCAGAATAATACGGATGATCTGTTTGAACATGCTATTTCGAATGCGGAAAAGAAAGGCTATGTAAAGCAGGGTGAGATTACGGTTATTACTGCCGGTGTTCCATTGGGCGTTTCCGGAACAACCAATCTGATCAAGGTTCACGTAGTCGGACACATTCTTGTGAAGGGCCGCGGTGTGAATAAGAGAAAATCAACTGCAAGTCTTTGTGTGGGTAAGGATGAGGTTGAGATTATAGAGAACTTTAAGGAAGGGGATATTGTAGTTATTCCTGAGACAAGTAATGATATTATAGACGAGCTTCGTCAGGCATCCGGCATTATCGTTGAAGCGGAGGGACATAATACCCACGCAGGCATTGTTGGCTTGAGTCTGGATATTCCGGTCATCTTAGGTGCTGCCAATGCCACCGACATCCTTAAGTCAGGAGCTGTTGTAACTATGGATGCTGAAAAAGGAATCGTATCATCTAACTAATATTTAAGAAAGTACGTAAGAAGGAACGGGTGTTTGCGAAACGCTCGATAACCTATATCAATTGTGCAAAATTAATATGATATATAAGCAGGCTCTTGTAGCACACCGGTACTTAACGAGGAAGAGCGTTAGCGTATTCCGAGTTTAGTACCGCTGTGTGTGGATGAAGCGCAAGCGTGCCTGCGATATATCTATATTAATTTTGCACAAGTAAAAAAGATATAAAGCGTTTCGCAATTATCTGCTAATATTTAAGTAAGAAGGAAATACGTAAGGAGGAAAATATGTCTGCAAAGAGTATTGTAAAATATTTTGACTGTCCAAACTGTGGAAAGTCTATTATGTTTAAAATTAAACCGGAGATAGAAATTCCCTATGATGAGGTATATAAAACTAAGATTTTAAATGACCGGTTATTTACCGTATATTGCAGAAAGTGTAATTTTGGTATGCCTCTCGGATATGATTGTACCTATAATGACATGGATCAGCATTACATGATCTGGACATATCCTGGAATGACCAAGGAACACATGGCAATCATTCAGAATTATAATGAACGTCTGAAAACAGACAGAGCATTGCGTCTGGCAAGAAATGATTATCGCATGCGTGTTGTTCGTACCGATACACAGTTAAAGGAAAAGATTATTATCTTTGACGAAAATATTGATGACCGTGTAGTTGAGATTATGAAGGTGTCTTGTATGCCTTATATAACGGAAGGTCTGAATATCAAAAGCGAGATTGTGGATTTTGTGTTCTCTAAGACGAAAACACCGGGACAGTATTGTTTCCTTGTTCGGTTTAAGGATACGAAGCCTGTTATCCTGAATTTTAACATGGATCAGTATAATGAAATCAAAGAGAAATTCCATGACCTGATGGAGGAAAATACAATCGATGGTATTAATATGATTAATGCAGCCTGGGCAACCAAGGTTGTGAAAGCATACATGGAAACCAACACAACAGATGAGCGTGTGGATGTAACCACTCTTTATAAAGAGTCATAGGTAATTGTAAAACCCTTAGTAACCTGTATCGTTTTATAGACACCTGCTAAAGAGTGAATCCGTGTATAAATTATTAAAAACGTAAGATACTAATGAGAAATTGTTTAGGAGGAAAAAGATGGAAGTAGTGAATGTGACATCAGATACATTTGAACAGGAAGTGCTTCAGGCAAAAACTCCTGTTTTGGTAGATTTTTGGGCACCATGGTGCGGACCTTGTAAAATGATGGGACCGATTGTTGAGGAGATTGCCAAGGATCATCCGGAGATTAAGGTTTGTAAGGTTAACGTTGATGAAGATATGGGTCTTGCCCAGATGTACAAGGTAATGAGTATTCCTACATTAGTTGTATTTAAGGACGGAGCGGTTGCCAATCAGACCATTGGTGCACAGTCCAAATCAGAAATTGAAAAATTATGGTAATGCACTTTTGAGAGTGCAGAATAGGGGTCAGATACTTTTTTGTAAGGTGTCTGACCTCTTGTGGGAAAGTGTCTGATCCTTTCCCCCGGAAGGAAGAAGTTATGGCAGAGAAATACATTATGATTCACGATATTCTAAGTGAGCATAAGGACAGAATGTTGAATTTAAAAAAATATTATCCTTTCTTTGTGTTGTGCGAGACTACCTTTGCACAGTACAAGGAAGGAAAGTATGGGGATCTGGACATGGGATATATTACCATGGCCAGTTTGCGCTTTTTTATCAATGAAAACAATTTTCATGAAAGTGAGATTACATATCCCCAGTATGAGAAATTTTTGTCAGAACTCCTTCGTCGGGAATTTCGGTTGGAGATAGAACCGGAGGAAGAAAAAGAATTAATCGGTTATATATTTGATAAGATAAAAAATGATGGTAAGGCATTTACCTTCCGTTATTTTGATCCGGAGCTTCGAAAAAAGCAGACCGCCAGAGTAAAGCTGATTGACAGCAGAATTGTAGATGGCACCATACTGTATCATGTAACCACAGAGGGAATTGAGTTTTATCTGGATACAAAGGAAATTAAAGATGAGAGTAACATTTCCGTTCAACAGCTTTTGCTGGAAAAGATGATACGGTCTGAAAATTTTGCCGGTGGAATCGAAGTGGTAAAGCGTATTAATAATGAAGTAAACAAACTGATGCTGCAAAAAAAAGAAGTGTTGGATCTGTTAAGCTATGATGTGTTTTCCGGAGCAAAGGCCAGTGAGGATTACATGGCAACCGTGGCAAAATGGTTTGAAGAGGAATCCAAATTATTCGAGAAAAACCGGGCATTGATTGATAAGGCATATGCAAAGGCAGGGAACGTTACATCAGAGGAGATGGGAACCAATCGCGGTATGCTCGGAGAGATTCATAAGCTGGATACGGAGCTTAAGAAAACCATAATCCGTCATGGGGAGCTGATTCAGGAAACCATTGAATTACAAAGTGTTGCAGATGAAATGATTCATCGGGGAAAGCTGCGGAAGCTGCGACCGGTATTTCAGTTTCGGGATGCTCTTAAAAAAACAATGGATGAAAATGCACCGTCCAAGTTGTCGGTTTTGCTGGAACCCTTGTTTATGCCAAAGCTTCAGAAAAGCTTTGCGGTAGAATCTGTTGACCGGATGCTGGAAAGCAAATTGGATCAGCAGGATTACAGTGAGAAGATAGAAAAACGAAATGTGGATGCAGATTACATATTTCAGGACGAGGTTGAGGATTCCCGGATTTCCAATAATTTCGGAAAGCTGTTTGAGGAACTGTTAGAGCAGCTTTGGAAGCACGGGGAGACAACCTTAAAGGAATTAATGGCGATTTATGAAATCAAATTCGGAAAAGATATCTATAAGAACGGTGATGTGTATTCCTTTTTGGTTCATTTGGCGCAAAAGAGCCGGTATGAGATAAAGACGATGCAGGACAAGCAGGATACCTTTTTAGAAGGTCTTGTTATGGAAGAAATGTCTGTGGATAAACAGGAACAATACGGGGATATCGCCTTTACGATTTCCTTTTGTCCGGAACAATATTTGCGTTTTGGAGAAGGGAAGGATGAAAGTTTTACAATGACGGATATGCAGTTTAAGATGGAGAAAATGTGAGGATGCCAATATGGATATGAAGAATCTGGAAAAGGCAATGGATATATATGGAAAGCTGATTACGGGGGAGGAGATTTCCCGGGGAGGCGCTAACGGAGCTTTGTATGATGACTATTACGGTAATGCAGAGATTTATGAAATTGTTATGACGATGCTGGACAAGTTGAATCTGAATATTTACGAATATAAGGAAAGTTTATTTGTCTGTTCCGGGGAGGGTAACCGGATATTTGGTTACACCAATGAGGAATTAAAGAAGCTTATGGGTCTTCGTCTGAACAGAGAGCTTTATTTGTGTTATTTTATTATGTACGAAGTGCTTTTGATGTTTTATTCCGATTCTGCATCTTATCAGTTTAAGGAATACGTCAAATTAGAGGATGTAATCGAGGATGTGACAAAGGCGTTGTCTGTTTTCTCAAAGGATATTGCGGTGTACGATATGGAAGAGCAGACGCAGGACAGCTTTCAGGCAGTGGCACTGACATGGGATGAGCTTCCTACCGCTACCGGAGAACAGGATGAGATTCGGGCATCTAAAGCATCCAAGGCAGGTATTACGAAGGTGACCTTTAATTTTCTGGTAGAACAGAATTTATTTATAGAAATGAATCGCCGGTATTATCCAACAGACCGGTTTAAGGCAATTGTGGAGCATTATTTTGAGGATTACCGGGGTGAGATATATGACGCTTTGTCAAGAAGTGTCAACCCGTCAGAAACTGTTGAGTGAGGAAATCTCCCGAAAAAGAGATAGAAGAGGAAATAACATGCCGAACATAAATCGAATTCGTGTGAATAATGTAAAATATAATTTTGGAACCCAGAGCTATGATGATTTTTCTATGCGTATGTATGGAAAGAATACGTTGTATGATCTTGCAAATGGTGGCGGTAAAAGTATATTAATGCTTTTGCTGCTCCAGAATCTGATTCCCAATTGTACCCTGGACGAAAAGCAGCCGGTAGAAAAACTGTTTCGTACCGGAGGTGGCAATACTACCATTCATTCCCTTGTGGAGTGGAAGTTAGATGATAAGGATATCAGGGAAGGCTATCGCTACATGACCACAGGCTTTTGTGCCAGAAAGGCTAAGGACAGTGATACAGAGGGGCAGCTGGCGATAGAGGGAACCGAGGCACAAGGCAAAGATACCGGTAAAGAGAATGCATCCATTGAGTATTTTAATTACTGTATTTTTTATCGGGATTATAATGAAAACGATATTATCAATCTTCCTTTGCAAAATCAAAAGGAACGGATTACCTATACGGGACTTAAGAATTATTTGCGGGACCTGTCCCACAAAAATCTGAACATTAAGGTTTATGTTTTTGAACGAAAGGGCGAGTACCAGAGATTTATCAGCCGGTACGGTTTATATGAAAGTCAGTGGGAAATTATCCGTGGAATTAATAAAACCGAGGGACATGTCAGAACTTATTTTGAAACTCATTATAAGACAACCCGTAAGGTTGTTGAGGACTTATTGATCGAAGAGATTATAGAGAAAGCATTTTTGGTTAAGACAGAACAAAATGACGTAAATGAAGACATGGCAAAAACGCTGTTGGATATTAAGGACAAATTAGTAGAGCTTTCCAAGAAGAAGAGTGAAATTGCCAATTTTGATAAGGAAACGGAATTAATGGGTCTTTTGGAGGGAAGGGTTTCTTCATTCCTTACTTTGTATGAAACAAAGGATAAGGTGTCTGACACTCTTTCTGATGTATATGTTACAGGGGAGCATTTAAGCAATCAGGGTGAGGAAACCGTTGCCCGGATGGAAGAAGAAAATGAGAATCTGGAACAGCGCCTTTTGTCAGAGCGTAAAAGGCTGGAAGGGTTAAAAATCTTAAAGAATCGGTATGAGTTATCCGCAGTTAAGGACGAAATGGCAACCTTAAGTCGTCATGTTAATCAGGCACAGCAGGAGCTGGATGCGGCAAAGAAGGAGCTTGATTTAAAGGAAAGCATGAATGATTATCTTCGTTTTCTAAGTGACAAGTCTCAAATGGAAGAAAATCAGGCAATGATTGATGCGGCGATGGGAGCAAACAGTGACCAGCAGACATTGCTTTATCAATATGCATATATCAAAAAACAGTTAGATGATGAAAAATTAAGAGATATCAGAGAAAAAACGGAGCTTGCAAAAACTGAATTAAAGGGGTTACAGCAGGAATTAGAGATGGCGGAGCATGTGGCTTCCGAAGGGGAAATCAGCTTAGCTGTTGCAAGAAGTCATAAGGAACAGCTTCAGAAGGATTATGACAAACGAATGGAGGAAATCGGCGCCCTTCGAAAAGAGATTTCCATTCTGGTGTTAAGTGACCTTAAGGATCTGCAGGCTTCCTTACAGGAGGAAGAGGCAGAGATTACGGAAAAGAAGGATGCTTCTTCTAAGGAATACATTTCAGACCTTTTCACAAAGCAGGAAAAGGAACAGTCCCTTTTCACAAAACAGGAAGCTTTAAAGCAGGAAGAGGCTGCCTATGAAAAGGCCAGAGAAAATTATGCCCTCTATATCAATAATCAGGATCGTCTTAAGAAGATGATTCAGGTATATGGTGTAAAGCAGACGGAAGAATTATATGCTCAGATTAAGGAGCGTGCCTTTTCCAATCAGGTGGCCATTGCAAATTTAAAGACGGTTCTGGCAGCACTTGATAAGCATTTAGCTCAGGTTGCAGAAGGCAGAATATTGGAGGAGTCTGAGGAAATCACAAAGGTTAAGGACTATTTGGAAAGCAGGCATGGTGAGTTTGCTCTTTCCGGTGTGGATTATTTGTCGGCACTGCCTAAGACAAATCGGGAGGAATTATTGGAGCGCTTCCCTTTGCTTCCTTATGGTGTGGTTACCGGTCAGTTTGAGCTGGTCTGTGAGGATGAGAGGATTGCTACGTTGGATCTGGGCAGTTATGCGGTACCGGTCTTTGACCGGAACGTATTGGAGTCTCCTTATATTCCGGACAGAACGGATGGAGTACTGATTCTTTCCAAGAGCAGGGATTGTTTCCTTGATGAGGATGTCTTGTTAATGGAGTCTACCAGACTGGAGAAGAAGCGTCTGGAAAGGCAGGAGGAATTGGAACGGCTGCTGGAATTGCAAACCGTTTATAATGAGGATTTGGATTATACCGCAAGACTTACGGATGACGCCTTTTTAAATTCCGAAAAAGAGGTTCAGACCTTAAAGGAAAGAATGATAGAAAGCCGGCATGATATAGATTCCTTACAGGAGGATATCGAGTATTTAGAGGGCAGAATTGAAAAGTCACAGGCAGAATGGAAGGCATGGGAGCAGGCATTACAGGAAAATCAAAAGGAGCAGTTGAAGTTAGCGGGTATCTCGGCTTTAAGCGGACTTGTGGATGACTTAAAGGAACAGCTTGATTACTATCAGAATCAGGAAAAAAGGCTGGATTCGGATGTAAAGAATGCTATGGACAAGCGGGATTCCTTAAAACTGAAGGTAGAAGATATGTCCGGACAGCTTCGTCATATGGAAGACTATATGAATGAAGTCCTTTCAGAATGGGAGACGATTTATAAGGAATATTATGATCCTGCCATTGGAGAGAAAATGTCTTATTCCGGGGATGTGGATGAAGATAAATTACGGGCGGAATTTCTGGCTGCAAAGGCAGTGGTGCAGCAGCAGACCATTGTTTTGGAGGATAAGAAAAAGCTCATTGCAACATTGCAGGAGAGCATGGCAAGAGGCTTACGAATTATTGAAAAGAGAAATATTTCCCTGGACCGGTTAGAAGCGCTTCGGGAAAAGAATGAGCTTCATCCCGTGGAAGAAGATTTTATCAACCGGTTAAGCATGCATTTATCCCAGATTGGGGTCAGAACGGAGCAGCTTCGAAGTGAATTACAAAGGAAGGAACAGGAAGCAACCCGTATAGAAGGTAGGATTGAACAGGCAACCGGGGCATTGGTGGAACGGTTTGGCCAGGCTGCCGAGGCAGAGTTAAAACAACTGGAGACAGAACAAAAGATTTCCAAAGAAGAAGCTATACAGGCGATTGCAGAAGGAGACAGAATTTTACTACAGTTAAAAAAGGAGCTTGCAGAGCATCAGAAGTCATATCAGCAGTACATGAAAAATCATCGTATCATGGTTGATTTGTATAAGGATATAAAGCGGATTGTGGAAAACGAAGGTCTTGATATGAGCAACGCCCATGTATTAATGAAGGAACAGTCTGAGCTTCGGGAATTGTTTGAGGAGAGTCTGTTATCTTATGATAAGAGTGTTAAGAATTTGACCAGAGCCAAACAGGAGCTGTTAAATTATAAGACCCAGACGGCTAACACATTCTTTTCTATGGGGGCATTTGAATTGTCTAATGCAATTAAGGATGATATTGAGATTCCGGAGCAGTATGCAGATGCGAAGGCGTTATTGGATAATATCCGGGAAATGATTTCCTATATTGAGTTGGAAAAAGAACGGGTACTTCAGGGCATCGAGGATATGGAGGCAATTAAGAATAATTTTGAAAACCAGTGTATCGAACGGTGCAAGGACGTTAGAACGGAGCTGGAAAAACTGCCAAAGCTATCCAGAATCCAGTTAGACGGTGAGATGATTCAGATGGTGAACCTGACCATCCCATATGTAAAGGATGAATTTATCAAACAACGGATGTCAGATTATATTGATGAAGTTGTAAATGGTGCCGACCAGTTTGATAATCATAATGACAGAATGAAGTATATGAAAAACCGCCTGCTGCTGAAAAAAATGTTCAGCGTAATGGTTACGGATATGAATGGAATCCGGTTAAAGCTTTATAAGCGGGAGCGTATGAAGGAGCAAAGCCGGTATCTGCGATATGAAGAAGCCGTAGGAAGTACGGGACAATCTCAGGGTATTTATATCCAGTTTTTAGTTTCCATTATCAATTACATTGCAGGGATGTATGCACCGGAGGCAGAGGCAAATGAACTGAAAAAAGTGATTTTCATTGATAATCCTTTTGGTGCGGCAAAGGATATTTATATATGGGAGCCGATATTTGCGCTGTTGAAGACAAATAATGTACAGCTCATTGTTCCTGCCCGTGGAGCGACACCGGCTATAACCAATCGTTTTGATGTAAATTACATTTTAGGTCAGCAGTTAGTCAATGGCAGACAGCAGACGGTAGTGGTAGATTACCGTAGTCAGGTGGCACAGGAAGAGGCAGAGTATCAGAATCTGGAGTACTCTCAGGGAACGTTTGATTTTATATAGGCGTTTGCCAGAGGTTTTTCCATACATTTGCACAAATTTAATATATATAACGCAGGCACGCTTGCGCTTCATCCGCACACAGCGGTACTAAACTCGGAATACGCTAACGCTTTCCCTCGTTAAGTACCGGTGTGCTACAAGAGCCTGCTTATATATTATATTAAAATTTGCACAAGTAATATCGGTTGTTGAGCGTTTCGCAATTGCCTATGTTTATTTAATATAAAAGGAGGAAATCAGATGCAGGCAGTAATTGAGAATGATGTGATGAAGGTTACCGTTAATCATTTTGGAGCAGAGATGTGCAGCCTGATAAAGAAGGCTGCAAATGCAGAATATTTATGGAATGGAGATGAGAAGTTCTGGAAAAGAAATTCTCCGGTGCTGTTTCCTTTTGTTGGAAGTCTCAAGAATAAGGAGTTTTTATATGATGGAAAGGCTTACCCTATGGGTCAGCATGGCTTTGCAAGGGATATGGAATTTTCTCTTGTATCCAATGATGGCAATGAGGTTTGGTTTTCTTTAAATTCCGATGACAGTACATATGAGAAATATCCCTTTGCATTTACATTAGAGATTGGCTATCGTCTCAATGGAAATCATCTTACTGTTATGTGGAGAGTTATTAATGAAGATGATAAGCCGATGTATTTTTCCATCGGTGGTCACCCTGCATTTATGTGTCCTATAGATGGAAAGGGAAAACAGACGGATTATTTTATCTCCTTTGATACGGATAAAGATCTGACTTATTCGAAGCTCAGTGAGAATGGACTTGTCTACAAGAAGGATAATGTATTGGCTACCAATGGCGGTAAGCTTTTGATTGATGCCCATTTGTTTGATGAGGATGCGCTGGTAATAGAGGGAAATCAGGCACATAAGGTTGCTTTATGTATGCCGGATGGCAATCCATATCTGACTGTAACCTTTGACGCACCGTTATTCGGATTGTGGTCGCCGGCAAAGAAGAATGCACCTTTTGTCTGTATTGAACCATGGTACGGAAGATGCGACAGTGAGGAATTTACCGGAACTTTGGAAGAGAGAGAATACGGACATGTATTAGAGGCAGGAGAGGAATTTTCGGTATCTTATGATATTGAAATATAAAACCTGTAGTATTGTGTAGTTTCTTTAAAATGGATATACTAAAAATAACAGTAACAGAAAATAGGAGTACAACATGAGTGTAAAATCGACGGTGGCTGTATGGGCCGGAAAATTCACAACAAAAATATTGAAGCTGGCGGGAAGCGGCGGAACCTCTCTGCCGGGTAAGGTAGTGTTAAAAATCTGTCCTGATATTCTCCGCCATCTGGCAAAGGATATGAAGATAATCTGCGTAACCGGAACCAACGGAAAAACCACAACCTGTCATGTGATTCGGGATATGATAGAGGCAAAGGGAGAGACGGTGTTTTGTAATGATGCAGGAGCCAATCTGTTAGGTGGTGTTGTATCTGCCTTTGTAGGCGCAGCGGGAATGAATGGTAAGGTTAAGACGGACTATGCATTGTTGGAGTGTGATGAAGCAGCGATGAAATCTATTGTCCGGCATTTTGGACAACTGGATGTAACGGTAGTTGTAACAAATGTGTTCCGTGACCAGCTGGATCGTTATGGAGAGGTTTTGACTACGGTTAAAAAGATTCGGGATGCATTGGAACAGCTTCCCAATGTAAAACTTGTTTTAAATGCAGATTGTTCCCTGACTTCTTCTTTAAGTGAGCTGCCTCATAAGGAATTATATTATTTTGGTGTAAACGGTCCCTTATATGAGGGCAGTTCTTCCGATATTTCCGATGCGGTTTATTGTATTCACTGTAAGACAAAATACCAATATGAATATCGTACCTTCGGTCACTTAGGAGGATTTTATTGTGAAAAATGTGGTTACAGGCGACAGACACCGGATGTTGGCTTAACAAAGGTAATAGAGTGGCATGAGGAATCCGAGGTTGTGGAAATGGATGTGTTTGGGAAGAAGATAACGGCAACGGTTATGCTTCCCGGCGGATACAATCTGTATAATGCTTTGGCGGCGGCCACCATTGCCCATTTGATTCAATTGCCGGAAGAAAAAATGGTATCGGTGCTTGGTGCATTAACAACCCATTTTGGACGAATGGAAAAGGTACAGCTTGGAGCTACGACATTAGACCTTGTGCTCGTCAAAAATCCTGCCGGATTTAATGAGGTATTGCAGTTTTTGATTCAGCAAAAGCCGGAAGGAAATATTGTCTTTGGACTAAATGATAACTATGCCGACGGAAAAGACATTTCATGGATTTATGATGTGGAGTTTGAACGATTAACAGAGGCTGCTGCCGGAGCAAAGCATTTCTTCTTTACCGGAAAGCGTGCTTATGATATGCAGCTTCGTCTGAAATATGCAGATTTTGATACCGGAAAATTCCGGGTGGAAAAGGATTATAAGCAGTTGATTCAGGAGCTTAAGGATGCCGGAGAGCAGACATTTCTGGTGCTGTCTTATACCTGTATGCTGGAGTTTCGGGATAAGCTTTCGGAGTTTGTTCCGTTAAAGAAGTATGAGCATTAATAAAGGGCATTTCCCTTGGATTTGTACAGAATTTAATAGATATAACGCAGGCACGCTTGCACTTCATCCACACACAGCGGTACTAAATTCAGGATACGCTTAACGCGTTCCTTCATTAAGTACCGGTGTGCTACAAGAGCCTGCTTATATATCATATTAAATTCTGCACAAATCCTTACGGAACATTTTGTATTAATAAGTGTTATTATATTTGAGGATGCGACAAAAAGGTAGGCTACGGCAATAAAGTAGGTTACGGAATGTTTTATATTGCGTTGTGTTACATTATATAAGAAGGAGACAAGAGGAGTTGCAATGGAAAAGAGTTTAAGCGTATGTCATTTATATTATGATATATTGAATTTATATGGTGACAATGGAAATATCCGCACTATGGAAAAACGTCTTGCATGGCGGGGAATCGGCTGTCAGGTAGATAAAGTGTCCTTTGGGGAGATTGACCGGTCAAAGGAGTATGACATTATATTTGTTGGCGGTGGTCAGGACTTTGAACAGGAATTACTGGTTAAAGACCTGTTTCAGTACAAATCAGAATGGCTGATTGGGGAGATTGAAAAAGGAACCGTTGTTCTTGGAATCTGTGGCGGTTATCAGATGCTTGGAAAATATTATGAGGCGGCAGACGGAACCAGAGTGGATTTCCTTGGAGGTATTGATGTATATACAACAGCCTCTGACAAACGAATGATCGGTAATTTTGTCTATGAGTATGAAAAAGAAAATGGGGAAACCTTCCCGATTGTAGGATTCGAAAATCATAACGGACAAACATGGCTTGGAGAGGCTGTAAAGCCTATGGGCAAAATTATAAAAGGCTATGGTAATAACGGAGAAGACGGAACGGAAGGTGCCAGATATAAGAATGTATTTGCAACCTATTCCCATGGTCCTTTGCTTCCGAAAAATGCCCGGATTGCAGATGAGCTGTTATCCATTGCATACGAGAGAAAATTCGGAGAAACACTTCCTCCGTTAGAGCATGAGATGGAGGATGCAGCACTGAATGACATCCAAAAACAGTTGGGCTGCTAGAACGTGTATCAGGTCATTGCGAAACACAACTTATAAGCCCCTTCCATATGATATATAACGCAGGCACGCTTGCGCTTCATCCGCACACAGCGGTACTAAATTCAGGATACGCTTAACGCTTTCCTTCATTAAGTACCGGTGTGCTACAAGAGCCTGTTTATATATCATATGGAAGGGGCTTATATTAATTAAAACTGTGTAGTGTTTCGCAATAGGTACCTTACACGGTGTCAGATATCTTCCGGTGTCTGGGGATTTACATGTACCATGATGTGTTTTACCTTTGGAAATTGTTGCTCGATGGCGTCGTGAACCTGTTCTGCAATGTCATGGCTTTCATTTAATGAAATGTTCCCGTCGGCACAGATTTCCAAATCGACATAAACCTTGTTTCCGAAAACTCTGGTCTTTAAAAGATCAATACCAAGTACACCCTTTATTTGGAGAGCACTTGTTTTTATTTTATCCTCAAATTCTGCATCGCAGGAATGATCCACCATTTTATCAATGGCATCCATGAATATATCATAGGCTGCTTTTATAATGAATACGCAGATGATTACACTTGCGATAGAATCAAAGATCGGATACCCTAATATTGCAAATCCGATACCGATTAAGGCACCTACAGATGATAATGCATCGGAACGATGATGCCATGCGTCTGCCATCAAAGCGGATGAATCATATTTTTTACCGTAAAATCTTGTATACCAGAACATTGCTTCCTTCACAACAATAGAAATAATTGCGGCAACAAGGGCTAAAACGCCGGGAACCGCCAGTGTTTTGTAGCTTCCGGTATAGATATTTTTAAGTGCAGTGAATCCAATACCGCCACCGGTTATAAAAAGAAGTACGGAAAGAATAATAGCTGCAACACATTCTAAGCGTTCATGTCCGTAAGGATGTTCCTTGTCAGATTCCTTGGTAGACAGGCGAATACCGATGATTACCACGATGCTGCTGACCACATCCGAACCGGAATGAACCGCATCACTGATCATTGCATTGGAATGAGCCACGATGCCGGCTATCAATTTAAAAATTGAAAGTAAAATGTTTCCCAGAATACTGACAACCGAAACCCTGGTTGCTGTTTTTTGAAAATCGTCCATAATAGTTATCCTCCTTAAGATAAATAAGTTGATAGCTCTAGGGCAACTGCTGATAGATGTGGATGTGATAAAAGAGTATAAAAAAACACCCACGAATCAGTATAAGCAACTACTGTCCCGCGGATGGTATCCACTGTCGATATCGACCCGGCTCCAAAACTAGTGTACTGTCTCGTTGACATTTCGCCAAATAGCTTGTGTAAATTTCCATCTGCTGCGTTGTCATCCATCGACGTAGCCTGCTACGGCTCATGCCTCCGTCTTGCAGACTGAAAATTTACCCTGCATTATTTGCCTGAAAGTTAAGTTTCGGCCTGCTCAGTTTGTACTGTATATATGCAGTGCAAAGAGTATTTCAAACAATATATCAAATGTATATACATATGTCAACGGAAAAATGCCTGCAGGATGCCGGAAAAATGCCTGCAGGATGCCGGATTTTCCCTGAAAAACACAAAAAGGACACATATTTTTGACATAATGATGTACTAACCTATAAAGATGGCATAAAATAATGGAATCCTGTATATTTTATGTTATAGTAAAGATTACGGAAAAGAGTTTTAGAATTGTAACTACGGTTACAATGAAGTTGAAAATGGAGTGGTAATTATGAACGGAATTTTATTACAGGGCGCGATCGGAATAACAAAATTAAGCGGAATATTGTCTATGATGGCATATTCAGACGGATATTACAGTGGCTACAGATATGGCTACGGATACGGTTATGGATATCTTTCTTATTTGATATTCATGCTGCCGGCACTGATTCTTGGTTTGTGGGCTCAGGCAAAGGTAAAATCTACCTTTCAGAAATATAACCATATCAGTAATTCCAGAGGCATGACCGGAGCAGAGGCTGCCCGTATGGTATTGGATCAGAACCGTCTTACTTATGTAAGGATTGAACATGTAGCAGGAGAGTTAACGGATCATTTTGATCCAAGAGATAATGTAATCCGATTATCCAGTGCGGTATATAATTCAACCTCTATCGGTGCCATCGGTGTTGCCTGCCATGAGGCGGGACATGCGGTACAGCATGCAGAGGAGTATGCTCCCATCAAATTAAGGAATGCGATTATTCCGGTTTGTAACTTTGGTTCCAGTGTAGGACCGATTATGATTTTGGTGGGCTGCCTTTTTGGTGGAGGTACATTAGGAAGAAGTATTATCTTTTTAGGAATTCTGCTGTTTTCTCTGGTAGCAATATTCCAGCTGGTGACATTACCGGTGGAATTTGACGCATCAAACCGGGCATTGGCGGTTATCCGGGACAGTGGTCATTTTGCAGAGGATGATTACAAGGGCGCAAAGAAGGTTTTAACTGCGGCAGCTATGACTTATGTTGCAGCTTTGGTTACATCTGTTATGCAGATTTTGTACTATGTAACCAGATATTTAGGTGGCGGAAGAAGACGTGACTAAGGAAACCGACATAAATGGAACATCCGGATTGGAAAAGACGGAATTGACATTTTTTTGTAAGAAATGAATGGTTGACGATGAAAATATCCAATGATATGATACATTGGAAATGAAAGTAAATTATGCATTTTCGAGATGGTGTCGGTTGATATGTGACACAGGACAAAACATTAGGAATCCGGAAAGCATGATATTTACAAGGAGGCAGGGATATGAAGAAAATAATGAAACAGCTTACAGCAGTGTTAATGACACTTACAATATTACTTACATTGCCGGCTACAAGCATAAGTGCCAAAGCAGATGCAGTAACAGATGAAAACCCAAAGGATGTATATGTATCATTCGGTGCAGACTTAACTGCAGATGAGAAAGCTACCGTATTAGGTTTGATGGGAATTACGGAGGCGGATCTTGCAAATTATTCCGTTGGTCAGATTACCAATCAGGATGAGAAGAATTATCTGGGCAGCTACTTAGACAGCAGCATTATAGGTTCCAGAGCCCTTTCTTCTGTTATTGTTGTAAGAAAGGAAAAAGGACATGGAATCAATGTTGAGACAAAGAATATCTCTTATTGTACAGCAGGTATGTATACCAACGCATTGATTACAGCAGGAATCGAGGATGCAGATGTTATTGTTGCGGGACCATTTTCTATTACCGGTACAGCAGCATTGGTCGGTGCCATGAAGGCATACTCCGAATTAACAGGAGAAAATATTTCTCAGAATAGTATGGATACAGCTGTAAATGAATTGGTTGTAACCAGCCAGATTGCAGAGGATGCAAATCCGGAGGATGTTGAGAAATTAATTGCTTTTGTTAAGGCAAAGGTTGTTGAAGGAGATTTGAACAGTGATGAGGAAATCAGCGAGGTAATTGATGAAGGTGCTTCAGAGGTTGGTGTTACTCTTACAGATGAAGAAAAACAGCAGATTATTGCGCTTATGAAAAAGATTGATGGATTGAATCTGAATATTGACAGCATGAAGGCTCAGGCTACAGACTTATTCAACAAACTGGAAGACATGGGAATCGATAAGGAACAGGCAAAGGGATTTTTCCAGAAGCTGATTGATTCTTTAAAGGATTTCTTTTCAGGATTATTTAACTAAAAAGATGATGGGTTAAAGACCATTCGGAGTTTTGAAGAAAGCCCCTTTCATTCGACATATTTTTGTCTGATGAAAGGGGTTTTCTTTATGGTGATGAAAGGGATTGTATCTCCCAAATCATACATATATTTTCGCATTTTATAAATAAATTGTGCAGAATCCGGAAAAAATATCCATGGAATCTTAGAGTAAATTGGAAGAAAGCGTCCGGGTTATCATCCTACCGGCGATTACCTGATAGTAATTAATGAAATCATGAGGGGAAGGAATCAAAATGGTTTACGAACTGAAAAATGGAAGGGTATTTTATATCACTCTGGATGAGTTAAGGGACGATTACGTTATGTATCATATTCCGGAGTGGACGATAGAGGAATGTGAAAACAATCCGGCGAACTTTAGAAGTGCATCCTATGTTCAGTCGGATCTGATTTTCTTTGTGCTGGATTTGCTGGATTTTTTAAATGTATCGGGAGAGAAACAAAGGATCGGGGTTTATCTTCAAAAGGAACGATGTATTTTTGTGGCGGTCCGGGATGAAAATGAGCAGGCAAAAAACCGTTTTTTACGGATTTGCGACTACTGTGACAGGATATCGGGGAGCAGCCGGCAAAGTGTACCGGAAAATTTTCTGTATTATTTTTTAAATGACTTAATCAAGCAGGATAAAAAGGTGTTGGAAAACATAGAATTTCATATGAGTGAATTGGAAAGCCGGATGATGAAGGAGGGGTTGGATACCATCTTTATTAATGAAATTCTCTCTATGAAAAAGGAGCTTATGTATATCAGAAATTATTATGAGCAGTTAATTGATATCGCAGAGGTTTTAAAGGATAATGTAACCTATGAGCTTCCGGAGGAATCGGCAAAGCTTTTCGGGATTTTTGTACAGCATACCAATCGATTGTGCGAAACGGTAAATTATCTGAAGGAGTATACGGTTCAGCTTAGAGAAACTCATGATGCCATGCTAGATTATAATCTGAATAACATAATGAAATTATTTACCGTTATTACAACTGTGTTCCTGCCGTTGTCATTAATTGTAGGCTGGTATGGGATGAATTTTGAAAATATGCCGGAGCTGCATTGGCGGTACGGGTATCCCGGAATCGTTCTTTTGTCCCTGTTAATCGTAGGTGGTTGTCTGGTGATTTTTAAAAAATACAAATTGCTGTGAACCTGTTGGAAAATGGCAGGGGACTATGAACTATTTGTGAAAAGAATTGCTATTTTTTGGAATCGTGGTAGAATGTGATTTGCGTACGGCAGCAAGGAGGTAAAAGAATGAAGTTACTAAGTGTACTGGCAGTTCTGATTATTTTAGCGGGAATGATAGGAGCTGTAACGAAGGATGTAAAAAGAAGAATGTTAGGAGTATCTTTGACTGTGGTGGGTATGTTATTGCTTGCCAATGTTCAGGGAGGCGTCTATGGAATATTTGCGGGAGTGGAGCTTTTGTTATTTCAGCTTCCTACTTTGATTTTATTTTTGATTGCCTTTGGCTCGTTGTGTAAGAAAAATAAAATAAGCCAGGTAGATGGTTTCGTGGGATTTAGAAGGAGTCACCCTTGGGTATTATTGCTTTTCCTGATTATGGGAGTCATTCTGATCGGTATTCCGGGAACCGGTACCTTTGGTGCATATATGATTGAAATAAATGCCATTTTGGAAGGAGCTGCTTCCGGAGTGGGAGTCTTTCAGCTGATTAGTCTGCTTGGTATGATTGTGGGAATTATATCTCTTGGTATCCAGTTTTTTGATATCTGGATTCATATGATGCTGATGGATGACCGGGCATCGGAACCTGAGACTACGGAGAAGACGGATGCAGAAAAAGAGGATACAGAGGCGGAGACGGTAGAAGAAGCTGAGACCTTAGAAAATACGGATGCGGCAAAAGAGGATACAGAGGCGGAGACGGTAGAAGAAGCTGAGACCTTAGAAAATACGGATGCGGCAAAAGAGGATACAGAGGCGGAGACGGTAGAAGAAGCTGAGACCTTAGAAAATGCGGATGCGGCAAAAGAGGATACAGAGGCAGAAGAAGCTGAGACTTTGGAAAAAGCAGACGTGACAAAAGAAGTTTCGGATACAGAAGCAGAGACAGCCCTTGGCCTTAATAAAGCTTTGCTTGGTATAGAAGGTGTCTTGTTAATGATACTGGTTATCCTTGGGGTATTCCAGACACCGGTTATGGCTGTCATTTCTTTAATCTATCAGGCGTTGAAATAAAACAGGAGGTGAATATCATGAATTATGGATTGTTTGTATTAATTTTATTCCCGATTGTGGCAGGAATTATCGGATACATATTAGGTAAGAAAAGTGAGAAAAATCGTAATGACTGGATTGATATCGCAATGTTTGTTCAGTTTGTTTTGCTGGTTTGTCTTGGCGTGGAATACGTTAGGGGATGGACGATGAGTTTTCAGGCAAATGCCGTGTTTGGAATGGGCTTAAGTCTGACAATGAATCCGATTCGTCTGATTTTATGTGGTGTTGTTTTAGTTGTTAATTTTGTTATGTCCCAGTATATGAAGGAATCCATGAAAAAGGAACATTTGTTAAATGTTTTTTATCTTTTGTTTATGGCAATGCAGTCCATCAGCTATGGAGCCCTTTTGTCGGATACAGCATTTGGTTTTATCCTGTTTATGATGGCAGGGTATATTATCCTGATTCCAATGATGCTGCAGCGTCAGAAGGATGTTGTGGTTAAAAATGCAAAGCGTTACAGTCTGTTAATGGCAGTCAGCTTTGGTTTTGTAATTGTCGGAATGTTATTATTATTTTCACAGTATAGAGATACAACATTTGTATATATGCTGATTGTGTGCAGCACAAAATACAATGGTACAGTTGCTTTAGCGGGAGGATTATTGCTCTTTGGTCTTAGCATGTGGGCTGGAATGTTCCCGTTCCACCACATGGTGGCACGTTCCAGCAATGTAGGCTTGATAGAGGTTTCTACCATTTCTGCATGTATTTTATCCAAGATTGGAATCCTTGGTATGTTTATGGTAGCCCGTTGTGTGTTCCTGGATCATAGGTGGGTCAGCAAAATTCTTCTGATCTGGGCACTCCTTACAATTATCAGTGGCTTGTTTATTTCTCTGACATCTACCGATATCCGTAAAATGTTAATGGGAATTAATCTTGCGGTCAATGGTATGATTGGAGCAAGCGGTTCGGTTGCGCTATTAAGTGGTGCGGATTCCATGTATCCGAATCGGGGATTTTTATATCTGTTAATCGCATCTTCCCTTTCTCTTGTGATTTTATATATGGTAGCATTAGAGTTGATTCGGGAAGCAAGAACTTATGAAATCAAAGGTCTGATTGCGGTTGGAAAGGGTCACAAGCTGCTTATGATAATCAGCCTGATTGCCTGCGGAACCTTAATCGGTGTGCCGGGAACTTTAGGCTTTCTCGGTCAATCCATGGTGGTGCGTTCTTTATTTACCGTATCAAAGTGGAAATGGCTTATCGTTGTTTATGCAATTCAGTGGGGATTTTTTGTAACTGCGGTGGCAAGATATTATATGAAGCTGTTTGTCAGTAAGAAAGAAGCGGTTGTTGCGATTCTCAGTACAGAAGAGGAGCTGGAAGCGGGAGTTTTGAAAAAAGAGCCTTCCGACCCGAAAAATGCATATTGGTTTGGGGAAGTTTTGTTGGGACTCATCAGTGTTTTTTTGGTTGTTGTCGGTATTGTTCCGAAGTACACTGTAGAATTGCTGTCGAAGAATATTGACGGATATTTTCACATGGCTGTTGTTGGAGATACTATATCCTATTATACGGCAGATGTATTAGTGATGTTTGCGGTTGCAGCTTTGTTAGGTACTTTTATCTATGTTAATCTGGTACATGGTATCTTACTTAGAAAAATCCGTGACAGAAAGATGAAAAAGATGCAGAAGAAGCTGCAGCAGGAAAAATCAGAATAATTCTGTGAAAATAACAAATTGTGTAAAAATAACATAATTATGTTGAAGATTATGTGATTTCGTATTAAAATATGAGTAACTACTGTTGTGAGAAGAAGGTTTCTACGCAGCATAGAATTTACGGGAGGTTAACTGCATGGAAAAGAATGAAATCAAAGAAAAGATGTTAGAGATTATTGAAGAAGAGTTACCGGAAGTTGATACAAAGGACTTAGATACCGGAGCTTCTTTTACAGATGAGTATGGGGTAGATTCTGTATCATTAATTAAGATGATTGTAGACGCAGAGAATACGTTTGATGTTAAGTTTGATGATCATGAGCTTGCACTTAATAAGTATGATAACTTTGATGATGTAATCGAAGTAATCGAAGAAAAGTTACAGTAATTAAGGAGGGTCGATATAATGGAGAATCAGAAAATTTTACCTGTTAAGTATCCTGCCATTACATCTTGGCAGTGGCATGCAACACTTTTCTCAATCTTAGGGGAAGATGAGAATGCAAAGAAGTGGATTTACAGTAACTATATTCAGTTGCGTTGTTATAATATTCCGGAGTATACAAGTGGCGATGAGATTTTATTATGTGATATGATGCCGGGAAGCAGTTCCTTAAAAGAGTGTCCGTACTTGATCTTCTCCCTGATTACAAAGCCACAGATTGAGAGCTACTGCGGAGACGTAATCGCATTTATTATTAAGACAATTGACTTAGGCGGATATATCTATGGTGCTTTTGATGAAGCAAGAATGTTAAGCGATGCAGAGGTTGGAGACTTTAAGTTCTCTCATGAGCTATTTATCTATGGATATAATACCGAGGAAGAAGTATTCTATGTAGGAGACTTTACATTTAAGGATAAGTATGCATATACAACTGTTACCTTCGATGCTGTTAAGCGTGGTTTCGATGTATTAACTGCTAAGGAGGATCACGTATTTAAGGATGATTACAAGGGAACAAGAGGACTTTATGTAATTCAGAAGAATACAGAGACAAAGTACTATGACATTGATCCTGTATTGATTAAGGACACCATTCAGGAATATTTGAGTGGAGAAGATACCAAGAATCATTTCCGTATGATGCGTAACCGTTTCGATGATACCATCTTTGGTGTGAATGTATACGATGCTTTGAAGGCAAGAGTAGACAAGCAGCTTCATGAAGAAGAGCCTGACTTTGATATCCGTGCATTACATATCGCTTATGACCACAAGGTTTTGATGGAGAAGAGATTACATTATTTAATGGCGAATGAAATCATTCCTTATGATCAGGAAATGTTAGACGAATACGGTACAGTGGTTGAGGATATGTTGGCAGCCCGTAATCTTTTGGTTCGTATTTCTGTAACCAATGAGATTGAGTCCGGTGGAAGAATTGCCGAATACCTTGACAGAGCAAAGGCAACAGAGGTTAAGATTTTAACAAAGGTAGCTTCTGAATTATAGTTTGTATGAAATTCCATTATATATAGAAGAAACACATATAAATTACTATTGTGTTATTCATCGTATGAAAAGTGTATTTCATAGAATACATATTCATATATTATAGAAGAAACACGTTTTTAGTATCCCAGATAAGGTAAATTAGATGGAAGATAGCAAGGTTCGAATCTATTACAAAAAACTTAGTGGTGACTGCTCGGATGAGCAGTCACTTGCTCTTTACGGAGATTTGGTGACAGAACGAAAAGAAAAAATCGACAAATTAAAAAACCGGTCCCTTGCAAAAAAACAAATTTTGATCAGTCATTTTTTGCAGGAGGTTTTAAGTAAAGAGGCAGATGTTCCGATTTCCCGGATTTGTTTTCAATATGGAAGTCAGGGAAAGCCGGAGCTTTTAACAGACACACCCCGGCCGATTTTTTTTAATATGTCTCATTCCGGAGATTATGTTGTGATTGCTGTAGGAAATCAGCCTGTGGGAATTGACATAGAGCATAAGACGAGAAATTATGAAGGAATCGCAAAGCGATGCTTTTGCAGGATGGAATATAAATGGATTATGGAAGCCCCTTTGGAAGAAAGACCTCATAGATTTTTGGAGGTATGGACGATGAAGGAGGCGTATATCAAATGGACCGGGGAAGGAATGAGAATCCCTTTTGACAGCTTTTGTGTCTGCGACGGTTCCTTGCCGGTGCAGATTGTTCCCGGGGAAAAAACCGACATTCCAGGGGATTATGTGGTTTCGCTGTGTGGTCACTTTTCCTCATTATACATCTGAATCATGGTTCCGATAATAAGATCCCTGTTTTCCACACTTAATCGATTAAAATAATGCCAGAAACGAAGCTGCTCCTTATTTTGGGAAGCAGTTTCTTTTTTTTGATTCGTGTCAGTCGGTACCGGCGTGTGGGATAAGAGATAGTCGGTAGATACATTAAAATATTCGGCCAAAGCAACTAAGGTGTCTAGATCCGGATTACTGTAATTATTTTCGTAATTGGTAATGGTGGTTCGGCTCATCTGCATATCCTTTGCCAGTTGGGACTGGCTTAGATTCTGTTGTTTTCTTAATTCTCTTATGGTTGTTCCGATTCTCATATCTAATCAGTCCTTTCTCATAAAGTATTCAATATACAATATAATGTGGATTATATCATCTACAACACAAGTATGCTCTTGTAAGACTTGAATCTTGACTGCAGAGTCAAGAAAGTTGTCATAATGGGTTGACTTTTGTTACGGATTGTTATATAGTCGTAGACGTATTAAATAATTACATAGGTGCATTTTGGTACATGTGCCCAAAACTAAGAAAAGGAGAGGATTCAACAATGAAAAACTTCAAAAAACTTTTAGTTTTCGCTTTTGCATTAGTGGTAGCCGCTACAGTCGGTATAAGCACATCTGCAGAAGCAGCATCAAGAAGAATTACAGGTGTTAATGTAACTAACTCTGTAACTGTTCGTCCTACTGCAACTAATATTAATTTAGCTCAGTGGAAAAAGGCAACCTTGAAGACAACTTCTAAACCAAGCATCAAGCCTACATTCAAGTCAAGTAATAAGGCTGTTGCAACTGTTAACAGTAATGGTGTAATCACAGCTCGTAAAAAAGGTACAGCTAAGATTACAATCAAGTTCTCTAAGAAGGGTTACGCAACTGTAACTAAGACAGTTCTCGTTCGTGTTAAGTCTGGTAAGGTTAGCAAGATTACAGTAAGTGCCGGTAATGTTGCTGTAGGCGGTAAGGTTACTGCTAAGGCTACTGTTAAAGCTACGAAGTCAGATGCCAACAAGACAGTTAAGTGGGGTTCTTTAACTCCTGCTGTAGCTACTGTTGACAGCAAGACAGGTGTTATTACAGGTAAGAAGGCAGGTAAAGCTACTATCGTTGCTAAGGCTACTGATGGTACAGGTGTTACTTGCCGTAAGACTGTAAATGTTAAGAACAGAGTTACTTCTGTATCTTTGAAGGCAGGATATCCTACAGTTATGTGTGTTGGAGAGACAAGCTACGCATTCAAGACAGCAACTAATGCAGATGCATTTGATACAACTGCTAACTTAATCGTAGATGGCTCTACTAATAAAGCAATTGCTTCTGTAGAACGTAGAGGTAAGGGTAACAACTATACTGTTAAGGCATTAAAGAAGGGTACTTTAACTCTTTATGTTCGTTCAGGTAAGAAGAACCCTAACGGTAAGTATGTATACTCTAAGAAGATTACAATTAAGGTTGTAGATCCAGATGTTGTTAAGGTAGATCCTAAGACAGGTACTACAGCTACAGCTACTGTAACAGGTACTCCTAAGGCTATCGCAACTGATTTAGAGGCAGCATTGGCAGCAGCAGGTGCTAAGGTTAATAGTATCGAAGTAACAATCGATGGCGTTAAGAAGACTGTATCTTACGATGGTAAGAAGGTAATGGTTGGCAACACATGGTTAGGTGATGTTGAGACTAAGACCGGTAAGATTGGTGTTACGATTACAGAGAACTTTGCTTCTTATGTAGAAGATATGGATGTCTTCGCTGCATTCATGGATGGCAAAGAGTACAAGTATGAGGTAAAGGTTGGTAAGAATACATTTACTTCATTAAAGAGTGACAGCGGTATCTATGTTGTTGCTACTGTAAACGGTAAGTCATACAAGATGTACAATGAAGGTAAGACATTATACATCGTTGGAACTGTTAAGTCATTAGGTAATTTAGCTACTGATTTAAGCAAGGTTGCTACAATTACTGATGTTGACCAGCGTCCAGCTAAGTAAATTTGATTACTAAATAAAACAATATATGAGCTACTAGATGATTCATTTAGTAGCTCATAATTTTGTAAGAAAGTGGAGACTGTAAGATGAAGGACAGAAAGAATGTTATAAAAATATGGTTCATTATGTTAGGTATGATTTTTATAGGAATGGTTTGTCCGAAAATGGTTGCATTTGCAGGAGGAATCAATGGAAACGAAGCCAGAGTGATTGCTGCTGCAAGTGGAACATTTACTTACGAAGGAAGAACTTACCGGGCACAAAGCTCTTATATCAATACACTGAATGTATATCTATGTAGAGATAATGTGGATTTGACTGCGGAACAGGCAAGTGAAGCAATCAGCCGGATGTATGGCAGTGTGGCAGAGGGTGTGGCACAGGGGTATCTCTACGAGGTAGGTGGCTCTACAGAAGATAGAACAACAGAAGATGGTACGACAGAGGACAGAACCACAGAGGATGGCACGACAGAAGCCGGAAGTACGGAAGCCGGAACCACAGAGGATGCATCGACAGAGGATGCTTCTGCAGGGAATGGAGCTGTGGATGTAGATGAATGGCTTTCTTCTTCAGATGGCAATATCTGGGAAGTTATGGATAATCCAACGGAGGCTAAGACTACATTACAGCAAAGACCGAAGGAGGAGTCGGCATCTGTATTGGTGGAGTTAGACCAGGATGATGTAGTAGTATCCACAAAGGACAACAAGAAGGTGATTCTTTCTAAGAAAAAGAATATGATTCCTTCCGGTGTGATTTTGGGAATTCAGATTGCTTCGGCAGTGGTTCTTTTGGTAACAGTTGTTGGTATTGTTTTTTTGCTTGCTGGAAAGTGCATGGTATTCCGGGTAAAGAACCGTAAGCGTCGAAACCATGGACATAGCAGAAGAAAGGTGATTCGTCACCGGGTAAGAGCGGTTCTTACCGTAACAACCACCATAAGCATTCTTGGTGTATTTTTACTTGCAGGCCTGAAGGCGGGACTGTTTAACCGAGATGTTATTATGAGAAACATGCAAAGCAGTGGTTATTTCCGATATGCGTATTCCGAATATCTGGCTGATATGGTTGATGATGCAACGGAGAAGGATATTCAGACTTCTGAGATGAAAACGATTCAGACTTATGAGGATTATCTGTTTGCCATTAAGCAGAATACCATGAAGATATTAGACGGTAAGAAAGAAACGCCGATTCCCGACAGTAATGTAGCTCCTTATGTGGCGAATCTGGAACGTAGTTATAAGAGTGTTGTTAAGCTTGCCGGCGGGGCACTGCTTCTTAGCGGCATACTTGGCATGATATTCATGTATTTCATGGATCAGCAAAGAGAACGGGGAATGAAACATATGGCGGCTTCCTTCCTGATTGCGGGATTCATTCTGATGATTGGTGTAATGGTATTATTGGTTGCAAAACCATATGCATATATGTACATAGAACCGGATTACTTATATCTGTTCTTAGTTTCCTGTATCAAACAATTTACCTCTGTAATGACGGCAATGACAGCCTTTATGGTGGTAATGGGAATGATTTTATTCGGTCTGTTTTTGAATCTTAAGAACAGACGCAGTGAGTAAGGAGATTACGATGAATTATTTTGATATACATAATCATATCCTTCCGGGGGTAGATGATGGTTCCCAGGATTTGGAAGAATCTATGGGGATGATTGATATTGCTTATCAGGAAGGTACCAGACAGCTTGTTCTGACACCTCATTATATGAGACATAAGAATCCTTATACAAGGGATGAATTAAAACTAAGATTTGAGGAATTTAAGTCGGCTGTTCATGAGAAGTACCCGGAGCTTACCTTGTACTTAGGTAACGAGGTTTTGTGGGATAATGGTATCACAGATGATTTGAAGGCAGGTCTGATCCAGACTATGAATGATACGAAGTATGTCCTTGTTGAGTTTAACATCCGGATTGGTTATAAGGAGGTATATGAGGCGATGCGTCAGATTATCAACGCAAGATTTCGCCCGATTATCGCTCATGTGGAGCGTTATCAGTGCCTTTTTAAGCATCCGGAACGATTAGATGAGCTGATTAATATGGATGTTACATTGCAGATGAATATATCCAGTGTATATGGCGGCATATTGGATGAGAATGCCAGATGGTGCAAGAAGCTTGTGAAGGAAGGGTATATCAGCTTCTTTGGAACAGATGCCCATGACCTGGATAACCGGGCACCCTATATTAAGGATTATGTAGGTTGGATTGAAAAGAAGTGTGGAAGAGATATGTTAGAAGAGATATTCGTAACGAATCCGCAGAAGATGATAGAGAATCAATATTTACAATAGAGGGAGAAATAGAATGGAAACAAACCAGCAGAATGAAGAAATAGAAATTGATTTGTTAGAAATCTTTTATGTGTTGCTTAGTAAGATATGGGTTATTATTCTTGCAACAGCTTTAGGCTTTGGAATCGCAGCAGGATATACATTGGCATTTATAGAGCCTGTATACAGCTCTACATCCACACTTTATGTTATGAGCAAGTCAACCAGTATTACCTCTTTGACGGACTTACAGGTTGGTTCCTCTCTTACAAAGGATTATCAGGTATTTATTAAAAGCCGTCCGGTTGTGGATAAAGTAATCGAAGAGCTGGAGCTGGATATGACTTATGAGGAATTCGTTGCAAACGTATCGGTGGAGAATCCACAGGATACCCGTTTTATTAACATTACGGTAAATAATCACGATGCTTATATGGCTAAGACGATTGTAGATAAGCTTACAGATGTATCTGCTTCCCGAATGGAAGAGATTATGGAGACGGAAGCACCGAATGTAGCTGATTATGGTCATGTACCGGAGGAAAAGACAAGTCCTAGCACAGCAAAAAATGCTGTTATGGGCGCGTTAATCGGATTCGTGTTGTCAGCAGGTGTGATTATCGCGATGTTCCTGATGAATGATTCTATCCATACATCTGAGGATGTGGAGAAGTACATCGGTATTAATACCCTTGGTATTATTCCGCTAGAGGAAGGAACTTCAAAGAAGGCAACCAGAGGACATGACAAGGATATGGTTGCGGAACGAAAGAAGCGGAAAAAAGCAAAGAAAGCATCCGGAAAGAACAGATAGGGGGAAGTGTTAAGATGAAGGTTAATTTTGAGAAAAAGAAAGAATTAGACTTTAAGACAAATGAAGCATATAAAACACTTCGTACCAATATCCGGTTTTCCGGGGATGATGTGAAGGTGATTGCACTTACAAGCTCTGTTCCTAATGAAGGAAAGTCTGCCGTGTCTTTTAATCTGGCAAATTCTTTAGCAGAGGATGATAAGAAGGTTTTATATATTGATGCAGATATCCGTAAGTCCGTTACGGTCGTTCGTTACGGTGTAGATATCGAAACAAAGGGATTATCCCATTATCTTACAGGACAAAGTAAGTTAGAGGAAGTAATCTATGAGACAAATGTAGAGAACTTCAGTATTATCTTTACCGGTCAGTCAGCACCGAATCCATCGGAGCTGCTTGGCAATCAACGGTTTAAGGATTTAATCGCATATGGAAGAGAACACTATGATTATATTATCATTGATTGTCCGCCTCTTGGCAGCGTAATTGATGCAGCCATTATTGCAAAGGAATGTGATGGCGCCATTATTGTTATTGAGACGGATAATGCAAGCTATAAGATTGTACAAAGAGTCAAGAAGCAGTTAGAGCAAAGTGGCTGTAAGATTCTTGGAGCCGTCCTTAACAAGGTAGAGATGGGCGGTAAAGGATATGGCTACTATGGTAAGGGCTACTACGGTAATTACTATGGAAAATACTATGGTAATTATGGAGAGTACGGTAAAGAGGAAGAAGAGTAGTAACAGGTAGTGTGAATGTGAAGAGAGCCGGTTCGTTTGTGGATATAACAGACAGTCGGCTTATTTACAGATGAGGAATGAGAGAATGTCGCAAAAAGAACAAAAAATGATAGACAGACAAAAGACATTAAGAGTGTTCGTGCTTGGGATATATGATGGGATGGCAGTGCTGTTATCGGCTTTTTTGGCACTGTTTGTCCGCTTTGACATGCATGTATCAGACATTGATACAAAGTATCTGGAGCATGCTTTTTTGATGGCACCCTTTACCATTATTCTTACTTGGGTAGTCTTTAAGTTCATCCAGTTATACGACAGTCTGTGGGAATATGTCAGCGTCAGAGAGCTTGCCCAGACTTTAATGGGAAGCCTCATCGTGGTAATTGGACAGACAATCATTATGGTATGTGTGGATTCTTATTATATGCCACGGTCTTATCATTTCATGTTTGGTATGTTTTTTATTGTCTTTACAATTGCAGGAAGAGCTTCTTATCGTGCCCTTCGGCTGTTCAAACATAGTCTGGATGGCAGGGGAGATGCTTCATCCACAAGAATCCTGCTGTATGGTGCAGGAAATGCGGGACGATTGATTATAGATGAGATTAATCATTCCAAGGAGATGACTGCTAAGGTGTGCTGTGTGCTGGATGATGATAAGATGAAGCATGGGCAGTACCTTCGTGGTGTGTTAATCGAAGGAGGCAGGGAATGTATCAATGACCGTGTGGAGCGGTACGACATTAACCAGATTATCATTGCCATGCCGAGTGTGTCCAGAAGAAAACAGAAGGAAGTTATTGATGCCTGTAAGGAATGTGGCTGCGAGATTAAGATCGTTCCCGGTATCTATCAGATGTTAAATGGGGATGTAAGCGTCAGCAAGCTGCGTAATGTTGAGATAGAGGATTTGCTTGGAAGAGACCCGATTCAGGTAGAGATGGAGGAAATCTTTCATTACCTTGAGAATAAAACGATACTGGTTACCGGTGGGGGCGGTTCTATCGGTTCGGAGCTTTGCCGGCAGATTGCAGCCCATAAGCCTAAGAGGCTTATTATCTTTGATGTGTATGAGAATAATGCTTATGATATACAGTTAGAGCTTAAGAGAAAGTATCCGGAGCTTGTCCTTGAAACCATTATCGGTTCCGTAAGAGACAGCCGTAAGATCTTTCAGGTATTTGAGGATTACAGACCACAGGTTGTGTATCATGCGGCGGCTCATAAGCATGTACCCCTTATGGAAGACAGTCCTTGTGAAGCCATTAAGAATAATGTAATCGGAACCTACAAGACGGCATTTGCTGCCATGACCCATGGGTGTGAACGATTTGTTCTGATTAGTACGGACAAGGCAGTAAATCCTACGAATATTATGGGTGCCAGCAAACGATTGTGTGAGATGGTAGTGCAGGCATTTGATGCGAAGATTAAGGCAGGGAAGGCAAATGAGATTCCACAGCTCTTTACCCATCTTACTAAGGATAGAGATGTAAATGTGAAGGTTCAGGAAGCACTTCGGAATACAAAGACAGAATTTGTAGCGGTCAGATTCGGTAACGTGCTTGGCAGTAATGGTTCGGTTATTCCTTTATTCAAGAAGCAGATATTAGCAGGTGGACCTGTTACGGTAACCCATCCTGATATTATAAGATACTTTATGACGATTCCTGAGGCGGTAAGCCTTGTGTTGCAGGCAGGAACCTATGCCAAGGGAGGAGAAATCTTTGTTCTGGATATGGGTGAGCCGGTGAAAATCGCAGACCTTGCCAAAAACCTGATCCGCTGCAGCGGCTATGTGCCGGATGTAGATATTAAGATAGAGTATACCGGGTTAAGACCGGGTGAGAAGCTCTATGAAGAAAAGCTTATGGCTGAGGAAGGTCTTAAGAAGACAAAGAATGACCTCATCCATATCGGATGTCCGATTCCCTTTGATATCGAGGTATTTTTAGGACAGTTAGATGAGCTGATGGAGGCTTCTTATAAGAATCGGAGTGATATCAGGGAACTGGTTCAGGACGTGGTGAGTACGTATCATCCGGCGTAGGATATTTAATCTGTATAGAGGAGTATATGATTAGTATGGCATTGAACTTGATGTATATAACAAACAATAGTCAGGTGGCATTGATTGCTGAAAAGTATGGAGTTGACAGAATTTGGATAGATCTTGAGACATTAGGTAAAGAGGAACGTCAAAAGGGAATGAATACTGTAAAATCGAAACATTCGATAGATGATATTGTAAAAATAAAGCCATTATTAAGTGTGAGTGAATTAATGGTTCGGGTAAATCCATGGAATGTGGCATCTATTAAAGAAATAGATGATGTTATTAAAGCCGGTGCCGATATTGTTATGCTTCCAATGTGGAAATCGGTAAAAGAGGTACAAGAATTTCTTCATTGTGTCGGAGGACGAGTTAGAACAAGTCTTTTGCTTGAAACGAAAGAGGCTGTTGAATGTTTAGATGAAGTATTAAAGCTTTCCCATATAGATGAAATACATATTGGTTTAAACGATCTGCATCTATCATATGGATTGACTTTTATGTTCGAATTACTGGCTAATGGAACTGTTGAGAAGCTATGTGAAAAGATTAAGTTGGCAGGTATTCCTTATGGATTTGGTGGAATTGCTAAAATCGGGGAGGGAATGCTGCCGGCAGAAAAGATAATAATGGAACATTATAGACTAGGCTCAACACGAGCAATCTTGTCGAGAAGTTTTTGTAATGCCGAAGAAATAAGAAACAATGCGGAAATCGAAAAGGTTTTTTCAACAAATATGGAAATTTTAAGGAATTTTGAAAAACAAGTTGATGAAATGCCGGTTGAAGAGTTAGAAGAAAATAAGAGAGTTGTTGAAACCTTAGTGCAGCATATAGTTAATATAAAGAGGAATGGATTATGATAATAAATAAGAGTGTAGTTGAAAAGTTAAAAGCAGGGTATGGAGAGGCATTTTATCTGCTTGATTCAGAGCAATTTAAAAGAAATTTTAAGGAGCTGAAGGCTTGTTTTTCTGCTATTTACTCCAACTTTAATATTGCTTACTCCTATAAAACAAATTATACTCCAAAGCTGTGTAAAATTGTTGATGAACTTGGTGGTTACGCAGAAGTTGTATCAGAGATGGAAATGGAACTGGCACTTAGAATAGGGGTGGATGCAGAACGTATAATATGGAATGGTCCTATAAAAAATCCGGACCAAATTGAAAAGTTTCTGGTTGCTGGTGGAACTCTTAATATTGATTCGCTAGAAGAACTTTCCATTATAAAACCTATTGTAGATAATCATAAAGACACCATACTAAATTTAGGTATCAGATGCAATTATGATGTTGGTGATGATGTTCTTTCTCGTTTTGGACTTGATGTAAACAGTGATGATTTTGAACAGGTTTTGTCGTTTATTCAAAATAATGATAGTCTCAAATTGAAAAATCTTCAGTGCCATTTTGCAAAGCGTCAAGTGGAATATTGGTCTGCCAGAGCAAGAGGAATGGTTGATGTTATTGAAAAGATTGGGATTATACCTGATAGAATTGATTTGGGAGGTGGTATTTTTGGAAAGATGGATGATTCCTTAAAGGCACAATTCAGTACACGAATTCCCGAATATAATGAATATGCAGTAGCAGCGGCAACAATTATTGCGGATTATTTTAATGATAAAGATGTTAAACCAGAATTATTAATTGAACCGGGTTCTGCACTTGTTGGGGATTGTATGAAATTTGTTGGGACTGTTAAAACAATAAAACAGGTTCGTGGAAAAAATATAGCCTCGGTTTTAGGAAGTCAGAAGAATATTAGCATGACGGGTGTGAATCCACCGTTAGAGGTAATTGCGATGGGAAATGAGCAAATGGAATATACAGATATTGATTTAGTCGGCTTTACGTGTATTGAATCAGATGTTTTATATAAAAATTACTGTGGTTCATTAGCGGTAGGAGATGTCATAGTGATAAGCAACTGTGGATCATATTCTCTGGTGATGAAACCACCGTTTATTCTCCCTAATTTTCCTGTGTTAGATATTTGTGGGGATAAGATAGAAGTGATTAAGGAAGCTGAGACGTTTGATGATATTTTTCATACATTTCAATTTTAGAGGTAATATAAATGAAGAAAATGAATTTGTATATTAAAAGAGCCTTTGATGTTCTTTCTTCAGGAATCGCGATTGTATTGTTATTGCCGGTATGGATAGGAATAGCAATTGCTATTAAAAGAGATTCAAAAGGTCCGATATTGTTTAAGCAGGGAAGAAGAACAAAGGATGGGAAGGTTTTTCAGATGTTCAAGTTTCGATCAATGGTTACGAATGCTGAGAAAATGGGAACCGGACTATTCAATTACGAGAATGACCCAAGGGTAACAAAGGTAGGAAGAAAACTTCGTGATTCCAGTGCCGATGAACTACCGCAGTTATTCAATATATTGAGGGGCGAGATGTCAGTAGTCGGTCCAAGACCATGTGTTACATATGAACTGGGAGATTATGATACTCTTAATAAGAGGTATAAAAAGAGATTTAGGGTGAAAGCCGGTTTGACGGGTTTGGCACAGGTAAAAGGAAGAAATGATATTTCTTGGGACGATAAGGTGGAGTATGATAATCAGTATGTTGACTTGTTTAATAAATGGGGGATTTTGATCGATATTAAAATTCTTTTTGAATCGGTCATTAAGGTATTTCAAAAGGAAGATATATATGAAAATAAAATAGACAAATCAATGGATGATGTTGATGCTGCAAAACTGGCAGAAGAAGAAATAATACGTATTGCTCATATGCCGGACTGATGGGAGAGATGAGATTATGAAATATGATGTAGAACACAGAAGAATATGGTTTAAAGGGGATATCGTTGATGTTAATGATGCAAAGGTAAATGCTCTTGCTCCAACTGCACAATTTGGATTAAATGTATTTGAAGGTATTCCTTGTTATTGGAATGAGGAACAAAAACAATTATATGCATTTCGTTTGGATGATCATTATAATCGTCTATTGAAATCAGCCAGACTGTTACAGATTGATTGCCCATATTCAAAAGAAGAACTAAAACAAGCTTTGGTTGATGTTATTAAAGCAAATGAGTATGATGAAAATCTTTCTGTACGACAAACACTCTTTGTTGATGGATTTGGTTCATGGGGTTCGGAAGGCCCGGTGGAAATGTTTATTGCTCCAATTCCGAGAGGAAGGACGAGTGCAGAGTATAATAAAAAGGGATTAAATGTATGTGTAACGTCTTGGAGAAGGATTAGCGATGAAACATTATCTCCAAGAATTAAGTGTGGGGCGAATTATATTAATAGTAGAGTTGGTCAGAGAGAAGCTCTGAGAAATGGATATGATACATGTCTTTTTTTAAATGAGGCCGGAAAGGTTGCTGAGGGACCCGGTTCGTGTTTTTTCATGGTTAAGGATGGCGTGTTAATTACCCCGCAGTTGACAGATAGTGTTTTGGAAAGTATCACAAGGGATACAATAATAAAAATTGCTCAATATATGAATATTCCGATTTTGGAGAGGACGATTGACCGAACAGAGTTATATACCTGTGATGAGGCATTTTTATGTGGATCTGCTATGGAATTGACACCGATATTAAGTATTGATAGATATAAAATCAGCACAGAAGGAGTTGGAGAAATAACACGAAAACTCCATATGAGTTATTTGGACGTAGTGCGCAACAGGATAGATATTTATAAAGAATGGGTGACAGCAATTTATGATTGATAATATTAAGGGAAAACAAATTCTTATTACCTCAACAGATGTAATGATGATTCAGTTTTTGGTACCGCATGTGTTATACCTGTTGGATAATGGCGCAAATGTGGACGTTGCCTGCTCAAAAGCTGAGGGATATCAAAACGAAGGATATAAGGAAAAAATTAAAGAAATGCTTCCAAAATCGGTTTCTTTTTATGAAATACGGACCGAGAGAACTCCATTTAGTATAAAAAATATTAGTGGACTGATAGATTTAAAACATGTATTAAAAAATAAAAAATATGATTTTATATGGACGAATGAACCGGTAATGGGTGTAATGACGAGATTAGCTGCACGTAATTCAAGAAAGCGGGGCAGTGTAGTTATGTATCTAGCTCATGGATATCACTTTTTTAAAGGGGCACCTAAAAAGAATTGGGTTTATTATCCTGTGGAAAAATTTATGTCGCATTATTGCGATTTGATTACAGTAATCAATTGGGAGGATTTTTATTTTACTCAAAAACATTTTAAAAAACCGGTCTACCATATAGATGGTATTGGATTATGTTTAGATAAATATGCTCAAGTTAAAGTTGATTACGAAATGAAGAGAAAAGAATTAGGCATTGATGAAGATGATATATTAATTGTTTCTGTTGGTGAATTACAACATAGAAAGAATCACGCAGTTATTTTAAGAGCAATTGCAGGTCTTAATAATTCTAACTTGAAGTACATTATTTGTGGAAGAGGCGAATTAGAGGATGATTTGTTAAGATTAGCCGGAGAGTTACAGATAGATAATCAGTTGCAATTGTTAGGTCATAGATATGATATTCCGGAAATATTGGCGGTTGCTGATATTTTTGCTCATCCATCTCAACGAGAAGGATTGGGCATTGCTGCAATAGAAGCTATGGCTGCAGGATTACCGCTGATTACTTCTAATGTACAAGGAATAAAGGATTATGTTGTTAATGAAAAGAATGGTTATTCGTATGCGCCGCATGATGTAGAGGGGTTTACCAATGGTTTAGGGAAATTAGTAAGAGATAGGGAATTAAGAAAGCAGTTTGGAGAAACAAATCGAGAATGTGCAAAGAAATATTGTATCGAAAACAGTGTTAAACAACTCGGTTCCATTATATCAGATGCTTTAAGGTAAAAGATATGAAAAAAGTAGCAACAATAACATTTCAGGATGCGAATAATTATGGAGCAATGTTACAGTGTTATGCTCTGCAACATACGATAAACAGCATAGGACATCAGTGTGATGTGATTAATTATTATTGTGAATATTTGGCAAAGCCATACTGTAAGGCTGCAATAAAAAGAAAAGGGATTATCAGATATATATTAGGAAATATTAATGTTTTTGTTAGATGGCCGAGAAAAAAAAGATTTAAAGAGTTTCGCAAAAAGATAGTAAAAACTTCAAAGGTAGACTGTAGTACAATTGATTCCTTGAATCCGGAATATGATGTTTTTATAACGGGAAGTGATCAGGTTTGGAATTATGAGTTGACAGATTTTGATACAAGGTATTTTTTGGATTTTGTATGTGATAATAGGAAAAAGATAAGCTATGCAGCGAGTTTGGGATTCGATAGTTTTTCACCGGAAATCGCAGATAGTTATTATTCCTTGTTAAAGGATTTTGCGGTTGTTAATGTGAGGGAACAGAGTGCGTGCGAATTGTTAAAAACGATTCTCGGAGACCGGGTTTTTGTCGGAATGGATCCGACTTTGCTACTTATGAAAAATGATTGGGATGAGGTCGCTGTTGAGCCTGAATATGGTGGGTATATTTTTGTCTACCAGTTGTCCCCTTCGAAATACATGACGCATATACTGAAAGAATTGAAAAAGGCAACAGGTTTAAAGGTTGTTGCGGTTCCGTTTGTAATGGGAGCAGTTGGAGCAAAATGTGATATGTGTGCAGGTCCGTCAGAGTGGATTGGCTATATAAAGAATGCAGAATATGTTGTAACGGACTCATTTCATGCAACTGCTTTTTCTCTAATATATAGCAAAAAATTGTATAGCTGTGTAAATGAATCGGCGTCAAGAATAACAGATTTGCTTGGGACTGTAGGAATGGAGTGCTTTTTATATACGAAGAATCGACAATTTGAATTGATTAATGATGTTGATTATGAAGCCGCTCAAAGGATAATTGCGGAAGAGAGAAAAAAGAGTATTTCTATGTTATCTCAAATGATAGATGGAGAAAAAGGGGATTTGTATGATTAGAGTATTGCATGTAATAAGTAGTTTTGGTCGTGGTGGTGCACCGGCGCTTATCGTGAATTATATGACGCATTTGACTGATGAGAGTATAAAATTTGATTTTTTACTAAGGGCAGAGAAGAATGCATTTGAAAATGAAATAAGAAGTCACGGTGGAATTGTATATACAACAGCATCCTTTCCGAGACATATTGTATCAAATTTTATTCAGACTATTCATTTTTTTCGAGAGCATAAGGAATATGATATTGTGCAGATTCATTGTAATGCGCTCATCTATATCTTACCTGCTATTATATGTAAAATACAACATCGAAAATGTGTAATTATACATAGTCATAATACGAAAGCAGAGGGTAAATTAGGTACAATTATTCACAAAATAAATAAAAAGTTTGTTAACCGATTTACTGATGCAAGGTTTGCCTGTTCAGATTTGGCTGGAGAGTGGATGTTTCCTAAGGATTATTCCATAATAAAAAATGCTGTTGATTCCGATAAATTTTTTTACAGTACAGAGGCTAGAAACCGTATAAGAGAAAAATATGGTATTGAGGACAAAAAAGTATTTATTCATGTTGGTAGATTTGAAAAACAAAAGAATCATGACTTTATTATTGACATTTTTAATGAGATTGTGCAAAAGGATTCTAACAGTGTTCTTTTATTGTTAGGGGAAGGCTCGTTGTTAGATGACATCCGAAAAAAGGTTAGTAATCTGAATTTGAATGAATGTGTCAAATTTTTAGGTGTAAAGAGTAATATCAACGATTTTTTGTCAGCGGCAGATATGATGTTATTTCCTTCGTTTTGGGAGGGATTGCCAGTTTCTTTAGTAGAAGCTCAATATTCAAAACTGAAAATTTTGTGCTCTGATTGTATATCTACAGAAATAATGGTTACACCATTGATTCATTCGTTATCACTAAATTGTTCTGCAGGAGAGTGGGCTGAAAAGGCTCTTGAATACATTGCTGATGAAATTAATCTTGATACGAATGATATGCTGGATCGTGCAGGTTATAACATAAGGATAGAAACTGAAAAGTTGCAAGACTTTTATAGGAGAGTCGCCCAGGGGGACTATAATGATAAATAACTACGTTGATGAAAAAAGATGTTGTGGATGTGAAAATTGTGCATTGGTTTGTCCCAAACAGGCAATAAAAATGGAGCGGGATGAGGAAGGTTTTTTTCAACCTCGTGTTGATGAGGGAAAATGTATTGGTTGTAAAGTATGCATAGATAAATGTCCCATTTTAAATACAGTTAGTTTACAAAATAAAATCAATAGTGATTACTTTGGTTATATTAATGATGATGTTGCTTGTCGAAAAAGTGCATCTGGTGGAATAGCTCAGGCAATGTATAAGTATGTAACAGAACATAATGGTGTTATATACGGCGTTGAATATACAGATGATTTTCAACAAGTTGAATATAGACGGGTCGAAGATAAGAATTATGACAAACTATTGGGTACAAAGTATTCGCAAGCAAGAAAAAAATCCATATTTAAATCTGTTTTAACTGATTTGGAAAATGGAAGATTTGTTTTGTTTATAGGAGTTCCCTGTGACATTGGTGCATTAAAAATTTATTTAGGTAAAGAATATGATAACATGATTACTGTGCAATTGGTTTGCATGGGGGTAACATCTCCTCAGGTATTTAAAGAGATGAGGAAAACAATTCTTCACGATTCATCAAAAATTCGAGATATCAAGGAACGATTTACATATAAGAATTGGTCGATTCCGTTTATATCTATCCATACAGACGAAAAAAAATATCTTGTGCCCTTTGACACATCATACTATGCATATGCGTTTAATTCCTTGGGTAGACAGTCGTGTTATGATTGTAAATATAAAGGAGATAACAGAGTTGCAGATATAACGATAGGTGATTTTTGGGGAGGAGAAAATTATGTACATTCAATCAACAAGAATGGAATGTCTGTGTTCTCTGCCCATACAACAAAAGGTAATCAATTTTTGCATAAATGCGAAGTGAATATCCATGAACTGAATGACTGTTATGATTGGAAGAAGAATAATCCATTCGCATATAGAAGCAGAAATACGCTTGAGAAAAGAGCACGATTTTCTGAAAATTTCGTAATGAACAATTATGATATAAAGAAGGCTTCGAAGAAAACGATGAATTTTCTATTTAAGATAAAATGGAGGGTAGGAAGGATGATTCCAAGTTTTCTATGGACCGAAGTATATGAGGCTAAAATGTTAATAGACAGATTTGTTAGTCGATTTTTATAAATGGAGTATGATAAATGAAGAATTCAGAATTGGTAAATAGTGAAATAAATATTATTACATGTCATTGGCCAATTAATTATGGTGCAGTCTTACAGGCATACGCTTTGCAAAAATATATAGCGGACCTTGGATATGATGTGAAAATTATTGATTATATTCCTCCATATGCCAGCAATCATGGGATAAGGGGCAGTATCAGATTGTTATTACGGTGGTATGATCTTTTAAAGGGACGAATATCTTTTAATCACTTTCAAAGAAAATACTTAAATCTGACGATGTGTATGAAGGGTGTAATTGACCCTAGTATAGATGATGACAATAAATTGTTTATTGCCGGAAGTGATCAAATTTGGAATCCGATTCTTGAGAATGGAAAAGATGATAATTACTTTTTGGGTTTTGTCAAAAAGGGTATAAAGACATCTTATGCAGCAAGTCTTGGTGTAGGTAAAATACCAGATGAATGTTTGGCTTATTACAAACGAATGTTACATGATTTTAAAATGATTTCTGTCAGGGAACAAAGTGGTAAAGATGAGATTATGAATCGTGTAGGAATTAAGAATGTGGAATGTGTTGTTGATCCGGTTTTTTTATTAGGACGAGATCAGTGGAAAGATGTCTGTGATGAATCATGTAAAGAAGAAGATTACATTCTGGTTTATGCATTTAGAAGGGATGTGCAAATATATCATTATGCTAAAAGACTTGCAAAAGAAAGAAAATGTAAAGTTGTTGCAATTTCTAATTCTTTAATCGATGTAAAAAACGGAATGGATAGATTTTATTGGAATCCGGCTCCGGAGACATTTGTTTCTTTGTTTATGAATGCAAAAGAAGTGGTGACAAATTCTTTTCATGGTTTTTCATTTTCTATTATATTTGAGAAGCCTATGCATGTATTTGAATTAAACAGTCCGGGTAATGAACGTTTGCTATATTTGGCGAAACGATTTGGTTTAGAAAACAGACTTTTAAAAAATGATACAGATTTGTTAAATGATAGAATGACTATTAATAATATGGAAGAGATTGAAAAATCGAAGCGATATCTGTGGGAGTTGTTGAGGAATTATGCAGGAAAAAATAATTAATAATGTTACACTTGTAAAATATGGAATTGTTAAGGGTATTGATACAGAGATTTGTAAAAGAGGTATACAAGTCATTGAAACATATAAAAACAAATCAATTTTTGTCAGAATATTAAAAAGTTTAAAAAGAGAATTTAGGTTTTTAAATATCGACTTCATTTATAATCGAAGATTAAAATCAATCCAAACAGATTGTATAATAATATTTGATTCTGTTGATTTGGTTTCAGATGTAGAATATCTTAGAAAAATACATCCGAATAAGAAAATTGTTGTATGGTATAGAAATCCTGTTAAAAAATCAGCGTTACCTGATTTAGTAAAGGGTGCTGATGAAATTTGGAGTTATTCTGAAGAGGAAAGTAAACGATATGACCTAAGGTATCATTTGCCATTTTATATTGCTGAAAAACCAGAGATATTGGGAGAATCAAAAACAGACGTTTTGTTTGTTGGGATTGATAAGGGAAGATATAAAAGTATAATGAATTGTAAAAAAATTTTGGAAAAACAAAATATATCTACCGATTTTTATATTGTACCGGATCATGATTATCAACTTCATAATAAGAAAGAATATACAAAGGCATTGCCATATAATGAAGTATTAAAAAGAATAAATCTTAACAAATGTATTTTGGATCTATATATGGATCCTTATACTGGTTTGTCATTTAGACCATTGGAGTCAATTTTTTTTCAAAAAAAATTAATCACAAATCACGAATTAATAGATAAAGAGCCGTTTTATAATAGAAAAAATGTGTTTTTATTGGGGAAGGATTCCATAGATGATTTGAAATTATTTTTATCCAGTCCGTATGAGGAAATTGATTCAGAGATTGTATGGGAGTATTCGTTTGAAAAATGGCTAGATGATTTGACTTGTTAATCTTGATGTAGGAAGGGTATTATGAATTACATATATTTTTTGTTTTTTACAATTTTTTTTATAGTGATTCTTATGATGAATAATTATAATATTTTGTCCGTTTCAATACAGTCTTGGGGATTGTTTTGGGCAGTATCTCTGGTATTTCTGGTGAATGCTTCAGATTGGGGAATAGAATTACTGCCAACAACAATTTTTTTAATTATTGGTTCGCTATTTTTTATGTTTTTGGGCGAAAGATTTTGCAAAAAAACTACAGCATATGGAGTACATTTTGTTAGCAGTTTGAGAGATGATGCAATGTTAACAGTAAAAAAATCTTCTGTATTGGTTATGTTTTTGGTTAGTGTTGTTGTAATTGTATTGGAATATAAGCACGTTTTAGAGGTGGCAAAAGGTGCTGGATATGTAGGTGGCAGTTTTGTATTGAATTATGCCCGGAAAGCATATTTGTATGATAATGTTGATAACAATACTTTTATTGCTTTGGTTGAATATTTTGTTATTGCATTTGGATATGTTAATATTGCAATGTTAATTAGAGATATGATTCAAGGTGGATTAAGAAAACTGAAAAAACGCTATATTTTTGGTGTTGTTCCATTGTTTTTGTTATATGTACTAAGTACAGGAAGAACAGGATTTCTTCAGGTGTTCATGTATTCTATTTCTATGTTTTTGTTATGCATGTATCGAAAGAATGGCGTTGTTAGGATAAATAATAAGAAGGCGATAGCGATACTGTGTAAGGGAATTCTTATAGTTGGTATTTCCTTTGTTTTGCTGGGAATGTTAACGGGTAAAACACAGAAATCATCCGTTATGCAAATTATTGGTGAATATTTTGGATCGGGAATTGCTGCTTTGAATACTTGGATACGTGGAAGGTATTCATATGCATCCAATAGCAGTTTGATTGGTGAAGAAACTTTTCGTAGTCTATATCAACTGATAGCAAGATTTGTTAATATTCCTATTAGTTCGAGTTTGAAGGAATTTATTTCCTTTGGTAACGGAGATACAACAAATGTATATACAGCATTTCGTGATTATTATAGCGATTTTGGTATGTTTGGAACTTGGTTGATTGAGTTTATGATGGGATTTTTTCTGACTTATTTATTGGGGAAAGCACTAAAGGAGAAGAATGTAGGCGTTTATAGTATGATATATGCATATTTCTCATATGGCATATTGAGACAGATTACAGCAGCACATTTCATTTCTGGTTATTTTAATATTCAATATATGTTTGTTTTTTTATTTATGATTCTAATTATGAGGTATATGAAGTTTGAACAAGAGGAAAAAGAAGTTTATAGGTAATTTAATATATGCATTTGCTGCACAAGGCTTATCATTTGCGTTAAGTGTGTTAATGTCAATTATTGTTCCTAAGGTGTTATCATTAAACGATTTTGGGTATTGGCAATTATTTATATTTTATACATCTTATGTTGGCTTTTTTCATTTTGGCTTTAATGATGGGGTATATTTACTTAATGGTGGAAAAAAATATGAGGATCTTGATTTCCAAAAGATCGGTGGTGCTTTTTGGGTTAGTTTTTTGGTGCAATTAGTATTAGGTGGAGTTTTATTTGCTTTATCTTCTTTTTTAAATATTATTTCGGCAAGAAGAATTGTATTGTTCTGCACCATTATTTATATGTTGATATTTAATTCTTCGTTTTGTTTGGGATATATTTTTCAGGCGGTGAATGATACAAAAAAATATTCAAAGTCCGTTATGATAGATAAGATTTGTTTTATGTTTTTTTTGGCGATACTTTTAGTATGCAGAGTTGATAATTTCGTATGGTTTGTTATATGTTATATTCTTTCTAAATTTATTTCGTATGTATATTGTTTATATTATGGGAAAAAAATAGTTTTTATAAAAAACTTTAATATTGCAGAATCGATTAAATGTTATAAGGAAAGCGTAAGCATTGGTTTTAATTTAACAATAGCCGGTGTTGCCAGTATGCTGATTTTGGGTGTTGGTCGAATTATAATAGATTCGGTTTGGGGAATTGAAGAATTTGCAAAATTCTCACTTGTACTTTCATTGGCGTCATTTGCAATTATGTTTATCTCACAAGTAAGTATGGTATTGTTTCCATCTTTAAGACAAGTTTCTGCAGAGGAACAAAAATCAGTTTATCATAGGTTTCGGTGCCTTTTATCTGTTGGTTTGCCCGTCATTTTTATTATAAGTGTTCCATTAAAGGTCCTAATGCAAATGTGGCTTCCACAATATGCTATTAGTTTAAATTATTTATTCTTTGCATTGCCAATTTGTTTTTTTGATGCGAAAATGAACTTATTGTGTAATACATATTTTAAGGTTTTGAGAGAAGAAAAGTATTTAAGGAAAATTAATATTATTTCTTTTGTTTTTAGCTTGTTATTTTGTGGAGTGAGCGGATATATATTCAAGAGTAGTATACTAGTGTTATTAGCAATGGTTTCTGCAGTGGCATTCAGAAGTATTGTGTCCGAAATTCATCTTGCTAAATTAATGGAGAGTTCCATAAATACAACACTATTTTTTGAGGTTTTATTTGTTATACTTACATTGTTGATTTCAGTTTTGGTAAAAAATCATGATTTTACTTTTTTCTGTTTGTCGGTAATATTGTATGTTATTTTTCTGTTTTTCAATAAGGAAAGCTTAAATGTCACAAAGAGTATGATCTTAGGAATGTTTAATGGTAAAAAAAATGAAAACTGTATGTAAAAAAAATGCTTGTACAGCATGCAATGCATGTGTTGTACGATGTCCGGTTAATGCAATAAGAATAAGTGATTCGTTAAAAAATTATAATGCTTGTATTGATGAAAAGTCTTGTATAGAGTGTGGAGCGTGTACAAAGGTATGTCAGAAAAATAGCTTGCCAGAGTTAAACAAACCAATTATGTGGAAACAAGGCTGGACCAACAATACAGAAGATCGTTCCATTGCTGCGTCAGGCGGAGCCGTCACTGCAATTGTAAAATCTTTTAAAAATAAAGGCGGAATTGTATATTTATGTAAATTTATCGAGGGGGAATTTTGTTATTGTGAACTGGAATCCATTAATCAAATGGAGGAATTTGCTGGGTCGAAGTATGTTAAGAGTAATACAGAGAAGATATATAAACAGGTTAAGGAATCACTTGTACAAAATATAAATGTTTTATTTGTAGGATTGCCATGCCAGATCGCCGGATTAAAAAAATATGTGGGAACTGATTTAGAACGTAAATTGTATACTATAGATTTAATATGTCATGGAACTCCATCGGTAGAATTATTACGAAAATATTTAGACGAACAGAATATTTCATTAAATAAGGCTATTTCCGTCAGTTTTAGAAATAACAATGATTTTAATCTAATTTTAAATAATAAAAAAATATTGTATAAGCAAGAACGAGATAGATATTCGGTATTATTTCTATATGGAAAAACATATACGGATAATTGTTATAATTGTGATTTTGCAAAAATCGAAAGAGTTTCAGACATCACTGTAGGAGACTCTTGGGGAACATTGCTTGATAAAGACAAACAAAAGGAAGGAATATCGCTGATTTTGTGCCAAACGAAAAAGGGACAAAGAATATTAGAGGATGCTCAACTTACATTATTTGATGTGGATTTGGAACGAGCAATACAGTACAATCATCAATTGAAAAAACCAGTGAAAAAATCAATAAACCGTGGTTTGTTTTTTTTATTAAATAAAAAAATAACGTTTGCCAAAGCTGCGATGATTTGTTATCCGGTTCCTTGTTTAAAACAGTTGATCCGAAAATATTTGGATATTATTCATTATAATAAAAAATAGGGCGAAAAGGATGATATAAAGGAGTATGCTGGGGGAGGAGAAATATCCAAATTAGGGAAAACGAAGAGTCATTCGGTTGATTAATAAAGATTGAATTTACTGTAAATAATGATTTTAATGGTGTTGGAAGAGTATGCTATGAACGAAAAGAATTATTTATTAAAAGAATGTAAACATTGCGGAAACAAGGGTCTGCTGAAGATTGTAGGCAGGCATCACCAAAGCTTTACCGATTATGATGACGGAGAGCCGATCTTTCAGGAATATACGGAATGGACGATGTTAGAATGTCCGGTATGTAAGGGTGTATCCTTACATAAATCCTACTCTAATGATTCGATGTTTGATACGGAAGGTGGTTACCTTTCAGAAGAAACGGTAGTGTATCCGGGAAGTAAATATTCTTTTATTCACGTTCCGGATGGTATCTTGAAATCATACAATGCAGCTGTGAAGACTGTTAATGTGGATTTAAATGTGTCATTGATTGCAATCAGAGCGGTACTGGAAAAAGTCTGTAAGGAACGTGGTAGCAAGAAGAAGAATTTGGAAGCAATGCTGAAGGAAATGGCAAGTAAAAATATTTTGCCGGAGACTTTAGATAAATGTAGTTTCCTGATTAGAAAGCTTGGTAACTCCGGAGCCCATGGAGACGAGAATGAGGAGTTATCCAAATCGGACGTATATGCGCTGATCGATTTTATTGAAACCATTCTTTATTATATTTACGAATTACCGGTCAAGATTGCAAGGCTGAACAAGAAATGGGATGGAGATACCGGAAGTACGGTGTAAACCTGACGTAAGACCAATCATTTATATGGTTGGTTTTTAATTTTATTGGGAGTGTCATAATGGATATTGACACGACACTGCGAATAAGATATAATAGTGTCAGAAAATAAAATGGCACAGGAGATGTATTCATATAGATGAGATTTTAAAACTGATGACAGTGTTGACCAAGGATAACCGTTTTACGGTTAAGCAGAATGAAAAGCAGGGAGGTGCGAAGAATATGTGTGAAGTGTTTGATATTTATGAGAACCGTGGACTGCAGAAGGGCAGGATGGAAGGAAAGCGTGAAGGCAAACTTGAGGGAAAAATCGAAGCATATCTTGATATGGGAATGTCCATTGAAGTAATCGCACAAAAGCTTGGCATGTCTGTAGAGGAAGTGCAGGATATTGTTGCGGCTCTTGGGATTGATTTATAGTTATAATGGTAACAGAAACAACATAACATCGACAGATAGAATTGGAGGAGAGTATGATGAATACATTAGAGGAGGCATTAGTTCGGATTAAAGAACTGGAAGAAGAGAATAAGCAACTGTTGTCAGAATTGGAGCATTACAGGAACCGTAATTATGGTGGTCGGAAGAAGCATAACGAGGCGTGGATGGCTTCTTACAATGATTTTGTGGTTAAGTACGAAAGTGGTATGTCAATTATGGAGATCGTGGAAGTGAGCGAGATTAGCAGGAGAACCGCGTATCGCTATAAGGCATATTATGACGAAATGAAGAGACAGCAGGAGAATACGAAGGAACAGGAATGAGATAAATGCCCTCTATCTGTTTGACAGAGGGCATCTCATATAAATGAATTGTTATAATATGAACATAGTCATGAAGCTAAGCTCATGGATTAATCTCTTCTGAACAGGTCTCTTGTATAGACTTTATCGCTCACATCATCCAGGCAGGAATCATATCTGTTTGCGATGATTGCATCAGATGAATTTTTAAATGCTTCCAGGTCATTAACGATTTCGCTGCCGAAGAAGGTATCGCCATCTTTCAAGGTTGGTTCGAAGATAATTACCTTTGCGCCCTTTGCTTTGATTCGTTTCATAACACCCTGAATAGAAGATTGGCGGAAGTTATCCGAATTACTTTTCATTGTAAGCCGGTAGACACCGATAGTCACTTCTTTTTCTTTGGAAGAGTCGTAGGTGTTTTCTTCATCGTATCCGTAATAACCTGCCATTTGAAGAACTCTGTCAGCAATGAAATCTTTTCTGGTTCGGTTACTTGCAACAATTGCACTCATCATATTTTGAGGGACGTCATTATAATTTGCTAATAACTGTTTCGTATCCTTAGGTAAACAATATCCACCGTAACCGAAGCTTGGATTGTTATAATGTGTTCCGATACGAGGATCTAGGCATGCACCGTTGATAATATCCTGTGTATTGAGCCCTTTCATTTCAGCATAAGTATCTAATTCATTGAAATAAGAAACACGAAGTGCAAGGTAAGTGTTTGCAAACAGCTTTACAGCTTCTGCCTCTGTGAAGCCCATAAATAATGTAGGAATGTCTTCTTTTAAAGCCCCTTCCTGTAATAATGCAGCAAAGGTATGGGAAGCCTTTACCAGGTTCTCATCATCTTTGTCCGTAGATACGATGATTCTGCTTGGATACAGATTATCATACAAAGCCTTGGATTCTCTTAAGAATTCCGGACTGAAAATAATATTTTTGGTGTTATATTTTTTACGGACAGCTTCGGTATATCCCACAGGAATGGTGGACTTGATAACCATAATAGCATCCGGATTAACCTTTAATACAAGCTCGATAACAGCTTCTACTGCGGATGTATCAAAATAATTCTTTTTGCTGTCATAATTTGTTGGGGCTGCGATTACAACATAGTCTGCATTTTTATAAGCGGCTTCACCATCTAAGGTTGCGACTAAGTCTAAATCCTTCTCTGCTAAATACATCTCGATATAATCATCCTGAATAGGGGATTTTCTGTTATTAATTAGCTCTACCTTCTCAGGAATAATATCAACAGCCGTTACATGATTATGCTGAGCCAATAACGTTGCGATGGAAAGACCGACATAACCGGTTCCGGCTACAGCAATATTAAGTGGAGATGGGGAAGGAAGTTTTTTGTTTTCTTTATTGATGAATACATCTTCAACCTCGAATCCTAAAACGTCTCCTAAAGCCTCTAACTGTGGAATAGAAGGATAATAATCTTCTTGCTCCAATCTTGAGAGCTGGGCACGATTGATTCCGGTCTTGTCAGCAAGCTGCTGCTGGGATAAATCTAATACCTTTCGTTTGTTTTTTACAATGTCTGCTAAAAGTGCGGTTGATAATTTTTTCATTGAATTACTCCTTTTTGAATAAAATGTTATTTGAAATAACAACAATAACGAAAATACCTTAGTTCTAAATATACCGTAATGTTAGCACTTACAAAGGAAAAATACAATAGCTAAATTAATATTTATATAAAAAAATAGAGAAATGGGACGTTTATATGTTATTTTAAGTAACAAAAACTCCTGGGTTTATATCATTCATCCGTAGCAATTTCTACGAAGATAGACTGGTATTTTGATGAAAAATGTTGTAAAATGTCAACATACTTGACATTAATTATGGAAAAGGAGAATGTTATGTGTGGAATAGTTGGATTTGTGGGTAAACAGGAAGCTGCTCCGGTTATTTTGGGAGGGCTTGCGAAGCTGGAATATCGTGGATATGATTCTGCTGGAATAGCAGTCAGAGACGGAGATGCATTAACGAAGGTTGTAAAGGCAACCGGAAAATTAAAGCATTTGCGGGATAAAACTAATGATGGAAATGCATTGTCCGGTAGTTGTGGTATCGGGCATACCAGATGGGCAACCCATGGAGCACCATCTAAGACAAATGCACACCCCCATGTATCAGGGAACAGCTCCGGCTCCGGAGAAGTAGATGCAAATGTAGTCGGGGTACATAATGGAATCATTGAAAACTACCAGGAATTAAAAGAAAAGCTTATAAAAAAAGGCTATGAATTTTACAGTGAAACGGACACTGAGGTTGTAATTAAATTAGTGGATTACTATTACAATAAGTACAATCAGGATCCTATTGATGCTTTGTCTAAGACGATGGTACGTGTCAGAGGTTCTTATGCATTGGAAGTGATGTTCCGGGATTTGCCGAATGAGATATATGTTGCCCGAAAGGACAGTCCGATGATTATCGGCATTGCAGAGGGAGAAACTTATGTTGCATCAGATGTACCTGCGATTTTAAATCATACGAGAAATGTATATTATATTGGCAACCATGAAACTGCCAAATTAACAGCGGGAAATGCAGTATTTTATAATCTGGACGGAGAGGAAATTCAAAAGGATTTGGTTGAGATTAAGTTTTCTGCGGAATCAGCAGAAAAAGGAGGATATGAGCATTTTATGCTAAAGGAAATCCATGAGCAGCCAAAGGTTATCAAAGATACTTACCGGGCTTATGTTTCGGATTATACCATTGATTTTTCTTCTGTCGGCTTGACGGATGAACAGATTCAGGCATTTTCATCTGTTTATATTGTGGCTTGTGGCTCGGCATGGCATGTGGGAATGGCAGCGCAATATGTGTTTGAGGATATTGCTGATATTCCGGTGCGGGTGGAACTGGCATCAGAATTCCGATATCGGAAAATGCCATTGGATTCCAACGGTTTGGTGGTGGTTGTATCCCAGTCCGGAGAGACCGCGGATTCACTGGCTGCATTGCGGTCGGCAAAAGCCAACGGATTGAAAACCCTGGCAATTGTAAATGTGGTTGGTTCCTCTATCGCCAGAGAGGCCGATTACGTATGTTATACACTGGCTGGACCAGAGATATCTGTTGCCACGACAAAAGCCTACAGTACCCAGTTGATTGTTGCGTATCTTCTTGCAATTCAGTTTGCTCTTGTCCGTAAAAAAATTGATGATAAAACCGGTAAGCATTTCCTTTCGGAATTGGAATCCATTCCTGAAAAGATTGAGAAGATTCTTTCAGATAAAGAACGAATCCAGTGGTTTGCGGCAAAATATGCAAATGCAGATGATGTGTTCTTTGTGGGAAGAGGTATTGATTATGCTATTGGCTTAGAAGGTTCTTTGAAAATGAAGGAGATTTCTTACATTCATTCCGAGGCTTACGCAGCAGGTGAATTAAAACATGGAACAATCAGTCTGATTGAAGATGGAACTCTTGTGATTGGTGTGGCAACTCAGGGCGAGCTTTATGAGAAAACCGTTTCTAACATGGTTGAGTGCAAATCCAGAGGTGCATATCTTATGGGACTTACCATGGCGGGAAATTATGCCATGGAAGATACGGCAAGCTTTGTGATTTATATTCCAACTATTGATGAACATTTTGCCGGAAGCTTATCCGTTGTTCCGTTACAGCTGCTTGGCTATTATATATCCGTCGCAAGAGGGTTAGATGTTGACAAACCACGGAATCTTGCAAAAAGTGTTACGGTAGAATAAAGACAAGCAGGGGATATAATTATAATATATGATTTTGAGGAACAAGGAGAATAATCATGGAAGAACGTGTTTTGATACAATTTAGAGCTGATAAAACATTGAAACAGGAGGTTTCGGATATATATGAGGAGCTGGGAATGGATCTGCCAACGGCATTTCGGATGTTTATGAAACGAAGCAAGCAGGTAAATGGGTTGCCCTTCGAAGCAAGACTGCCGGAGCCGGAAATCCCAAATGGTGTTGAGGTGTCTGCACCGGCTGATGACAAACTAAGACCGGCTGAGGAACCGGAACTGCTGCTGGATGAGATTTGTGCAGAGGCCTAAGAGGAAACGAAAAAAATATATGAAAAATGAGTATCTGGACTCTGTTGCCAATATACCGGTTCGTGTTGATGGTAGATTGGAAAAGGAGTTAAAGGATAAAGCAGGAAAAGTTTTAGCATTGCAGAGAAAAGGAGCGAAGTTGATTTTCCAGATGTCCTTAGTATAGAACAGGAATTATTAAAATAGATGTAAATATCTATGTTGAATAAAGAGAGGTGTCTTTCCTAGTGGAGGCATCTTTTTTTATTTAAAACCGTGTGGTGTATTTCGCACATTTATATTGACAAGAGTCTAGGTGCCTTTTTGTGTTAGCGCCACTTAACGATTGTGGGTGTCAAAACACCCGTTTATAGCTTTTGTAATTCCGGGAAAACCTTTATCGAAGAAAAAAATACAATATTAACATGAATATCATGAATATAATATTGGAGGCTGTGAATATTCCCAAATACTTCCCTTTCAGATTCCTGTTTTCTTTTGCAATATATTTGAAACTTATCAGGCTTGCCATGGATGCAATCAGAGTGCCGAGACC